>JAEYWD010000070.1 GCA_023429135.1 Bacteroidota bacterium | reverse complement strand
GGTTAAAAACAGACTTGAAGGTATTCACTGCCCTGAATCAGGTCAAGATTTCGGACATAAAGCAAAACAAGCAGTTTCAGAACTTTGCTTTGGCAAACAGGTTACGATTCAGAAATCAGGTGAGGACAAATATGGCAGGACTTTAGGGTTTGTTTTTGTAGGTGATGTGAACGTTAATAAAGAGCTATTGAAGCAAGGGATGGCATGGCACTATAAACAATACAACAAGGATGAAGAACTGGCTAAATTAGAACAGGAAGCACGTAAAAATAAGACTGGTTTGTGGTTTCACCCGAATCCTGTTGCGCCTTGGGATTTTAGGAGGAAGTGAATTAAAATCTATGGGATTTGTTTTTTGATTGAAGCAAAATTTATTTGTAAATTAGTAGTGTATTTTGTCAGCAATAAATTACAGAATGACCAAAATAATAGCCATATCCATTATTCTGATTTTTGCATTATACAATATTATCACTGCACAGGAGATAAAAACAATTCAGATTTATAATAATAATTTGACTCACACAAATATTAAAGCTAACATCTCCTATACAAATGGTGAAATAACGAAAGAAGAAGTTTATTATACAGTTGCATATGCTGCAATGTGGACAGGACGCTTATCTTCAGTTGTAGTTTATTCTGGAAATTTAGAAGAAATGTCTTTTTTTTTAACAGAAATAAACAAGTTCTCCCAAGCGAACGAAAAGAATTTAGGTGCAGATACTACCATAATGGAAAGAAATGTAAGTATAAACAAAGTGGCTGGAATTAAATGCATAATTATCAAATATGCAGATGAATCAATAAATACAAGTTTTAAAGCAATTGACCAAGCACAAACGGCTCTAAACACTTGGATAAAAGAAAACAAATGAAAGATTTAATGATAAAATTAACAATCCTAATGATCTTTATTGTTTTAAGTATCAATTTATATTGTCAATCAACTGACATGCCAGTACTTCCAATTGATAGTCTAACGGGTAAAATTACTTATACTGATATAGTATATCTTGATAGTACAATAACAAAAGATGAATTATTTATGGTCGGTCGTGAGTGGATGGCAAAATCATTCAAATCAGCAACAGATGTTCTTAAGATGGATGATAAAGAGGAAGGAGTTATGGTAGGAAAGGGGACAATGCCATTTAACAGTAAAACCATGGGAATTGAAGCACCAATGATGGATTTGCATTTTACGATTTCAGTATATTTAAAGAATGGTAAATATAAATATGAAATAACAGATTTTGTATTAGAAGAAAATATGCTTGGAATGGAGTTCTTTATGGAAAGTTTTTATTTTAGAGAGTTAATCGAACCAATGAAAAGACCCTCAAAGAAAAAATCCATTTATTTTCTTAATCAATTAAATGAGAATATGAATATTCTAATTAATAGTCTTAAAATCAATATGGCAAGTGCAAAGTCACCAAATAAATCGGATTGGTAATAATACTGTATATAATATCATAATGTTATAGATAGTTCTACAAATAATAATTCATGAATAAATTATGATTCAAATAAACAGTTATAAACATTACTGTAGATTAAAAAAAATAATTTGGATACTTATCTCTTTCAATTTGGATTTTTAGAGATTCAGCTCTTTTAAAAAGAATTTCCAATTCTATTCGTATATTCAATATGTCAAATTCTATCGATTTGCGAGTTCGTTTATCTTTCGCCGATTGACTTTGGATAATCCGGCGCAAACCCTGCCACTGATTCCGATGAAAGGCTGCCAGTGATTCCGGTCAAATGCTGCCACTTTTTGGGTGGGTTTTGGATTTGGGCGGGCGGTGGCGGCGCGGAACTATTCCGAAGTAAACACTGCCAAAAGCATAAAAAAGGCAAAATCGGGTAATGGTTCCGGAATAAACACTGCCACTTTATTTTCATTTTTCGATTTCTATATGTACTTCTTTGGTTTGAAAATAATAACCAGAGAAAATATGGCTGCAATACAGATCGACATTATGAAAGTAAAACAATTACTGCTTTTAAAAATCAAGAAGAAATCCAACCGTAAGATTGCCCAGGCTATAGGGGTTGATCGTAACACGGTGAATGAATACGTAAAAAAGCTCCAATCCAGCGGACGTAGTTTTGACGAACTGTTGAAGTTGGAAGAGCATGAACTTCAAAGTCTTTTCCCGTCAAAGGAGGCACTTGACGGGGATCGCTACGCCACTTTGCACGGGCTTTTTCCAGGATATATAAATAAATTAAAATCCCCGGGGTGCACCCGCCTTCATTTATGGCACAAGTATCAACAGGAGCATATCGACCATTACAGCTATTCCCAGTTTTGTCAGTTATTTAGCGACTGGGTTGAAAGTAAAAATGTCAGCGGAAAGCTCACCCATATTGCTGGGGAAAAACTCTTCATTGATTATGCAGGGAAGAAACTGCAGATTGTAAACAAAGAAACCGGTGAAATCCGCGAAGTAGAGGTTTTTGTAGGAATCCTGCCTGCAAGCTCATACACATATGTGGAAGCCAGTTATGACCAGACGCGTGAATCGCTTGTAAAATCTGTTGGCAACTGCCTTGCGTATTTTGGAGGGGTCCCCCAGGCAATCGTGCCTGACAATTTAAAATCAGCTGTTACAAAATCATCAAAATACGAACCTGTCATCAATAAAACCTTCAGGGACATGGGCCATTATTACGGGTGTGTAATTAACCCCACCAGGTCGTACTCGCCCCAGGACAAAGCGTTGGTCGAAGGGGCAGTTAAACTGGTGTACCAGCGCATTTATTACGAGATGTCGAAAATGACCTTCTTTAGCCTTTCCGACCTGAATAAACAGATAAGCGGGCTTCTTGAACGCTACAACAGTTACAAACTTCAAACAGCCGGAATAAGCCGTTTTAAACAGTTTGTCGAAATTGAAAAACAACACCTGGCCCCGCTACCGGCAGAACTATACCAAATCAAGTATTACAACCGGGCGAAGGTGCAAAAGATGGGTTATGTTTATTTAAGCGAAGGAAAAAATTACTACAGCGTACCTTACCGTTACATCGGCAATGATGTTGAAATACAGCATACTATCGACACCGTTGAGATATATTATAAAAAAGAACGTATAGCCACCCATGCGAAAAGCTACCGCGGGGGCAGTTATTCAACCATAAAAGACCACTTGTCGAGCACCCACCTGTATTACCAGTCGTGGAGTAAGGAGTTTTTTGTAAAAATGGCCGCAGCCATCGGAATGAACACTGCATCGTATGTTGGAAAATTAATCGACCAGCAACCTTACCCTGAAATTGGTTTTAAACGCTCACAGGGGATTATTGCCATGAAACACCAATATCCAAAAGAGCGGGTCGAAGCTGCATGCAAAAAAGCGCTTCAATACGACATCTGTTCTTTTAAAATCATCGACAACATATTAAAAAACAATGCCGATTTGGAACCACAGCCCCAGCAAATACAGCACGATATAAAACCACACAGCAACTTAAGAAACACGGGTAACTACAAATAAAATAATGAATTATGAACAATCACAGTACCATTGAAAAAATGAAACAAATGAGGATGACAGGTATGGCCCAGGCCTATTACAACAACATCCAGAGTGCAAATTACCACAATTACACCATCGACCAGTACATTGCCATGCTGGTTGACCAGGAGTGGGAACACAGGCAGGAAAGAAAAATTAACGGATTGGTTGTAAATGCCAAATTTAAGCACCAATCTGCAATCAGGGACATTGATTACAGTCATCCCCGGAACCTTGACCGGAATTTGTTTGAACGGCTGGTGTCGTTTGATTTTATCAAACACAATGAAAACATCATCATTACCGGGCCGACCGGCAGTGGTAAAAGCTACCTGGCTCAGGCTTTGGGCATGCATGCCTGCCACATGCTGTTCAAAACACTTTATTTTAATACCGCAAGGCTTATGGATGAAATAAAGCTATCGAAACTTCAGGGCAATTATTTATCACTGCTCAAAAAATTACAAAACGCACAATTATTAATCCTCGACGATTTTGGCTTAACCGCCATAGACCAGTTGCAACGACAGGCTTTACTGGATATAGTAGAACACAAATATGACAGTGCATCGATAATATTTACATCACAAATACCCGTCAAAGACTGGCATGGGTTAATCGGTGACGATACAATCGCAGATGCCATCCTTGACAGGATTGTTTACTCCTCACACCGAATAGAATTAAACGGAGAATCTATGAGAAAAAAGAAATTAAAAAAATGAATAACTTAGCCGTGGAAATCGAAAAATAAATTGGCAGGGTATCGCCGGAATCAGTGGCAGGGTATCATCGGAATATCAAA
>JAEYWD010000024.1 GCA_023429135.1 Bacteroidota bacterium | reverse complement strand
CCGAAATACCTGGTTTATCTTGCTTTCTGCTCATATATTGAATTACCCCTATTATATTTCTGCCATAATGGCAAAACTTAAAACAACACTAATGAAAAATAGTTATCCTCTCTGTATTTCAATCCACATGCCAAAATGCAAATGCTTAAAATTCAGCTAAAATCGACGATACTTTTCCTCCATTTCAAAAACCTTAACTAAAATGCTTTTTTCGGATACCGAAAGCTTCATTCCCCGGCGGTCGTAGACTAATTCGGCAGTTCTGAAAGCCTTCTCGGGTTTATAAACCATGTAACCCTGAGCCCCACCCCACGCAAACGAGGGAATGAAATTGCGCGGAAATCCGTCGCCAAAGATATTAGCGCTTACTCCCACAACAGTACCGGTATTGAACATGGTATTAATCCCCGATTTGGAATGATCGCCCATAATTAATCCGCAAAACTGGAGCCCTGTACTTATAAAACGTTCTTCGACATAACTCCACACTTTTACTTCTTCATAATTGTTCTTGAGATTAGAATTATTTGTATCGGCACCGAGGTTGCACCATTCTCCCAAAACGGAATTTCCTAAAAATCCGTCGTGGGCTTTATTTGAATAAGCAAAAAGTACAGAGTTATTCACCTCTCCCCCAACTTTGGAGTAGGGTCCTATAGTTGTTGGTCCGTATATCTTAGCTCCCATTTTTAAAGCTGAACCCTCGCATAAGGCGAAAGGCCCGCGAACAATGGAACCTTCCATAATTTCGGCATCCTTACCGATATAAACTGGTCCCGTGGTGGCATTTATTATCGAAAACTCCACCTTTGCACCCTCTTCAAGGAATATATTTTCAGCACCGGAAACACGATTGGTATTGCTTAAGGGGGCTGACTTACGTCCTTTTGTCAGTAGTTCAAAATCGGCAGTTAAAGCAACCCGGTTATTTGAGAAAATTTGCCAGGGATGATCTATTTTCAGGAAAGATTCCGAAAACTCAATCACGTTTTTAAACGCCGAAAGATCAGAAGGGACCTCTTTTTGAGGTTGAACGGTATTATATGCAATTAAAACAGATTCGTGCTTCAGGCATTCGCCCGGCTGGAGACTTTTAATTGCCTGAGACAATGCTACGGTTGGTAAAACAGATCCATTAATAAAAGTATTGCTGGAACCGGTTTTGAGGGGATATTTTTCAGAAAGATAATCCTGTGTAAGGAATGAAAATTCTGTACCAAGGAATTTTTCCCATTTCTCCCGAATGGTAAGGATTCCTATTCGGATCTCAGAAACAGGGCGTGTGAATGTTAAGGGCAATAATTTTCCCCAGGCACTGTCATCAAAAAGGATGTATTGTTGCATAAAAGATTTGTTAAGTTTTGAACAAAAATAAAATAAAAAAAGCTCCCCGACCTGAAATAGCCTGGAGCTTTAGTCCTTTTATGCAAGTTCAATTACTTTTTCTTGTTAAAATGATCTTTGTAACGGTTCATAAACTTATCAACACGACCGGCGCTATCAACAAGTTTCATCTTACCAGTGTAAAACGGATGAGATGTATTAGAAATTTCAAGTTTGATAACCGGGTACTCAACTCCGTCAATAGTGATAGTTTCACGGGTTTGAGCCGCAGATTTTGTGATAAACGTATGTTCGTTCGACATGTCCTTGAAAGCCACTAACCTGTAATTCTTTGGATGTATGTCCTTTTTCATTGCTTCTAGGCTTTAATAATTTTTTAATTGGGTTGCAAAGGTAAATATTCCCACCATATTTGCAAAAAAAAATGAATTTTTAATAAATCTTTATTATCCTGTGATCGATCAGCACGAAAACCAATATTATCATGGAACTGTAAAACAAGTACCATTTCATGGGAATATATTCGGTGGGCTTAATTCCAAGTTTGTAGTAATTATATAGTATCAAAAATATTTTTTCGAGAACCAGGACAGAAACTGTACCCAAAGCGAGACCTACAAGTCCGTATCCAGGTATAAACCAAAAGCCATTTATAAAAATAAGGCTAAGTGAAATATTCAGAATAATACTTATAATGGAAATGTTCAGAAGCACCTTTGTCCGCTTCAAACCTATGAGGATTGTATGCGGAAAAATTAACCTTGAAATAATAATGAGCTGATAAACCATGAAAATATCCGCACTACGATTAAAATTCTCATTATATAGTAAAGTAGTAAAAATCCATCTGCTGAAGATCATAACAAATATTGACAAGGGAAATAGATAATGCATCAACCGGAGCGATTTCTTCCTTATTTCGATGAGTGTTAACTTCATCTTTTCAGCAGTAGCAAAACCAACAAGCATTGCATTGGACAAACCGTTTGCAAGTTGATTTACCATAGGAAGTTCAACCGTTCCTACTCTGAAGACCGCAAAACGTTCCGATCCAACGGCAAAAGATGCTAAAGCACCATCGATATATTGTGTTGAACCACTTAAAAGTGCACTCAATATTATAGGGTACCCCAACTTCATGTGCGATTTCATAAACGACCATGAAAACTGTATACGAGAGTACTTTACCAAAAGAAAAATCAGGAGCAGGTAACGAAGCACTGTAAAAATGATAAGTCCCCAGATACTGTAAATAATATTAAATCCTAATAAAACAGGAATACAAACTGCTAACAGGATTAATACAAAGGAAATAATCCCAAAATAAAAAATGTGATAAGGCTTATTTTTAAGCAGATAAATATATTCGATTAACGCCCCGGGACAATTGAAAAAGAAATACAGAGCTAGCAGATTATGATAGGGAATTTGACCTAAAGAACTGGATTTAAAACCAAAATGCCCGAAAACCAAAATAAGTATGGTAAAAACAGCGCTAAATACAGTTAGCAGAATAAAAGCATTGAATAATTCGGGAGATTTTACAAGCCGGGGCCGTTCGGTGGATCTAAAGCTGGAATTATTGTTAAATAAAGGGATAAGAGATTGAATTATTCCCGAAATCCAGAAAAAACTTACTCCACTTGTAATAAAAAGCATAAGGTGCCAGTCTCCCATCTCTTTGACAGAAAGGTGAGATTTTGCAAAGAACACATCAACCAGCAGAAAAGCAGCAAACCGCAGAATCTGAAAAACCTGAAGCGATAAAACATTATTAATTTTGAACCTCAATGCCAAAAGTCTGAAGTTTATGTTTGTTAACGATCTGAAGAGCCTATATATCCACAAAAGTAGATAACATTTTTTTAAATCCGCTTGGATTTGATAAAAATAAATATTTATCTTTGCACCGCTAAAATGGTGAATGTAGCTCAGTTGGTTAGAGCGCCAGATTGTGGTTCTGGAAGTCGCCGGTTCGAACCCGGTCTTTCACCCAAAAACCTCGGGAAACTTCCTGGGGTTTTTTATTTTATACCTGCTGCCGGAAGGCAAAAAAATTGTATTTTCACAACCTAAAACCCGGATTTGATGAATATAAAGGTTATTACCCTATACCTCTTCATTCTAATCTCACTTGACCAGGCTTTTAGTCAGACCAAAAAGCTTGACAGCCTGAAAGCTGCATATAAATCGGAAATTAACGATTCACTAAGGGTACATCTTCTTTTAAATATAGCACGTTCCTCAGGAAAAATTTCGCCCGAGGATGAGTCTGCCTACGCCAAACAAGCCCTTAATCTTGCATTGAGTGCAAATTACAAAAAGGGAATTGCCATGGCTCACGATAATCTGGGTGTAATTGACCGTAATCAATCAAACTATCATTCGGCTCTTAACAATCATAATCTTGCTTTACAATATATCACTCCTTATGGTATCTGCAAAGAAAAAGCCATCATTCTGAACAACATTGGAGTAGTTTATCGTCGACTGGACGAACTTTCGAAAGCAACCGAATTTCATCTGAGAGCTCTCACCATTGCTGAAGAATTAAACGATCAGCCTAGTGTTTGTATATCGACAAATAGTCTCGGAAATATTTTTCTTTCTCAAGGTAATTATTCCGAGGCCTTAAAAAATTTCCAGAAAGCTCTGGAAGGTGAGAAAAAAAACAATAATCCACTTGGAGAAGCCATTAATCTGAATAATATAGGTTATGTTTTTGCCGAACAAAATAACTTTAAAAAAGCAATTGAATATTTTAACGAATCGCTGAAGGTTAATCAATCCATTGATAACGAAAAAGGCGTTTCGATTTGTTATAACAGTTTGGGCGAAACCTATTTCAAACAACATAACTATACAAAAGCCATCGAGATGTACCAAAAGTCGATGGCATTAAACCAGCGGCTGGGCGACAAAATTTATACTGCGGCAAATTATATCAATATTGGTGAAATAATGACTACCAGTGGCAATTTTGCCGAGGCAGAAAAGAATATCAAATCAGGCTTGGACCTGGCATTGAGAATAGGTTCCAAAATTCAGATTGAAAGAGCATATTCCAAATTATCCGACCTTTACACTAAAAAAGGAAATTATAAAGAGGCTCTCGAAGCATTCCGAAAATCGAGGATATTTAAAGACAGTATTCTCAACGAAGGCAGCAATAGTACCATAGCCCGGTTAAAAACAATTTACGAAACCGAAAAGAAGGAAAAAGAAATTCAATCGCACAAGCTGGAAATAGCCATTCAGAAAAAGGAACTGCTTAAGGAAAAAGCCTTAAAGCTTTATTTCATCAGTGGATTCAGCGCGATGATTGTAGTATCGCTCCTGATTTTCTATAATTACCGTTTAAAGAAGAAGGCCAACATTGTTCTTACAAACTATAACCGCGACATGGATGAGAAAAATAAAATCCTGACCATGCAAAAAGAGGAAATTCTCAGTCAGCGCGACCAGATCCAGGAAAAGAACAATGTTGCGAACAAAGCATACGACCTGATTAAAAACAAAAACAAGAGCATTATCGAGAACATCAGGTATGCCTTTCAGATTCAGAATTCACTGCTGCCATCGCTGAAAATGGTAAAACAGTATCTTCCGGAGGCGTTTGTCATATACAAGCCACGCGATATTGTAAGCGGTGACTTCTACTGGCTCACCCGAAAAGATAACAAACTGGTGATTGTTGCTGCCGACTGCACCGGACATGGCGTTTCGGGAGCCTTTATGAGTATCTTGGGAATATCGGCTTTAACAGAAATTGTTAATGAGAGAGGAATCACCAGAACTAATGTAATTATGGATCATCTGAGAGAAAGAATTATTGACTCGTTACAGCAAAAGGACAAGTTTTGGGAAGCCAAAGATGGCATTGACATGTCCGTTATTACCATCGACTTTGAGAAAAGGAAGATGATGTTTACAGGAGCCAATTCTTCTATGATTCTTATCCGCAATGAAGAAATATTGCAACTTAAAGGCGATAAAATGCCTGTATCCATTTTCCCTGATATTATACCCTTCTCTTCGGGTGAATATACAATTGAGCCAAACGATACCATTTATATGTATTCTGATGGATACTACCATCAATTTGGCGGATTGTACGGGAAAAAATTCAGCATCAGACAATTTACATCCTTGCTTCAGAACATTCATCATTTCGAAGCCGGCGATCAACATGCGAAGCTGGAAGAAACTTTCCGTAAATGGAAAGGACGTAACGAACAGGTGGACGATATTCTCGTTCTGGGATTTAAACTAACCCCCGAACTGTTCTTAAATGCCGATTAATCGAAAAGTATTGTCAATGCAAAGCTTACTCCTTTAAAGATTTCTGCATTCCTGCCCCATACATCCAAAGGAATACCAACTACCACAATAAAATGGTCGGACGATTCAACGGCCGCACCCGGAGTTATTGTAAAACGGTCGCTAAGAGCTTTCTCGGCCCTGTCGTTACCATGGTAATAATTGAAACTATTGATAAGCTGGATGGAAGGAACAGGTCTGTATGAAACATCGAAGTTAGCAAAAGAATTACTGCAGGATGACCGGAACTCTCTTTTTACAAACACCTGCCTCTGAATATCAAAATCGGCCGACCATTTTTCATTCAGAATAACATTACCAATCACTCCGCCTGTATAAGATATTCCGTTCTCATCATTACAAAGCTGGCGGCTGTAAAGTCCATCCTGCGAAAATATGGTTGTACCTGCCAGAGCCGCAAAGGATACTTTTGAATTATCGAAAAATTTATGCTTCAAACTAAGAGCAAGTGTGCCGGTATTTGAAGTAATGTAGCTGCCCACTTCAGTATTTTCCCCAATACCATAAGTAAACCTGAAACCCAGTTCCTTTGCTATCTCAACACTGTCTTTGCTGCTGTAAAGCAATTCGCGATCATGCGAATCGGTCCACCGATGATGTGCACTAAAGAACGAAAAGGAGGGTTCGAACTCAATTTTATGAAAAGGAACAGGCTGTGTAGTCAACGATACTAATTTTGAAGCAGAGAGACCTTTTACCTGGGAGTGAATTTGAAGAAAAGGTATTGTAACAGCAATCAGGGAAATATATAAACAACGCATTTTTTGAAAAATTAGGTTTTAACATTGTGTCAAAAGTAATTTCGGGGTACAGAAACAACAATCCCAATAAATGGCTAAAAACAGGTCACTTTTTTGAGGATGACAATTCTCAATGTTTTTCTGATTTTGGACTTTGATGTATTAAGTTTTTCATTAATTTTACCTTCTTTTATAAAGCATAAATAACTAATATTTAATTAAAAGATGATTCATTATAAAGAACTCGGTTTAGTTAATTCGAGAGAGTTATTTAAGAATGCAGTTAAGGGTGGTTATGCTATTCCTGCATTTAATTTTAACAATCTCGAACAATTGCAGGCAATTATCAGCGCTTGTGTTGAGGCAAAGTCGCCTGTTATTTTACAGGTTTCGAAAGGTGCACGCAAATATGCAAACCAAACATTGCTTAAGTTCCTTGCTCAGGGCGCCGTTGAATATGCAAAAGAATTAGGAGTTTCAATTCCTATTGTTCTTCACCTTGACCATGGCGATAGCCTTGAAACTGTAAAATCGTGTATCGAAAGCGGTTTCTCGAGCGTAATGTTCGACGGCTCTCACTTCCCATACGAAGAAAATATCCGCTTAACCAAAGAAGTTGTGGATTATGCACATCAGTTTGATGTAACTGTTGAAGGAGAACTTGGAGTTTTAGCTGGTATTGAAGACGACGTTGTAGCTGAACATTCTTCTTACACACGTCCTGAAGAAGTTGAAGATTTTGTGAAACGTACCGGCGTAGATTCTCTCGCAATTTCAATTGGTACTTCACATGGAGCATTCAAGTTCAAGGTTAAACCAGGTGAACTTCCTCCACCATTGAAATTCGACATCCTCGAAGAGTGCGAAAAACGTATTCCTGGTTTCCCAATCGTATTACACGGTGCTTCTTCGGTTCCACAGGATATCGTTGCAGAAATCAACAAATATGGTGGCAAAATGGAAGGTACTGCCGGTGTTTCTGAAGATCAACTCCGCAAAGCAGCAGCTTCTGCAGTTTGCAAAATCAACATCGACAGTGATGGCCGCTTAGCTATGACAGCAGCTATCCGTAAAGTATTTGTTGAAAAACCGGGCGAATTCGACCCAAGAAATTACCTTGGCCCAGCTCGTGAAAAACTGAAAGAATTATACAAACACAAAATTGTTAACGTGTTAGGTAGTGCTAACAGAGTTTAATAGTTTGACGCAATAACGAATAAAACCTCTTACATTGTAAGGGGTTTTTTTGTGCCTGCATTTCAGAAAAAACTCTTTTTAATCTTTATGCTTATCCTTTAAAGCACTTTTAATTTTGCTATAAGCTTCTTCCAGGGTTTCTTCGGGCGGAAGGAAATTAAATTTTCCCCAGAAACTTTCGTCGTACGAATCGCTTACCTCGGCAAAAACCTGATTGGGTTTAATCAGATCGTAGCTGCGGAACCGGTTAACAGAAGTGGTATCGGAGTCGGTGATTACAAGCTCCGAAACCGAGTGAAAGGTTGAATTGAAGAAGCTATATTTTTTTCGTACCCGTATTTTTATTTCTTCACGCACATGGTGGAGTTTCCAGATATCGTCGGGGCTGGAATAGCTCACCAGGTAATTAGCTCCAAGAACTTTAGCCTTTATTTTAGATGAACTTTTCTTTACCAGAACGCTGGTAGCATAATCGAGCCCTATGGGACTAATTCCAAATTCAGCTTTTACTATAGCAAGCGACTCCCTGTCGATGTAAATTTTACCTTTGTATAGTGGATAAGCAACATGTGGCTTCTGATCAAAGGCAATGACATACACGGCACCATCTCCATAAGGAGTAACACCCTCGAATTTATAGTCGTAAGTATCGAAATAATCTTCGGAAATAAAGCTGGCGGGGTGTTTTGCCAAATCAATCATCAAACTGTTGTAAATTCCTCCCTGAAGCTTATAGAGCACGGTATCCATAGATTTTACAAATGGACTCTTACGATTCTTATAAACCGAAACCTGATCGTTGCGATAGTTTTTATCATAGGCTGCCTTAAAAATCTTCAATACAGCTTCCGAAATCACAATATAATCGTTGTTCTGCTTTGAGGTTTCGCGATAAAAGCCAATCTGCATTTCGGGAGTTGAGCTATAATTATCAGAGATTCTACCAAGTGCCATTTTTATAAGCGCGGTAGGTTCGTAATGTTTCACCACTACTTCGCTTAGCTCTACCGAAACAGGTTCCATGTATATAATCTCGTCATTTTCGAAAGTAGAAACATTTCGGGAAACCGACTTATATCCGATAAATGAGACTACAATGGAGTCGTTGATACATCCGGCCGGTATTTTAAAAGTAAAATTGCCGTCGATGTTTGTGACAGTTCCCAGATTCCGGCCTTTCAGAACAACATTGGCGTAAGGTACAGGCTTTTTTTCGCTTTTATCAAATACACGGGCCTGAATGTAGTAATATGCGGATGAATCGATATAAGTTGAGAACAGATCGGGAGTATCATCGGGAGATAGCTTTCGTGTAATGGCTATATAATTACAAACCTCTTTGAAATTGAGTTCCTGCCCTTTAAATATATCCTTAAGAATATCCTGCAGTGGCAGATTTCTATAATTTGCCGTTACCACCTTTATATTTTGAACTAAGGCCGAGTTATAGGAAAAGCTGTAGTCTGTTTTTTGGGTGATAGTATCCAGCGCAGCTTCAAGAGGAAGCTGATTGAACTGAAACGAAAATTTTTGGGAAAGAATTGAATTTTGGCCCGAGGCTTTAATGCATCCCAGGTAAAGGATAATCAATATCAAATATTTCCTTAACCTGCCCATATAGCTTTAACATCCGGGTCCGCTCAATATATAAACATCGCCCTGGTTAGAGCATTTTACTCCAAATGTCTCCTGAATTACTTTAAGAATTACATCGAGCGACTGATTATTAAAATTTGCTGTAAGGCGGCAGTTCTTAAAATTGCCCGATTCAAACTGAAATTCCTTTCCAAAGGCATGGCTCAGAGCCTTTGATACATATTCCATATTTGCATCCCTGAATTTTAGCTGATTGGTTCTCCACGCCATAATATTGGAATCGAAAGTTTTGTTAGCCCGAAGTTTTTGGGCCGATTTAACAAATGTTCCTTCATTACCAACTGCCAGGCGTATTTTTGATTCTTTATCCGATTTAGGATACATTTCCACAATACCCGATTGCACCGATACCAAAACGCTGTCGCTTTCCGAATAAGCCATTACATTAAACGAGGTACCCACTACTTTAATTTCGGTAGTGGCAGTTTTAATGATAAATGGTTTTGAAGCATCCTTGGCAACATCGAAAAAAGCTTCCCCGGTTAGCGTAACTGTTCTGTCCTTCCCATTAAATTCTTTATTGTAAGAGAGACTGGTGTTACGATTCAGGTAAATAGTAGTTCCGTCGGGTAAGGTGACCGGTTTCAAAAGCTTCGAATTACCGGCAATGTGCTGGATAACTTTACCGGATTTGTTATCCTGAAAATAAAAGAACGATGCAATTCCCAATATCACAAGAAATGATGCTGCAATTGCATATTTCAAAATGAAGAGGTTACGCTCACGATTTCCTTTCGTATCATGAGCTTTCATCCGTTCTTTAAGTCCATTCCAGCTTTTATCGGCTTGGAAAAGTTCAGCTTCTTTGAGAGTTGCTGCGCCTTCCCATAGTTGAGTTATTTTATCAAATTCAGTTCTATTTTCGGGAGTCTCAAGCCACAGTTCAACTTCTTTAACTTCCAAATCATTCAACTCTCCCGATAAATATTTTACCAGTTTAATTTCGTCCATCGTCTTATTCATTCTATCATTCTCCATCATAAAGAACCCTTTATCAGGAAGAACCCTATATAAAATTTGCAAAAAATGCTGCAAGGGTAAAAGTACCGTAGTCCTTCAACCTGTTACGTAAAATCTTTAAAACACTGCTCATGTGGGCCTCCACAGTTTTCACCGAAATTTGCATATAATCGGCTATTTCCTGGTATTTCAATCCTTTAAACCTGTTAAGTTGGAAGATATCGCGCGTGCGTTCCGGGAGCTCGTCGATCACCCCGTGGAGTATTTGGTAAACTTCGGACTCTTCCAGAAAATTCTGACCGGTTACCTTTTCGGAACCCGAAAAAGTTGTGCTGTTCTCGTAAGCCAATACAATTTTCTGATGCCGCAAATGTTTCAGCGAGTTGTTGTGTACTGACTTATACAGGTACGATTTAAATGATGTTGTTAATTCAAATTGATTGCGCTTTTCCCAAATATGAAAAAACACATCCTGAACAATCTCCTCGGCTATTTCAACTTTTTTCACATACCTGTACGAAAACATGCAAAGCATTGAGAAAAAGCTCTTATACAGGGCTTCAAAAGCTTTTTCGTCGCCTTTTTTTATTCGGGTAAGAATTTCGTTATCCGAAAGGTTGAGTGTCATCGCGGTCAGGTAGTTTAGTTGGTGAAGATACAAATAAAATTAATGTTTGTATTTCAACCACTTAAAAATCTCCTTGTATCCTATTTTCTTTCCATAGATTAAAATACCTGTGCGGTAAATTTTACCCGCCATCCAGATTGCGCCAATAAAAGTAAGGATAAGTATCACTGCTGAAAGGATGATCTCGCTGTTTGGCGCATCGAAAGGGATGCGCGCCATCATCACAATGGGTGATGTTAGCGGGAATATGGAGAACCAATAAGCAATACTACTGTCGTGATTATTCAAGGTGTAGAACATAACAAAAAGGCCCAGCAGGAGCGGTACGGTTATTGGCAACATAAACTGCTGTGTGTCGGTTTCACTATCTACAACCGAACCTATGGCAGCAAAAAAAGAACCGTAGAGTAAATAACCTCCAATAAAGAAAAAGATAAACCACCCGATAATCTTTACGAAGGGAATACTATCAAACTTTGCAAAAGCTTCCTGTGTTTTGTTCATGGTAACCGCCGGTGTGGCATTTTGCATAGCCGACATAGATGAAGACGGATTCATAATACTTTGCGGAGCTGCCGATTGCAACTGACTCATATCCACTTCGGGCAATAAAACAGCTCTGGCTATCAAATACAGTGTAGCGGTCATAATTATCCAGAACGAAATCTGCGTAAGAACTACAAGTGCAATGCCTATCACTTTGCCCATCATTAGTTGAAAAGGTTTAACCGACGAAATGATAACCTCTACAATCCGGTTTGTTTTTTCTTCGATTACCCCACGCATCACCTGAGCGCCAAACATAAATATGAACATATATATGAGCAATCCAAGTACATAACCAATAATCATATTTACCTCAACATTGCTTTTCTTTTCACCTCGTTCTGAAATAGTAATGGTTTGAAGATTTATTTTGGTTTTAGCACTTGCCATTATTTTCTCGAAATTATCGATACCGAAAGCACGCATCTTCTTTTCGGTAAGCAGAGTTTCTAGCTTTGAGGTAATGTAGGAAGTAATACTAAAACTTATTTGTCCGTGCGAAACAAGTTGAGCCGAATTAGGTGAATATGGCAGAATTCTCGGGATATAAAGAACGGCATCGTATTCTTTGTTGTTTTTCATGTCTTTTTTGTACTGTTCCAATGTAAAATTGGGCTGATATACAAAAATTAAATGTTTTTGATGCTCACTTTCAAGTTGATTTATGAACTCCATGGTGCTGTCGATTACAGCAATTTTTTTTACTTCATCGCTCTCCCGTGTCGACATCCAGATAGGAATAACAAACATGGCTGCAAATAAAAGCGGGCCCAGTATGCTCATCACTATAAAAGATTTTTTCTTAATACGGGTAAGATATTCGCGGGATATGATTAAAAATATCTTGTTCATGGCAGATTAATTCAGGTTCGATGATTCAACGGCATTGATAAAAATATCGTTCATACTTGGCAATACCTCAGTAAAAGAGGTTACGTGAACGTGTGGCAGAATTAAATTCAGCAACTCATTATCGCCCGAAGCATGAATATTTTTCACCCTGACCGAAAAAATCTCCTTTCGTTCGGTTTGTTCAAGCAGTTCAAATTTTGAATTCAAACACTTCTGAAAAACTTGTGGGTCGCCTTTATAACTTATCTCGAAAACATCCGGCTTATAACGATTCTGGATCTCTCTTACATCCCCTTCGAGTACGGCCTGTGCCTTATTGATAAGCGTAATGTTATCGCAAAGCTCTTCAACCGAGTTCATATTGTGGGTCGAAAGTATTATGGTGGCCCCCTGAGCTTTAAGGTTCAGCATTTCGTCGCGCATAAGCGTTGCATTAATGGGATCGAATCCGCTGAATGGCTCATCGAAAATCAGGAATTTGGGATCGTGAAGAATTGTAACAATAAACTGCACTTTTTGGGCCATACCTTTCGAAAGTTCTTCGACCTTTTTGTCCCACCAGCTTTGTATCTCAAATTTTTCGAACCAGTATTTTAGTTTTTTGAGCGCATCGTTTTTTGACATTCCTTTAAGCCGTGCCAAATATAATGCTTGCTCTCCAACTTTCATCTTCTTATAAAGACCTCTTTCTTCGGGAAGATACCCCATAGCAAAAACGTCGTCGGGTTTTAAAGCCCGGTTTTGGAAGAAAAGATGTCCCTGGTCGGGCTCTAGAATCTGGTTCATGATTCGGATTAGGGTGGTTTTGCCAGCTCCGTTAGGTCCTAGTAATCCGTAAATTGAGTTCTCGGGGATGCAAACCGTAACATTGTTAAGTGCGGTAAAGTCTCCATAAGCTTTAACAATGCTATGGGCTTCGAATATGTTCATAGAATTAGTTTCTTAATAAACGCTGTAAATACAATGCAAGGTATATAATTTGCCGATTACACCATTATTGTTCAAAATAATTTCTCATGCGCTCGAAAAATCCTTTATCGGAGCTGTCGGGATTGGGCTTGAAGGCAGACGATTCAGCAAATTTCTCGAATATTTTCTTTTCCTCTTTACCCAGATTTTTTGGAATCCATACATTGATATTTACAAGCAGATCGCCTTTACCATAGCTATTAACCTCGGGTAAGCCCTTTCCGCGTAAGCGTAGAATTTTGCCGGGCTGTGTTCCAGGATCAATCTTAATTTTTACTTTACCATCAATGGTAGGTACCTCAATAGTGGCCCCAAGAATAGCATCGGGAATGGTAAGATAGAGATTGTAAATAAGATCGTTCCCATCGCGAATCAACTCCGGATGCTCCTCTTCTTCGATAAGCACCAGCAAATCGCCATTTATCCCTCCCCGGCGCGCAGCATTACCTTTTCCGCTGACGGACATCTGCATACCATTTCCAACACCGGCAGGAATATTAATGGTTACAATTTCCGTATCCTTAACAATTCCTTCACCATAGCAGTGGGTACATTTCGATTTAATGATTTTCCCTTCACCCTCGCAGGTAGGACAAGGCTGTGTAGTCTGCATCTGTCCCAGGAATGTTTGTGTTACCCTGGTAACCTGACCTGTTCCGCGACAGGTATTACATTCTGTGTAGGCATTACCTCCTGAGGCTCCGGTACCTTTACAATGAGAGCACGAAACGTATTTATTAACTTTTAACTTCTTTTCAACACCCTGGGCAATTTCCTGCATGTTAAGTTTTACTTTCACACGCAGATTCGACCCACGGTTCACATTACGCGAACGGCGACCACCGCCACTTCCGCCGAAGCCGCCAAAGCCAAATCCTCCGAAAATATCTCCGAAATGCTCAAAAATGTCTTCCACGGTCATGCCGCCGCCACCGAAGCCACCACCTCCTGCTGCACCTCCAACTCCGGCATGACCAAACTGGTCGTAACGCGAGCGCTTTTCATCATCGCTTAAAACCTCGTAAGCCTCGGCTGCTTCTTTAAACTTCTCCTCAGCTTCCTTATTTCCTGGGTTTTTGTCGGGATGAAACTTCAACGCCTGCTGACGGTAAGCTTTTTTTATTTCTTCTTTCGTCGCATTCCTGGAAACTTCCAGTATTTCGTAATAATCTCTCTTTGCCATTGACTTTATTTTACCTCACAATATTACCAAAAATTATTCGCCTACTACTACTTTTGCAAAGCGTACCACTTTATCCTGTAACATATATCCCTTCTGGATAACGTCAACTACTTTACCTTTAAGACTTTCGTCGGGTGCAGGAATTTTTGTAATGGCTTCGTGAAGATCAGTATTAAATTCCTGATTTTGTGCGTCTATAGGTTTTAACCCTTTTTGAGCGAGAGTTTCATTGAATTTATTATAGATCAACACCACGCCTTCTTTTACCGGAACAACTTCGGTGACGTTTTCCATGGCTTTAATGGCTCTTTCAAAATCATCGATCACAGGAAGAATGCTAACCAGGGTATCTTCACTCGCGGTTTTAATCAGCTCCATTTTTTCGCGCATAGTACGTTTGCGAAAGTTGTCAAAATCGGCCGATAACCGGATGTATTTTTCCTGCCATTCCTTCACCTGATTCATCAACTGCTCTGTTGCATCTACTGTGGAACGGGTCTCCTGAGCTTCCGATTCAGCAGCAACATCAGTTTCTGTCATATTTTCAGTTGCAGCAGCTTCGGTAGCTGCATTATTGTCGGTTTCAACTTTTTTCTCCTCATTCATTTTTACGTCATTCTCTGCCTTTCCTTCGTTCAAGGTCGATTTATTCTTAGTTTTGGACATATTTAATTTCTTTATGAATTTCATAATTTTAAATTGTTCATTGCCCCTAAACAAATTTATTGCCAAAGGAGATTGACGTCAAATTGGCACAAAAAAAGCCAACCTTCTCAGATTGGCTTTCCAGTGTTCTGCGTCAAGCTTATTTTTTTACAAGAGATCCAAGTTTTTTCGAAAGCTCCTCTCCCATCAGGTCCTTGCCTATTATTTTCCCATTGGCATCAACCAGAAAGTTTGAAGGAATCTGGTTCACTCCATATTTTGCGGCTCCTTCCGAATCCCAGTATTTCAAATCGCTTACGTGGTACGGCCATTCCAATGCGTCAGCTTTAATGGCATTTACCCAGCCTGTTTTAGATTTATCGAGCGATACACTGTAAATTGTAAATCCGTTCCCTGCGGTAAAATTTTTGTCTTTAAAGGCCTGATAGGTTTTAACCAGATTGGGATTTTCGGCTCTGCAGGGAGGGCACCATGATGCCCAGAAATCCACAAGTACAAGTTTCCCTTTCAACGAAGACAAACTAATTACTTTCCCTTCAGGATTTGAATATTTTAATTCGGGAGCCATGGAACCAACTGCCGGTGCAGAGCTCTGACTTTTACCCGCGACCAGATAATTGGTAAACTTTGTAAATCCCGCAAATGCTGCAAGGACAATAATGGCTATGATAATTGTGCGTGTCATATTATTATTTTGCTTTGGAACAAATTTTTTTAATGAAAGTTCATTTACTGAACTCTTTTTATTTGAGCGCCAAGTTTGTTGAGGCGTTCGTCTATCAGTTCATATCCACGGTCAATCTGTTCTATGTTATGAATTACACTGGTACCTTCGGCCGAAAGGGCAGCTATAAGCAAGGCAACCCCAGCACGGATATCGGGCGATGTCATAGTTGTGGCCCTCAATTTCATTTTATTGGCTAACCCGATTACAGTAGCCCTGTGCGGATCGCAAAGAATGATCTGAGCGCCCATATCGATAAGCTTATCGACAAAGAACAAACGGCTTTCGAACATTTTCTGATGAATAAGCACGCTCCCCTTTGCCTGTGTGGCAACCACAAGAAAAACACTCAGGAGGTCGGGAGTCAATCCGGGCCATGGAGCATCGGCAATGGTAAGAATGGAACCGTCGATAAAGGTTTCAATTTCATATAAATCCTGAGCGGGTATATGGATGTCATCGTTTATCCTTTCCATGACAATCCCCATGCGTTCAAACTGAGTTGGAATAATTCCAAGGTTTTCGAACGATACATTTTTGATGGTAATATCGGAATGGGTAAAAGCAGCCATTCCAATAAAGCTGCCAACTTCAATCATATCGGGCAACAAAGTATGCTCGCAACCTCCCAGAGATTCAACACCTTCGACGGTAAGGAGGTTAGAACCAACGCCCTGAATCTTCGCGCCCATACTGATAAGCATTTTGCAAAGCTGCTGAATATAGGGTTCACATGCCGCATTATAGAGGGTTGTGATTCCTTTGGCAAGTACAGCCGCCATGAGTATATTGGCTGTTCCGGTTACTGAGGCCTCGTCGAGCAGAATATAGCTGCCTGCAAGATTTTTGGCATTTACCTTATAATAATTATCAACGGGGTCGTAACTAAATTCTGCGCCAAGCTTCTGAAATCCAATGAAGTGAGTATCAAGACGCCGACGTCCGATTTTGTCTCCACCGGGGCGAGGAATATAACCCACACCAAAACGGGATAGTAGCGGACCAATAATCATAATGGACCCACGAAGGTTTGACGCCTTGCTTTTGAGGGACTGTTCGTACAGATATCCAATATTTATATCGTCGGCCTGAAATGTGTAATCGTTTGAATTGATTCTGTTCACTTTAACTCCAAGCTCCCTCAACACATCAATCAGGATATTGACATCTTTGATATCGGGAATGTTACGTATTGTAACCGGTTCAGGAGTGAGTAAACAGGCGCAGATAACCTGTAGCGCTTCGTTTTTTGCTCCCTGTGGGAAAATTTCACCCTTAAGTTGTTTGCCTCCTTTTATTTCAAACGTAGCCATGGAAAGTCAGATTAAGTCTAGAGCCAACAATCTATTTCTTTTTAGGATGATGACTCCTTTGCTGTTGCTGAGGCTGTTGCTGCTTTGCTTTATTAAGAATATCGCGGGTTTCGTGAAGTTTTAATTCCAGACGTGGCTGAATCTGGCCGTTCGAAAGGGTGTACATATCCTTAAAGATCACATCGTCGCTCACAATTTCCTTATTCCATGTAAGATATGACTTTTTCATGTGATTGGCTATTGTATGCACATAAGAGTCCTTCTCGGGACCCGGAGGCATCTTGGCAGCGGCCTTCACGAAGTTTTCAAGCACCTTTCCATAATGACGGAATTTCAGGTTCGATTGATTGTAAGCAACTCTTCTGGGTGGTTCAAAAAGAACTTCACGTTTTGGAATTTCGTAAGGAAAGTCAATATCCAGTTCAAAATTGGCTATAATGGCCAGGTGATCCCACAACTTATGCTTAAAATCCATCACATCGCGGAGGTGAGGATTGAGGTTGCCCATAACATTAATGACAGCCTGCGCCATACGGTTTCTTTCATCACGATCCTGAATGGTTTTGAGGTATTCTACCATTTTCTGTATGTTGCGGCCATATTCGGGAAGTATCATTCTACTTCTCGAAGAATTATAATCGTAATCCATAATTTAAATTGATTTTGTACAAAGCTAAGGAAAAATATTAAAGTACTGAAACTTGTAAATGTACAGCATGAAAATAAATACATGTAAATTTAATACATTTGATTCATCTGATTACCAAACAAGGCATCTGATTTTTGAATAATCCAAATAAATCTGTATATATGAAGAAATTAGTTCTTTTAACCATTGTTTTTTGTCTATTTGCAAATCTACCTGCGCAGGAGATTGAACGGAGATTTGTTAAAGATAGTCTGGACAACTATATTAATGAAGCATTAAAAACATGGAAAATTCCAGGAATTGCCGTTGCAATAGTAAAAGACGGAAAAATAGTTCTGGCAAAAGGTTACGGATTATGCGACCTGGAAAAGAAAGATGCCGTGAATGAGAACACGATATTTATGATAGGCTCCAATACCAAGGCTTTTACAGGTACTCTGATGGCCATGCTGGCGAACGAAAAGAAATGTTCCATGGACGATAAAGTTGTAAAATGGATCCCTGGCTTTACAATGAAAGATGCATGGGTGGCAAACCAGGTAAATCTCACCGATATTCTCTGCCACCGCATAGGTATGGAAACCTTCCAAGGTGATTTTATGTACTGGGATTCCGATTTGAAAAACGAGGAAGTGATTCAGAAATTCGGACAGCTTACTCCAACCTACGACTTCAGGACCAAATGGGGCTATACCAATGCCGGATTCACAATTGCTGCTGAAGTTATGAAAAAAATCACCGGAGAAACATGGGAAGGGAATCTTAAAGATAAAATTCTCACACCTTTGCAAATGAGCAGAACCATTCCTCTTTCGGCCGATTTACCTAAGCAAAGCAATATTGCAACTCCATATACGCTTGTTTTTGATACAATTAAAAAGCTTCCATTCCCGGTAATCGACAACCTTGCAGCAGCAGCTTCAATGGGGTCTTCAGTCCAGGATATGTCGAAGTGGCTTATTTGCCTGCTCGACAGCGGAAAATTCAGAAATAAACCGGTAATCCCCTACCCTGCCATAAAAACCTCTCAAACTCCAAAGTCGATCATTGGCAATGCCAGGCCTTTGTTCAACCGGAGTCATTTTCGCCTATATGGCCTTGGCTGGGATCTCCAGGATTATGAGGGGAAACAGATTGTTTATCACAATGGAGGAGTAAATGGCTTTGTAACTTCTGTAACACTTGTTCCCACCGAGAAATTAGGAATTGTTGTTCTTACAAATACCGATCAGAATTATTTTTATGAAGCCCTCCGTTGGGAAATTCTCGATGCCTATATGGGTTTGCCTTTCCGCAATTATAGTTCTGTTTATAACGGCTATTACAAACGATCGATGAGCAGGGATCTGTCAGAATTTAACGCCTGGAAAGATTCCGTTATGAAAAAACCGGCCAATACAGACTTGAAAAAATACACCGGCAAATACTCCCATCCAGTTTATGGATACCTAAACATTACAGAAACTTCCGGTAAACTAAAAGTAAGTTTTGAGCACCATACTAAAAAGTCGGCAACTCTGGAATATATGAGTGCTGGCAGGTTTCTTTGTACCTTCAGCGATTTGACATACGGAATAAAGCCATGGGATTTTAATATTGAAAACAACAAAGTAAAGTCCCTGATTTTGCGTGTTGCCGATTTCCTGGAATTTACAACCTACGATTTTGTAAAGCTTTAGAAGTTATTTGAATAAAAAAGGATAAATTTGTCTTTATTTTTTGAAGTTATGGATACGATACAAAAATACGAGAAGCTTAAAGCCATTCTCTCCGATATGAAAGAGGTTGTGGTTGCATACTCCGGCGGGGTAGACAGTGCTTTTCTTTTAAAAGTTGCCCACGACGTGCTGGGCGATAATGCTTACGGGGTTCTGGCTATTTCACCTACTTATCCTTCGCGGGAATTTGAAAGGGCAAAGGAAACTGCTGCGGTTATCGGTGCCCGTATCAAAATCATTGAGACCAATGAGCTCGAAGACGAAAAATTTAAAAATAACCCGGTAAACCGTTGCTATTTCT
Source organism: Bacteroidota bacterium (assembly GCA_023429135.1). Taxonomy (GTDB): domain Bacteria; phylum Bacteroidota; class Bacteroidia; order Bacteroidales; family JAAUTT01; genus JAAUTT01. Next base: position 287,708 of record JAEYWD010000024.1, on the reverse strand, counting down.
GTAAAAGCGAACTTTTTACGCGTATAGTCGCTGAAAGTCGCCAATTCAAAAATTTTGTGGATGGAAGCAATTTCGATGACAAAGGCGATTACCGGCCGGGAATGAAAGCGCTGGATGAAAAAGGAATACGCAGCCCGCTGCAGGAGGCCGAACTTACAAAGGCCGAAATCCGTGAACTTTCTAAAATGCTGGGATTACCTACCTGGGACAAAGATGCGTTGGCTTGTCTCTCGTCTCGCTTCCCTTACGGTGAAAATATTGATATAGAAAAGCTTCGCGTTGTAGATGAAATCGAGAATTTCCTTTATGATTTAGGCTTCCGGAATATCCGCGCCCGTCACCAGAAAAATACCCTTAAAATTGAAGTACAGCCTTCGCATATTGCTAAATTCTTTCAAGACGATGTGCGAACACAGGTGGTGAATAAAGCCAAGAACCTCGGTTATAAATATGTGACCGTGGATCTCGAAGGTTACCGCCAGGGAAGCATGAACGAGGTGTTGGGCGAACAGTTGAAGGTTGCAAACTGAGGCCTCATCCTAAATCCTTCTCCTCAAGGAGAAGGATTTTAATACAGGTTACTTCAGGCGTGGTATCCTTTTTGGCAATAGGCTTACAAAATAATCTCTTTAAAATTTTTACGGGTAATGTGCCTGAACTCGCTGTCAGGATAAGCTTCTGCAAACGACTTCGGGAAACGGACTTTATCATTGTTCCACTTGAACTCGTAAGCGTGTAGCTTGCCTTCGTATTCTTCCACAAAGTCTATCTCCTGCTGGGTTATGGTTCGCCAAAACCATTTGTTTGTGTATAACTCCCGGTAATGGTTGAATTTTATCCGTTCTGTAATTACGAAGTTTTCCCATAGAGCCCCAACATCCTGACGCAGGTTGAGCGGATTGAAGTTTTTAATGATCGCATTGCGAATACCATTGTCCCAAAAGTAGATTTTCTTGGCTTTCTTGAGCTCGTTGCGCATATTACGGTTAAGGCTCGGAAGGGTAAAGATTACAAATGACTTTTCAAGTAAATCAATATATTTTTCAATTGTTTCTTTATCCGCGCCAACAAGCTGTCCTAATTCATTATACGAAACTTCATTCCCCATCTGCAAGGCCAAAGCCTGAAGCATTTTGTCCACTAAAACAGGTTTTCTGATTTGTTCAAGTGCCAGTATGTCTTTGTACAGGTAACTGTTCGAAATAAGCTGAATCATCTTCTGTTCTTCGCCTGGATTGTTGACAACATCAGGATAATAACCATAAACCAGGCGGTGCTCCAAAAGTCTGCTCTCTTCCAGTTCGGAAGTATGGCTCACCATTTCCCCAAAAGATAGTGGAAAAAGATTGTACTCGAATTTTCGTCCGGTAAGAGGTTCGTTCAGATGGTTAGCTATATCCAAAGAAGAGGACCCTGTAACGATAACCTGTATATCTTTCAGGTTATCAATAATTAACTTCAGGGTAAGCCCTATATTGCTGATCTTTTGGGCTTCATCAATTACCAGAAGCTTATTGTTTCCAATCAGGGCTTTTAACCGGGTGGAGGTAGCATTGGCAAGCAAATCGTTTGTATCGGCTTCGTCGCCGTTTATCCATAATGTTTTCTCCCCAACCAAATCGCTTAATCGGTTCACCAGAGTTGTTTTACCAACCTGCCGTGGCCCGGTGATGATGACTGCTTTTCCACGGAAAAAGTGCTTTGCAATAACATTTTCTAAAACTCTGTGGATCATAATAAAAATTTTTACGACCACAAAATTATAGATTTTCCCGATCGTAACCGAAAAAATAGATCAAATTTTTCGATCGTAACCGAAAAATTCGACCATTTTTTTCGGTTAGGCTATAAATTCAAACTCATTTGTGAGGCGCTATCGTCAGCATCAGGATCGAAATCCGGGCCTTCATCGGTAGGTTCCGGTTCTTCTGGTTCAGGACTCTGAGGTGGCTCCAAAGGTTCTATTTCGGTAATTTTGCCTATTTCGTATGTGGTTAAACGTTTTCCTTTGGCTTTACAGCCTTTTATGGCAATAAATTCGTCGGCAACAATAATATCTTTCGGCCTTGTTTTATGCGGGCCCCCATATTTAATTTCGAATCGTGGCCGTGGTTCGCCCGAGATAAGCACTAACCTGGAACCTGTATCCTCAGCAGTAAAGTTTGTGAGCTTATCGGTAGCTTCGAAACTGAAGCGTTTTAGGTAATAATATTTTTGTTCACCGTCGTAATATACAGCGGTATAAATCTTTCCCGAATTAAATTTCTCAACAAACAGAAGGTCATCTTCGAAGTGATTAGACAGCTCGAAGTTGCTCAACCGGTACATACCACCTTTGGTAACCACCAGCAGCCTGTCGCCATTCCTGAACTCGCCAAGGAAGCTGCCTTTGCCATCGGAATTGAGACGTAAAACCGTTTCGTCGAACCAGATTTTTTCGCCCCCCAATGTTGAGCCTCCCTTTTCTTTCAGCAGAATTTTATGAATTGCATACCTGGTAAGGATGTTTCCCATGGCATCGCGGCCTTTGATGGCAAGTTCACCAAAATCCACATCCATATCGAGGTTTTTCAACCTTGGACGCGGTCGCAGGATAATGCGCACAATTTCTGCCTCGCCGTTGGGATTAGCAGTAAAATACAGAAGCCGCGAATCGGGCGAGCCTTTGGTTAAGGTATATTCTTTATCGCGGGTGATTCCGGTAATGGCACAGCGCTTCATCATGATAGGGCCGTTTTTGCCATCGCGGTAAATCACATTATAAATGGTACGGTTGTCGTTTTTCTTGAAAACATTTACATATTGCAGCTCTTTGCCAAGAAACGCTTTTTCCGATACTTTGGTGATGATATAAGTCCCGTCCTTGCGGATAGCAATCACATCGTCAATATCGGAGCAATCGCAAATGTATTCGTCTTTTTTCAGTCCGGTGCCGGCAAAGCCTTCTTCCCAGTTAACATACAGCTTTTCGTTGGCAACCACCACCATGGTAGCTTCAATGTTATCGAAGCTGCGGATCTCGGTTTTTCGGTCACGGCCTTTACCGTATTTACGGCGGATATCCTCAAAATACTTGATGGTGTAAGGAACAATATTCACGAGGTTATAACGCACCTTTACAAGTTCGTCCTCTATGCCTTTGATAAGTTCATCGGCTTTTTTAATATCGAAACGGGAGATTTTTCTTACAGGCTTTTCGGTAAGTTTCAGCACATCGTCGCGGGTAATTTCTCTGCGGAAAAGTTTCCGGAATGGATCGAAGCCACGTTCAACGGCATCGACAACCTTTTCCCAGGTTTCGACATCTTTTTCAAGTTCACGGTATATCTTTTCCTCGAAGAAGATTTTTTCGAGCGATGCCATGTGCCAATCTTCCTCCAGCTCGTTGATGCGGATTTCCAGCTCTTTCTTAAGAAGGTTGAGTGTGTTATCGGCCGAAATTTTTAAAATTTCGCTTACACCCAGAAATCTTGGCTTATCGTTCTCGATTACACATGCGTTGGGCGAAACAGGAATTTCGCAATCGGTAAAAGCAAAAAGCGCATCAATGGTTTTATCGGGGTCGATACCGGGAGCAAGATGCACAAGTATTTCAACGTTGGCGGCGGTGTTGTCATCAACTTTCCTGATTTTAATTTTGCCTTTTTCGTTGGCTTTCAGGATACTTTCGATCAAGGAGGATGTTGTTCGTCCAAAAGGTACCTCGTTAATTACAAGCGTTTTCTTATCGAGTTTGCTTATTTTGGCGCGCACTTTTACCGATCCACCTCTTAAACCATCGTTGTAACGAGCAACATCAATAAGTCCACCGGTCGGAAAATCGGGATATAGCTCAAAAGGCTGATTTTTCAGGTATAAAATAGAAGCTTCGATAAGCTCGTTAAAGTTATGCGGAAGAATTTTCGAAGCAAGGCCAACAGCGATACCTTCCACTCCCTGGGCAAGTAACAACGGGAATTTGACCGGAAGAGTCACAGGTTCCTGGTTACGACCATCGTACGAAGGTTTCCACGCGGTGGTTTTGGGATTGAAAATTACATCGAGGGCAAACTTGGACAAGCGCGACTCAATATAACGTGGCGCTGCGGCACTGTCGCCGGTGAGGATATTTCCCCAGTTACCCTGGCAATCTACAACAATGTCTTTCTGGCCTAACTGCACTAAAGCGTCGCCAATGGAGGCATCGCCATGCGGGTGGAACTGCATGGTATGACCAATAATGTTGGCTACCTTATTGTAACGACCATCATCCATACGGCGCATCGAGTGAAGAATACGCCGCTGCACTGGTTTCAAACCATCGTTGATATGCGGAACGGCGCGTTCCAGAATAACATACGATGCATAATCCAGGAACCAGTCCTGATAAAGGCCTGTTAAAGGAACAATGTTGTGGATATCTTCATGATGTTCTTCCGGAACAATTTCTTTCGGATCCAGATGTTCATCATCCTGTGAAGGTATCTGAGGAGTTTCGTCGGACATGCTTGTCTAAACTATAATAAATCTTTAAATAAGTTCTTCTTCGTATTCTTCTTCAATGCGCAGGTTTTCGATGATAAAATCCTGGCGCTCCTGGGTGTTCTTGCCCATGTAAAATTCGAGCAATCCTGCAATACTGTCGGCTTTTTTAATCCGCACAGGTTCCAAACGGATGTTAGATCCAATAAAATTTTTGAACTCGTCGGGCGAGATTTCACCCAACCCTTTAAACCTGGTAATTTCGGGGTTTGGCCCCAGAGTTTTGATTGCGTGTTCGCGCTCCTGGTCGGTATAACAGTAAGAGGTCTTTTTCTTATTCCGAACTCGGAACAATGGTGTTTGCAGAATGTATAGGTGGCCGTTCTTAATTACATCGGGGAAAAATTGCAGAAAAAAAGTAATCAGAAGCAACCGGATGTGCATTCCGTCAACGTCGGCATCGGTGGCAATGATTACCTGGTTGTAGCGCAGGTTCTCAAGTCCGTCCTCAATATTTAATGCAGCTTGCAGAAGGTTAAATTCTTCGTTTTCGTATACAATTTTTTTAGTTAAACCATAAGTGTTGAGTGGTTTACCTTTTAAACTGAAAACGGCCTGGGTGTTTACATCGCGCGATTTGGTGATGGAGCCGCTGGCCGAATCACCCTCGGTGATAAAGATGGAGGAGTCGTTCCGTCTTTCGTCGTCGGTGTTATAATGGATACGGCAATCGCGCAATTTGCGGTTATGAAGGCTTACTTTTTTGGCGCGCTCCTTGGCCAGGGTTTTGATGCTGGCCATCGATTTGCGCTCTTTTTCGCTTTCGATGATCTTGCGGAGCAGCAATTCGGCTGTTTCTCCGTTGCGGTGAAGGAAATTATCGAGTTCTTTCTTAATAAAATCGACAATAAACTTGGAAACCGACATTCCACCAGGAGCAATATCTTTAGAGCCAAGCTTGGTTTTGGTCTGCGATTCAAAAACAGGTTCTTCCACTTTGATGCTGATAGCAGCTATAATGGAAGCGCGAATATCAGATGCATCGAATTCCTTCCTGTAAAATTCACGAATAGTTTTGACTACTGCTTCGCGGAAAGCCTGCAGATGAGTACCTCCCTGGGTTGTATTCTGTCCGTTTACAAAACTGTAATATTCTTCGCCGTATTGATTACCATGACACATGGCAAGTTCAATATCTTCGCCCTTGAGGTGAATTACCGGATATAATCCCGGGCTGCTCATATTTTCGTTGAGCAGATCAAGCAACCCGTTTTGGGAGTAAAACTTATTCCCGTTGAAATTAATCGTTAAGCCGCTATTCAAAAAAACATAGTTGCGGCACATAGTTTCAATATATTCCGAAATAAAATGAAACTGGCCAAATAGTTTTTCGTCAGCAATAAAGGTTGTTGAGGTCCCATTGGGTTTATCTGTGGAGGTTTCCTCTTCTTCTTCGATAATATTCCCTTCGCTGAAGGTGATGGCACGGGTACGTTTGTCGCGGAAAGCCTGTATCAAAAAGCTTGATGATAAAGCATTAACGGCCTTGATACCCACCCCGTTCAAACCTACTGATTTTTTAAAAACTTTGGAATCGTACTTGGCACCGGTATTCATTTTGGAGGCAACATCCACCAGTTTGCCCAGAGGAATTCCACGCCCATAGTCCCTGATGGTAACCTTTCGTTCGGTAATGGAAATATCGATTTGTTTGCCGAAACCCATCATATATTCATCAATGGAGTTGTCGAGCACTTCTTTTATGAGGATATAGATACCGTCGTCGGGAGAAGTGCCGTCGCCAAGTTTCCCGATATACATCCCGGGACGTTTGCGGATGTGCTCTTTCCAGTCGAGGGTCCTGATACTGTCTTCCGAATAATTTGCAGTCATAGTGGTACCAAAAGTTTGGGCAAATATATACAAAGCAAAGGTTGGCTGTTACAATAGTTTATTAACAGTTAAATAAAATATGTTTATTTTACTGGTGTTCTGAAAGGAATTCGGTTGATAAGTTGGTTGAGGAACTAAATGAGTGCTGCTTCCATTGGAGCGAGAGCTAACTTTTACAATGATCGCAACTACATTCTTTTCCTTTTGCTTTTTCGAAAGCCTCCCTGCCTTCATTAATAGAAAAATAGATTAACCCGGCAGCACCGATTGCATCGGCATATGCAAAGCCGGTTAATTCGTAAATAAGGCTGGAGACAAGAAGCACAATAGACATGTAAACACATACTTTGGTGCAGTTGGCATCGGCAATAATTGGATCGGAGTTGAGCTGACGCCCAACACTTTTTTTGGCCCAAACCAGCCATAGCATTACGGCAATGGAAATAAGCGAAATAACAATTCCCCAGAAAGTAGTTTCGGGTTTATGCCCCTGGACAATATTAATGACGATACCTGCAAAAAGTCCGATAGAAAGCAGATAAAATGCTGTGCCGGTAATTTTTAGGGCTGTAACTTCAAACGGACTCTTTGAGCTACCAGGATTTTGCCGGATGCGGGTAATCATTACGGCAATGCCAATTCCGGAGATTACCTCGATAAAGCTGTCGACACCAAAACCAAATAAAGCGAGGGTTTCATCTTCGTAGCCGAGGAACATGGATACAAGACCTTCCACAATATTATAGAAAATAGTAAACAAGCTAAGAGCATAAGCCTGTTTCAAAAGTTTTTGTTCTTTCTCAATCATTTCAAACAAAATAACAACATAAACACGGCAAAGAGAATTTCGTTCAAATTTTTTCTTTGTGGTTAATAGATGGCAACAAGTTGCTCCATGGCCGTTTTTTCAAGGTTAGAAATTTGCTTTAGCAGTTGGGATGCTTCTTTTATAGGTTCAACTTTATTCTCCACACCGGCTTTTTCAATTAATCCCGAAACCTTCGTCCATAATGCTGCGGCTTCTTTAAAATTTTCATAAGCGATTTCAATTTCTTTCAGGGAAAGCAACTGATAGCTTTCTTTCAGAAAATCGCGGTAAAGATTGCGGAAAATGGCTCCTCCGGTTCCGGCACGTTCCATCAGGATAGCCATCAGTTTAAAGTCGTTCGCCTTATCCTTGCTGGCATGAAACCACTTTTCTAATTCGGAAGCCATTTTTAGAATTCCTTTGTATGAAATGTTCTGAATGGGAGGATTCAGATATTCCGAAGCGTTGTTTTTTAAAGCTTGCTTTACTGCGACGCTCAGGTCGGCTGGCCCCTCCTTTTTGGCAATAGTATACCAAAGGTTCCGCGACGACATGGGCCCTTTCTCGTTCCTGGCCAGTCCCAGGCTTGTAAGGGAGGTTTTTACCTCCGAACCTTGCTGCGCGGTATCCACGAGAAAAGCATCTTTGTCGTCGTACCCATACACGGCAACATAATGCCCGGCAAAATGAATTTTATTGGTGAAATATTCGAGGTGATAACAGTCTAGTTTCAGACCAACGGGAATATTATGATCGAGAGACGTTTTAACTTCACTCCAGGCTTTCCCAACCGATGAAGTTTCGGTTACCTTTAACTCCAGATTAAGATTGCGGGCAATATTGGCTGTAAGAGCGTCAGGTTTAATCCTGCCGCCGATAAAAGGCATAGGCATGGTTTTCATGTTCCACACGATAAAGCCCAGGCCTTCACCTAAACCGAACAGCATGGGCTCGGATAAGTCCACACCTATATATTTTAAAAGTGTACCGGTAGCAGTAGTTTCACAATGCTGCCCTATGAAAGGTGATAATTTTTCGATAATCATTTTTTTTGCTTTTTAATTACCTGAAGTTTGTTTTCGGTCATATAGGCAGCATAAGCCTCGTACCCATTTACCTTAATAAACCTTAAACTAGCAGGGCGGTCGGATTTAAATACCAGAGCGAAAATTTTGGAAATGGGATTGTTGAACTTTTTGCAATCCATGGCATTAGAAAATTCCTGACAATCGGCACAACTTGCATAGCCATGCTGTATGTTGCAGGTACGGACTTTGCACCAGCCGGCCTTCTCGTTTTTTTGGCATCCGGGACATTTACCGTTTAAATACTTGTAACAGGCCGGACAGTATAAGCCACAATAGGAGATTAGTTTGGGATTGTTTAGAATTTCAGCGTTCATAATTTGATTTGTTATTGAATTATTGAAATTAATTTTCAGGAGTTTAGGTTTTAGCTATTAGGCTTTAGGAAATACATAAACCTTCGATGACTTCATTATATTCATGATTTCGCAAATTCCTATTTTCTAAAAACTCACCGCCCGGGAAATTCGTTTATCACTTTGTCAAAGCGACTGTCGAGGCAGGCACTTAGATCGGTGGTAACAAACTTCCCGTTGTAAAACAAGCTGAAGATCGTGGCTGGAGAAGGAGCCTGCTGTGCTTGTTCCATGGTTTCCAGTTTAATAATTTTCAAAGGAATACCTCTTTTGGCTGAAGTTTCAGCTAAACTGGTTCTTACATGATACTCCGAAAATGGGCAACGATTGGAATAATAAACTACAAGACCATTGCTTTCAGGACACACCCCGTGACGGGATTCGGAATGAAATGAAGGATTCTCTGCTTCGGGTTTTGATTTCAGTACCAGCAGACTGAATCCTGCTAGGGTTTTTTCAACGGTTTCGAAGCCATGCTTCAGGAGCCATTTGGTGTCGCTCATAAAATGAAACTTACTGGTTCCTGCTACGGTTACCAAACCGTTTTTATTTTGTGTCCTGGCATCGTCCAAGGCCATGTTTAACAGAGCTTTTGCATATCCTTTGCCTTTATACTGTCCTGAGACCCAAAAACAATTTATCAGCAAATAACCTGGAGCTTGAACGGGAGCCCAGCCTTTTTCGGCAGGTCCGTATTCGATAAAAACTTTGGCTCGGGCATCGATACGCCGAAAAACATACCCGTTTTCGAACTCTTTTTTGAGCCATTCCTTTTTTAAGTGGTAGCTTTCAGCACATTTCTTATCGGAAAAAGCACAACAGATATGCTCTTTATCGATATTTGACTTGTCAATCTGAATAAACTTTTCCATGCTAAATCAAAATAATGATTGTTGAACCGGGTTACGGGGTAGATAAAACTTCATTGAATAAGGAAGTCCAACTTTCCGGCAGGTTTCCTGAAAGAGTTTCCAGAGTTTAATATGCTCGGGAACGTTGCACGAATAATCGTGACCAAATAGAACCATGTAATTCTCTTTCAGGCCAGGGAATTTTTTGTCGAGCTGCTCGTAATAATATTCCCGCTGACCTTCGCGGAGTGTCATTCCCATCGATCCTAAAATATAGCCAGCCCCAACCTCTTTAGCTCTTACAACTAACTGCTCAATGTTTCGGGGGTCATCTGTAATATAGGGTAAAACAGGCATAAGCGTTATACCGCAGTAAATCCCGGCCGAAGAAAGGTTACGTATGGCTTCAAACCTGGCTGACGACAATGGAGCTCCCGGTTCTATCTGTCGTGAAAGTACATCGTTGGGGGTAGTTATGGTAACCGAAACTGCCGCATAAACCTTCGAGATTTCCTTTAAAAGATCCATATCGCGGCAAACCAGGTTGCTTTTGGTGATCAGATGCACAGGGAATTTATGCCTGGCAATAATTTCCAGGGCTTTGCGTGATAGCATCAATTCTTTTTCAATTGGCATGTAAGGATCGTTCATACTGCCAAAACCAATGGTGTCTTTCTCGCGTTTGGAGCGAAGTTCTTTCTCGAGCAGTTCCAGGGAGTTTTCCTTCACCTGGATGTCGGTGAAATTATCAATTCCATAGCATTTGCTACGCGAATCGCAATAAATACAACCATGCTGGCATCCGCGGTAAAGGTTCATGTTGTAGCGAATGCCAAAATAAGGATCGCTTCCTTTCTTTAGTGACGAAAGAATGGTTTTGGCCTGGATGAAACGAGTCATTGAATGATTTCAGTTTTGAAAATAAAGGTAACAATTTAGTCGATGGTCCATGGTCCATAGTCGATGGCCAAAACAGGTCGACAGACGTCGGACCACTGACGACAGCGAATAGAGGTCGATAGGCTATAGACAATAGCCAAAAACATTCCTGACAAGACTTAAAAAGTCCATAGACGACTGACCTCTATCCACGGCCAAATTACATTGATCATATTTTGTGCTTAGGTGGGGTGAGGCTTTACTTATTCATTCTGATAATTATCAGCATGGCTACCCAAGCCTGGAAAAAAGCACTGATCGTCCAAGTTATGGTCATCAGTACTGAAACTTTAAATGATGAAAGTGTCATGATCATTCCCGGAATGATAGCAACAAACCAGTACACCAGCGAAAAGTAGAAGGCAATTTTCCAGATAGTTCCATTAAAAAGTGTTTTGCTTCTATCCCAAACCCAGGCAAAAGCAAAAGCCAGCAGAAAAGGTTGAAGAAAATAAATGTACATCAATGGGTCGTCCCACGAGCGGAATATCTGAAAATTCTCGTATTCGGCACTTACCGAAGGGAACATCAAATGGAAGAGGTACCCGATAAGCATTCCGGCAGCAAATAATCCAAGGGCGGCAACAAGGCCGGGGATAAAAATTTTTTTCATTGTTTTGATGATTTAAGGTTAGAGAATATTGAAGTCCACGGTCGACAGACCTCGGTTCACGGCCAATACAGAAGACAACCAACTGTACCGGGTTTGCTGAGGACTGGTCTGCTGTCAGTCGTCTATTTTACCCCCACCTGAACTTCGGTGAGGTTATTTTCGGGGTTATTAAAATCCATGTGCAAGTATACTTCCCGGCAAACCCCGTTGGGAGTAAGATTCTGCTTTCCGGTTTCCATAAAAAGGTTATGGTATGTTTCAGGAAGTCTTTCCCATGATCCTGTGTGAGTAGTTGCCAGAGATTTTAACGCCGGAATAGTTTTGACGTCAAATTTTCCATGATAGCTTGCAGGAGCGGTTACCGGAAGAGCAATGTCAAGAGTGAAAACTGTATCAGCATGACCATCCATCCCGGTATAGATCCAGTAAACAGGACCGGTTATTTCAAGGTTGTTTACCACAGCATCCTTATATAATTCAGCAGCCTTTACCCGGACATACTGAAATATTCCCGCGAAGTTGGTCTGAACCGAGAAGGTTAATGCTGTAAAGGCATTTTGAGATTTGATTTCCATAGGGGTTGATTTTTAATTTCTCTGCAAAGAAAAACAACAGTTGTGTCAACCCTATGGCAACAGTAATTTTCTAAAAGCGATTTTTTACAGATTTTATAAAATCAGCAAAAGCATCTTTGAACTTTTGAGGTGTAACCACCTCAACAACATCCGAATACATCATCAGCCATCGAATAAAATAATCCTGATCGTTCACCACAAAATTGAGATCAACATAATTTTCCTTTTCTTCTTCTCCAATAAATCCGTAGTAATAACGTGTGGTTTGGATAAGTTTAGCCTCAACTTTCGGGAAGCGGACTGTGACTTGTTCCAGTTCATAGGAACTTTGCATCTGGCTGAAAAAATCCTTTACAGACTTTATTTCACGGGGATTATAGGTTTCGTCGGTTGCTGAAAGCTTATAAATACGGTCGAGCCTGAAATCGCGATAGTCGTTGCGATATCGGCAATATCCTATCAGATGCCAGCCCATGCTGTAAAAACATAAGCCAACAGGCTCAACCAGGCGATCGCGCACAAGTTCCTCGTTATATCCGGCACGATAATCTATCTTCAAAACCTTTTTACTGACGAGTGACTGCTGCACGTCCAGGATGTAGTTATTGGGAGCTTCGGGTGCAACTTTAGGTGCATAATGAAAAACTTCAATATTGGTATCGAGCCTGTCGAGGTAATGTTTTTCCTTTTCAGGAAGAACAGCTTTGATTTTGTACATGGCCGATTTATACTGCTCGTTTACTGATTTATCGGCAATTTTCTCAATAATTTTCTCGGCCGTAAGCAACGACGATGCTTCACTGGTTGTGAACATTACAGGAGGCAGATGATAACCGTCGATTAAAAAGTATCCTTTCCCCGGTTCGGCACCCACGGGTACGCCGGCTTCTTCCAGAGCTTTCAGATCGCGGTAAGCGGTACGTTTACTGATTTCGAAACGGGCCGCAATTTCTTCGGCAGTGACAAACTTCTTACTCTGAAGCTGAATAAGAATGGCAGATACGCGGTCGATACGGTTCACAATTCAATGATTATTTTTTCACGTGGAAAGATATGAAATTTAGACCGATAAAACCCAAGATGCTTTAAATGATAATATTAATTGGATTTCATCTTCTTAGCAAAGAAAACCTGAGGGTGCGCTCCCGAAAAACCCTTACGACAAAGTATTTACTCACATTCCTAACACAAACAATTGCCACACTGCTTTTTTGGCTATGCAACATAACCGAGCCCAAGCAGCTTTTACCTGTTTTTCATATTCATTCTAAATTAATAGCAATTCACCCTTCTCTCTGAAAAAAATCAACCAAAACTGATCAATGGCTTAAAAAAATCTTTTTCTTTGAAAGTTGTTATAAAACACATTTTCCATTTTTGAAGATGTGGAAATTTTTAACCTTAAAAAACCTAAAATGACAAAGTTATCGTATAGCCATGGCGTTAGCGATATTCCGCTGAAAGGTGATACCATTGGAGAATCCCTGAGACAAACCGTTGAAAAGTATGGTGATTGTGAAGCCCTCGTGGTGGTTAGCCAGGGTTACCGTGCAACTTATAAAGAGTTATGGGACCAGGTAGGCGATGTCGCCAAATCGCTGATGGCTTTTGGAATAAAACGTGGCGACCGTGTTGGTATTTGGGCAGCCAACCGCTACGAGTGGGTGCTTGTACAATTTGCCACAGCCCGTATGGGTGCTATTATGGTGAATATTAATCCTGCTTTTAAAGCACATAACCTTAAGTATGTGCTCGAGCAGTGTAAAATGGATTTCTTGATTGCCTCGCACTATTTCCGTAAGACAGATTATGTAGATATTCTCAATAAAGTTCGTCCCGAATGTCAATATCCCAAGCGTACCATAATTATGGAGCGCGATTGGGAAAAGTTTATTGCGGCCGGTAAAAAAGTCTCCGATGAAGAGCTACGTGCCCGCGAGCTTTCGCTGCAATTCGACGATCCTATCAATATACAGTATACATCGGGTACAACAGGTCATCCCAAAGGAGCTACCCTTTCGCACCATAATATCCTGAACAACGGATTTTTTATTGGCGAACGCATGTTTTACTCAGAGAAGGACCGGGTTTGTATTCCTGTACCTTTTTACCATTGCTTCGGAATGGTATTGGCTAACCTAGCTTGTATCACTCATGGATCGTGTATGGTTGTACCCGGCGAAATTTTCGAACCTGAGTCGGTAATGCAGGCCGTTCAGGATGAAAAATGCACAGCCCTTTATGGAGTTCCCACCATGTTTATTGCCGAGTTGGAGCATCCGAGCTTTTCAAGGTTCGATTTTTCGACACTTCGCACCGGCATTATGGCCGGTTCACCCTGCCCCATTGAAACCATGAAACAGGTGCAGGCTAAAATGAATATGACCGAGATTACTGTTTGCTACGGTATGACTGAGACTTCGCCGGTTTCGACACAAAGTTTTGCAGATGATCCGCTTGAAAAAAGGGTAAGTACTGTTGGTACTGTTCACCCTCATGTGGAAATAAAAATCATCAATCCCGAAAATGGAGCCATTGTACCCCGCGGAGAACAAGGTGAAATTTGTACCCGTGGTTACTCTGTTATGCTTGGATATTGGGATGCCCCCGAAGATACATCCTCCGTTCTCGACAAGAACCGCTGGATGCATACAGGCGACCTTGGTGTGATGGATGAGGAAGGATATGTGAAAATTGTTGGCCGCATCAAGGACCTTATCATTCGTGGCGGTGAAAACATTGCACCGCTCGAAATCGAAGAGTTCCTGATGATGCACGAAGCCGTTGAAAACGTTCAGATAATTGGCGTTCCCAGCCTGAAGTATGGCGAGGAAGTGATGGCCTGGATAAAGATGAAAGATGGCTATGATTTAACCGAAGCTGATTTTGATGCTTACTGCCGTGGACAGATTGCTACCTTCAAAATCCCACGCTACTGGAAGTTTGTGCAGGAATTTCCAATGACTGTATCGGGCAAGATCCGCAAAGTTGAGATGCGAGAAGTTTCCATCAAGGAACTGGGATTGGAAGATGTAGCAAAAATTAAGACTGCATAAGAGCTGTTTGGCCAAAAGGTGTTTAGGCTCTAAGAAACCAAATCTACAGCCTAAGCACCTGATTTAAATATTAGTATCAATTGCCATCGGTTTCATATTTGGGCATCAAAACCTCATAAGGGATTTTAAATCTGTCGTGTAGATTTCTTATCATCTCAAGATTTAAGGGACGCTTACGATTAAGAACCCTGGAAACACTTGCTTTGTTCCCAAGTAAACCAACCAAATCTTTAGGCTTAAGAGCTGTTTGTTCCATTACAAATTTTACTGCTTCAATAGGGTCTGGTTCAGGCATAGGGTAATGAGCTTCCTCGTACTTTTCAATTAATATGGCCAAAAGCTCAGCTTCATCACCTTCAGGTGTACCCGTTATAGCATCAAAAATTGCTTCTAAACGCTCCAGCGCTTTTTCATATTCATTTTCTTTTTTCAAAACTGTCCAGTTCATATTGTATTGGCATTAATATTATCATACTCAGTGTGTGTCCCAACAAACCGGATAAAAGCCCGTCCTTCACTGAAATTAAATTTTACTATTAACCGATAACTATTTCCTTTAATGTTAAAAACTATTCGATTATCGTTTAATACGCTGACATACGGAAAAACCAATTTTAGTTCATAAGCATTTTTAAACGAAGAATGCTTTATTATTTTAAACCATGTAAGCAAACTTTGCTTACAATCAGGATGCTTCTGCCAAAATTCCTGTAATGTTTTAAGTTTGACGATGTGCATACATGTGTTTTGTTCAACAAATATATGAAAGTTTCCAAAACGGAAACAAAATTAAGATTTCAAACATTTTTTATTTTCCTCCCTAACAATATATAACTTTGCTGTTCATATTATTTCTCTAAAACATCGCATTTTGAAACCTATAAAGCAATTAGCCGGGCAAACTATAGTTTACGGCCTAAGTACCATTGTTCCGAAATTCCTTTCTTTTTTGTTAGTGCCACTGTATACATGGTTTTTCCCGGCTGAGGAGTATGGGGTTGTGACAGAGCTTTACGCTTACGTAATTGTACTCAACATTCTGCTCACCTATGGCATGGAAACTGCTTTTTTCAAATTCAGCCAGGACAGTGTGAATGCCGACAAGATTTATAGTACCATACTCACCTCCATACTCACAAGCTCGTTAATATTTGCAATTGCAACTATATTGTTTGCCTCGCCAATTGCCAGCGCACTAGGCTACCAAAGCAACCCTGAATATGTCTGGATTTTTGGCCTCATTATTTCCATTGACGCCATTTGTGCAATACCTTTTGTAAAACTGCGCAAGCAGAACAAAGCTTTTAAGTTTGCATCCATTAAGTTGATAAATGTTGGGATTAGCGTAGTTTTAAATCTTTTGTTCATTGTATTCTTCCCATGGCTCATTCACCATGGGCACCAATTACCGGTGTGGCTATATAATCCTGCTATTGGTCTTGGTTATATCTTTATTTCAAACCTGGTGGCAAGTTCCATTACGCTGTTAATCTTGTCTCCGCTTATTTCGTTTAAAGGAGGGGTTGACTTCAAAATGCTGAAGACAATACTGGCCTATTCCCTTCCCCTATTGTTTGCTGGTTTTGCAGGAAGTATCAACGAAGCGCTCGACCGTATACTCATAAAGCATCTGCTTCCCGAAAATGTTAATGCAATGGAACAACTGGGTATTTACGGTGCCAATTTTAAATTGGCAGTGGTGTTGGTTCTTTTTATCCAGACTTTTCGCTTTGCTGCGGAACCTTTCTTTTTCAATTACGAAAAGGAGAAGGACTCCCGCGTGGTATTCTCCCGAATCCTTAATTATTTCACGGCTTTCATTCTTATTATTTACCTGGGCTCGCTTGCTAATCTCGATATTCTCAAATATTTTATCGG
Source organism: Bacteroidota bacterium (assembly GCA_023429135.1). Classification (GTDB taxonomy): domain Bacteria; phylum Bacteroidota; class Bacteroidia; order Bacteroidales; family JAAUTT01; genus JAAUTT01. The sequence continues at coordinate 271,193 of JAEYWD010000024.1, read as the reverse complement.
AAAAGAATACTGGACAGGCCTGTACATTGTGCCCATTCTTCTTTTTTCGAATGTTTTTCTTGGGATATACACCTATTTGTCGTCGTGGTATAAACTTGCCGGCAAAACTATGTACGGTGCTTATATAGTTGGTATTGGGGCGCTTATTACCATAGCTGCCAACCTGCTGTTTGTACCTGCCTTTGGAATTATTGCAGGCGCATCGGGACATCTGGCCAGTTACTTTATCATGACCATCTTTTGCTATTTATGGGGAAGAAAATACTATCCTATACCTTACGAAACTGGCCGATTATTAAAATATTTGATGCTGGCTGTTATTTTTACCGCAGCAATATTACTGTTACCAATTCATTCCGTTCCTCTTCGGCTGGTTACCTTTAATTCAATTTTGATGGTATTTGCTTTTATCTTATTGAAAGATGTTGGGATGATCACAGTTCTTAAATCGGCTGTAAGCCAGATAAGGAAGGTCGGTAAATCCTCAAATTGAACGATGATCTATGCGTTCTAATACAAATGCATTCTAATATTTTCTAGGTAACAATTTACACGTGCAAAATGCTTCCTAAAATTTTACAGGACGATATTTGCACGTGCAAACATAACCTAACAAAACCCAGGATCAAATTGTACCGTGCAATATTAACCTGTATACTTTTAGGACGATATTGCACCGTGCAATTCGATCCTGAGAGAATTCAGAAAGGTATTGTACGGTACAACAAGAGTCAAAAAATTGTCAGGCTGCGTTTTCTCGAGCAAATCATACCCATCATTTTCATATTTGATGCGTTTCAAAATTAAATTTAATCCTCCCTTACACAAGTTTAATCGTTCTGGTGCGGGTTTCAGCAAAAAAGCCACCTGAGGTTTTCAAGTGGCTTTTGTAAGGTATAAATCTAATTTTCCTATTCCAGATAAGTATATCCATACAATCCCGAGCGGTAGTTCGAAAGGAATTCCTTACCTTCTTCGGCCGAGATGATACCAGATTTAACAGAGGTTGTCACCCATGTTTCTACGGTACGTACCATTTTCTTAGAATTATACTGCACATAATCCAACACCTCTGCAACGGTTTCTCCGTCGATGATTTGGTCAATTTCATACCCTTTATCGGTTACCGAAATATGCACCGCATTGGTATCGCCAAACAAATTGTGAAGGTCGCCCAGAATTTCCTGATAAGCACCCACAAGGAAAACGCCTATGTAATACGATTCCTTGCTCTTGAGAGTATGAACCGGGAGGTAATACGACAAGTTCTTGGTTGATATGAAATTGTCAATTTTACCATCGGAGTCGCATGTAATATCCTGTAGGGTAGCCGACCGCGTCGGTTTCTCGTCCAAACGCTGGATGGGCATAATGGGGAATATCTGATCAATTGCCCAAGAGTCGGGAAGCGACTGGAACAGAGAGAAATTACAAAAATACTTATCCGAAAGCAGTTTCGGCAACGAACGAAATTCGTCGGGTACATGCTTTATTTCGGTGGTCATTAATTGAATGTCGCGGGCAATGGACCAGAAAAGACGTTCAATCTGCGCTCTTGTCTTAAGATCGAGTAACCCGAGGCTGAAAAGGTCGAGTGCTTCTTCGCGGATCTGCTGGGCATCGTGCCAGGTCTCGAACATACGGGGTTGGTTCAGCTTATCCCATAACGAATAGAGGTCTTTCACCAGTTCGTGATCGGTTGGTTGAATTTCTTCCTCCTCTTCCCAGGTTGGCAACGAGGTTGTTTCAAGAACCTCGAAAACAAGCACCGAATGATGTGCTGTAAGCGAACGGCCCGATTCGGTAATGATGTTCGGATGAGGAATTCCATTCTTATCGCTGGCATCAACAAGTGTTGAAATGGAGTCGTTCACATATTCCTGGATACTGTAATTGATGCTGCTTTCGCTGTCGGACGAACGGGAACCGTCGTAGTCTACGCCAAGGCCACCGCCAATATCAACAAAATCGAGCCCAAATCCACGCTGATAAATCTGAATGTAAAACTGCGCAGCTTCACGCAAAGCAATTTTAATGCGACGAATTTTAGTTACCTGACTTCCTATGTGAAAATGAACCAAGCGAAGGCAATCCTTCATTTTATTCTTTTCGAGAAAATCGAGCGCTTCGAGCAATTCGCTGGATGTTAACCCAAATTTACTTACGTCGCCACCGGAGTCTTCCCACTTACCGCTACCTGAGCTTGCAAGTTTGATACGCACTCCCAGGTTGGGCTTAATTTTCAACCTGCGGGCAATGTTGGCAATAAGCTTAAGTTCGTTCAGTTTTTCGGCCACCAGGAAAATACGTTTCCCCATTTTCTGAGCCAGAAGGGCAAGTTCAATATAATCCTCGTCCTTGTAACCGTTGCAGATAATCAACGAATCGCTGTCGGTATTAATCGCAATAACTGCGTGCAATTCCGGTTTCGATCCGGCCTCAAGACCAATGTTGAATTTTTTCCCGTGGCTTACAATTTCTTCCACAACAGGACGCATTTGGTTTACCTTTATCGGGTAAATAATAAAATTCTGAGCCTTATAATTATATTCTTCGGCAGCAATTTTAAAACAGCTCGACATCTTTTCAATCCGGTTGTCGAGAATATCGGGAAAACGAATCAGCATCGGAGCCGAAACATCCCTTAACTGTAGCTCGTCAACCAGTTCTTTCAGGTCGACTTCAACCCCATCCTTGCGAGGAGTTGCCACTACATGTCCTTTTTCGTTAATCGAAAAATAATTAATACCCCACCCAACTGTATTGTAAAGTTCAGCCGAGTCTTCAACGCGCCATTTTCTCATCAGCGTAAAGTATTAAGCTTTAATTGTTAATGAATAATTTCTATAAATTTTAAAAACGCAACGAAAATAAACAATGTATCAGACAAATAACCAATCGGACTTATAAATTTTAGAGATTGTTAAATATTTGTGATACGGAATTAAAATTCAGGTTTTCAGTATCAAAAAAAGGACCAGATGATTTCAGGATTTTCTGAAGTAATCAATTTGATATGTTTATTCCGGCTCAAGGATGAAAAGGAATGCTCAATGCCAGGCATAGAATTATTCAGTTCAGTAAGATCAACGTTTTCAATGTTTCCAAAAATATGAGAAGTTTTGATTATACCCTTTTCAATTTCGAGTTCGATGTTCAGGGATAAATTATTCGATGCGAAAGAATTCTTAAAAGTATAGTTTGGCGAATATCCAAAGTTCCAATTCCAATCGGTATACTTTGTGTTTGCTGAGTTTTGGATGTGGGCAACAGCTTCTTCAGTAAGAACAAGAGGTGAAGCCTTGTAATAATTCACTAAATAATTGGCAAGAGATTGGAAAAATTGTTTGGTATCCAACTCTACTGACAAATTATCTTTAATGTTAGCCACTTTACTCCTGACCGATTTCACAGCCCTGTCGGTGTATTTTCCGGCTTCCACATGAAGGGCATTGCGCAAGTGTGCTAATGCCGAAGAATAAAGCAAAGTGCCATGATGCAATGTTCGCTTCCGGAAAATGTGTTCGGCATTGCCCGATACCTTTAGCCCGTTTACGAGTATGTCGTTACGAGGGCCAATTTCTGCGGGAATACCTAACAGTTGCAGAAATTGGGCTACAGGAGTTATAAAAGCTCTGAAGTTCACCAAATTACCTTCTTCTCCATTTTGAAGAAAGGTAAAGTTGATATTTCCTTCGTCGTGGAAGACAGTTCCGCCACCCGATATCCGCCGAATCACCGGAATATTATTCTCGTGAATAAACCTGTAATTTATTTCGCCCATTGCATTCTGGTGCTTGCCTACAACAACGCACGCATTATTCCGGTAAAGAAAAATAATATTGTCTGAAGAATCTTTCAGCAGGTATTCTTCGGTTGCCAGATTGATATGAGGATCGAGCGAATCGCTTATCAACAGATACATCAGGAAGCTACTTGTTTCGGATCAGATATACAAATTTAGAATACTCGACTGGTTTGAATTTTTTACCAGGCTGTTCCCAGCTTATTGCCTCCAGAACATAATAGTAAATGCCAGCAGAAAGCTTTGTTCCGCCATTACCTCCCAAGGTGCCGTCCCAGCCTTCCCAGGCGTTGATATCGGGACCGTGAAACTCATAAACTTTACGACCACTACGTGTAAAAACGGTAAGATGGAACTCGCGCATGGACACATTGCGGATAACAAACTTATCATTGTTAGTATCATCATTAGGACTAAAGAAATCGGGAGCTTCCAGTTCCGGTTTGTTAACGGTTATGGTTGTGGTATCCTCGCGTGTACACTTTTCCTTACTTTCGGCTATCAGCTTAATCTTATAGTCTTTCCCTGCCAGGTAGTAAATATGCGGTTCGGGAGTAGTATTGGGTGAAGAAAGAATAGTGGTATCGCCATCCCCGAAAATCCATGTGTATTTAACAGTGTTTTTTGAGTTATTTGTAAACTCGACAACCACAGGAGCTGATGCGACAGAATCGGTGTATTTCTTTTTGTATCTCGTTTCAAAGTCGGCCTTGGGGATAATTGAAATATACTTTACCTTATCTTCTTTTACCAGTCCAAAATTGTCGGTTGCCCGCGCAGTGTATTCAGTATCCTCGGTGGGCAAGTCGTCCCCTTCAATCCAGATTTTGGCTCCATCGCCCAAGTTAACACCATTTGACGGAGAAGCTTTCCAAGTGACAGTAATTTCCTTATTTAAATTATAAACATTGCTATCTAAAGGATTATAATATCTGAAAGACAGAACTTCTCCTACTAAGTTAATATACTCACAAGTTCTTCTATAGAAATGAACTTCTCCTTTATTATTTTTCTCAACACGAAAGTCATTTAAGAATACCCATGCAATCATAGTAGTATCAAACCCAGGTCGGGTCACGCGTACCCGGTATCCTCCCTGACTCAAATTGGAAACAACAGAGGAGACGGTATTGCTTTCGGTAAAAAAAGGAGAGTCGAAATTTAAACTATCCATTCTAAAAGCACTCCATTCGTATGTGGCCGGAAGATTTCCCGGAATGACAGCCTTAAGCGATCCTTTCTTTTCAGCTTGGTTCTGGTTAAAAACAAAAATGCTGTCGTGGGTTGAATATGCAGTAGATACCTTAAAATCGGATGTTGTAGACGAAATTTGTGCACAAACTGATGCTGAAATAACCTGCAGAATTAACAGTAAGAAAGGGTGAAAAATTTTCGACATCGTTTTAAATCACTTTTCAGAGAAACGTTACGCAACAATATTTATTATTTTTTATCGAGTTGCAATTATAAGGCAAAATAGTTAAAAAAGTATTACCAGATATTTTTTAAGCGGATACTGTCAGGAAAAATTGTTTATTTATGCACGCTTGAAAATAACCCGGTTTTAAAACACGTCCTTTTTAACGATGTAATTGTCCAAATTCAATTTTGTCCATTCCCTTACCTCCAATAAAGTTTTTTTATAATCACCCGAAACAAGCTCTCCAGCAACATCTGTTTTTGCAGGGAAATTTTCAATATAAGGAGCTATTTGTTCTATGACCCGATAAGCGCAGAGTATTTTGGCATCCGAATCGGGATTAGACGAGCTGCAATTTTTTTCATCGCTTTCGATGATGGAAAACAGGTAATCGAACAAAGCTTTCTGACGGGTATAAACAACATCAGGAACAAGCTCATATACTACATCGTCGTTTACTTTAATGTTTTTCAAACGTTCAAGGCAATAGCCAATCATTTCCGCATCTCCCATGCGGGCCATTGCCAGCCTCATTGCCCACCTGTCGCGGATACTTCCTTTTTTCTCACTGATTGCTTTTCGGAAATCGTAATTCAGATCGGTAATGCCAAGCCATCCGCAAATTTTTACCAGGGTTTCGTAGTGAGTTTCGGGCTTTTTAGCCATTTCACCTAACAGGTATATAGCCTCTGTATCGAAATCCTTTACATCAAAGGAGGTGAGCATTTTAAAACAATTTCCGGCTATTCCGCTGTCTTTGTCGTTACTTCCAAAAATAAGTTGTTTTACGGCGCGTTTACGCAAAGCCGGAGCTTCCGCCTTTGCACCTAAATAGCCAATTAAACGGAAAGCAGCATATCGTTTGTCAGCCGATGTGTCTGCTATAAACCGTTCTGTTTCGCTGATCACTTCTGCCACATTCCCTTGCAGAAGTTTTTCTTCTTCTATCACGGTAGATTTTCCTTTCTGCCACTTTTCGAAATAGGTTTTCAGCGGTTCGATTATGGTATGCTGGGATAACGCAGTAATATGGGTACATATACCCAAACTGATTATTAAAAATAGTTTATTCTTCATGTATGCTTTTTTATATCCGTCGTGCTATTTACTGTCTTCGAGCTTCTCATTATTTTCGTTTACACGGTTCTTCCTTTCTCCAAAAGTTATTCCCTTAAAATTGTACCGGTAGGCAAGGGTCACGGTAATACTGTTATTGTGCTGATGCCTGCTCAGACTATTCCTGTTTGCATACGCGATACCAAGATCAAAATTATGCTTTTCTTTCAATGCATAGGCAATGCCGGAGCGGACAATAAAAATCTTGCTTTGTATTTCGCCGTTTACCTGACCTTGATTATAGGCCGCCGAAAAAGATGTATTCAGTTTTTTATCGAAAAAACCTTTCCGCAAAGACAAAGATGGACCAGTTGTAGTTGAAATTATGGAATCTGCCTTATTACGATTGTAATTATAACTGGCCGAAAATGTAAGGCTACGTTTTACGTATGTTTGATTATAACCGAAAATACCGTTAAAAAACCGGTTACTTGAGTGATCAGGATTGTCGGACTGCTGCTCTGAGGCTATCTGGTAGTTCATGGATAACAAAAAATTTCGTTTTACCTTTTCATTTCCTTTGGGAGCAATACTTAACGATGCCCCTATATTCTCCGACACCTGTGTAAAATCTAGCGTATCGGCATAGGGATAAGGGTTTGTATTATTAATGTCTTCGAAACCACTGCGTACATGAGTATAATTGCGGAAATTCCCATAGCTTAAGTTAGCATTAACAGCTTGTACCGGTGTAAATCCCAGGTTCAGGCTCCCGACCCTGCGGTTATTTTTCTGGGCTTTTTTTTCTTCCAGGTCATCGTTCTGAAGACCGATACTTGCAGCAATACTCACTTTTTCAGGTATAATCTGTCCGGCGTAGTTAATAGTATAATTAACAAAATCGTTCACTGTAGTATATGTTCCTAAAGTCCTGTAGCCAGGCTCAACTCTCTCCATTCCGGCACCTATCGATCCGATACGGGAATTATAAACAACATTTGCTTTCAGAGCCTGATAATTACGAGTCGATTGACGGCGATTGTACACAGGCATTAAAGCATATTTGTCATCGGAAGGTAAGCTATAAATATCTTCGGTGAAAAGACTGGTAGAATACTCGGCAGAGATTGTTAAAAATGACTGTATGTTAAAATTTGTACTAAGCGCCAGCGCAAGGTTCTCCTGGGGGGTAACTGAAAGACTGTCGTATCCGGAAAGAGAACGAGGATTGTCCCGTGCATAAAAAGTAGAGAGAGCAATATTCCCGGTTCCGAACATATATTCGGTTTTAAAGCCAGTTCCAAAGCGAGTGTACGCAGGTTGAATATAGCCTGCCGAATCAGGAAAAATTCTTTCCTGCATCCGTCCGGCCATAGCGCTGAATTTCCATTTCCCTGCCGGGGTGAGTTCTGCTCCGCCACCCATGAACCTGTGTCCGTTCAGGGTATAGGACGAAAACGACATGCTGTTGTACCCGACATATAACTTTATCCATTTATACGACGGATTGAGCGAGAACTGGTTGAAAGGTTGCTGATAGCTCCAGTTTTTGTTCGAATACAAAGCCGAAAGCGGAATATTCCATCCGTAGATAGAGAAATTAAGATTTGCAGACAAAATATAAGCATACGGCTGCTGGTGCGACCCAGCAATATCGTCCCAATTCATGGTCTGGTTTAATGAAACTCCTCCATTTATATTTAGCAGGGGCGCTTTCCCGATATTTGAAAGTTCCTGGCCCTCTATAGCCGGACAAATAATTAGTAAAACAAAGAAGATATAAATAGCAGGAAAACCCTTTAACCTCTTTTTGCAAGTGTATTTATTACCAACAGAATGAAGTTGCAAAGGAGACAGAACATTCTTATATTCTGCTCCCTTAGCTTTGCTTCTTATGCTCTTTAAGGAAAAACTTATTGAAGAACTCATATCACCTGATAATTAACAGTGTTTTTGACTTGGCGTCTTTCTCACACTGTAAATGCAGCATGTAAGTTCCGGAAGGCAGGTTGAGATTATATGGGAAATAGTATGCAGCTAATCCTTTATAACTTCGTATATCCGAAACTATCCCTGTTCCAAGATTGACCAGGCGCAGTTGTATATCCGCGGTTTCCCGTAATTGTATTTCCACATTAAATTGCCCGTTACTTGGATTGGGGGATACATTAAAAGCCAGAATAAGCCGTGTGGTGGATTTTTTTAACTTTGTTTCAGCCTCTTCCACTTGTACGGTTTTCATTACCCTGTCTTCGCAGTCGTTCAGGTACGATGTAAGCGCGACCGTGTATGTGCCGGTATCGGCAAATACAACTTTTCGGTAATACTGCCCTGTTTCAATAATCCGACATCCTTGCATGTGAAATTTTACAGAATCGGGCATAGGCCATGAGGCTTGGAAAAGTATCAAAGTATCATTTTGTGCCACATTAGTTGCAACCAATAATTTCCCTTCCATTTCGGTCGAAGAAAGACCTATATTTATGGTATCGCGACCTATGCAATTTTCGTAATCAGCTATTTCGACGAAATAGCTTCCTGCATTGTTTACATTAATTCCTGGTTCGGAAGAACTTACCCCTGTGCTTGATCCCCATTTGTAAGTAATATATTCGCCCGGTGTAAGCCACAAACTATTGCCGTTACAAAGATTCCGGTCGTATCCTAAAGAAGGTTTAATGGTGTGCTGGTAATCCAGAGCAAAATCAAAATTATTAAAACAGTTATGAGAATCGGTAATTGTAAGTTTGTATGTTCCCGGCCTGAGTTTCGAAATGCTATTTTCTTTTTTCCCATTACTCCAAAGATAAGAGTACCCACCAAAACTACCGGTGGCGTTTATAGCAATTTTGCCATCCTCAACACCTTCGCAATATGGTGGTATTATGGTTTTAGATTCCAACATAATCCTGGAAGGACTGCCAATGACAAAATTACGGAATACTTTACATCGCTCTTTATCGTCCACACGCACTGTATAATCCCCGCTTTGAAGACCAGTAACTGTCGTACTATGGCTGCTGTCAGGCCAGGTGATTGTATAAGGCGGGTTACCTTTAGAAACAGAGATGGAAGCTTTTCCGTCGGAATATCCCCAGCAGGAAACACTTACCGTATCAACCCTGTCAATGGTTAAATCTGTAATATCAGATACATTGAAAGGAAATACTTTAAGGCAGTTGTGATTGTCGGTAGCATTAAGCCTGTATGTTCCTGAATATAGGTTAGCAGAATTGCTGCCATCGCCCGGGACTTTATTGCCCTGCTCATCGTACCATAAAAAAGTATAACCCGGAATACCTCCCCCAATTTCAGCCGTTATAGCCCCGTTGGCAAACATACAGCGGGTATTTGTTATTTTACTGCTTAATACTTTAATTTCAGAAGGTTGGTCAATAGCTACCGGTATAGGAAGCGTGGTATTGCAATGCAAAGTATCGCGTACATAAACCGTATAACTGCCTTTAGATAGTCCGGATAATGTATTACCTTTTGTCCAATACAAATTATCGGCAGATACAAAATAGTGGGGATAATTCCCTCCCGAGATATTTGTCCTTATTGCACCATCGGATGAACCGAAACAGTTTGCATCAGTCTTTTGACTGAAAGTTGCGGTTAATGGTTCGGGTTGGGATATAATAACAGGAATGGAAACAATCACTCCCGAAGTATCTTTGGCAAATGCAGCTAAAGTTTTTGCTGCATGGCCGGTAAACGAACCATATACATCCATGTGTTCCGCATCGAGTCCATAAAGATAGTTTTCGCCCCAGCCACCTGTAGCTTTTACGCTGAAAGCTCCATCGTTCAAGCCATAGCAGGAAACCGCCTTATTGCTCACTATGCTTAGTTCAAGAGCTTTTTCGGGTTCAACGATAGTGAATTGTTTTTCGAGCCACCCGGCAGGACTGACAAAACAATTTGCCGTATCGCGCACCTTCAATAAATAGCTACCCGCATACAGGTTATCAATTTGTACTTTTGTATTCTCCAAGGTTTTTCCTTTTCCAACCAGGGTGTTTTTTTCCAGGTTATACCATTCATAATCATATTTTCCATTCCCTTTCCAGATGCTGGCTGACAGGATTCCTTCGGGTTCACCCTTCCGTTTCACGTAGTTATTATAAAAAGAAAGGAAACGAATGGTATCGGGCTGGTTTATCTCTATGTTTTCAACCCTGGCAACGCATTTATTGGTATCCTTCACAGTTATGGTATATGTTCCATAAGGTAAATTGTTAATGGAAACCAAGGTGTCGTTTAATTCGAATACCCTTGAATATCCGGTTCCGGACAATAAACTATACCTGAACTTTTCATTTCCGAAACTCCGGCGAAGCTTCATCCATCCATCGGACGATCCGGGACAAGCGGCATCTTCCAGTGCCCGGAATTCGAGGTTGAGCGTATCTTTCAATACATTTATTGCAAAATTGCCGGTATTTCTGCACCCATAACGGTCGGTTACCTTTACAAGATACAAGCCGGTTTTGCTCACAGGAAGACCGGTGAATGTAACACTATCGCCATACATAGTTTTGTTGTTACATTCAAATGTATATTTATTGGCGGTTGCACTTTTATCAAAGCTTGAAGCCACAATTTTTGCCTGCCCGTTTTGAGCAGCAATACATGTTGCAGATGTAGTGTTAATGGTGGCAATATGCACCGAATCGCTTTCAATATTCACTGTAAATTTAGCCGTATCCTGGCAGCCAAGAGTATCTCTTATAGTAACGATATGACTTCCTTTTTTCAGGCCGGAAAATATAACCCGTTCATCGGCAGACGTCGTGTAAGCTACATCTGACCCTAGTATATATCGGTATTTGGGTTGGGAATGATGGGGAAGATTGTATACTTTCAGCTCTCCATTTACCGCATTGGCACACGCTACGGGTAACGAATATTCGAGTATGGGCTTAGGTGCATATTTCAGGTTTTTAATGGTTTCTGTCCGGGAAGTACCGCAGTTGTTTTTGTCGATTACCCTGAACGTATAAGTACCTGCTGTATTCAACCGGTAGGTAATAGTATCCTGTCGCCAGGCAGTGGTATCTTCTCCGAACACAAACCTGTACAATGGATCGGTGCCGGGTTTTGTAGCCGCAATAAGCTTTATTTTTGCATTTTGCACTTCGTTGCAGGTCTGGTGGTTTACAAAAAGAGTATCTAGTAGAACCGGATTGGTTTCAAATTTTACCGAATCTGAAATATTTACCGAACATCCTTTTTCGTCCGTTGCTTTAATTGTATACCAGCCCGAACGCAAATCTTTGAAGGTTGAATCGGCTTGTGTTTTTGTTTGTAAAGTGTAGCTAACATCGCCATATCCTGTTTTTTTACCACTAACATAACGGCTTACCTTTAATTCTCCGGTTGGGGAACTCTCTTTACAAACAGCCTTGATGGTGTTAACGGATACTAAAGCAAGACTGTCGTTCCTTACCGCAACGGTTACATTTGCAACATCTGTACACCCATATAAATCGGTGGCTAAAATGGTATAAGTTTTCGGGTAAAGATTGTAAAAGGTAACCTGCGTTATATTTTTCTTTAACGAATCGGTTGGCGTAATCTGGAAATCTATCATACCAGTACCGCTTGCCTTTTGTATGGTAATCCTTCCCGAATTGGAGGCTTTACACCACGTATCGGTAACCCCGGCCAATTTGTTTAATCGGAGCGAGTCAGTTCTCACTCCTATTTTGTCTAATTGGCTTACTGTACACCCAACACCATCAATGAGTTTAAAGTTATGCCAGGAATTTCCTAAAAGTGTAAAGGTTTCAGATGGAGTGACACTTTCTTTTAAAGTACCTCCATCCGCATAAAATTTATATTTTGTTCCGACAGGAAGCTCACCATTTTCTGCTGAAACTGTTATAGTTCCATCCTTTCCAGTACAAGGAGCTTCGTTTGTTGTATTGGTATTGATTGTCAAAGGGGAATTCCGAAGCGGTATTTTTACAGAATCGCTTGCTTGACAATAACTATCGTTGACAATAATTTCCATCCGGGCTGTATCACTTAAACCAGTAATTGTAAAAATATCCCCACTTCCGGAATAAGCTGCTGAAAGAGGAAATCCTGCCTCATCTGAAAACGAAACATTGGAATATGTATTTCTATAATTTCCAACCTCTGCCCTGACAATTCCATTGTTTACCATTGCACACGAAGCAGGTTTGCTATAGGTTGCTGTTAAACTAAGGGCGGGCGGGTCTAAAAGGGTTGCGGTTGTAGTCTTTGTGCATAAGTTAGTATTAGTTACGGTTATGGAATATACCCCATCTGATAAAGTTCCTGAATAATTAGTTACCGAAGAACCTCCTTTTGTCACCGTATATTGATAAGTTCCATTACCTCCTCCGCCACTAAGTATGAGCGAACCATTGTTCAAATAATTACAAGTCGGGTGAGTGGGGATTGCGGTTATAGTTAAGGCAGGGGGTGCTTTAACTTCAATTTCTTCTGAAGGCCAGCTTTTTTGAGAATTTAAATAATCTCTTATTTTTATTTGATACTTCCTGGCGGTAATAGGATAATCAGAATTACTAAAAGTGACAGTGCCTGCTAATGAAACTGGTTTGCTCATCAACGAATCTGAGCCCGACCATAGTTCGGCCGTATATCCGGGAACACCACCCCCAATGGTTACGCTCACCTTACCGTTATTTTTGGTACCGGTTTCGTCGCTCTGGTTACAATCCGGAGAAGTAGGGGTAGGGTCTGTAACGGATACATTGGCCGGGCGGTAGAAACTAACATCGTAACTGCCTGATCCCGGACAGGTATTTGCATCGGAAATGTAATAAGTCCTTTTTGTCTCCTCGGCCTGGTCGGTGGTAACGTCCAGGTAATATTCCCCGGCCTGGTTATAGGTCGCTAAGAGTGTTCCGCCTGCATCATTCAGGTTAACCTTATATGGCGGCGTTCCGCCTTCGAAGGTAAATTTAACCCTGGCCTGGCTATTGCCGGTTTTGACATGGTAGGTGTTTCCGTCTTTTACAAGAATCGACTGGGCACTGGCGGTGGTTTTAAAGGGGAACGGAGTTGTAAAGTCTTTGGTAAGTTCTTTTTCACATGATAAACTACCATTATTTAATTTTGTAGTAATTACATATTTGCCCGATTCGAGTTTGAAATTACTGGGTATCTCAGCATTGCCGATTTTGATCCAATTCTTATCTTCTAAAGAGAAATCACCGAGAATTGTTGCCCCATCGTGATAGTAATATGTTTTACCATCTCCAAAATCATTCTTGATAGAATAGGTAACATCATCTGCAAGCTTATATTCGCTATACTGCTTTATTGTAATTATTAACGGTACCTTACCTCCATTCGGGTCTTTACACCCAGTCTCCGGCACATCCGTAAAGGTTAATGTAAAATAGGCATCAGTTCCTCCGGCACAGGTTGGAGGATGAGGCGTTATTATAATGTTTTGAATAACCGGGAGAAAAACAATACATACATAGTTCCCTGTAATGCCGTTTTTATTCGCCCGTATCCATATTTCCTTACCGCAATTTGATGTATTAGCTCCGTAAATATCAGCATAAGATATATTTGCTTCAGCAACTCCGGAGGCGTTTGTTATCCATGTTGCGGGTACTGATTGCCATGAAGATTTGTCCAAACTTGCTTCCAGAGTTGCATAAGTATTACAGCTTGTAGCTTGTTGATAAACGCTTGTAATGGTTATGGTGTTGCCGGCACAAGCCATGCTTCCCCCTCCTGCTGGTATGGCTACCCGTGGAATGTCGTAAACCCGCGTGCTGACAATATTTCCATAAGTGACCGTACCATTGTTTAATGTTTTTAAAGCCCTGAAATAAATGTAGCCATTTTGCCATGCTTCGTGGTTACAGGAGCCTAATATAGATAAAACATTGATTTGCGAATATCCGTTGCCCGAAACTGTTGCACCCGAATATGTAGTCCACGCTCCGGAGCCTACTTTATATTGCAGAATCTGCTGTTTGTTATTATTATAATATGCGCCATAGCCTAAAGTTATTGTTGAAGCCTGGGTTAAATTTAAACTTGACGGACAACTGGTAATTACAATGGGATCATCGACCAACACCTGCATCTGCGCCGCAGTGCATGATCCAACAGATATAGTGATATAATTTGTATATTGCCCTTTTGTATAGGTCGAATTCAGAGAATTGCTTCCACAGGAAGAATTGATAACGCTAAGAAAACTAAAATATCCCATTTGGAAAAAAACTTTTGATGTGGTGTATTTGCATTCGATTGTATCTCTTCGTCCCCCTTGGTTCATGATCATATAGGCTTCAGTAACGCTGCAGGAGCAAACATCGGGTATTCCTGCTGTAAAATAATATGCATTCTCAAGTTCTGACTGGCCGTTTACCCTGATACAATTTAAGGCTATGCAAAATATTAATAAGGGTTTAAAAAAGTTTTTGCCCATTATATTTTCCCCGGATAATTTGTATAAATCAAATATTCTTTTCATGATTTAATAAAGACTTATTATTAAAATCGAATTAGCCTGATTCATTTCACTACTCGTTAGTTTGTTTTCGCCCTTATTCAAACCATAATGTCTGTGAACAGCCACTCTGTAAACTATTCCCTGTTTCCAAATTTGATGTTTTGCTATGTAAGTGTCTTACGATTTTATTGTCTAATTAATATCATAATTTAATTTCTTCTGGCTTTAGATTAAAATCTTCTTTATTGTAATTAAAGTTTTATAAACCAAAAAGTTTTATTATCGATTATTAAATCATTTATATTGCCTGAAATATCGATCTCAGTGATGACATATTTATTTGAACTGATATTAAAACCAGAAAAAATCAATTTGTCGTTAGCATAATCTGAATCGACTGAGTTGACAGTATAATCAGATATATTAACAGTCTTTACTAAACCAGTACTTAAATCCTTTGATAGTATATAAACATTATTTACATTATAGTATTTATTATTAAAAAAAACAAAATAATAATTTGCTGTACTTACTACATAATCAGGAACTAAAGTCAAGGTGTTTAAAAAATAATTGACATATGATTCTGTAAATTGAAAATCTACAAAGAGTGATGATTTTTGTAACCCGGGGAAAAGAATCGCATTTTTTTCTTTTATTGGGATAGTCCTAAAGGGATAAATTGCGCCATAGTTAAAATCCGAAATTTTCGAATTTCCCATATCTTTTAAATCTAAAACTAAACTTAATGTTGACGGCGATGTTATTTTTACAATTGCATTTTTTGTATAATACATTGGGGTAGTACATCCCATTAAATATATTTCTCCATCAATACCCTTCCAGCAATTATAAATATCATGAAAACTAAAACCTAAGCTGCTAATTGCAGTACTCAAGTCAAACTCTTCATTTGAACTTGTTTTGTACTGATAAATAGGGGGGCTTATACTATTATCAGCTATATTATATAAACAATTACCGTTTTTATCTATCAAAAATCTTATTATTTTTTTGTTTTGAGGAATAAATTCTTGGATTGAAAAATCGTTTTCAATTTGAGCTATGTTTATTTTATAAACACCACCTCCAGAAGAAAAATAAATATTCTGATTGTTGTCAGTTTGAAAAACTTTATATGTTGTTAATGGGTAAGTTTTAAAGTCAAATATGGATAGATCAAATTTAAGTTTAGAAAATGACTCGGGGAAAAAGAATATTTTTCCGTCTGACTTTCTAACAAAGAAATTATTAGGAAAATAAATAACTTTTGTTACAATCAATTCAGTGGTATCTTTTTTAATTGTGTCTTTATCTAAAATTTCCTTTTTTATCGCATATTTCGTTCCTTTTATTGTGGTACTTATATTACCACTAACCAAAATAAAATCACTATTTACTCTAAAAAGTGATGCGGCTCCTTTATTCAATTTGACTGTATCATTAGTACTAGTCAGAAAAACAACTTGTTTATTTTGAGAATTATTTGACGACCCGTATAATGTGCTATCTGAAACAAACAAAATATTCAATTCAGACACACTCATCTTACTAATAACAGGTGCCTTTTCATAAACAACAACAGTATCATAAACGGTAGTTTTTACCGGAGTTGGTTCTGTTACAATATCTTTATCTTTTTTGCAGGAAAATAAAATAAAAAATATATAAATTATTATAAAAATGTTTATTGTCTTTTTCATGGTAAAGGTTTTGTTTGTTTAATTTATATTTTGTTTTATAATGTTATTTTCCTCCTGTCGGCGCGGTCGCGATAGCCATCAGGATGTAATCTGTGCCTTTCTTTCCGGCGTTTGCAACGCCATTGCCGCAGGCAAATGCATACAAACCAGACAAAAATGCCTTTAACAAAGCTTTACTTAGTGTGGCCCTAAGCGTTGTTGCAATTTTAGTTTCTAGTTTTATTTGGTACATATCTTGTTTAATTTAAGCTATTCCCGGGTAAGACTATTTTTGGAATTAAAATGAAGTCTCTATATATCAGCCTCCGTATACATTCTCCATTGCCGACCAGCGGGATTCATTTCGACAAGCTCAAATGACCGCTCTTCCCAACGGTTCGTGTTTGCAGGCCGCCACTCGAAGAAGACCGATTCCCAGTTGAATATTTTCTACTTTCTTCTACGGAGAGCAATCTGCCTTGTGAAGAAGTTTTTTCTTTTCCGGATTATTTTCTATCTTCTGGAAATTGTTAACCATCTTCTCCATATTGTCAGCTACCTTCTCCAAACTATCTTCCTCCTTCTCCATGTTGCCGGCTACCTGCGTCGGATTGCCTTCCGCCTGCCGGAAATGGACAGCTACCTTCCCGAAATGGCTGCCGGGGTTTCGGTACAGGCAGCTACCATCTCCAAACGACCTGCTACCCTGGTATGGCCTCCAGCTACTTTGGCTGTGTTGCTCCCCCTGGTGCCGGTTCTTTGGAATATTGTACATCAACTTTTTTCATAACACTGTCGAATGTGAACTGCTGCTTTTTGACTTTGTTTCCGTGATAATATTTAGCGGCTATTTTGCAAATACCTATACCTTTTTCGTAGATATCGTTAAGCTGATCGATCACGTGGGCAGGTATTTCTTTTGTACTGTTTTTAAGACTTTCCTGTTTCATACCGGCTTCTGTAAAGGGGGTGGCATAACCAGCAATGCGGTCGATAAGTTTGGGATCGGTGCCTTTATCGACAATGGCTGTGTGAATTTGAGGAGTCATGTTTTTCGAAAACATCTGCAAAAAGGCGATAAGGGCTTCTTGATTACCATCCTGTATTTTAGTAAGATATTGGGTAAAGCCAAGGGTTTTAAGCATCTCCAGAAGGAAGGGTTTTTCTTTTGAAAAATCGACAACTAATTGTGATTTCAGGAATGCAATATCGCGCATGGCAGGCTCTTGTATTGCGTTTACCTGAGCAGTGGCATCGCGGAGGACTTTCTTAGGGTCGAGGCCCAGATAATCTTTTACCGCTGCTGCAATGCGGTTTTTGAACTCGTTGCCAAAAGCCTCGTTCCAGTTAAGGCGGATGGTTGATAATTCGGCTATATTAGACAAAAAACTTTCGGTAATACTGTTTAAAACCACAAGCATTACCACATCGGAACATTTGTACTTACGGGTACTCATAGCATTAAAAATTTAGATTGATAATAATTGATATTTGGACGAATATTTAATTAGTTTCAGGCAGTTTTGGTTTCCAAAGCATATACGGATATTGATTTGAATGGTTTCAAATTGTAAGTGTTCAAATGAATAGGGTAAGTTCTTTCAATGGGGTTACGGTTTGTACTGCTGGTTCCAGTGGTTAGGCTTAAGCTCTGCCCATATCGGTTTGTATCCATTCCGGGCTCTTGCCTGATAATTAAATTGTTTGCCGTCTTTTAATTCATGGCACACCGCGCGCTAGCAAGGTTATTACCTTAAAAATCATTTAATTGTAATTACTCAACCATCATTTCTCATTTCATATTTACCTTTGTTTTCAATCATCCATTTATACATGGTTTCAAGAAAGGTCGGAGGCATTTCGTTATCTATGAACCATTCATCAATAGATTCTTCTGTTGGTTCCTTATTAATTAGAATCATCCTGGATGTTTTATTATGATATTCCCATGGAAGATTTTTGATATACATATCCAGCTTACAAAAAATAAATGCACCTATTGAATGTTCAATATCTAGGTTTCGACGTTTAATCTTTTCTTTTACCAGCAGCATGGGCGCAACTGCAAAGACTGATTCTTGTGTTTTGATATACATCAGGTCTTCAAAATAACTTAAATATCTACTTAAATCATTTTTTTTGGTAGCTTTTATGCTATCGCTTATTTGAGAGATTATTGTTTGTTCATAATTCTTGTATTGAAAATGCGCAAGAACTAACTCAATCAATTTCTTTATACTTCTGTCATCAGAGGGATCAGATTTTAAATTTTCTAAATAGATTTTTTCAATATAAGGTGCAAAATCTTTCAGTTCATGGTCATAAGAAAAAATAATAGGTGATCTATAATCTATAGGATGTTTTATATAATTGGCAATAAATTGCTTATTATAAACCGATTGCAGACTATCTATATAGGCACTTAAATCCATTTTGGCTTTTTTAGCATCTCTTTGTACCCATTCAATGTGTAAAATGTCAAACTCAAGGCTCTTATCTCCGCTTTTGTATTTCTGTACTTTTGATTTAAAGCCGATAGTATCATTAACATTAAAAAAAGGCTTAGAGGATTTAACAATTAATTTGGCTTCATCTTCTGTTCTTTGAGTATTAGTTAGTAATTCTTTTACTAAATCGGTAATTGCAGAATTAACTTTAATATTCTTTATTAGTAGAAGTGAAGTTGCATCAGTAAACCGGCAACAATATTTTAAATCTGAAAAGACAATTTTATTTATAATTAATTTTTTTTGTTTTACTGAACTACTTACTTCAGAACTATTTAATTGAGTGATCAAAGCTAAAAATAGTGAATTGGCAAACCTTTTATTGAAATAGTTATCCGTTTTCGCCAAACTATCACCACATTCAAATAATTGATGATAATATTCTAATTCACTTGTTTTTATTAAAGTTAAATTTATGACTTTAAAACCTTCTTCAATATTATGAAATATAGAGTCTCCAAAATATATGTAAGACTTATATTTTTGATAATTAGACCTAAGTAAATACGCAGCTTCCCTAATCTCGTTCTTAGATTTAGCTAATGCTAAGTTCGTCTTACTCTCCTGGCTAAATAAATTCAGTGAAAAGCCAATGAACATTAAGAATAATAACTTTTTCATCTAGTATTTTATTTTGAATTTATTATATCACATTGCCATTTCCAAAAATCCCAACCAACTTTTGACGTTTTAAGGTATGTCTCTGTTTTATCAGGCGTTCCAATACTTTTAAAAACGTCCGATTTGTAAATTCTTATCGTACTTTCTTTCGGTATTGTTAAATGGTCTGATCTAAGTTGAAAGCATTGAATGGTACAACAAAGCCCAACCTGGTCTAGGCATTAAATTTTACAAGCAGGTACAGGCCGTTTTCAAAACTATCCGTAAAAACCCGCTTGCTTTTGCAATACGCTATAAGACCAGCCATACGGCAACGGTTAAGAAGTTCCCCTTTATGGTGCATTACTTTATCGACGAGCCAAAGAAAACCATCGTGGTTACTTCTGTACTCCACACCAGCCGTGACCCAAAATGTGGGAAGAAAGAAGCGAAAAATAATATAGTTTAAATTTGAAGCTTATAAACCCTAAATATTTATCTCAAAAACATATAGGGTATTATCCATTCCAAGAACGTATAAACAGTCTTCTGAATATATAATCTTTTCTTTTGAGTTTGCTATCCCTGGTTTACCAATTTCATAAAATCCCACTAATTCAAAGTCATAATTCAGCACTACCACTTTACCATAAATACTATCAATTAAAACGATTACTTTCTCAAAACACCATATAGGGCCAGATGCGTGAAAGGATTGTAATTCGCATATGCTTGCAAATTCTTTTATCTTGGTTGTTTTACCCGTACACTTTTCTAATTCAATAATTCCTCGCCCGAAACTAACATAAATGTATTTTGTTATCTGTTCAAATGATAAGTATTCCTCATTTACTTCTTTCCAAATCCACTGAAAAGTACCGGCTGTAATATTTATGCTTAATAATTTACCATCCATCAAGGGTATAAAAACAAGATCTTCGTCAGCGAAAATCTTTTCTCTTTTATTAATTCTTAAATTCCCTTCAACTTTATAAATCCAACATTGCTTATAGGTCTCTTGGGCGAAGGCAGTTATTATACCATCCCTCTTGGAATAATTAACTAAATAAGAGTTGAGTTCTAAGTTATAGGTATTAGGCAGTTTCTTTTTCAAATTTCCTTTATTGTAAATAAAGTGCTTTGTATTCAAGTATTTGTCTATTTCGGTATAATGAAAATATTCTTTGTTTAATCTTTCCTTTATCGGTGAAAAATAATTACCTGATGGTAGTATTTTGTCTGTTACATTAAAATCATAATAGAAAATATCACCATCTTCCATCTCCTTATAAATAATACCTTTATTAAAAGTTAAAAAGCTATGGTGTTTTAGTTGTATTTCATTCTCAACTTTTCCTTTTACAACACAAAAAAATTTATCGCCACCTGTTAGGAAAGAACCAGGTGTTGTTTCTGTTTTTACACTAACAATTACCTTATTTTCAATATAATCAATATATGTGGCGTTTTCCAGTTGTACTATTTTTTTGAGAACCATTATTCAATATTTAATTTAAAAATTTCATTGAACCAGTCGTCCTTTGTTTTAAGCAGCTTTTCAAGAGTTGTAGAATTAGGTATTTCAGATAAATCCATTTCCCAAAATTCACCAAATTTCCTTCGAATACCAGCATCCTCTA
Organism: Bacteroidota bacterium; assembly: GCA_023429135.1. Classification (GTDB taxonomy): domain Bacteria; phylum Bacteroidota; class Bacteroidia; order Bacteroidales; family JAAUTT01; genus JAAUTT01. Next base: position 250,007 of record JAEYWD010000024.1, on the reverse strand, counting down.
AAATATTCTTGGAATGATTTTTCCATGCTTCAATTACCTTTAACTTATCCGTACTGGATAAAGACGATATTTTATCTGGGTTTAAAATAACCTTGTAGTCGCTTATACTTTCGACTCTTGATAATGAGTTTGCACTTTGGGTTGCAAAATTACTTCCGGAAACACCTTCGAAAAATTCCATACCAGCTTTCGTCTCAACCTCTACAACACGAGTTCCTTTTCTGATATAAATATCTGAAACACTATTTCCAAATGAAGTTGAAACAGGACTTTCAAAATTATTTCATCTGCAGATTTAAGAAATGCTTTTTTTTCTGTATTTAAAATTCTTTCAAGCTGAACATAAGAATGTCTTTTTGTATAAACATTTGCATTACCAAATCCAGATGAGCCAAGAAATTTTTCGAGGTTAGTTACATTGTCAGGCAAATCATTTACCAGCTCGTTAACTTTGTCGCACACCTGTTTATATGAAGCTCCATTAGTTCCATCTCCCCAACCTTCCATTTTACCTAATAATTCATCAATTTCGGAGGTGGATTTTCCAGGTAATTTATTTGCCAATTTTGAATTAGATCTTAAGGTTTGTAAGGATTCAAGAGCTTCAATTTTAGTTCTGACTTTTGGTTTATGGCTTATTGCCTTCCAACTCTCCACCAACTTCGGGTTTTCCACAAACACCTTAAGCATATCCGGGTTCTCGGCAAAGTCGGCCAGGAATGCTTTTTTATTTGTGCCTAACTGGGCAATGGCATCGTAGAGGTTTTTACGCTGTAAGGTCGAAAACTTACCGCTTATTAAGTTGTTGCTAAAGGTTTTAAACAGTTCTTCGAGCTTGTCGTCAACCATGCCTTGCCTTATGGTGAGCCATGCACAGTTATTGTGCACCAAAAATTGCCTGTTGCCTGCATAATAATTCTGTTGCCGTGCTACCTCGAGGTTGTAAACAGTGGCTGTGGAATCGAACAGAGCCACAGACTCGACCTTGTCGTAACTGCCATTGGCGGTTAAAATACTGTCGCCATATTGTAAGTCTTTGGCCTGTATGTATCCGTTATTGGCAAATATTGGGTGCTCGGGGGTGGAGAGCAGCATTACACCGCCAATTACCAGCCTGCAGAGCTTGTTAGTGGTGCGGGCCCATGCGCGTTTTACAATGCCGGGGGTATTGTGCTTGGCAGCATGGTCGTAGGTTTGGATGGTGTCGCCGGGCTGCACCTGGTCTATGGCCTTGGTGGTGCCATTGGCGTTTAATACCGGGGTTCCGGAGGTAAAGCAGAAGCCTTCGTCGATATAACATTTAGTTTTATCGGCAAAAACTTTAACCGTGGTAGGGTAATTATATTCCATTGAACCTATTACAATTTTTTTCACTTCGAGATCTTGTAAAACCTTTGCATTTGCTTCAAGGCTTTCGACAATGTTTGCGGCGCTCGCATTTGTCAAATTTAGTGAACTTTTTGCTTTATCGTATGCCGAAATAAAATCGAGTGCATTATCAATTTTGATACCGGGTGCTATATTAGTAACAAGTTCCAGATAAGTATTCCTATTTGTCTTAATACCAGCCAAAGCGGTATTTATTTCGTCAACGTTATGACCAATTTTGGCTTCAAATCTTTCAATTTTGGTCAACACATCGGCCATATCGGAATTTAGTTTGGCTTCCGTTTTTAGCCGGGCTAAAAAGGTAAATAGCAGTTGACCATCCAAGAATAAATAATAGCAACTTTTTTTATTTTATCAGTTCCAAGAACACCTTCAGCAAACGCATTTTTAATACTTCCCTTTACCCCCGCGCGCATCTGTGGTGCGTGCGGGGGTACTGCCGGCGTTTACAACGCCATTATCAAAGACAGAAATATATAACCCGCACAAAACCGCTATTATTAAAGCCTTATTTGCTGTGGCATTTTTTGTTTCTGGTCTTATTTGGTTCATATTTTTGTTTATTCTATAGTTTAAAACTACCTAATTTTCGATTAGTTTTATAATCTTTATGACTATCAAGCCATTTTTTGGCCAATTCTGTTTCCTTAGACAAGTCTTCATATAAATTCATGTATTTAATATTTACTGGAAAATCTACTATAATCATGCTTAAATGATAAAGTGATAGTGCCGAAATCTTACATTTAACAACAGAATTAAGATCCGGTAATTCTTCAAGAATAATTTCGCTGTCATCGTATACGAATTTAACTAACTCTTCAGTAGCTTTTGGGGTTCGGATAAAATTTAAATAGGCAAAATAAATCAACCAATCACTTTCCTTTACGATGTCAAACTTTAAAATGCTGTTTAGGGCAATTTCGCTATTGAGCCTAGCTAATGCAACATTTATTATTTCTTTATCAATGCTTTTTAAATTACTTCTAATGAGCCAATTTTCCAATATCGGAACGGATTCATATATTTCAAGATAAGCTAATAAAAGTGTAGAATTTCTTGTGTAAGTCCTTTTTAAGCTAAGGAGGTTCATTTTTGGAATTTCTTCTTTTGGCAGTTCTAACTCATGTATTTTATCGTAAATGCAATTAGCAATATAGCCTGAATATCTGGTTGTAGAATCTGATAAATACTCAAACAAAAACTTTACTATCTCTTTTTTTTGTTGAGAAAGGTTAAATAATTGACAAGTTGTTTCAATTTTCTTTCTTTCAATACATTTTAAAGTGTCAGTTTTTATCTGACTTAAAAAAGTAGCACTGTAAACAGAATTTTTATTAAGCAGATCAATATTAACTTTCCTATTGCAACCTCCATAAATAAAAGATTCCAATTCCTCTTTTATTTGGGTGTTTTGAGCATTTGTTAGATTGATACTAATAAAAATTAAAATACTAGTTAAAAAAACTATCTTCCTTTCCATAATCTTAATACTTCTAATTGATTAATTTTTAATATTTGATATGCTCGCAACCAGCAAGAACCATCTGTTCTTCCATAATCCATGATATTTTGCGGGTCTTGACTTCTTGTTTGGCTTGAGAATTCATCAAATGGATGTTGTAATCCAAAAACACAGTGTCCTATTTCGTGAGACAAAGTTTCTCCTTGATTACTATTTTGTCCAGAAAGAACAACATACGGGTTAGTTAGCATAGATGGATAATTATTATTTAAAGGTGCGTAGCCATTTATTTCAATTGTATTGCCAGATGCGTTCTTTGACTGTATTTTAGTATTTAGTACAAATACGCTTATTTCTCCCGTTACAGCCAAGCGTGTCATTGCCTGGTTTAATAACATCTTTTCCTTCATGTCATATTCATCAAAGTATCCATTTTTATTGGTATCAATACTTAATTTTAAATTTTTCTTAATCGTTGAAATAGTAAAATTAGCACCGCAAACTGAATAAATACTGCTTAGCTTACTTTTAATTTCAGCCTCATCTATAGTCGGATAATTTCTTTCTAATGGACCTTTCAATAGGTATAACTTAACAGTAAACTCTCTTTTTAATGATAACGGTTGTGAAATTATGTTTATTCCTCCCAATGTTTTGTCCTCTCCTAATGTATCTTTAGCAACTACAAAATAATTTAATTCAGAAGGAGAAAGGATGCTAATACTGATAGGATTGGAAGTATTGTTAATAATTGTCGCTGTAATATCTGTGTCTAAGGTTACTTTATCTTTTGCTTTATCTGGCCTTACATTAGCATTGATTGTATCTTGAGTATTTTCAAAAACGTACAACCAAGGACTACCGTCTTCTAAATCGTTTTGATCTTTAAAGGTTGGATAATTTTTGCATTCATTGTAAGTATTTGCATCGAAAGCATAATCAGGAAACTTGGTTTCCTCAAAAGCTACTTTCCTCGGTCTTACTTCAGAGTTTGAGGTTGCCTCCCCCTCTTCCCCATCTTCAAACCAATTCAATCCCAAATCCTTATCATGGCATTCATCCCATTGTGTCTTATAAAGCATGGTAAACTGGCTATAAGCCATCAGGTTGTTGTCGGTTGCCATACGCGGGTCGCTGGCCTCAAACGGATGTTTCAGGCGGAAGGCTCCATGCCCTGCCTCGTGGGCAATGGTGCGGATAACGTTAAATGCATTGGTATGTTCGGTAAATATAAAGCCAAACTGGCGATTAAAAGGCATAAAGCCTTGTAGTTCGTGTGTCGTGTTTCCTCCAATAAAGAATAGATAAACGGTATTTTTGTCGTAGTCTTTCGTTTTTATAAAAGCGTCGCGTACCTGCTTTTCGTGGTCGGTATAGTTCATGTCGTCATCCGACCGCTTGTTTACAAACTTTCCGTTTTCGAGGTCCGTAATGGTTACTTTAAAGCCTTGTACCTTCTTAACTTTCCACTGCACAACTGCCGATGCATAAATGGTGTTAAGCTCTTTTTCTGCAAAATTGGCATCGGGTGCTGCAGCTCCGTTTACTTCTACCAGGCACAGGTTTATCAGCTTCTTATCATAAGCTATTATATTTAGTTGTGCTGCAAGTATGCGGTTCTCAGTAGTATCGTTAATTTTTTCAGAGTACCAGGCTTTGAGTTCATCGTTTTTTTCAATACCTGTTACAAGTAGCTGGCTGGTGTTTTTTTCTGTTCCAGGTGCCACCATAACCATATTATTGCTTCCGGTTAAGTAATGCACCGAGTCAACAGGCCCTCCTTCCACTCTGGCAACTAATTGGTCAATTTTCCCGGTTTCAACCGATTTCCAGGGTATTTCTTTCTCTGTTCCATTCAGGTTGGCTTTATCATACTTCGCCACAACTGTATTCTCGCCTGGTAAATCCAAGCCATATATCTGATTGTTGTGCGCTGCAAAGGTTACATTATATTTTCCCGGCTTATTCGGCGACAGGGGTGTTGTATTGGCATTGCTTCTTTTATCGGGTGTTGCTTTATAAAGGGTTCCGGTTTTGGTATCCACCACATATTGTTCGGAACCGTCAGTTTTCCCGGAAATAGCTACTAACTTATCGTCTTGGGAAGCTCTTATTACCTCTGTACGACCGTCGGATTTTGTTACTAAAATTTCTCCTGTGGAACGCACTATTATGGACGAAATTGTAGTATCTACCTTGGCCTTACGGTCTATAATTTCTGTAAACGGGTTGGTTTCATTAGCGGTATTTGGCCTATTGGTAAGCGAATTGAGTAATTGACCAATATTTACTGTAATTCCATTTTTCTGATTATAAATAAACTTCACTTCACCGTCGTACATCCGGTAATTGTTGTTTATTTTCACGCTTTTGAATTCCGCTTCGAATTTTATTGATTTCAATAATGGAACACTTACAAAACCTTTACCGGAGAATGTACCGTTTGCGCCTGATACCTGGTATACCTGCACATCAAAATCGGATGCCCGGAAATAATCTCCTGGTTTAAGAACCTGTAACGGTTCCTGTCCTGAAATATCAATGTTGCCCATTGGGGTTCCGCAGGCACATTTAGACTCTTCTTTGGTACGGGCGGTAATAGTGGGGGAGTATTCGCCCTCCTGTATGCTGCAAAACCCATGTACCTGTATTTCGTACTGTGTGTTTGGGTCCAGTTTGGTTAATACGGCACCTTGTCTGTCGCCATCGAGGGTATACCATTTGGCATCCTGGCGGTCCTTTAATCGCCAGCGTAGTTCGTACTTGTCAAAACGGTAATCGTTTTCCCATTTTAATGCTATTGTATTGTCGGTAGCTTTGTCAAGAACAGGCGCAGGAACTCCACAGTCCTTTCCAAATCTGAACCAACGTACATCGGAGTATCCGTTGTTTTTATATTGTTTTTTACCTTCGGGATCGTAAGCCTGTACACGCCAGGCATATTTGCGGCCCGGCAAAAGCAGGGGTTCGGCAGCACTATAGGTAAACGTACCGGAATTTACCGTACCGCTGTAAACCGGGCGTGTAGTGCGGATAGCTTCTTCCACGTTCATATTGTCGGGCCATATTTCCCAAAGTTCGAATTTGTATTCGTTGGAAGCCCCGGAAACCGAAAAAGGCGATTGCCGTAATGTCCAGTTAAATACAATATTTTGCGGGTCGGTGGCGATAAATTCTTTTGCATTGAGGGGGAAATTCAGCAAAGGCGGGTCATTTTCGAATATCCACACCATCGCCTTGGTGCTGCTGCTCATGTTGTACCCGTAATTTGTCTCGTATACCTCGAACCAAACCTGGTACATACCTTCAGGCAGGCGTCCGTTTTTTACATACTGGCTCTTGCTGTACCCATCGAAAAGAAGATTGTCGGGGTTAAACCATTCGGCAAGGTCGGCTCCGGAAAAAGTCTGGATCTCGCCATTGTTCAGTGTAATGTTCCGGTGAATAAAGGCGGGGTTGGTGTATATGGTAAACCATCCGCCAGATATAACAAGCTTTAATTTAATTGGATAGTTCTGTAACTTAACATCGTTAGGGATAATTACGAGCGATATTTTGCCGTTTTCAACAGCCGTAAATTGTTCGAGACTGACAGGGTAAGGTGCTGAAACATTGGTAATAGTGCGTACAGGGAATTGCTGCTGAGCGAAAGAGGGTGCCTGCCCGCATAAAATAAATATTACCAGTAGATTTACAATTACTCTGTTCATTGACTGTAAAATTGAACTGTTTATGCCTTTAAAAATCCACATCAACGCAAGCATTGGAAGATGAACTGTTCCCGTTTTCATATTCGGGGATAATACAATAGGTGTATTTTATGCCCGCTTTAACTCTGGTATCTGTAAATTCTATTCTATCGCCGGCAATAGTGGTATAAATTGCCAGAACTCCGGTGTCTCCGTATTTCCGGTAAAGAATATACCTGCTTACCTTACCCGATGGACTGCCCCAGCTTAAAGTCACCGTAAACTTTTTTCGGTCGGTTTTGTATTTCAGGGAACTAACACCAACAGTTTCTGCCGATGGGATCTTTTGACCTGCCACTTCCATGGTTGGTGTCGACCTCAATCCAGCACTGTCCACTGCTGTCATGCAATAATAATACAAGGTTTGATCTGCAGCAGTGGTATCGTTAAATACACGAAGAGTATCCCTTACAGGAACTTCGCGAATAATTTTACCCTCCGTTTCTCCTTTTGCTTTCCTGTAGATTACATGTTTAGCCACATCGGGACTGCTGCTGGCTATCCATTGCAGGGATATTCCACTGGTAGTAGACTTTATTTTTTTGATCACCGGAGACGAAGGGGGTACAATATCGGGACGCACAACCTCAAGTGGCTGCGAAAAACCAGAATAATTCTGCCGCTTGTCAATGGCCATTAACTGGTAGTATATTTTCGAGGTAAGAGTTTTCAGGTTGATTTGATCGGTAAATACGGTATCTTTTAGCGGCGCCACAGTCAATTGGGCATACTCTTCATTAGCTGCATTGGCACGGTAAATACGATAACCATAAATGTCTTCCTCGGGGTTGGGTTTCCAGCTTAATACAAGCTTGCCGGTAGTATCTGCTATTGCCTTTAATCCGGTTGGAGGTCCAGGTGGAATGGAATCGACCAATTGCACCAACGATGGCAATGATGCTTTTACCGAACCGCTTTTGCCCAGGGCAGCTATTTTATAATAATTTGTTGAATAAGGCTTCATATCAGTAAACTGTCGCAAAGCAGGAGATAATATTCCTGATATTGTATCAAATCCACTTACATGGTTTTTCGATCTTAATACCTTGAAGCCTGTTAGGTTTATATTTTCAGATTCAGGAAACTTCCATTCAAGGATAATACTTCCGTTTATATGGTTGCTTTTAATAATGTCGGGAATAGCCTTAAGTTCGGTAAGTCCTTTCCCTTTTACAATTTCCGAGAACGGACTTCTTTCCCCGAACGGAGTATGCCCAGCCAAGCGGTAATAATACTCTTTCCCGTTTGCAGGTAACGAATCGGTAAACATCATTTCATCTGCTTCCCTAAATTCGCCGGAATTGGCATATACCAAAGGCTTATCACGCAAAGTACGAAAAGTCTTACCATCATCGGAACGTTCGAGTGTATAAGAATTATAATAGCTTTCCAGCGTTTTTCGATCCCAATGGAGAAGTACACTTCTATCGCCAAATTCTCCATTAAAGTTAAGCGGCTTGGGAAGGGGCAGATATTCATCCACACCGGTGTAAGCGAATGCCGTATCTGATTTCAGGATATTTTGCGGTGTTGCCAGGTAAACTCTGTAAAGGTATTTTTCACCTTTTTTTACATTACGGTCGGTAAACCATAAACCGGAAGCTCTGGCTGCAATACGCGATTGGTCGGCAGCAAACAGAGCAAAAGTGAAACGGGAATCCTGTTCCTTAACTTTATTCACCACATCAAATACTTTGGTAGATTTTTGTGCAGTGATTTCGAAAGTTTCTCCATAAATAGCCTGGGCTGCAACTGCAACATAATCATCTGTATCTGCATATTTTTCCCAGGCTATCAATGGCCAGGGCTTTATTGGATCGGGAGTTAACATTTCCGGCTGAGACCCGGATATTACTTTCCCGTTCTTCATTATAGTAAAACGCACAATTTTATACCCATACTTGTTTCCGGCATTCCACCCATCGAAATTATCGGGCGCCCATCGCAGCAGTATTGAATCGGGCAATGGCCGCACAAGAAGTTTCAGTGAAGTTTTGGTTTCCTGTCCGTTAACATTTGATATAGCCAGCAAGATGATGATCGTCGATAAAAACTTTAACCACATAACTCCTTGTATTGCTTTTTCTAATTTTTCTGTTTTCATAAATACTTTCCCTTTGTTTTCTCCCTTTTCCCTTATAAATCAGGTTGAACAATATCGAATGGGTTTTTAACAATAAATGACTTTGAGGATGTCACCTTGTTAATCCCAGGCAACACATATTCAAACTTCACCGGGTATTCTCCTTTATCTACCACTGGCCAGATTACTTTTCCGAGTATAGCCTGGATATGTGAATCGGGATTAGTCATATTTGGGAACTGGTTGGCAAGTTTCATGCGGATGTCGTAATAATCCTTGCTCCAATACCAGGGAAGAGCATACATGAAATGGGCCCAATCGGTAACCGAAGTAGCCACTCCTGTTTCAAATTCCTCGTCTGTCAGGACGTGGTCGTAATTGAGCTGCCATATTTTTACTTCACCGGTTGGCGGCACTCCCCATGTTTGGGTATTGCGCCAATCGATACTGGCCAAACCAAGCAATGGATAGTCTTTATAAACAAACGGTTCCACAGCCTCTTTATACCAGGGAGTATTTTCCAGAATTGCAGTGCGTTTTATTAATGGCTGCGCTTTATCTGTACCATATATTTCGTATTTATCGAACATTTCGTTTCCGTGGAAAGTGGTTTGTAAATGATAGACGTAAGGAGTTACCTCATATAGCATATTCACATCCATTTCAGTCATGGAAAGTTTATCGTTCATTGTTTTGTATTTGCTGGTACGGAAACCATAACTGAAAAATACAATTTCTTCGGCACGTGAAATAGTTCCCTGAGCCTCTCGGGTACGGACTTCCATAGAATTCGAATCATCTTCAAGATTAGATGAAGTGACTTTCTCGGAAATATTCCTTGCAATGTCGCTTGTAGTAGGAATGTTTACCAATTCAAAACGGAATATTTTATCCAGAGGCATCGAGGTTGGAATACTGAACGAAAGTGTTTTAGATGCAGCATCGTACTTAAGGTCAGAAAGCAAGGCTTTTCCTCCTGCAACTGGCACAAACCGGGCTCGCTGTTTCCATCCTTCCACCGGATTAAAGAAAGCGCTCAACCCTATATTGAAAGCCATATATCCTTCCGGGTATTCCTGCGGGTAAAAATTGTATTGCCTCATCACAGGATAGGAATAGGCAATCCGGTCTGCCGGAATGGATTTGGGCAATGCCCCGGTTGTAAAAGTGTATGCCTTACGCTCGATAATTTTTGCTCCATTGTCTGTAACGGTTTCCCATTTCCCGTCTTTCCATTCTTCAAAACTGAGTTCTGTTTCAAAGGTATATTCGGTGTTCGGGTTGAGTATCTCATCGAAGTTCAAAACCAGCACAGTATTGTCTGCGTTCCATTCTTTACTACCTGTTACGGTTTGTCCTTTTTGTTTCAGTTCACACTTTTCGAGATTAGCCCTGAAAAGATGGGTAATGCCACTATCGTCGGAAATGTTCATGATTTTATTCACCGGTACATTAAACACGGCTTGTGGTATCACGAACAAATCCACATCAGTTTGTTTATCCGAAGGGGTTAAAGCGGCAATCATTTCCAGATCCTGTACCGGAGAAGCTTTGCCAGGTTTTACGATTTCGCACTTTTCACCATAAGTGACTTTAAATTTGCATTCTCCCTTAACCAGTCCCCCGAGCACGCTAAACCGTCCGCCTGCCTGACCTTCCAGGAATAACGGATTAGGTCCTTGGGCCATCAGCAATGCTGCTGCTCCAATACTTAATATCTCGAATTTTTTTTCTTTACGGAATACTTTTACTTTAATACCTATTTGACCATCGAGATAAGCATATGCCTGGCCTTTGGCATACCATCCATTTATTCCGAGTGGGGCAGAATGTCCGGCACAATAACAGTCCTTGCCATAGCTGATAAGCATAATATCGAACCCTGCACCTACTTCGAATTTACCATAAAAACACAGGAAGGTAAGATCCCCTGTATTGATACTGAAGCTGGAACCAAAGGCAATACCTTTACCATTTTCCAGGTTATCTTCATTGCGGTTAGACGATACCCGTTCCGGGCTTATTTTAAGGATTGAGGCTACTGTAGGGTGTAACGGAAGCTTTGTAGGGATATCGTGCCCTACCATAAAATAGCTGGTTGCCTGTATAAAACCAAGGAATTTCAAACCCAGCGGGTTGGAAGGCGACCCGATATGCAAATACCATTTTGATGGTTCGATATGCATAACGCACTTACCCGCTGAGCCTTGGTTTCCCACACCACGAAGAATGGGACCCACATTAACAAAAGCTTCAAGCTCGGCATGAAAAACATCATTCTCAAAATCCATGTCCATCATAATGGTTACGGCCAGGGCAGCATCAGTAGGACTAAAATCGAGTTTTCCCCCTCCTGATAGTTTTTGTGCAGCAGCTTTGATCTGGTCAGGAACAATATCTACACCTGGTACAATACATTTGGCATTTCCTTCAAATCCGATGCGGTTAAGCCCGCCGCTGGAGTTAAATACAATTTCGAATTTTGTATCAGCATCCACCAATTGTTCGGTAGCTACCCCGAATTTCACTTCGGCCATGATACCAATGCTAATCTGATCGCTAGGCTTATAAACCACCCCCGACCGGGAAGCTCCGAACGAGTTTGGGTTTACCATACCGGGCTGCTGTTTCATATGATAATACAATCCGCCCCCAAAACCATAAAAAGTGAGAGGTCCTGCCTGAATACCTGGTTTTATGGCCAGCAAACCATCCACGAAAAAATAACGTAACCCATTTACTTTTCCAAATAAAGCAATAGATTCAACCTCAATTTTATCTGCAAATTTGGCATCTATTTCTCCCCGGAAGCCGTTCCCATATTCAGGATCATCCCTGGCAAATGCAATTTCGCCACGAAGTTCAAATGCACCGGGTTTAGCCACTTCCACTAATATCCTGTCTATTTCCAGTCCCTTATAATGAAATTTAAATCCTTTTCTTTCGGAAACCATTGTTATGGTAGTCTTACCCCCAAATCCTTCTTTGTTGGAGTCCATAAGATTAAGAACAAGTCCGACGGACAAGCGTACTTCGGACCGAGTTGTTCGGACTGCAATATTATCGACAGATATTGGGAATGCAGCAAAAGCACCCTGACTTAAACCTGATACTCCGATATACTTTATATCAAAAGCTGGTTCAACTGTGGAAATGCGCATCTCCTGAAATTCAACGTGACCAAGTTCGAGATTTTGCTTACTGGTATCTTGAGAAAAAGGAGCCTTAATACTCATATTACCTGATAGAAGTGCAGTGGGAACAAATTTGCCATTTTCCACAGCTATAGTTACCAGTGAATTTTTATAAAGCTCCAGATTTGAATTACCAAATACAGGAAATGAAAGGGTATTGGATGGGGAAACAGTAAAGCTGTATCTGCCTTCCATATCAATCAGGGCAGAATAAATAAGGTTTTGCCCGTCCTTCATCATCGGGATATGTACTTCTCCATTAAATTCTGCTTCGGTAATTTTACTTGTAAGTAAAGTAACTGAAAACCCGGAAACGGAAAAGTTCCATCCTCCAAGATCACCATCATCCATCGTGAGTATATTATTGGCTGCCAATATGCCGGAAAACCCGTTACGGTCAATAATCAAATCTTTTGCAGAAAAGGATGTAGGCGCTTTACTTGTTTTTTTTCTGAATTCCGGTCCCAAAATCACAGATGCTTCACCTATGTATATACCGCGCCATAAATTAGGAGTAGCTGAAGATAATCCTGAATAATTTTGTGGAAATCGAACAGTTTCGGGATTTGTGTAATCGCTGTAATCTATTACCAGATCTTTACAAGCAAATGTAAGTGGTACTCCCTTGATTTGAAACGGATCAATGGAAAGTGATAAGGCAAAATCATTCAGGTTTTTTATTTCAGTATCAATTTGAACAGAGAGCTTACTACCGTCATTTTTAAGTGTTCCATCATAATTTGCTGGCAAAAAGGTTGAACTGGAAAATTCTACCTTCCCCTTAGCCCTGAGCCGTTTGAAGCCATTACAATCCCATTCAACATAACTGCCCGGCATAAATATAAGGTCGACATCCTTACATAAGTTAATCTTACAATCAGTTACTAATGCCAGCCTTATATCACCAGCAAGTCCGCCTTTAAATGAAAAAGGTATGTTCTGGGCCTCAAACGCCAGACGTTTTCCATCCAATGGATTTGTAAGCGACATGTAGGCAGTAAAATAAGCCATTCCTGGCTTAACTGTCACGTCAGATATAATTATGGCATAACTTGGATCTTTATCTGCCCCACCTGTAAAAGCAACTGGTATATTAAAAAAAGTTGATGTATCGAGTTTTTCAACATATCTCCCCGATTGTTCAATTGAATCCCATAGGGCGTGGATTTTCTCTGCTCTTTTTAAAGGATTATTTATTGCAGTTGTATCTGCATTACCTAAAACAGAAAGCAAAGGGAAAAAAAGGAAATAGTATATTAAGACGGAATTGCGGCAAATCATAAAAACAAATAAAGTTAGGTTAGGTTCATCTTCATCGGGTTTTGTTTTGTACGTCAATTTAAATCTTTCGGTTTCAGTTTGCTTGTGAATTTTTTTGAGGATACTGACGATTGGGTCCTTCCCCCGTTTTCATCAGCTTTTAACTCCCCGTGCATAATTATTGAAAAATAATAATGAAGTTGCATATATTAAGTTAGTATTTTTGGAGCAAAATTTTTTGAAGGTGATTGATTTTTTAAAAGAGTTAAATGAAGTTCAGAGCGACGCTGTTACAAATTATCAGGGGCCATCGCTGGTGATCGCGGGTGCCGGTTCGGGAAAAACAAGGGTGCTTACTTATCGCATTGCTTATTTGCTTGCACAGGGAGTTCCGGCACGTAATATTCTTTCGCTCACCTTTACCAATAAAGCCGCCAAGGAAATGAAAGAGCGCATTGGCTCTCTTGTTGGCGAATCGAGTGCCCGAAGCCTGTGGATGGGTACTTTTCACTCCATTTTTGCAAAAATTCTCAGGTTCGAAGCTTCAAGCCTTGGCTATCCATCGAGCTTTACCATTTACGATACCCAGGATTCCCGAAACCTTATCAAAACCATTATCAAGGATCTTAAACTCGACGACTCCGTTTATAAGCCTGCCGATGTACACTCCCGCATTTCGTCTGCCAAGAATGAACTCATTACCCCGCATGCATATTACAACGATCCGGTTATAGCCGAACGCAACCGTAATTCGCGTGTGCCGCTAGTGGGCGAAATCTACAAGATGTACGCCATCCGTGCATACAAAGCCGGAGCTATGGATTTCGACGATTTGCTGCTGAATACCAATATCCTGTTCCGCGATTTTCCCGAAATCCTGGCCAAATATCAGAAGTCGTTCGGCTACATTCTGGTGGATGAGTACCAGGATACAAACTATGCTCAGTATCTCATTATCAAAAAGCTGGCGCAGCATCATCATAATGTCACTGTTGTGGGCGACGATGCTCAGAGTATTTATTCATTCCGGGGTGCCAAAATCGAAAATATTCTGAACTTTCGTAACGATTATCCCAATTACAAACTTTTTAAGCTGGAGCAAAATTATCGCTCCACACAAACCATTGTGAATGCGGCTAACAGCATTATTGCCCGCAATCAGAAACAGATTCAGAAACAGGTTTGGTCGTCGAACACCATGGGCGATAAAATCCAGGTATTCCGATCAGGAACGGATATCGAAGAGGGATTTGCTGTTGCTAATTCCATTCATGAAATTAAATATTCGGAAAGACTTAAGAACTCCGAGTTTGCTATCCTTTATCGCACCAACGCACAATCGCGTATTTTTGAAGAATCGTTACGCAAGCGCAATATTCCTTACAAGGTTTACGGCGGTCTGTCATTCTATCAACGTAAGGAAATCAAGGACTTACTCGGTTATTTGCGGTTAATTGTAAATCCGCGCGACGACGAAGCTTTTAAACGCATTGTGAACTATCCTGCCCGAGGAATTGGAGATACAACCGTAGCTAAAATCGAAGCTTTTGCCAACGCTAACAACAAACCTGTTTTTGAAGTGGCATGCAATGCTCCGGCACTGGGACTGGATATTAACAAGGGCACCATGGGCAAACTCATGCAGTTTGTTTCGTTAATTCTTGAATTTGCCGGCAAAATTGACAAGCTCGATGCCTACGACATGGCTTACCAGGTAACAACCATGTCGGGAATCCTGAAAGATCTTCAGGCAGACAAAACACCAGAAAATGTGAGCCGTTACGAGAATATCCAGGAGTTATTGAATGGTATTAAGGATTTTACCTCCAACAACTCTACCGAAAATGGTCCGGTTAACCTGGTGCATTACCTCGAAAATGTGTCGTTACTCACAGATGCCGACAACGAGAAAGATGAGGACAACGACAAAGTAACCATCATGACCATTCACTCTTCCAAAGGTTTGGAGTTTGGGGTGGTCTATATTGTTGGACTGGAGGAAGGTCTTTTTCCATCTACAATGACTATGGTAGATCAACGCGAACTGGAAGAAGAACGCCGGTTGTTTTATGTAGCTTTAACCCGGGCCAAAATACGTGCATTCCTTTCGTTTGCTCACAGCCGTTATAAATGGGGAACACCTACAAATTGTACTCCAAGCAGGTTTATTCAGGAAATTGATCCGGCTTACCTCGATCTTCCGAGAGAAATCCGGGGTAACGATCCTGCACCTTCCTTTGGAGAGCCTAAAAGAAAATTCAATGAACAAACACTTTTCGATAAAGTGCCTGTAAAAGTTATACCTCCCAAACGGCCTTTCAATGGCGGTACAAGTGGCACAGGTTCTGGTCCGGCAGCTCAACCCTTTGTTGCCGACGATCCATCAAAAATTCAGGTTGGAATGCAGGTTTTTCATGAACGCTTCGGACCAGGAAAAGTAATTCACCTGGAAGGCACGTTGCCCGATTTAAAAGCAACTGTATTCTTTGCTGATGCCGGCCAAAAAAGTCTTTTGCTCAAGTTTGCCCGTTTAAAAATAATTAGCACTTCTTAATATGCGCATCTTTCTGATAGGCTTTATGGGAAGCGGAAAAACCACGCTCGGCAAACAACTGGCGCGTAAACTGGATTACAGTTTTATCGATCAGGATGATTTTATAGAAGAGACATCAGGGTTCACCATAGCCGAATACTTCTCAACTTTTGGCGAACAGGCTTTCAGAAAATATGAACACGAGATGCTCAAAAAACTTGTTGAATTTGATAATGCTGTAATTTCTACTGGCGGGGGAGCTCCGTGCTTTTTTAACAATATTGATATAATGAACGATAATGGTATAGCCATTTATCTGAAAATGAAGCCCGAGGTGCTAAAAAGCCGTTTAAAGCATGCCCAGGCCGAACGACCACTTATTAAAGGAAAAACAGAAGAAGAATTACTGGAATTTATAAGATCCAAACTCACCGAAAGAGAACCTTTTTACCTAAAAGCGAAACATGTAATAGAATCGTTGGACCTTAAATCAGAAGATTTGCATCAATTGGTAAGCTATTACATGGAAAAGTAAACTTTTTGATTCCTTTAACAATTGCCATTTTTACCCGAATATTGTTAATTTGTCATAAATTGTTGCTTATTTTTTACAATTTGTGCTCTGTTGATTGCTTATAATTATTGTAACTTTGTATGAATGACAAAATAAGGTATGCAACAAGTAATTAAAAGAATAAAGAACAATAAAGACAGCATATGGTCGATATCTGTTTTGTCGGTTCAGGCGGTTTTTTTGGGCTTCTTCTGTTCCCTGTTCTTTATTGATTCTACTGCAAGCTTCCTGGTTTTCCACACATCAAAAGTGTTACCCGAAGCATTTATAGCCTCTGGCATTGCTGGTATCCTCATTATCCAGTTTATGCGCCTTAATGAGCTTGTTAAAAATCTGAGAATAAGGTTCCTGTTTCAATATGGAACCATTCTTCTGTGCTTTCTGAGTCTCATTGCCTTTCAGTTTCTCACTTATACTAAATTTTTTCTGTTCTTCTACTTTGCAGCATTTTTGCCTTTCAGTATTACGCTTCTTAACATTCAGCGGTCCATCATTTCTAAAATTAAGGTTTCCACTCATTTTACCCTCACAATTCTGGTGGATGCCTTTTATATTTCGGGCGTTATCGCTGGAGGAATCTGGGCCTTACTTTTTAAGCGAACGAATACAATTCCTGTGGAATATATTCTGGCAGGTATACTCTTTATAGTACTGTTTCTACAGACATTTATAAAGCATTATGGTGAAAGTCAGGCAAAAATCCCGGAGAAAAAGCCTATCCGAACTGCCATAGCCTACTTTTCGGAATTACCTCTTAAAAGTGTTCTTCTGATAACTGCTTCCTTTATTCTTTTTTCGACTGTGAGTTTTGCAATGATCGATTTTACATTTCTTAATACGGTTGAAACCCTTTATAAAAGCACTGTGAGCCTTACCAAATTTCTGGTTCTCTTTTTCCTGGCAACCGTTGTTCTTACCTATGCATTTAAACTTTTTGTTTATCAGAATCTTATAAAGACTTTCAAGCTCAATAAAGCCATACTTATTGCTCCTGTGATTTCAATTCTGGCAGTTTCCGGAATCAGCTTTCTGATGCTCTTTCCCATGAAGTTCAACTTTGCCAGAAACTATTCTCTTCTATTCCTCGCTTTGGTATTTTCCAGGATATTTGTTCAATTAATACGAGAATCGTTTGAATTCTACAGCTTAAAATTAAACCTGGTTTCGCAGGAGTCTTTATCAGGACGAAGGATAGATGGAGTAATTCTTTCAGCATTTAACTTCTGGGCGCTTCTTCTAAGCGGTATGATACTTCTGATCTTAAAATCAGCCGATATTTACGATACCCAAATCCGCTTGGCTATAAACCTGCTTGCAACCTTTATCTGGCTGGTCGTAGCCCTTGCGCTGAATAAAGCATATAGCAAATCTATCCATCATTTTGTGGGTAATTTATTAAATAACGAAACTGAATCGAACGATAAAGGGCCGAAATACAGAGACGGATTCGACAGTAATAATATCAGCTACCTGCGATATATCTTAAATTACCAGAGCTATTATCAGCCGCACCAGTTCAGAAAAGTAATAAAACAACTTCCGGATAACCTCAAACACAAGCTGGGGATTACGCTTAACAAAAATAATTTTGTTGATAAAAAAAGCTCCGATATTCATGTAAAGCTTCATACCAACGGCCATTCACACGCCTTTTTTGATAGTTCCAGAACATCAAAAGGTTATATGATTGAATCGTTAACCGAGTCGCTTGCAATTGAGGACCGGGTAATGGCTGTGAGACTTATTTCGGAGAGCCAGGACCCGAAATACATTAACATCCTTAAATTACTAATCCGCGATACCGATGACGAGGTAAAAAGACTTGCCATTTCGGCCATTACTAAATTCAGGAATACCGATCTGATTTATGAAGCCCTTGAATACCTTACACACGAAGATTATGCCGATCTGGTTTGTGATGTTCTGATTGAAATTGGACCCGAAGCCGTTATTCCGCTTTCGCACACTTTCAATAAACCTAATATCAGTATTAAGTTTCAGTCTAAAATTATCAAAACTGTTTCGCAAATCAACAGTGAAGAATCAAACAACTTTTTACTTAACAAACTCGAATATCCCAACAAAAGCATTGTTACCGAGGCAGCATCTGCCCTCATTAAAGTTAACTTTCAACCATCGGCTGCCGATTTCCCGCTTTTAAAAAAGGCGATCGAAAAAACAATAAGCAACTGTGCATGGTTAGCCAACATGAGCTTTATTCTCGAAAAAGAAGAAAATATAAATGCCCTGCTGAACAATCTTCAGGAGGAATTTAATAACACATTCGAATTGCTTTTAAGTTTGATCGAATTGCGCTATGGGAAAAAACTTATTCAATTTGTGAAACAAACACGAACCGAGGAAGCCACAAACGAACACCGGGAGTATGGAATTGAGGTGATGAATATTATTGTAGATCCTGAAATCAAATCCAAACTTTTTCCTCTATTGCACAATAATTCCAAAACTGAAATAATAAGGCAGTTACAAAATCAGTTCCCCATTTCGAAAAAATCGTCGCTGAAAGCTCTAAAAGAGATCATTAATATCGATCTTGGCTTTGTGAGTAAAGTAACGAAATCGTCGGCAATAGAAGCTTTGAGCCATTTTCAGGATGTTAAAAACCTCGATGATATTGTGGCTCAACTGTATAACCCCGAACCACTTCTTTGCGAAACGGCTGTTTATTCCATTAAGCAGAGAGGAAATGAAGATTTGGGAGAATTGGAATCTCGGTTACCCGACAGAGTTTTCCCAAAAATAGCTCTGCTGTCGGAAAATATCGACTTGAATAAGTACTTCCTGTTAAATCAAAAAGTTTCCTATTTAAAGCAACTGCCCTACTTTTCTCATATTAAAGGAGAAAAGCTACTGCCTCTGGCCGAAGTAACAGATGGTATTGTTTTATTAAAAGGGCAGTTTCAGACCTTTGAAACAGGAATGGATGAAATTTTGCCTCTATTCTCGTGCCCTTTTGGCGATCTTCAAATTACTAACGGAGGAAAACAGGCAAAGAAAATTCCATTACGCCATTTATTCGGATTGAATGTTTTTACAGGAAAGCTTAAAATTGAAGCAATTGAAGATTCGTTTCTTTATGTCCTTAAACCTGAAAATCTCACCTCGGTTGTGTTGAATTTCGACGAGATTTCGGATGCATTGTTCAAATACTTAAGTGATGCCAAAATTCATTAAGCTATGGGAAACAAACTATATATAAATTTTTCCGCTGAAAGCAGTAAATCAGACTCATGGGCCACTGAATTAAGAAGCTCTCTTAAACTGATGCTTGGAAGGATTTCTGAAACTGAGATTCAGTTTTTAAATGGATTAGAGAATAGAAATCCTGATGAGGTTAAAGTTTCGGAAGCCGATCTTATCATTCTTGTTTTTAACGGTTTTGCTTCCGATGAGTTTGCTGCCGATTTAAAAACATTGGAATTAACTCACCAAAACCTGGTTGATAATGGAAAAGAAATTTTTATTGTAATAAAATCTCCAAAGTTTTCTCCGGTTATTCCTGTATATCTTCGAAAATATGCACAATATAACTTTTTTGAAGTCAACATACGAACCAACGAAGCCATTGAATATGTTCCATTACAGAAAGGAGAGAAGGAAAACAAATTCTGGTCGAAGCTTACCGATTTAGCTTACGACTCCAGGTTGTACTTCGACAACCTAAATGGGACCTTATCTGCAGCCATGGTAAATGTTTACCTTGCCGAAGTAAGTAAAGATCAGATCAATCATCGCGAAATTCTCAAAAGAGAATTTCAACTCTCGGGTTACAACGTTTTACCAATTAAACCTCTTCCGGGATCGCTAAAGGAATACCGCGATGCAGCTTCGGAAATTATTAAAACTGCGGATTTTTCAATCCATATTATGGGCGAAATTTATGGCGATTCACCCTCGGGTTCGGATTATTCGTTTGTTGAAATTCAGAATAAACTTGTAACAGAGCTTCTTTCGCAAGAACCAGGGCTGAGAAAAAACTTTTACAGATTTGTTTGGCTTCCTCCCAGCCTGGAACCTTACGACGAAAAACAAATTCAATATCTTAAGAGATTAAAGCGGGAATTAAACGACAATCGTTCGGGCGAGATAATCCAATGTAGCATTGAAGAATTTAAAGAAATAATTGCTCACAAAGTTACCAGTCTGCAAAACGTTGAAACAACTCTTGATTTTAAGCCAGTTGGTAAAAAGGTGATTCTAATTATTGACAAACCCGACGAAACTTCGTACCAAAAAGTTGTGTCTAAAATAAAAGACTCGCAAAAAGAATACGAATTAATTGACATGACCCGTACCGGCGATCTATTGCCGCTAGCCATGTTCCGGCAGGCTCTAAATGCCTCAGACGCTGCCATTATTATGAATTTAAGCGACAGGAATAACTGGTTGGATGCAATGCTTGGGTTGACGTTAAAGAACATCAGTATCGATAAAAACAATAAAAATAAATTTGTGGCAGCTCTTACAGGGCATTCAACCAAGGATGATATCGATTTTGATGCGCTCCATGTTGACAATATCTCTTTAGACGATAGTCAGTTTTCGGAAAAAATTGAAAAGTTTCTCACTCAAATTCAATAACATGAATGAGGCAACAGAAAAATTGACAAATACAAGAACACAGGTGGTTTCAGAAACTTTATTATGCCCTTTCCCAGGATTGAGATCTTACAAATTTACTGAGACGCATCTTTATTTTGGGCAGGACGATGTTACCCTAAGAGTTCTGAATCAGTTACTCGATCACAGATTTGTTGCAATTCTCGGAGGCGCCGGAGTTGGAAAAACATCTTTTATAAATTGTGGATTAAAACCATATTTCTATTCCGGAATTATTTCTTCTACCAACACTACCTGGCAGGTTATTCATACCCGTCCATCAAATAATCCCATCAGGAATTTAGCAGAAGCCATCAACAGAGACGAATCTACCGATATTATTGAAAAGTCAGGTAACTTTCAGACTCAGATAAACTACAATGTACTAAAAAGAGGAAAATCGGGGTTTATCGAGCTTCTCAAACAACAAAAGCCACCTAAACATCAGAAATACCTCCTGATAATTGATCAGTTTGAGGATATTTTCAGGTTTAAAAATACAAGAAATGAATCGGGTTTGGCAGAAGAGGCTTTTGAATATGTAAATATTCTGATGCATGCTATTCAACAAAAAGAACTACCCATTTATCTGGCTTTGGTTGTACGCTCCGATTTTGCCGACGATTGCCTCATGTTTCCTTATTTATCCAATTTAATTAACCGCAGTAACGTTCTGGTTCCACGATTAACACGCGATCAAATAAGAGAAGTAATTGCAAGGCCCTTGGAAGTATCGAGATTGAATCTGGATAATAGTTTGCTGCTTCAGGTACTAAACGATGCCTCAAATATCGACGATCTGCTTCCCCGCCTTCAACATGCCATGAGAAGAGCCTGGGAATCGTGGAAGAGTCTGGGCTCACCCGATAAACCGCTTTCAATCACAGAATATGAAATATCCGGCGGCTTAAAAAATGCAATAAACAACCATGCCAACGAACTTTATGCAACCTTATCCGACGATGAAAAAATTCTTTGCGAAAAGATTTTTAAATCGTTAGCCGAAAAAGGTTCTGAAAATAAGGGTTTTACCCGCCCCAGCGCTATCAGGGAATTATGTGGAATAGCACAGGCTGGGTTTGAGGATGTTGTGAAAATAATTGACACATTCAGACAACCCTCTGCCGGTTTTTTGTTACCTGCTGAAGGGGAACTTATGCAAGATACTGTTGTAGATCTGGTTCACAGTAGCTTATTACGCACCTGGTCCAATATGAAAAAGTGGGTACAGGACGAAAACATCTCAAGCCAGATGTACAGGCAACTTTCGGAATCGAGTGCCCAGTATCAGATGGGCAAAATGAGCCTGCTGCGCCCGCCTGATCTCCAGTTTGCTCTTAACTGGCAAGAGAAACAGAAACCTACGCTCGAATGGGCTAAAAGATATAATCCAGCTTTTGAGCGCACCATGGTTTACCTTCGTACAAGCCTGGAAACATTCAATGCCGAAGAAGTTTTTAAAAAGCAACAGGCAAGAAAGGCTTTAAAAAAAGTTCGTTCACTTACCATTATCCTTGGCTCTACGGCGATTCTGGCACTTATTCTTACTGTATACTCCCAGGTTATGCGACGCCAGGATAACAGGAAACTTA
Organism: Bacteroidota bacterium; assembly: GCA_023429135.1. GTDB lineage: Bacteria > Bacteroidota > Bacteroidia > Bacteroidales > JAAUTT01 > JAAUTT01. Next base: position 227,548 of record JAEYWD010000024.1, on the reverse strand, counting down.
AACAGGTAAGTGCTGAACAAGCTCATTTACAACAAAAATCGGTGGAAGCCGAAAGAGAATCGCAGGAATACCTGATGGAAAAACGCCAGGCCGAAATAGCTGCTTTGGAAGCGCTGAGAGAAAAAGAAGAAGCAGTGACGGAAACCAAAGTTCTTGCAGAACAAAAGACTCAGGCAGAATTAACTGCTCAGGCAGCCCTTCAGAAAAGCTCACAATACCAGGAAAACCTGGAGGAAATAACTTTACAGAAACAACAAGCAGAAAATACAGCACTGAAAGAAGCTCAGCAGAGAACTGCTGCGGAAATGGAGAAAGAAGAGGCCTTTAAAAAAAGGATGGTGAATATCGGTCAGACGCTGGCAGTTAAATCACTTCAGACCAATAATAACCTGCCGTTGAAGAGTCTGCTCGCAATGCATGGCTATGTGTTTAATGCCAGGTTTGGTAACTCAATTACCAATGCCGATGTTTATAACGCGTTGATGGACGCTGTAAACGACATAGGCGGCACCACGCGTTATGGCATGAAAGGACATGCAGGGGCAGTAAAAGCTTTCTGCATTCAACCCAAAACCAATGTTCTGTTTAGTACAGGTGTGGATGGAAAGGTTTTACGCTGGGTTGTAAGCGATGACGTTCGTGCTCCCCAAACTTTACTACAAACAAGTGGCGGTAACGCGAGCATGGCTATTTCCAATAATGGTCGGTACTTGGCCGTAGGGTCCGAAAATGGTACCATTTATCTGATCGATTTATCTAGTCCTGGTAATCCGGCCCAGTTAAAAGGGCATCAGGGCGTGGTTTTTTCAATGGTATTTTCGCCTGATGGTCAGCAACTCTTCACAACGGGTAATGATAAAAAGATCCTGTTATGGGAACTGGATAGCCGGAACAATAACGTTATATATCAGGAAGACTATAATGTACGCAGTCTCTCTATCTCTCCCGACGGTAAATTTCTGGCCGGAGGATCGGACGACGGTAAAATTTTTGTTTGGGACATCAAAGCCAGTCAGCTTGTGAACTTACCGAACGACGACAAAACGGCTATTCATGCAATCGCATTCAGCCCAAACGGCCTTACGCTTGTAACCGGCGATCAGTCGGGTAAGCTGAAATTCTGGAATCCCTACTCGCACAAACTCGTTAGATCCCTGCAACCTCATTCAGGCAGAGTTACCAAAATAGTCTATAGTCCTTCTGGTGAAATGATAGCCTCCTCGAGCTACGATAAATCGGTTGTTATTTACGATACCAAATTTATTTCCACAATTCCTATATCACTAAAAGAAAACTCTTTAGTTTTTTCGCTTATATTTACAAGTGATAACAGGAAACTAATCACAGCTTCGAACAATGCAGATTTTGTTGGTGTTTGGCCCGCTCAGCCCAGAGTTCTTGCCGAACAGTTATGCAGCAGAGTAAGCAGAGCATTAAGCCAGGAGGAGTGGAACAGTTATATTGGATCGGATATTAAATATGAAAAACCCTGTGAGTAAAATTTTCAAGCTCTTGATACAAGCCTTGATTTTCATGGCTGGTTTGGGAGTATTTTTCCCGTCTCAGGCATTTTCGCAGGAAGATAATAAGTGTCTCAGTAAATTAAAAAAAGCTCAGGAACTTTTCGAGTCGGGATTGATCGAAGAAATTCCCTTTATGCTCGACTCCTGTTTAAAAGATGGTTTTAATAAGGACCAAACCATTCAGGCTTACCGCCTTCTTATACAGGTGTTTTTATTTGATTACAACCAGGAGAAAGCAGAAAAAGCAATGCATAATCTTCTTTCCGAATTTCCAGAATACGAAATACAATCGAACGACCCAGTTGAGTTTGTTAACCTTTACAAACAGTTTCAAACACGTCCGAGGTATTCTATCAGCTTCAATTCCGGTTTAAACATTTCAGATGTTTCGGTAACAGAGCAATATTCCACCGGCAACATTAACAAACTAAAGCCTACCTACAAAAGCGATGGGATAAAAGCCGGAGCACGATTGTCGTTCGAAAAATACATTGCTTCAAAAATGTGGATAACCCTCGGCGTTGGCTATACCTTAGCTGGTTATCAGGTTGAGGAGAAAATGAACTTTAATCGCGAGCTTCTTTCTTTTTCTGAAAAAATGCAGTTTTTGCAAATGCCGCTGTATCTAAACTATTCGTTTGGAAACTCAAAAAAGTTTGCACCTTATATTTTTGTTGGAGGTAAATTCAGCTACCTTTTAAAAGCTAAAGGTGAAATTAATCGCAGAAGTCTTGATTTATCGTCCACCTCGACTGATCTGAGCGGAATTGCACAGGATATTACCGGTACCAGAATGAGAGAATACTATTCAGTGTTGGGGGGAATAGGATTCCGGTATAAAATATCAAGCGGATATCTTCGTGTAAATGTGTTCTATAGCAAGGGGATGTCCGATTATGTTAAGAAAGGAGCTAGATTTAATAATAGCGAAAACTTATTTTATTACAATTTTATTGACGATAAAATCAGGCTTAACTTTTATAGTTTATCTGTTGGATATTCTTATATTTTCTACCGTACCCAAAAAAAAGTAACCGAAAGTAACCATTGATGGTAAAGAAAATTACATCCATATGCCTCTTGCTTGTTTTAGTGCTTTCGTGCAACGAAGAGCTTAAAATAACCGATGAACAGAAAGACTTTCAGTTGAAAGTCTTTGGAGGTTCCTCCATTGGAAATACGGCAAACGATTGTTGTAACGATGTATTAGTGGATAATAACAATTTTTATCTTACCGGTTCTATCAATTACCTCAATGGCCCTGAATTGTTTATCATAAAAACGGATAAATACGGGAATGAAATAGAATGGTCGCCAAAGCTATTCGGAACTCAGGGAACTGAGGTAGGCAATTCGATTGCACTAAGCCCCGATAAGAGCATTGTTGCAGTAGGATACACGCAAGTTTCGGGTTCAGAATCATCCGATTTTTATGTAGCAAAAATTGGCAGTAACGGCGAAGAAATCTGGAAGAAAAAATTCGGCGGTTCAAAAGAAGATAAAGCATGGGCTGTTAATATTTCATCTCAAAATAAAATTTACGTTGCCGGATATACAGAAAGTTTGCATGTTGATAAAAAAAGACAAGGATTAGTAATGGAAATTTCGGCCAACGGCGATTCTTTATGGGCTCACGATTATGGAATATTGAATGCCGCCGATGAACTTCGCGGAATTGAAGAAATGAAAGATTCATTGCTGTTTATTGGAACTACTCAAACTCTGTTCGGAAACTTCAGTAACGATGTGTTCTTATTTATCTTTAAGAAATCTACAAAAGGCATTGAAAACTCAACCACTCTTTACAGGGCCGGTAATGAAACAGGAATTTCTGCAGTTTATTCAGCTTCTGGAAATATTTTTGTGCTTGGCAATTCTCAGGTTAGCACTACTGTTAATAATATTATTATTTGGAAGTTAAACGAAAACCTGCAGTTGATAAAAGAAAAAGTGCTAACCACAACCAATTCAGAAACCGCCGCAGCTATAACCACTCAGAATGGTTCGGTAGCGATTACCGGAACAGTTGTGAATGAACCTCAGAATGAAAATTTTTTAGTCTATGTTTTGGACGAGGATCTTAATATGGTTTCAAGGAATACTTACGGCGCCAAAAAAGGAATTCAAAGGGGAATGTCGGGTGCAATAGATGGTAACAGCCTGATTATAGGCGGCTGTACAATTTCGGGTAATTCCTCCAAAGCCAGCATATTTAAAACGCCTCCCATCATTCCATAATTCTTACCCGCTTCAGATAGTCTTTAGTCAAAATTATCCTTCAGCCACACAATAAATTATCCTTCATTCTAAATTCTTTTGTTATTTTGCTTCAATAATTCCTAACTGAAATGAAGCTTCGGTTTATTTATTTTCTTTTTGGCTTAACTCCGTTTTTTAATCATACAATTGCCCAGCCTACGGTAAGCAGTGCTACTTATAATGTTACCACGGGTACGTTAAGCGTAACAGGTTCCAACTTTGAGACAATAGCAGATGTTAACGATATTGATGCGTCAAAAATCAGCCTTTTTGGACAAGGTAATACGGGCTATTTTCTGACTACAGATAATAGCGTTGAAAGAACTGACGCTGAACATTTCAGTATCGTTCTAACAGGAACTCAAAAAACTGCTGTTGATAATATTTTAAACCGTAATGGTTCTACAGCGTGGGATGGTAATAATTTCAAGATTGATTTTGCAGCATCATGGAATTCTGGCAGTTCATCAGCAACATCCGCTTTCATTAGTGTTGAAGGGGTACTTTCACCACAGATTACTTCTGCAGAATTTAACTTTGGCAATGGAAATTTGGTAATTACAGGAACAAACCTAAAAAATATAGATGGGGCAAATAATGATATTGATGTTACAAGACTAACTATCAGCAATGGGACCATTTCCTACACTCTTACAAGTGCTACACCTTCGGCAGATGTCGTTGGCAGTCAGGCAACTTTAGTGGTTCAGGGGGCCGATAAAAGTATGCTTAACTACATATTAAACAGAGATGGAACTACAGCAGAATCTGGTCTGCCCTTTGCAATTACAGCTAGTGCAGGATGGAATAGTCTTGGTGAATCTGATCCGGGACCCAATACTTTAACAGTTACAAGCTATTTAAAGCCCCAGGTAAGCTCCGTAGCTTATGATGCCAGCACTGGTATATTTGCAGTAACCGGAAGTTATATGGCTTCTATTACAGGCAGTTCCAACGATATTGATGCCTCCAAACTTCAAATAACCGGTTATCAGAGTGGTACCTATTCTTTAAGCACAGCCTTTAGTGCGGATCTGATTAATGAGACTTCATTCAAAATCTATTTATCAGGAGCTGATCGCACTCAGATTGAAGTCTTACTTAATAAGAACGGAACATCGGCCTGGGGAGGAGTCAGCTACAACCTTCAACTGAATGATGGATGGAATTCTGGAATTTTAGGAAGTGCTGACATCACAAATGCCATTACAGTTTCAGGAGCTTCAAACCAACCACCGAAAGTCTCGAATATTAACCTCGGAGGAGACTTAATTAATGATAAGCAATTATCATTATCTTTTGATTATTTTGATTTAGAAGGAGACCTTCCTGACTCCCATACAATCAATTGGTTTACATACACCGATAACTTAGGGGGTGGTAAAATTCAAATCGCAGGTGTAACAGGCAATACTTATACTTTAAGAACACAGGACATAGGATTATTTATTGGTGTTGAAATAACACCTGTTGCACAAACTGGAACTTTAACCGGCACTATGGTTTCGAGCCCCGTAAGAGGACCGGTGTTAAATGCACCACCTTATGCAACGGAGGTTACAGTTACAGGTAGTCTTTATCTCAAAAACACAATATCAGGTAATTTCAACTATAACGACCTGGAAAATAATTCTATAGGAATCTGTACCTATAAATGGTACAGAGCATCAACCTCTGAAGGGCCGGATGAAGAAATTACAGGGGAAACATCGTTAACTTATAAAATAGCGGAGACAGATCTTAATAAATTTATTTCCTTTGAAGTTATCCCGATAGCTCAGAGCGGAACCTTACAGGGAATACCCGTAAAATCAGGAAGGTATGAAGTTCAGAATGAGGCTCCAAAAGCCAGCGATCCTTTAATATCGGGAAGTCGCTACAAAAATCAGGAAGTCACAGCCGAATATACCTATAGCGATCTGGAAAGCAATCCTCAAGGCGCGAGTACATTCAAATGGTTTAGAGCATCAGCTATCAGTGGCCCCGACGAGGAAATAAGTGGTGTTACCTCCAAAACATATGTAATTACTGCAGATGATTTGAATAAATTTATCTCATTTGAAGTTACACCGGTAGCTCAAACAGGTACTCTTACCGGAGCTCCTGTCCGTTCCGCCAGATATCCTGTTGAAAATGAAAAGCCAAAAGCTTCTTCAGTTTATATTTCCGGAAACCTGTATTTAAATCAGGACATCTCAGGAAATTATGCTTACAGCGATCTGGAGGACGATCCGCAAGGAACATCAACTTTCCAATGGTTCAGAGCTGATAATGTAAACGGACCCGATGTTGAAATATCAGGCGCAACTCAAACGACTTATAAAATCACAACCGCCGATCTCAATAAATATATATCCTTTAAAGTATGGCCTAAAGCAACAAGTGGAACTAATGATGGCGATCCGGTACAATCACCTCGGTTAGACGTTAAAAACGAAAAGCCCAAAGCAAGTTCGGTCGATTTTTCAGGTAATATGTACCTAAGCAACACCCTTACGGGAACTTATATATACTCCGACCTTGAGTCGGATAACCAAGGCATCTCCACTTTTAAATGGTACCGGGCCGACAATAGTAATGGTCCGGATACAGAAATTGTTGGTGAAACCCAGATCACCTATACTTTAACAAGTCAGGATTTAAACAAATATATCTCCTTTGAGGTTACGCCTGTAGCTATTAGTGGAGATTTGACAGGTTCTCCGGTACGATCATCAAGAAAAGCCGTTTTAAATGAGGCTCCTAAAGCAAATTCCTTAACGGTTATTGGCAACAGAGTTCTAGGACAGACTTTGTTAGCTAGCTTTGTCTACGCTGACCTTGAAAACGATAATGAAGGCGCAAGTGAATTTCAATGGTATATATCCGATGCGGCAACAGGTCCAGATGTATTGATTTCAGGAGCTGCAAGCAAAACCTTTGAGATAACAAGGCAAAATCTTGGCAAATATATTTCTTTCAGGGCTACGCCTAAAGCTTTAACCGGAACTATAACAGGTGAACAAAAAATTTCAGAGCGATTTTACATAAATGAGGCACCTATAGCTCTTAATGTTTCCATAAATGGCTCTTTCAGGATAAAGCAGGAATTACAAGGTATATACACTTATGCTGATTCAGAAAACGATCCTGAAGGAACCTCTGAATTTCACTGGTATCGCTCAGATAATGCTGATGGAACCGGTAAAGTTCTGATTGTTGGAGAAAATACCAGTAAATATACTGTCAGGTTTGAGGATATGAACAAGTATATTAGCTTTGAGATAACACCTAGAGCTAACTCCGGATCTTTGCAGGGAGTTCCTTTTAACAGCTCTTTTTTAGGGCCTATAGCCAATAGTGTGCCAACAGCTACCAATGTAAGAATTTCGGGTACGCAACTGGTGTGCAAATCTTTACGGGGTGAGTATAATTATGAAGATCTTGAAGGAGATCCTGAAGGCGACTCACAATTCAAATGGTACCGGGCTTCCAGTATTAATGGAGTTAAGACTCTGATAACCGGAGCAACCGGAAGAGAATACAAGCTCACAGTTCAGGACCAGGGAATGTATATTTTCTTTGAGGTTTTACCGAGAGCAATCAGTGGCACAACAAGTGGTAGTCCAACCCTAAGCAGCCCTACCGGAAGTATTGTCAACACCCTCCCAACTGTTACTATTCTGGGAACATCTTCCATTTGCAGTGGATCAACCGCCCAACTTACCATAAGTTTTACAGGTTCAGCACCATGGAAATTATCGTACACTGATGGAACTCAGAAATATCAGCTTGTTTCGAGCGATCCTGTTTATCTGCTTAATGTAACCAAAGGAGGTACTTACAAGGCTGATACTCTTGTCGACAATATTAGTTGCCCTGTTACAGATCTTCCTTCAACCGCAACAATTTCAATCTTGCCTTTGCCTCAGGTAGAAATTGTGGGTGTTAACAACGCTTACAACTTACGAGGCAACCCGGTTCAATTAACTGGTAATCCTACAGGAGGTACATTTTCGGGTCCCGGGGTAATACCTTCCACAAGCATGTTCTATCCATCCATTGCCGGAACGCAGAATTCACCGCATACAATTATTTATGAATACCGATCGCCACAAACCGGCTGTTCAAACCGCGATACCATTATGATCGAGGTTGTAGATGCAGATGCAAGTATCTCCGGTTTAAGAAATGGTGGAAAATATTGCAACTTCGACACTCCATTTGTTATTACCGGCACCAATGCAATTGGTTCAATGGGCTCGTTTGCTATCACTGGAGGTGTAGGACTGAAAGATAATAACAATAACACGGCAACAATTAACCCTTCGGATCTTTCAGCCGGAAATTATACAATTAGTTACAGCTATTTCGATGGTATTCAGCTCACAATTTATAAAGATATATCTATTGAAATTCTTGATGAAGCAAGGATTTTTGGAATTACCGGCACTACCTATTGCAGTAACAGTGCGCCGATGGAAATCTACAGTAACTATATAGGAGGAACTTTCTCTGGAAATGCCGTATTTAAAAATAGCCAAACCAACAAATTTTATTTCAATCCTGCTTTGGATGTGCCAGGAAATACTACGGTTACCTTTACATATGCAACAAGTTATGGTTGTGTGGTAAGCAAATCAGTCGACAAGTTTATTGCACCGGTACCCACTGCGGAATTCTCTCTAATAAATAATTGTTACAATGGAGACTCCACTGCTTTCAAAAATAAAACCATATCGGACATTGCTATTTCAAAATGGGATTGGCGTTTTGGCGATTCCCAATCCTCGGAAGCCAACAACCGCTCAGCTTTTTTTGAGCCAAAACATAAATATCCGTCCATAGGCAACAGAAATGTAAGGCTGATTGCCGAAAATATTTATGGCTGTAAAGATACAGTGGACAAGATTATTCATCTTGGGGATATACCTACCGCCGATTTTGGCTGGTATTCCGAATGCTTCGTAAAAGGATATCCGGTATCGTTTAAAAATAAATCGACCAATATTGATGAAATAACAAAATATGAATGGGTGGTTGAAGATACTTCAAAATTAAACTTCAACTACAGTATAAAAGATATTCTCCATACTTTCCCTGTAATCAGAGATTATACTGTGAATTTTAAAGTAACCTCTGAATACGGATGCTCCGATTCGGTAAAAAAAGTAATTCGACTGAGACCTATTTTCTATCTCAGAGATACTTTTTATTCCAACAATTTCGAGATTGGCAAAGATTACTGGTTGCCTGCTGACTCTTTAATGGTCAATAACTGGAAGTTTGGCACGCCTAACGGAACAAAAATAAATACTGCGGCCTCTGGTTCCAAAGCATATTATACCAGTTTGAAGGACACCCGCAAAAATCAACAGCTAATAATCACAAGTCCTTGCTTCAATCTAAAGGGCATGACTCGTCCGTTTATATCACTCGAAACTTACTCCGATGTGGCGAAAGGAACTGAAGGCACCGTACTGCAATATTCAGAGGATAATGGTATCAGTTGGCAAAACGTCGGCGGATTTAACACGGGCATAAACTGGTATAACGATTTTGCCATCCAAAGTCAACCAGGCGGTCAACAGATTGGATGGTCGGATAAATTTACCGGATGGACCAATGCTCGACATAACCTTGATCAGATAAAGACTGACTCAATGATCCGGTTTAGAGTTGTATTTGGGCAAAATTCTAAAGCAACCGGAAATGATGGCTTTGCATTCGATAATGTTTTGATAGCGAACCGTATTAAAAAAGTTCTTTTCGAACATTTTACAAACAATTCGCAAGTCGTAAGTTTAAAGGCAAATCTATTCCTCGACAGTGTAGTGGCACTTAACAATGAAGATGCTGTTGCAATTCAATATCACACTTCGTTCCCCGGTATCGATACATTTAATATGCATAATTCTTCCGATCCTGGTTCCAGAGTTTTATACTACGGGATTGGTATTACGCCAAATGCATATCTCGAAGGTGGAACTGAGTCGAGGTATATCTACGATTTTAACAATAAAATGCCTAATACTGCTGATATTAAAAATCTTTCGATGAAAGATGTCAGCTTCAAATTAGATTTAAAAGTCGACAAGAGTTCTTCCAAGGTGTCGGGAATATTAGGAATTGCTGCTTTAAAGAAACTAACCGGACGAACTATATCTGCCCGCATTATTGTGGTGGAAGATATAGTTTCACAAATTGCAGGCGGTCAAATAACCTACAGAAATGTTGTCAGGAAAATTTTACCATCAGCAGGAGGAACGGTCCTTTCGTCCTCATGGGACATGGGTAAAAAAGAAAGTGTGAACTTCTCGTGGGATTACCGGAATGTATACAATCCTACAAAAGTACATATTGTTGCATTTCTTCAGGACGAACTTACACGTGATATTTACCAGGTTGTCTCCGACGATACTTCCAAAGTGAGTGATGATCCCGGAGTAGGTATAAAAATTTCGGAACGTAATGTGGAAGTGAATGTTTATCCTAACCCTGCTAAAGATTTGTTAGTTGTTGAATTTTCTGAAATACCCGACAACGATCAACGTATTGAAATATGGTCAACAAACGGAAAGATTGTACTTTCGGAAAAGTTATTCAAAGGCGTGAGCAGATTTGAAGCTGATGTACAGAACTTCAATAATGGATTATACTTTGTCAGAATTTTGGACAAAACAAGAGTTTTGGCTACCAAAAAACTTGTTATTATGCATTAGTCCTGAACTAATAATTTCCGAGTTCAAAATATTCAGCAATTGAGCGAACCTGCTCTGCTGAATATTTTGCTTTTGGCATAAATGCTGGTACGGGTCACTCTCAGTGCTTTCCGCTCTGTTTCAGATAAATTTTTTATCCGCTTACAACCTTCGCTACAGCAACTTTCGAATTTCTCAGCACAACTGTCGCATTGTATCAAAAGAAGGTGACAATCATTATTAGCACAGTTAATATGTGTGTTGGCAGGTGCTCCGCACTGGTGACACCGACTGATAACCGTCCCATCAATATCCTCTCCTAAACGACGATCGAATACAAAGTTTTTCCCAATGAATTTTGATGGGAGTTGTAACTGTTTTATGGCATTGGCATACTCAATAATTCCACCATAAAGCTGATTTACATCTTTAAAACCCTGATGCTTCAGATATGCACTTGCCTTTTCGCACCGGATACCACCTGTACAGTAAAGTAATATCTTTTTATCTTTTTGATCGTGAAGCATCTCCGAAATTTTAATAATTCCTTCACTAAAAGTATCCGAATCAGGACATAGCGCATTTTCGAAACGACCTATTTCACTTTCGTAATGATTGCGCATGTCGACCACCAAAGTTCCCGGATGATTCAATGCTTCATGAAACTCAACAGCAGTAAGGTGTTTCCCTACATTAGTCACATCGTAGGAGCCGTCGGGTAAACCATCGGCCACAAGTTTCGGACGTACTTTGATTGTAAGTTTATAAAATGATTTTCCATCATCATCAATAGCCCATTTTAATGGAATTTGATGAAGTTCAGGAATTGAATCCAAAAGCTGAACGAAATCATTTTTATGATGAAGGGGTACACTCATCTGAGCATTAATTCCCTCACGGGCAACATAAATACGTCCGAAACAGTTTAATCCCGACAATTCCCTGTAAAGAAAATCGCGAAACTCTTGTGGATTCTTTACGACAATATACCGGTATAAAGAAACGGTAACACGCTGAAACGGTTCGTTCATCAAGCGTTCTTCAAGTTCTTTCCGGTTAACTCGGTTATGCAAAAGCATCTTCTATCAATTTTAAAAATGCAAAGATAGAAGTTTTGAATAAATAAAGACTTGTGAGTATTTTATTTAAAAAGTCGACGGACCAAGGCCCACAAACCAAAGTGGTGCGGGCTGTTTGCCGTGGTCTGTGGTCTGAGGACCGTCGACTTCTCAATCAATTATCCTCACCTTTCATCAATCTTAAAAAACTCTTTGGCACCGGACTCTCAAATTTCATCGTTTCACGGGTTATTGGATGTTTAAAAATCAGCAGACTGGCATGTAAGCCTAGTCGTTGCAAGGGATTTGTTTTTGCGCCATATTTCTTATCGCCTGCTACGGGATTTCCCATTTCTTCCATATGAACCCTGATCTGATTTTTACGGCCTGTTTCGAGTGTAACCTCCAGCATGGCGTAATTTTTAAGCTGTTTTACCATTTTAAAAAAGGTAACAGCAAGTTGCCCTTCCTCTTTTTTTTGCGTGGTATGAACCTTCATGGCTTTGCTTTCAAGCAGATGCGAACTTATGGAACCTTCTGTCTTCTCAACTTTCCCTTCCACTAGAACCGTATAGGTGCGCTGCAGCACCATTTCGCGCCAGTTGTTTTGCATGGTTGCCTGAATTTCCTGCGACTTTGAAAACATCATTACCCCGGAAGTTTCGCGGTCGAGACGATGGAGCACAAAAACATGCTTTCCCGGATCGGAGCTTTTGACATATCGGCTTAACATACTGTAGGCGGTGCGCTCCTTCTCGCCCGATGTTGAAATAGAAAGCAAACCTGCCGCCTTCTCTATCACAATAAGGTATTCATCTTCAAAAAGTATTTTAATGCCAGTCATCTCCTCCACTTCAACAACTTTGCCTTTGTTCAGTGTAACATTATCGCCGGGTTTTAGCCGGTAATTGTAACGGGTCTCAACTTTCTGATTTACATGAACCTGTTTATGCGCAAGCAATGACTTAACCGATGTCCGGCTTTTCTCAGGAAAGCATTGAATCAAATACGCCATCAGTTCTGTCTCCTGCTGAACAGGAACAAGACTCTGCACCTTGTTAGGCTGTTTATTGTTCTTATTATATCCTCTGGATTTCATCAACAATTTATATGATTGAAAAAGTATGGAAAAGTAATCAAAAAATTCCGGGAACCGATTAGGGGTTAAAATTAGTAAGCCTGTCATAAAGTAAAACCATTACAAATGAAAACATTTTTAATAATGATAATGGGAATTATGGCATTTCCAATAAATGTTGCACAAGGTGAAGCAAAATATACTTTTATTAAAAGGCAAAACAACATCAGTTTATATTTCCGATGGATTGAATTACCCGATAAAAGAAAGGTTCGTGAACTAAAGGCCGAACTGGATATTATTGCATCGCCCGAACAAATTATCGCAACACTGAAAAACGAAAAACTGGCTCTGAATTGGCTGAAAGGTGCCAGCGAAGTAAAAACTCTGGGAAGTCCGGCACCGAATTTATGGCATACCTACATACAATACGATATCCCATGGCCTCTTAGCAATCAGGACTGCATTATCCGATACAATCACGAAAGCTCCGGTAATCAGCATCATATAATTATGACGGGTGTGCCAAAACATATTCCGGAAAAAGATGGAATAACCCGGATTCAGCATCTCCAGGGAGCGTGGATTATTGTTCCAACCAACCGTAACTTGTGTAGGGTATTTTATTCTGTTTTTTCCAATCAGGCGCCTACATTCCCGCGATGGATTACCGATCCTATCATTCAGGGAAATCTGATAAACACCATGGAGGCATTCAAAAGCACAGTAGAAAAGAACAAATAACATTAAGTATGAAAATAATTGAAACCATAAAACTGAAGCTTCGGCAAATAAAAGCTTCACCCGAAAAAATTTCGAAAGGGTATGCTCTGGGGGTGTTTCTTGGAACAACACCTTTTATCGGCACCAAGGTTTTTATAGCGCTGGGATTAACATCCTTTTTAAAATGGAATAAAATTGCATCTGTTATAGGAGTGTACCACATCAATATTCTTACAGCTCCGGCTTTTTATAGTGCAGCTTTTATTGTGGGGAAGTTTGTAACACGCACAACCATTGACATTTCCATTCCTCAGAAACTCAACTTCCGTGAAGTGTTTGCATTGTTTACCGGAACGCCGGAAGTTCTTCTATCATTGCTGACAGGAGGATTAATTCTGGGAATTCCTATGGCAGCTACGGCGTATTATTTCAGTTACAAACTCCTGAAGAACAATACTATTTAACCACTTCATCTAATAAAATCGCAAATGAAAACAAAAATTATATGCACCCTTATAACGGGAGCCAGCTCCGGTCTTGGTCGTGAGTTAGCAATAGAATGCGCCAAACGTAATATGAATCTGGTTCTTATAGCTCTGCCAGGCAGAAACTTAAACGAGTTTTGCCTCCAGCTCAGTAATACCTACTCAATACAGGCATTTGGCTACGAGGGTAATCTTACCGATAAGGAGTACATTCATGCTGTCGTAAAAGAAGTTCTTGAAAACTTCCACATAAATTTCCTGATCAACAATGCCGGTATGGGCGGAACGGTTCCTTTCCATGAGGCGTCGGTTGAATACCTCGACAATATCATACAATTGAATATCAGAGCCACATCTCTGTTGACACGTTTATTACTTTCGGAGCTGAAATCGCACCAAAAAGCCTATATTCTGAATGTTTCGAGTATGGCGGCTTTTAGTCCCATTCCTTATAAAACTATTTACCCGGCGTCGAAAGCTTTTATTTATTCTTTTTCGAGGGGATTGTCGGAAGAGTTAAAAGGCACTTCGGTAAAAGTAACGGTTCTCAACCCCGGCCCTATTCTTACCAACCCCGATGTTATTCTGAGAATTATGAAACAGGGAATATTCGGAAAAATTGGATTGCTTACAGCAGGAACCATTTCCAGAATTGCACTGGCGGGAATGTTTGAAGGCAAGCGCGTTATTATTCCGGGTTTCTTCAATAACTTCAACCATTGGCTAATGCGTTTCTTCCCCGAATCGTTCCGCCTGCGTATTCTTGGAAGTGTAATTCATCGCGAAATAGAAAACGCCAAATCTGCAGCATAAGAAAATTCCAAATCGTCCGGATTTATTTAATTTTAAAACCATGAAAGTATTATTAACCGGAGCTACCGGTTTACTTGGAGGCAATGTTGCCCGCGAACTTATACGAAGAGGATACGAACTGAAACTTTTTGTTCGCTCGGATAAAAAAATTACCGCGCTTGAGGGCCTGCATTACGAATTATTCACAGGAAGTCTGAATAATGTATACCACCTTTTGGAGGCGGTTAACGGATGCGATATTATAATTCACACCGCTGCCGTAACCGACCAATGGCCCACAAACTTCGAACATTACGAGGCTATTAATGTAAATGCTACTTTGCTTTTGCTCGAAGTGGCTAAAAAGCTCGGTATAAAGAAGATGATTTATGTGAGTACAGCAAATTGCTTTGGCTATGGCAGCTTAGAGACGCCAGCCTCTGAACTTTCCGAATTCAGGTTTTTCAACTACAACTCGGGTTACATTATGAGCAAATTTATCGCCCAGCAGCATGTGTTGAAGGAAATAGAGAAATCGCAAGTCCCCGTGGTGATTGTAAACCCGGCATTTATGCTGGGGCCTTACGATTCGAAGCCCAGCTCGGGTAAAATAATTTTGATGGGACTGAATAAAAAAATACTGTTTTGTCCGCCGGGAGGTAAAAGTTTTGTCGATGTTCGCGACGCAGCTATGGCTGTTTGCAATGCCATTACCATGGGCAAAAACGGCGAATGTTACCTGTTAGCAAATCAGAATATGAGTTATTGGGATTTCTTCGAGACCCTGGCAGTAGCAAGAGAGCAGGCTCAGACGAAAATCAGACTGCCAAAGTTCCTGATTCTTGGATTAGGTTTAATGGGTTCGCTATACGAAAAAATCTCCCGTAAACCAGCACCGCTGAATTTTACAAATGCCAGGTTACTGTGCCTGCCGATGTATTACAATGGCTACAAGGCACGAAAAGATTTACAGATGCCTCAGACTCCCTTTGAGCAAACACTTGCCGATACTTTACTTTGGTTCGAAAAGCATGGAATGATTCCGGGAAAAACGGGGAATTAACAACTTAACAATAGTTCTGTCGGCCAACAGAGTCCTAGGCTAGATTGTTTTTTGCTGTGGTCTGACGTCTGTGGACTATAATATTTTCCCAATTTCTTCAATTGTAAAAATCTCTCGCCTGTCAAAGCTAGCCCAATATTTAACAGCGAGTTTGCGGATAAGCTCCCAATATATGTCGCTGCTGAGACCGTGAATTTTGTTGAGCTCTTTGACCTCCGTTGCTATCTTTTTGCCGAATTCGGGTTTGAGTGTGAGGCGAATGGTTCGACCCATGTAAGTAAAATCGGCAACGGGACGTACAACCGTATCTGGAGAAACGGAAATTAAACCGTGCCCGACAGTAGCACCGGTGCTTACCTGCAAACCATCGTTCATGCAACTAAAAGGAGGAATATTACCGGCATAGCTGAGAATTTTCATTTCGTCAATTCCGGCGTTAAAGTATTCTTTGGCCCTGATCCCCATTTTGGTTCCAACAATAGCAAATACACCGAGATGACGATGAAGTTCATTGGCCATGGCTTCGGCAACCCATTCGGCTTTGCCGTATTTCTTTATGGTTTCGTCCATTATAGGCTGAACATCGGGAAAATAATCTTCTTTTCGCCATGAGAAATTTATAACCTGGTTCTGGTTAACCGTTTCCCCAGCAATTATTTTAAGATATGCATCCCGAATATCCCCATCGGGCAAGGCGCTATTCAAAGTAATTGACTGAACATCCCCGGCATTACTGATATTGAACATCCCCGGGAAATGCATCCACAACGGAACAAGTTCGTCGTAGAAAATTTTGTGATCTGCACCAAGGCTTCTCCTAATCTCCTGTGCATATAAAATATGCATTTGATCCAGCTTTTCGGCAAATGGAGATTCAAAAGCTTCCTGCCGGATAGTAGCTCCGTCAATCATCCTGATAGGAACTTCCAGCTTTGCAGCATTTTTATATGCATCCTTATCGATCGAATAATTAAAGCTTCCGGTGTTTTTGGTATTACCGCAACTCCAAATAATTTCGGCTGTTTTATTGCCAAAGTTTTCAACTTTTGTGGCAGTACTAACAATATTTAAGCTGCCCAGGCAAACTAGATGGATAGAGTCGGAACTGTGTTTGTAAATATACCTGATCACATCCAAAGCCTGAATTTGATGGGTGTTTACATCTCCTCCTGCCTGCCCCCAAACGAAATTTCTGGCCCCATCAAAATTTGCTGGTTTAATAGCGGCGTTTTCGTTCAACCCAACGGGAATGCCTTCGTGATAGAACGTTTTAAGCAGAGCTTTCACGCGGCTGTATGCTTCGCTGGCAGGTAATACCCCGGGAGTTACGGTTATTCCCAGCACTCGGATGTCGGGCGATGCAAGCATCATGCTTATTGCACGGAAATCGTCAACTCCGCCATCGGTATCAATAATTACAAAATGATTGGGTTTCCAGGGGTGCGCCTGTACTGCTGAGAGGCTAACCAGAAATAGTACTAAAAAAAATAATCTCTTCATAATCCTAAAAATTCGATTGAAAGTCCGCAGATAAGTATCGTAAATCCAGCAATGGCATGAGTATAACGATGTATTTTCTGCATCGGCAGAAACTCAAAACCTTTGAGCAACAAAAACGCCATCACCATCATGGTTATTATGGTGGTAACTCCAAATACAAGGGAAACGTAGATGGCTCCCCCCATTCCATGTACGGCAGCAGGATAAATAAGCATTGGTATCAGTGGTTCGCATGGACCAAGAACAAATATAATAAAGAGTACCCATGGAGTAATGCTTACTTTTTTACCATCGGCGGGTTTTGGAAGGTGATGATGGTCGCTGCCGATCCCATGCGAATGATGATGATCTTCGTGCACGTGCTGATGTTTGTGAAATGCTTTTCTTAAGCCCCATATCCCATAAATCAGGCCAAAAACAATTAATACCCATGCGGCAACACTCCCCCGGTACCCTTCAATAAACTCCAGTTTAGTTACGGCTATGCCTGTTGCAATGCCAATAAACCCCAATATTACCGAGCTGCCAACATGACCAATACCGCAAATCAAAACCAGCATCATGGTTTTAAACATTGTCCACTGCCTTGCTTTCGAAATCATGGCAAAAGGAATGTAATGATCGGGGCCGGTTACGGTATGAATAAAACCTACTGATGCCGCCAAACCTGCAATGGCTTGAATTGTTGCTTCCATTATAAGTTAAGGTTAATGCCTCCGAATGCCAGAAATCCCGGCATTGGATAGCCATAATTGATATAGTATTTTTCGTTGAGCATATTCTCCAATTTCACAAACACATTTATCATCTCTGAAAGTCGATAGGCAACCTTCGAATTTAACAGAGTATAACTTTCTTTTTTAAGAACCGGAGCCGTTTGTGTATAAAGGTTGATAACATTTTGAGCAGAGAGTGATACGTCGAATAAACCTAGTTTGCAAAGTATCGAAGAGGAGGCCTGCATCTCAGGAGTAGCAATTGCCGGAGTTTTCATATCAACATAGCTGTAGTTTCCGGAGAAGGTAAGACTGGGAATTATCTGCCATTTCGCCGAAAATTCGATACCAGTATTTGAGAATGAGCCTGTGTTTACATTAAGCGGTTTGCCCGAATTTACAATTGTTTTGATAAGATTGGAACCCTCCGCCTTAAAGACAGTCAACTCCAGTTTAATTTTGTTCTGAAGTATACTTTGAAGTAACCCTATTTCGGAGCTTACAACTCTTTCGGGTTTCAGGTTTTCGTTTGCCGGCGGGAAGAGATACAGTTCTCTGATGGTGGGACTTCGAAAACCTTTCGAGACAGATGCTTTAACTGTTGTTGTACTGAATGGCCGCCACGAAGCTCCTATTGTTGGAACCTGCTCGTATCCGTAAACGCTATGATGCTCCAGGCGGAAGCCCCCGTTTAAACTGATCTTGTCTCCAAAGTCCTGTTGAATAAAAGCATAGCCGGCCAATTCCAGCACGGTGGTGTCTCCAATAATCCTGGATTCCTGTCGGGCTTTGCCTCCATAGGTTTTACCGTCGAACCCCAAGGTAAGCGTATTTCCTTTGAACAATTGGAATGATTGAAAAGCTATCCACCCATAATTATTATCATCCGAATGAAACCCATCAGAAATATCATGTATCCCGAAATTATAAAAAAACCGTAATGAGCCATTTGCTTTATTGAAATTATTATCAATATTGAAAGCACCCATTCCTCTGGTAATATCAATACGATAGCCGGCCCTGCTGTAATCGGGTCCGGGATCGGAAGCTTCAAAGCCAGCTATACTAAAATCGGCATTAAGCTTAATGTTCCGGTTTAGGTCGTACCCCGCTCGTAAGTAACCGTTAGAGATCTTAAAATCTGACGAGTCGCGATGACCATCAGTACGGTCATGGTTAAAAGATGCAAAAACATTGAATTTCTCTTTCCTGTAACCTCCGTTCACCATATATTTTAGCGTATTGTACGATCCGGCAGTTAACCTCGAGTTCAGGTTCATGCCTTCTCTTTTTTGATTTTTGGTGATAATGTTGATTACACCACCCATGGCATTCGAACCATAAAGCGTGGATGCCGGTCCTCGGAGAACTTCCACACGCTGAGCATCTGAGGCAACATAGCTGTCGGGCAATGGATGGCCCATCAGTCCCATAAACTGGGGATTGCCATTTACAAGCACCAGTATCTGAGTACTGGGACTTCCGCCAACTCCTCTGATGCTCACCTGACCAGCAGAACCTGTAGCAACACCAAATCCGGTGATACCTCTTTCGGTGACAAACAAACCAGGAACACTTTCGCTTAAAACAGGCAGTAAAGCCGACTCGGATGATTGTTCAATGCTTTCCTGATTTACAACCGAAACAGAATAAGCCACATTACTGCGCGATACCGAGTTTTTTGTAGCGGTAACCACCACTTCTTCAAGGTTGTTAACTCTGGAAGTATCCATCAATTCCTGCGAAAAAAGCTTGGAGGAAGTAAGAAGTATAAGAAAAGTTAATACCTTGTTTTTCATTATAATCATAGAATCGTAATACTTTTTTCAAAAATCGTGTTACTATTCTGTAAAAGTATTACAATTCTTTATACTAAAAAAGATCCTCAGGATTTTTATTCGAAATTAATCAGGAAAAAAGGCCTGTCCACTCGAAAGCAGGCAGGCCTTATATATTGAATATCCTTTTTCTTATATGCAGATATTAATACAGGGTTTGTCAATTCAATCCATCGATTATTTTTTTACTCCCACTTTTTCAACAGCAACATTTACAGCTTCGAGCAAAGGTTTATTCGAAAGACTCTGACCAGTGGCGTTCTTCATCCAGGCATCGGGTGTTACACGGCCTGCTGCATAAATCCTCATTACTTCTTTGCCGAAATCCTTACCTTCCAATTGCTTTTCGAGCTGGTATTGAATTAAATGCCCAATAGGATAAGCGGACAAATACAGAGGATTATCAATCATATGCGAATAAATGGCGAGTATTGGCTGATCTTTAATACCAAAAACACCAGCATAGTATTTGTTCCAGATATCTTTAGAAATTCTCACAACAGCCTCTTTCAGTTCTTTTTTATTAGCATCGGGGTGAGCATACAGCCATTTCCAGACTTCCATATCCACCAGGGAGACTCCCATTATTTCGTAGCAGCCCCAGAAAATATCGAGAGCCATCATTTCTTTATGCAACGGATCGGGATTTTTGATCCCAAGCACCTGCAAGTCCCTTTCCTGGAATACAAAAGCCAGCGCCTCAGTAAAAGCTGTGTTTGGTACACCATTCAGCATATATTGGTCTATGTCGTAGAGAGTCATGGTTTGCTCCACGCAATGGCCCAGCTCATGCATGGCAATGTTGAAGCCTTTGTAATCCATTCCTCCCTCAGCAACCCGTGTACGAAGTCTTGCCTTATCGCCCTTCATAGCTGCTCCCCATGCATGACCCGAACCTCGTGCAGCATCTACACGGATTTTCGACCCGATATATTTTGCTTTATCAGCGGCAAATCCTAGTTTCTTCAAAATATTTGGGATATTCTTTTCAAATACTGCAGCAGTAGCATAATCCTTTTTGGTTTTCTTGCTAAGATCGTCCTGGTTGATGTTGCTGCGGCTTTTAAAGCCATCGTACCATATGTCGAACGGTTCCAGCTTGCGTCCCAAACGTGATTCTATCAATGCTGCTACTTTTTTTACCTGCTCCGAACCAACCAGTTCCCGGAAGAGTTTCTCAACTTCGGGTTGTGGAATTTCCATCTCAGCATTAAACTTTGCCTGGATAAAAGTGGGAAAGAAAGGATTATACGGATCCATCTCTTTCAGCGCTTTAAAGTTAGTAAGCAGTGTTTGGTACCGGGTATTATCCTCCTTTGCTACATCATAATTTTTACCCTCGGCAGTAATTGTGTTTTCGTAAGGATTCCATAGATACTTATCGGAGTTGATTACCTGAGCAGGAATTTCCTGCATAATAATCCGCTTCATTACTTCATAAATCAGCTTTTGTTTCTCAAGACCTTCTTTGGTGGCATAGTTTGCTTTCAGCTCGTCGCGCAATCCCCAGTGGCTAATAAGCTTCCTCCCTTTTGGAAAATGTGCGGAATCGCTTTTGCCATCTCTTAAATTAGCCATATAGATGTTGTAATCGGAAATATATGCATCGGCTTTTGTAACAATGTCGCCATATTTCAGGTTCAGCTCCGAAGGCACCCTGGAAGTAACCATGTCGCCCAAACGGGCATACCCCCATTCCTTGCGTGTCCAGTTGTCCTGCAACCGCAGCTTCTCGTTTAAACTATAATATTTAAAGTTGAGAAGAATATAGAAAGCGAGTTTGTTCTTAAAGAAATCCTCCTTGAGGTGACTGGAAGGTTCATAACCGCCAAACATCATATCTACAGCAGTTTCCCCGCCCATGGGCATATGAATTGGTTCCTTCAGTAAAACCGACATTTCGTTGAAATTTCCGTAAAGAATTTCGAGATTCCTCGAAATGCGATTAAAAACACTGTCGAGATCGCTTGCATTTGCAGTAAAATTCGCCAGACAAAAGTTCTTAAATGCCTCAGGTGTTCCATCTTCGGTTCTCCAGAAATAAGCTGTTTGCTTAACCCCCGATTCAATACGGGTTTCATCAGCATCAGGATATTTGCTGTAAAGAGAATCGACCACCATTTGCTGGATTGTAGCATCGATGTTTGTCATAGCTGTGGTTTTTATTGGCTGATTTTGCATTTTGCATGCGCTTGTTAAAACGAGAAAAATAAAAAGCAGTGCTCTAATGTTAACTTTCATGGTTCGGTTTTTGATTAAGCATACAAATTAGAAAGTTTTGGCTGCTTAATACAAATTTTCTTATGTGTTTCGTATCATCTTTCTATATTTGCCACTTAATTTTACTGTTATGAAGAAGTTTATTTATCTTATTATAATAGCTTTATTAACAATTTCATGCTCGTTTCAGTCGCTTGAAATTCATGAGTTCAAGAATTTTCAGATCCTGGAATTCAAGGACAATGTTTTAACTCTTAAGGCTGATATTGTTATCAATAATCCGAATACAATAAAACTGAAAATATCGGATGCCGATTTTGATTTGAAGATTAACGAAAAAGTAGTTGGAAAACTTACCCAGATGGATAAACTGGTTTTAGCTCCCCGCTCTCAAAAATCGTATCCTGTGAAAGCTAAATTTGAGCTTAATAATTTATCCAATGGAATTTTCTCGCTGATACAAATTGTAAACAAACGCGATGCTAAGCTTTCGGTTACTGGTAGTGTTGTTGGAAAAAGTTTTTTGTATCGTAAGACTTTCGATTTTAGTGATATAAAAATATATGAGTAGCACGGGTATAGCTTGTGAATAAAAAAGTGTAAATTTGTGCCTGTTTTTCAAGCTTATATAACTGGGATGAAGCAAATTATAAGTTTATTACTATTCTGGGGGGCATTTTCTTTAGCTGTCCTTGCGCAATCAAATGTAAATTTTCCTAAACCTGAAATTTTGCAGAATCTTAAAAATGAGGTGCCTGAACAAGGAACAATTCAAATTATCCAGGATTCGCGGATTGAAGATTTGCTTTCGAGACATCTTGAGCTAAACCATAGAAATGATGGACTTACCGGATACCGGATTCTTATTTTTAAAGCAAGTTTTCAGAATTCAAGAGAAAGGGCCATGGAAGAAAGAGGCCGCTTCTTATCTCACTTCAACGATATTCCGGTTTATTATTTTTATGAGCAACCTGAATCCAGGCTTTTCGTAGGTGATTTCAGAACCAAATCGGAGGCTACGCGAATGAAACTTGAAATTGAAAAGTTCTTCAAGAATGCCATCGTTATAGAAACAAAGATAAACTTTCCTAAACTAGATAAAACAGAGGACAAACAATGACGGATCAGTTGCAGCACGATTGTGGGATTGCCCTTGTAAGATTACTCAAACCGCTCGAATATTATCAATTAAAATACGGAACCTGGCAATATGGCCTTCAGAAGCTTTACCTGATCATGGAAAAAGAACGCAACCGTGGCCAGGACGGAACAGGCGTAATGTGCGTAAAACTTGATATGGAACCCGGTAATGAGTTTATATTCCGCGAACGTTCCATTGAAGAAAATTCGATTGGGGTAGTTTTTAAGAAAATATCTGGTTATCTGGAAGATCAGGAGAAGAGAAACCGCGAACTTGTTGAAAATGCCCATTGGGCCAAACAGGAGCTCGATTATGCCGGCGAGTTATACCTGGGTCATCTTCGTTACGGAACTTTTGGTAATAATACCATAGATAAAGTACATCCTGTATTGCGCCGTAATAACTGGCGCACACGTAACCTTGCTCTGGCAGGAAACTTTAATCTCACCAATGTCGACGAACTTTTTAATATCCTTGTTCAACTTGGTCAATTTCCACGTGGATACTCCGACACCATTACAGTACTGGAAAATGTAGGACACTTCCTCGACAAGGAAAATCAACGACTCTTCGATCTTCATAAGCAATTTGGACACGACAATGTTAAGCTGTCGAAAATTATAGGCGAAGAAATGAATATCGGTTCCATTTTACGCGAAGCAAGCAAAAGATGGGATGGCGGTTATGCCATAGCAGGTATTATCGGTCATGGCGACTCGTTTGTTTTACGCGATCCATGGGGAATTCGTCCAGCTTATTACTACCACGACGACGAAGTTGCTGTTATAGCTTCCGAAAGGCCAGTAATTCAAACCGCTTTCAACCTTAAAACCCACCAGGTTAAGGAAGTTAAACCCGGTTCCATGGTAGTGATTAAAAAGGATGGGAAAGTTTACGAAGAAGTTGTTCGTGAGCCATTGGAAAGGAAATCGTGCTCTTTCGAGCGTATCTATTTCTCCAGGGGTAGTGACCACGATATTAATAAGGAACGTCGAAAACTTGGCGAACTGCTCACTCACAATATTCTAAAAGCAGTGAACTACGATCTTGAAAACACTGTTTTTTCGTACATTCCCAACACCGCCGAAACTGCATTTTATGGAATGCTGGAAGGTATCGAAAACTACCTTACAGCTAAAAAGAAGAATGCTATTCTGGAAGCTGGAGCAAACCTCACTCCCGAAGCACTCGATAAAATAATGGGTGAGAAACTCCGTGTAGAGAAAGTTGCCATAAAGGATGTGAAGCTACGAACCTTCATTACACAGGATAAAAGCCGTACAAACCTGGTTGGCCATGTTTATGATGTTTCTTACGGAACTATACGACCAGGAATAGATAATCTGGTAATTATAGACGACTCCATCGTTCGCGGTACAACCCTCAAAAAGAGTATTATCAAAATACTGGACAGGCTCGAACCGAAGAAAATTGTAGTTGTTTCGTCGTCTCCGCAAATCTGTTATCCCGACTGCTATGGAATAGACATGGCAAGACTGGGAGATTTTGTTGCTTTCCAGGCTGCAATCAATTTACTGAAAGAGACGGGCAAATCGTCCATAATAAACGAGGTTTACAAAAAATGTAAAGCGCAGCAAAAAAATCCGAAAGATATCATAGAGAACCATGTAAAAGAAATTTACAAGCCTTTTACACCCGAACAAATCTCGGGTAAAATAGCTCAAATGTTGCGTACTCCCGAAACCCAGGCCGAGCTGGAAATTATATATCAGTCGGTCGAAAACCTGCATGTTGCATGTCCTAACGATTCGGGCGACTGGTACTTCACCGGAAATTATCCAACTCCAGGTGGAAACAGAGTTGCTAATAATTCTTTTATCAATTATGTTGAAGGAAACGATAAAAGGGCCTATTAAGTAATTCCCTCCCAAATGAATAAGGCTGAACTTGGAAAAATAAAACCAAATTCAGCCTTATTCATTTGGAATTGTTTTTAAAAGAATACAAAGCAGAAGGGATTGAAATAAGCAATACTTTATAGATATTTTATATTGCCGCAATCAGCAAACGTATGGATTATGCTTTTAATACTTAATTTCTTTTGCTTAACCATTTAATTTAATGCTAGAAACACGAATTAAAACACCAAATACTTTCATCATTTTTCATCACGTACCGCAGCAACCAACCGTCCTTATTGGTTTTTTTATTAATTTAAAAAAATGTACCATAAATACTTGATCCTATTGTTAATATAAGAATCAATTCATATATTTATTTCTGAATAATAAACCTAACTATTTGTACTATGTTGGATTTCAATCTGCACCTACAGATCTTGTGGGCTGTCCAAATTACCCACTTCATAAAAAAAACGAGGTATTATCCCTTTACCCTTTCAGAGATCAGAAAATTAACAGTAATCCTAAAACATATCAGAATGAAAAAACTAACTTTTATCTTTTTAATGCTGTTTTTATGTACCTTTTTGGCTAACGCTCAAACGCGCCTAGTGAAAGGTACTATTTTATCTTCGATGGACAATACACCGCTCATCGGAGCTTCGATTGTTGTAAGCGGTACTACACTAGGTACAATTACCGATGCTGATGGAGTATTCTCTTTCGAAATCCCATCCGACGCAAAAGAGCTTGTAATTTCCTACATAGGCTTTATTTCAGAGAAAGTTGACCCAAGCGGGAAAGAAGAATTTAACATTGCCCTGACGCCTGATTTAGCTACGTTGGAAGATGTTGTTGTAGTTGCCTATGGAACAACAAAAAAAGAGGCTATTACAGGTTCAACACTTCAAATTAAATCTGAGAAGATAGCTTCAAAGCCTTTTACAAACATCAGTAAAGCACTTGAAGGTTCTGGTCCTGGTATTCAGGTAATATCAGCAAGCGGTCAGCCCGGTTCAGGTATAGCCTTGCGTATACGCGGTGTTGGATCTATTAATGCATCAAGCGACCCGTTATATGTTGTCGATGGTGTTCCATATTCGGGTAGCTTGTCGAGCATAAATCCGGACGACATCCAAAGTATCTCAGTTTTGAAAGACGCTTCTTCCTCCACTTTATATGGCAGTAAAGCTGCTAATGGTGTGGTAATGATTCAAACAAAAAAGGGAACCAAGGATCGGCATCAGATTAATGTTAAAATCACTCATGGGTTTAGCAATCGGGGTATCCCGGAATATGATCGCGTAAATGCAAAACAATATTATCCTTTGATGTGGGAAGCCTATAGGAATAGCCTTGCTTACCGGACTTCTAACCCTATTCCGCTTGACACTGCTGGCTTAATTGCCTCAGGGCATCTTCCTAAATATACTTCTGGGGCAAACATGGGATTGCAGAGATACAAGAATTCGCCTTATAACAATATCAAGCAGAATTTGGGCTATAACCCTTTTAATGTTGCCGATACTGCGATAATGCTTCCCAATGGAACCTTAAACCCCAACGCCGAATTACTTTACGGTGATGATCTTGATTGGTCTGATGCTATTGCCCGGACAGGAAAAAGAAGTGATTATGGTATTTCATATACAGGGGGAAATGAGAAGAGTGATTATTTCGTTTCATTAAACTACCTGGAAGAGGGTGGATTTACTATTAAATCGGACTTTCAAAGACTAACTGGTCGTATTAATGTAAATACACAACCCAAAAAGTGGGTTAAACTTGGATTGAACCTTTCAGGTGCCATGTCCAAATCTAATGTGGCTAATGATGAAAGCAGCACCGGCTATGTTAACCCGTTTTTCTTTAGTAGAAATATCGGACCTATTTACCCAATCTATGCACATGACCCTGCGACCGGAGAATATTTACTCGATAGCGATAATCAAAGGATATACGATTTTGGGAACCTGACCTCCCTTGGTCTTCCTTCCCGACCTTCTGGTGCCAGTTCGGGCAGGCATGTTATTGCGGAAACAAAATGGAACGACAACCTTTTTAAACGTAATGTTGTTGGAGCCCGAACATATTCTGAATTTTACTTCTTAAAAGATTTCAAATTCACTGCTAACCTGGCCTTGGATGTAAATAATTATTTAGCATCCGATTTCGATAATAAACAGGTCGGAGATGGTGCACCTGCCGGACGCGCCAGTAAAACCAATTCTATCACCACAAGTTATACATTTAACCAGCTTCTCAACTACAATAAAGCTTTAGGTGCACATTACATAGAAGCTTTATTGGGACATGAGAATTATGATTATGAGTACAATTACCTGTACGGATTCCGTCAGGGAATTATTGTTGATGGAAATACCGAGCTAATAAACTTCACTACCACAAACGATTTAACATCATACACAAATACCTACCGCACCGAAGGATATTTTTCGAGGTTAAATTACAATTACGCCAGTCGATATTTTGCTTCTATTTCTTATCGCCGCGATGGTTCGTCAAAATTCCACTCAGATAAACGCTGGGGTGATTTCTGGTCAGTTGGAGGTGGCTGGAGAATTGATCAGGAAAGCTTTATGAATAGCATTCCACAAATTAATCTGCTTAAATTCAGGGGTTCTTACGGAGAAACCGGAAACGACGACCTCTCAGGATATTATTTGTATCAGGCTCTTTATAGTCTCGGTACTAATAATGGCAACGAACCTGGCTTTTTGCAACAATCTCTCGGTAACAAGGACCTTGTTTGGGAGGCTCAGAAAAATTTTGATATTGGCTTGGAATTCGGCTTTTTTGATAACAGAATTTCCGGTGCCTTTGAATATTTTCACAGAGAATCTTCTAATCTCCTGTTCAAAGTACCTCTGCCTTTATCAAGTGGTATGGAAAACCAGGACAAGAACGTTGGTACTATGTGGAATAAAGGTTTTGAGGGAAATATTGCAATTGATATCCTAAAAACAAGCGATTTCGCATGGAACTTGGATTTCAATTTTACTACTGTTAAGAACCAGGTTACAAAGCTACCTGAAGGACAGTCTGAAATTATTTCCGGAACAAAGAAACTTATGAAAGGTCAATCCATTTACGATTTCTGGTTAAGAGATTGGTATGGAGTAGATCCTAATGATGGTGCAGGACTTTACAGGGCTAACCTTTGGAATGCTTCAAACTGCCGTATCATAGGTTCGGATACAGTCACAACAAGTGCAAACAATGCAAAATATCATTATGCCGGAAGTGCTATTCCTGATGTATATGGCTCCATTACAAATACATTTACCTACAGGAATATTGAATTTTCGTTTATGTTGACCTATCAGGCCGGAGGAAAAGTTTACGATGCTAACTACGCCGCAATAATGAATGCCGGTAGCTATGGGAATGCATTAAGTACCGATATATTAAACCGTTGGCGAAACCCTGGAGACATTACCGATGTGCCTAGAATGGACGTAACAACAGCAACTGACTATAATGCACAATCGGACCGCTGGCTGATAGATGCTTCATTCCTGAATATTAAATCAATTAACCTTAGTTATAATCTGCCTAAAAAAATATTATCCAAAACTGGCATTCAAAATGCTCGCATTTATGGCAGTGTGGATAATGCCTACCTGTTTAGTAAACGTAAAGGAATGAATGTTCAGCAATCGTTTACAGGTGTAACTTCGAATACATACCTGCCGGCACGTATCATTTCATTGGGTATTAACTTTACACTATAAGACAGTTTTAGAATAGTTTAAATCATAAAACAAATAAAATGAAAAGAACAATATATAATATAGTTTTCCTGGTAACAGTCTTTATTACTGGAATATCCTGCAGCAAAGACTATTTGGAAACCAGCCCCACTGATGCTGTAAAAGATGAGTTTGCTGTGGCTACAACTGCCAGTGCATTTTCGTCACTCAATGGTATGCATCGATCAATGTATATGCAATACAGCAGTCAGGATCAATGTGGTGAAGGATCGTTAATGATATTCAGAGATATGCTGGGTGAAGATCTGGTTATGACAGCCGCAGGAAATGGTTGGTGGAATGCTGCTTATCAATGGTTAACACATAGAAACGTTAACGCCACACAGTTGTATTTCGACTATAGGTTCTATTATAAAATTATAGGGAATGCAAATGTTATCATTGCAAATATTGATAATGCCACAGGACCGGACTCTGATAAAAAGATGATCAAAGCTCAGGCACTCACTTACAGAGCATGGGCGCATTTTAACCTGGTACAGTTGTTTGGTAAACGATACGATGCAAACAACAAACCAAACACCCAGTTGGGAGTTCCTTTAATGATTGAAATTTCGACCGAAGGTTTACCAAGAGCAACAGTAGAAGATGTATATACACAGATAAATCTTGACCTTGATGATGCCATTACCAACTTTGAAGCTGGAGCTGTAAACCGTAAAAATAAATCTCATTTGAATGTTAGTGTAGCAAAAGGATTAAAAGCTCGTGTTGCATTAACAATGCAAGATTGGGAAACAGCAGCAAGATATGCGGCAGAGGCCAGAAGTTCATATACATTGATGTCGAATGCTGAATATGTTTCAGGATTTAATAATTACACAAATCCCGAATGGATGTGGGGTTCACATGTAATTGAAGACCAGACAACATACTTTTACTCATTTTTCGCTTATATGTCGGTTAACTTTAGTTCCACAAATATCAGAGGTAATCCTAAAGCTATTAATTCAAAATTATATCGCTTAATTCCTCTGACTGATGTTCGCAAACAACTATGGGATTCTACCGGAAAAGCATTTACATTTTTGCCTTCAGCATTCGCCAAGAAAGCTTATATGAACAAAAAATTCCAAGCAGCCGGAGAATCGGATAGCCGTGGAGATGTACCTTATATGCGAGTGGCCGAAATGTTTCTGATCGAATCAGAAGCTAAAGCCCGTTTGGGAGATCCAACCGCTACCGATGTGTTATATACTTTAGTTAAAAACAGGTATGCCGGATATGTAAAATCTACCAAAACAGGACAGGATCTTATTGATGAAATTCTGATCCAGCGTCGTATTGAACTTTGGGGTGAAGGATTCAGGTTTTTGGATTTAAAAAGGTTAAATCTTCCTCTTGATCGGACAGGGTCCAATCATTCGGCAACACTGACAAATAACCTCTTAACAGTTCCTGCAGACGATATTAGATGGCAATTTCTCTTTCCGCAGGCCGAAATAAATGCTAATCCCGCAATGAAGGATCAACAGAATCCCTTGTAAAAACCCGTTTCCTGTAATTTCAAGAAACAGGCGGAATGAATCCGCCTGTTTCTTTTTTAAAAAACTTCTGTTTTAAAATTTAATTAAACTTCATTTAGGATTGCATTGTTATATTTGCCAAAAACGTAATTCTATGAAAATAAAAACCGTATTACTGGCTTTTTTGATATTAGGCCAGCTTAACCACACCGTTTCGGCACAACAGGGCAACCAGGTAAAAAATATCATTATGCTTATTCCCGATGGAACGAGTATGGACGTTTTGGCCCTCAGCCGCTGGTATAAATTTGGCATTTGTCAGCAGGATGCCTGTTGGCTGAACATCGATCCGTATATCACCGGACTTGTAAAAACTCATTCATCCGATGCTCCTATCGGCGATTCGGCTCCAACCGGAAGTACCTACGCCACAGGTTACCTGTCACGTACCGGTTTTGTTGCAACCTATCCCACATCTTCGGGAAAAGATAAGGATCTGGTTCCTGTCGATCCCAAAAAAGCCTACCAGCCGCTTTACACAATTCTGGAAGCAGCTAAATACAACGGAAAATCAACGGGTCTGGTATTTACGTGCCAGTTTCCCCATGCTACTCCAGCCGATTTCTCGGCTCACACACCAAAACGTGATAAATACTTCGATATATCCAAGCAAATGGTTTATAACCGTCTGAATGTGGTTTTTGGCGGAGGTACCCAATATCTCTCCCCTGAGAAAAGAGATGATAAAGAGGACCTTGTTTCAGTTCTTAAACAGAAAAATTACAAATACGTAACCTCACATCAGGAGTTTTCAGCAATTGAGGCCTCCGACACACTAGTATGGGGACTCTTTGCTCCCGATGCTCTCCCGTACGATATTGACAGAGATAAAAATGTTGTTCCCTCCATTTCCGAAATGACTAAAAAAGCAATTGAGGTCCTGTCTCAAAATAAAAAGGGTTTTTTTTTAATGGTCGAAGGAAGTAAAGTGGACTGGGCCGCTCACAATAACGATCCAGTTGGGATAATAACTGATTTTCTTGCTTTTGACGAAGCCGTTAAAGAAGCGATAGATTTTGCAAAAAAAGACGGCAACACCGCTGTAATAGTTTGTCCTGACCATGGAAACAGCGGTATTAGTATTGGTGGACCAAAAACCCGCTCAGGATACGATACCCTGAGTATTTTAAGTTTGACAGAACCTTTACGCAATTGCAAACTTACCGCCGAAGGTATGGCTGATAGAGTTTCGAAAGCAAGTGACCAGCAGATAGGCGAAATTTTTAAGGAAAATGCTAAAATTACCCTTACCAAAGAAGAGCTGGATGCTATCATTACCGCTAAAAAATCTTCAGGATTATCAAAAACTATTGCTAAAATTATTACCGACCGCACTTTTGTTGGTTTTACAACAACCGGTCATACCGGAGAGGATGTTATGCTTGCAGTGTATCATCCTAATAATTACAGGTTAGGTGGAGTGGTTCAGAATTCACAGGTAAATGCATACATGCGCGAAATTTCAGGTAATGTTAACCTTGATGAGCTTACACAAACCTTTTACAGCCCCGATTCGGTTGCTTTAAAAGGACTCTCATGGAGTATTGCTCCCAGAGTTGATACATTGAATACAATCAACTATGCCAAACTAATTGTGAAGAAAACTCCCAAATCGAAAATGAGAGCCGAAATAAAGGCTTATACCGATTATATTACCATTTACAACAATAACAAGATGGTTAAAACCATACCTTTAAATAGCGTTGTTGTTTACAACTATATTGAGGACAAAGCAGATAAGAAGAAATTAATTATGCAACGCTTTTACGGACCCAAAAACCTGGGAGAACTATTAACGAATGAATTAAAATAACATTGATCAAACAAAAAGCCCGGAGAGTTTCTCTACCGGGCTTTTTAATCTATTATCGCCTTCTTTTGGGGAATAAGCGAATATGACTTATCTGTGTATGTCGTAACCTCTTGAGCCAATACTTGGGATCGAAAGTAGCAATGTGTCGCTCCACTTTTTCTTTATAAATGTCATTAATGGTGACCAGAATGGCAGTTTCTTCAACTCCTCCGAAATGAGGGTTTATAGCCGTACCAAACACTTTCATTGTTGGCGAGAGGTCCATATAGGAATTAATCAATGGAGGAATTATTTCACCAAGATTCCGAACCGATTTTCTTAATATTTTGTAGTCTTCTTCATAATCTTTCCCCGAAAAAATATGTCCCAGCACTTCACGATTCATATGTGTTTCCATGGGATAAATCGGAGTTAGGAGATCTTCGGTATCGGCAAAGTATCTCTCGAGGAAGAACAACAGATGATTACGCGCATCAATATTATAGGAGTTATACATGGTAACTTTGCCGAAGAAAAATTTCTTCTCCGGGTTTTTTACGATAATTGCTCCTAAACCATCCCATAAATTATCCAATGCAAAAATGCCCTTACGAATCTTACCGGTTGATTGATATAACGGCTGAACAAACGAACGTCCCAACTCTATTACATGAGGCAGATAATCCTTGCAAAATGATGGTGAAAACTTGAAAAGTTCAGCCGTTGAAAGTTGAACTTCACCATTTTTATCAACTGTATTTTCGTCGCAGATTTTAAAACGATAACCTCCCAGAATCTGGTGAGCATCGGGGTCCCATACGATTAACTGGCTGTAACAACCATCCCCATAATCAAAATGGTCAATATCAGTTTCCTCGCCAGTTCCTCCACCAGCATGACGAAAAGCTTCTTCGCGCAGCCTTCCGATTTCCAGCATAAGATTGGGAGAATCGTTTCCATCGAAAATGTAAAGTTCATTGCCCCCGTTATTTGTTTTCCTTACAAACTTATCTTGCGAAAGTTCTCTCTTCAACACTTCCCTGTTAATAGGGGGAATTATGTTCTTCATAGTTTTTAAGTTAAATCACTAAATATCCCTGGTTTTATGGTCAATTCACATTGATTGTACAACCTAATTCATATCCCATTTTTTAAAAAGGATACCAAAATTACTAAAACAATTTAATATTTCTCTCAACAGCGATTAGTTATTTCCTTCCCAAGCTGTAAACTTCTCCACGTATATAATCGGCCCATTGCCTTTTACTTTTCGAACCATCAAAGAATGTATATGGAACTGGCTTACCAAAAATCAAATGAATTCGCTTACTCCGTTGTTTAAACATCTCGTCTACCAGGTAAAACATTTCGAGATTAGCTTTGATGCCAAGCTTCTTTCTGAAATTAGCAAGATTGTAGAAAAAGTTTGTATTCCGGGCTTCGAAGTAAAATGGAATAATGTCGCGCTTGTATTCTATGGCCTTATTGATAAAATTCCGCTGCCATTCCAAGTCAATTATTTTGCCTTTTATTTTACGGGAACAAAGTCCTGCCGGGAAATACAGAATTTGACCATCAGACTTGTAGGTATCGTCAATCCTTTTTGCATAGTCGGTGCTTTGACGCCCATGTTTGTTAACGGGAACAAAAATCCCGTCCATATTTTTAAGATTAAGAAGCAAATCGTTCACAATGAATTTAACATTGCTGAACTTCCTGCCAACAGCACTCATCAGTACCAGGCCATCCAAACCGCCCAAAGGGTGGTTTCCGGCAAAAATAAACCGTCCGTTATCGGGAATGTTCTCCAGGCCTTCCACGGTGTATGAAGCTCCTAATTCTCTAAGCCCCTGGTTTACATAGTCGAGGTTGTATAAATCTTTTAAATTAAAAATAATCTGGTTAAGATCGTCCTGATGGATTACCCGTTTTACATAACGGATTACAAAACCCGGTAGTACCTTTAAAAGTTTAGGGTTCTTACTTCTTATAACCTCTTCAAGGTCTACTTTCAATTCCTTTTCCTTATTGCCTTCCATTGATTTTAGGTTTATGCGAAATTACAAAAAATTAAAGCTTTACGCAGTCTGCGGAAAAAGTTATTAACAAAGTGGGAAAAAATGGAGAAAAGTGGTGTAAAGTGGTGGAAAATTGCATAATTTTACATTCGCTTTAACTAGTTAAAAATGACATCGTTTATTGGGGATTATTCATGCAAGGTCGATCCAAAAGGCCGAATCATGCTTCCTCAGGCATTTAAAAAGAATATGCCTGAAGGTGCCCAGGATAAATTTGTCATAAAAAAAGATATTTATGAGAAGTGCCTCGTTCTATATACCATGGATGAATGGCAACGACGAATCCAGGAAATTCTTGATAACACAAGTCGGTTTAACCGCGAACACCGGATGCTCATCCGCGAATTTTCCAAAGACACTGCTGAAGTTGAACTTGATTCAAGTAACCGGATTCTTATTCCTGCACGTTTGTTAAACCTTGCCGGAATTGATAAAGATGTTGTTTTAGCCGGGCAACTCGATCAGATTGAAATATGGTCGAAAGAACTCTACGACCAGACAGGTATTACAAGCGACGATTTCGGGGAGCTGGCCAATAAAATTCTGGGTGGAAACTTAAATAAACCTCCAACGTCATGAGTTATCACGTACCCGTTTTACTGCATGAAAGCATCGAAGGCTTAAACATTAAACCCGACGGCATTTATGTCGATGTCACTTTTGGAGGCGGCGGACATTCGCGCGAAATCCTTTCGAAACTTACAACCGGAAAGCTGCTCGGTTTCGACCAGGATACCGATGCGGAACAGAATGTACCTAAGAGCGAAAATTTTATTTTCTGCAACAGCAACTTTCGCTTTTTGAGGAATTTCCTTAAGTATTACAAAATTCAGCTAATCGATGGGTTACTGGCCGATTTAGGGGTATCATCGCATCACTTCGACGAGGTTTCACGAGGTTTCACCTTTCAGCATAATGCACCCCTGGATATGCGCATGAATAATACTTCGACGGTTACCGCATCCGAAATACTGATGCAGGCAACGGAGAATGAGTTAAAGTACATTTTCAGGGAATATGGGGAGGTTGAGAATGCTGGCAGGCTGGTTTACCTTATTGTTGAAGCAAGGGCTAAGACCAAACTCGACACAAGCGATAAATTCATCGAAGCTATTAAGCCTGCCATACCCCGCAACCAGGAAAATAAATACCTGGCCAAGGTTTACCAGGCGTTGCGCATTAGGGTAAACAACGAACTGGAAAGCCTCAAAGCAATGCTGATGCAGTGCATTGGAGCAATTAAACCCGGCGGACGACTGGTTGTTATTACCTACCATTCGCTGGAAGATCGGTTGGTTAAAAATTTCATAAAGAATGGTCAATTTGAAGGTGAAGCTGAAAGCGATCTTTTCGGCAACCGCAAAGTTCCCTTCAAAACTATTCATAACAAGATAATTACACCTTCGGAAGCCGAGTTGAGCATAAACAGCAGGGCACGGAGCGCAAAACTCAGAATTGCCGAGAGAATATAATGAATACGATTGTTAATTAAGAAGCTACTTCACTATACAGCATGAAAGAGGAGAATGTAGAATTTGTCGGCCAGAAAGAAGAAAGCAAGGAACTGAAGGGCACTTCGTTTCGTGAATTTCTGGATGGAACTGTAATTACCCGCACAAACGTGGTAAAGCAGCTCCCGTTTCTGATTTTCCTCTGCATTATTGGTTTGGTTTACATTGGTAACCGCTACCATGCCGAAAAAGTAGTACGCGATATAACAAAGATGCAGGAAGAAGTTAAAAATCTGAGAGCAGAAGAAATAACTACAGCTTCGGAACTGATGAGAATAAGTCGTCAGTCGGAAGTAATAAAGCTAATTAAAGAGAAGAATTTAGGATTGGAGGAATCGACAGAACCTCCTGCCAAAATAAAATCGAAGTACTAAAATGTCCATTAAAAAAGACATATTACTCCGTGTGGGACTCGTGTATGTGAGCCTGATACTGCTGGCGGTCGCAATTGTAGTTCAATTGTTTTCGGTTCAGTTTGTTCAGGGCAGCAAATGGAGGAGCCTTGCCAAAGAGTTAAGTTTGAACAATATTACTATCGATCCTAACAGAGGCGACATTTTAGCTGCTGATGGTCGCTTGCTTGCAAGTTCGGTTCCTTTTTACGAAATAAGGATCGACACCCGTGCCAGAGGTCTTACTGATGAGATTTTCGATAAGAATGTGGATTCGCTTAGTATTTGTCTTTCGCAACTGTTTGACGATAAATCGAAAAGCGAATATAAACGCGAATTGATACAAGCCCGCAAGGAGAAGCGCCAGTTCTATTTGTTGAAACGAAGAGTAGATTATATCCAGTTAAAAAAATTACGCACATTCCCCATGTTCAGGCTTGGAAAGAATAAAGGGGGGCTAATTGCAGTTCAGTCCAATGTTCGTATTAAGCCACACGGATCCATAGCCTCCCGCACCGTTGGTAATACTAGTAAAAGCGAAGTTGGTAATATTGTTGGTATTGAAGGAGCATATGATAAAGATCTCAGAGGCGTGCAGGGAGTAAGGCTCATGCAGCGACTTTCGGGCGGAGTCTGGCTGCCTGTGAACGATCGCAACGAGGTGGAGCCTGTTGATGGCTACGATGTAACAACAACTATCGACATTAACATTCAGGATGTTGCCGAGAGCGCTTTGCGAAAGCAGTTGATGCAACATAACGCACAACATGGATGCGCCATCCTGATGGAAGTTAAAACCGGCGAAATCAAAGCGATAACCAGTCTTGAGAAAGATGAGAGCGGTGTTTATATGGAAAAATATAACTACGCTCTTGGTGAAAGCTCAGAGCCTGGTTCAACTTTTAAGCTTGCTTCCATGATTGCCTTGCTTGAGGATGGCTATGTGGATCTGGAAGATACCGTTGACACTGGTGAAGGATTTTTTATGTATAAAGGGAAAAAGATAAGAGAAAGCCACGAAAAGGGATTGGGCAAAATCACCATGCTTAAAGCTTTCGAGGTCTCATCGAATGTGGGAATTTCCAAAAAAATAATTCAGTATTATACAGGCCGCGAAAGCCAGTTTATCGACCGCCTTTACCGGATGAAACTAAATAAGAAATTAGGTATTGAAATCAGGGGAGAGGGAAAGCCTGAAATTAAATACCCGGGCGACAAGTATTGGTCGGGCTGGTCGCTGCCAATGATGGCTATTGGGTATGAACTGAGGTTAGCTCCTATACACACTTTAACCTTATACAATGCAGTTGCCAACGATGGAAAAATGATAAAGCCCAGCTTTGTTAAATCGGTCTCGCAACATGGAAATGTGATCAGGAGCATTGAGCCGGAAGTGATCAATCCCTCCATCTGCTCCTCAACAACCATAAAGAAATTAAAAAAAATGCTTGCAGGAGTTGTAGACTCGGGATCAGCCAAAAACCTTCGCGATTCGGTTTTACATATCGCCGGAAAAACCGGAACAGCCCAGATTGCAAAAGGCAAAGCCGGATACGACAGAGTAAGCTACCAGGCTTCATTTGTTGGCTATTTTCCTGCTGAAGATCCTAAATACTCTTGCATTGTAGTGGTGAATTCGCCATCGAACAGTGTTTATTATGGCAATGTGGTTGCTGGTCCGGTATTCAAGGAAATTGCCGATAAGGTTTATGCCACGAGTCTGAACTGGCACCCTGTAATTGAGCCCCAGCGTCATCCAATAGTTGACGTTCCTTACTCCAAAACAGGTTATCGCAGGGAACTGGATATTGTAATGGACAAACTGCGCATCCCGGTTGAGAATTCGGCTAAAACCGACTGGGTAACTACTAATAAGAAGGACGACAAGATTGAACTCCAACCGCGTTCGGTGATTGAGCAACTGGTTCCTAATGTGGTGGATATGGGCCTTAAAGATGCACTTTACCTTCTCGAAAATGCCGGTTTAAAGGTTGTGGTGAAAGGACGTGGAAAAGTTGTAAAACAGAGTATTGCTCCGGGCACCAGAATTGTAAATGGGGGAACCATTTATCTGGAAATGAGTTATGGATGAGTTTAGTCGTAAGTAATTAGTAAAATACAAGAAGAATTTAAGAATTTGAAAACAGTACAGGACATATTAGAAGGCGTAAAGGTGAAGAAACTGGAAGGGAATCCCGACAGGGAGATCTCCGGCGTTTGCTTTGACAGCCGAAAAGTAGCTGCCGGTTGTGTTTTTGTGGCTACCCGAGGTACTGTTTCCGATGGTCATAACTTTATTTCCATGGCTGTCGAAAAAGGAGCTGTTGCTATTGTTAGCGAGGAATTGCCTGCAGAATTAAAACCGGAAATCGTTTATATCCTCGTGGATAATAGCTCGAAGGCTTTGGGCGAAATATGCTCGAATTTTTTTAACAGACCTTCCGAAAGATTGACGCTTGTTGGTGTTACCGGAACAAACGGAAAAACTACCACCGCCACATTATTGTACCACATGTTTCGCAAACTTGGTTATAAGGTTGGACTTATATCGACAGTGGTTTATTATATCGATAGCAAGGAGGTAGCTGCTACTCACACAACACCCGATGCGCTTTCCCTGAATGCCCTGATAAACTCGATGGTTGAAGCCGGTTGTGAATATTGCTTTATGGAAGTGAGTTCTCATGCAGTAGCTCAGCAT
Organism: Bacteroidota bacterium; assembly: GCA_023429135.1. Lineage (GTDB taxonomy): Bacteria > Bacteroidota > Bacteroidia > Bacteroidales > JAAUTT01 > JAAUTT01. The sequence continues at coordinate 188,816 of JAEYWD010000024.1, read as the reverse complement.
CGTATCGCCGGACTGACTTTCAAAGGAGGAATATTCACAAATATTACGCACGACCATCTCGATTTCCATAAGACTTTCGACGAATACATCAAAGCTAAAAAGAAGTTTTTTGACAATCTTCCCAAAGGCAGCTTTGCCCTTGTAAATGCCGACGATCGCAATGGCCGCATCATGCTTCAGAATACACATGCCAGCAAGCATACTTTTGCTTTGAAAACCATGGCCGATTTCCATTGCAAAATCATCGAAAGCCACTTCGACGGAACAATGATGCAGATAGACAGCAGGGAAGTCTGGACCCACTTTATTGGCGAGTTCAATGCTTACAATCTTACCGGAGTTTATGGTGCTGCGGTATTGCTGGGACAGGATCGTGACAAGGTACTCGAAATTCTCAGTAGTCTGACGTCGGTTTCAGGCCGTTTTGAATATCTGAGGTCATCCGATGGCATCACAGCCATTGTGGATTACGCCCACACTCCCGATGCTCTGGAGAATGTTTTAAAAACCATTAACCAGATCCGCCAGGGTGAGCAGCATATTATTACGGTTGTGGGCGCTGGCGGCGACCGTGATAAAACCAAACGTCCGGTGATGGCCAAAGTGGCAGTAACGCTAAGCGACAGGCTTATTCTTACTTCGGATAATCCTCGCAGCGAAGATCCGGCCGATATCCTCATCGACATGACCCAGGGACTCGATGCAGGTCAGCGCAAACAGGCCCTTACCATCATCGACCGGCGCGAAGCCATTAAAACGGCAATCGCTTTAGCTAAAAAGGGCGATATTATTCTGGTTGCTGGTAAAGGCCACGAAAACTACCAGGAAATTAAAGGTGTAAAACATCACTTCGATGACAAAGAGGTGATACGTGAAATTTTTGAATCATAAAATACAAAAGATATGTTGTACTACTTGTTCTCCTATTTAGATAAGCTTGACGTGCCAGGTGCAAGGATGTTTCATTACATCTCGTTCAGGGCTTCGTTTGCAGTAATTTTATCACTGCTCATCGCTCTCTTTATAGGAAAACGATTGATCAGGTTCCTGCAGAAAAAGCAAATTGGGGAAGAAATACGCAATTTAGGCCTGGAAGGTCAGATGCAGAAAAAAGGAACTCCAACCATGGGTGGGATTATCATTCTGATTTCTATCCTGGTTCCTGCCATTCTGCTTTGCGATATACTCAATATCTATATTATCCTGATGCTTATAACTACCATTACTCTGGGGTTTGTAGGTTTTGCTGATGATTATATCAAGGTTTTCAAGAAGGATAAAAAAGGGCTTCACGGAAAATTTAAAGTCCTGGGACAGGTAACATTAGGACTGATTATTGGTATTACGCTTAGCTTCAGCGACCAGGTAGTTGTACGCGACCGTATGCCTGCTACGGAGTTTAATACCATGCCGGGCATCACGGAGAATCCTGATAATCTTCCGGCTTCTACTCCTTATGTTATCCACGATGAGAAATCGTACAAAACAACCATTCCTTTCCTTAAAAATCATGAATTTGATTACAGCTCCCTCATTGGGTTCATGGGCGATAAAGCGAAGAAATATGGTTGGATTGTTTTTACACTGGTTGTAATATTCATTATTACTGCCATTTCTAACGGAGCAAATATAACCGACGGACTGGACGGACTGGCATCGGGAACATCGGCCATTATTGGGGCCACGCTTGCAATACTGGCATATGTATCAGGTAACATCATCTATGCAAATTACCTGAATATAATGTACCTGCCATATACTGGCGAGCTGGTAATATTTATAAGTGCATTCATTGGTGCTACTGTAGGATTTCTTTGGTACAACACATATCCAGCACAGGTTTTCATGGGCGATACCGGAAGTTTGGCCATTGGAGGTATTATCTCGGTTTTTGCTGTCCTAATCCGTAAAGAACTTTTAATACCCATTCTCTGTGGAATATTTATTATTGAAAATCTTTCTGTTATGATGCAGGTAGGATATTTTAAATATACCCGCAGAAAATACGGCGAAGGCCGCCGAATTTTCAAAATGGCTCCTTTGCATCATCATTATCAGTTGAAGGGATATCCCGAAGCTAAAATTGTCACCCGATTCTGGATTGTGGGAATCGTTCTGGCCATATTAACCATTGTAACACTCAAAATCCGATAACATCAGGAAAAATGATAAATAAAAAACGCATAGTGGTCCTGGGTGCAGCCGAAAGTGGAATAGGCGCTGCCATTCTTGCACAAAAAAAGGGTTTTGATGTTTTTGTTTCCGATTTTGGAATTGTGAAACCCAAATACAAAGAAACACTGGACAACTATGGACTCGATTTTGAAGAAGGACAGCATACCGAAGATCTGATTCTGAATGCCGATGAGGTTATCAAGAGTCCGGGTATTGCTGAGAAAACACCTATTGTTAAAAAGATTCGGGAGCTTGGAATTCCTATTATATCAGAAATTGAATTTGCAGGCAGGTATACCGATGCCAAAAAGATTTGCATCACCGGCAGCAACGGAAAAACTACCACTACTACCCTGCTCTATCACATGCTTCGCAAAGCAGGCCTAAATGTTGGTTTGGCCGGAAATGTAGGTAAAAGCTTTGCATGGTCGGTTGCCGAGGATGATTTTGATTACTACGTAATTGAACTCAGCAGTTTTCAATTGGACGGCATGTACGACTTCAGGGCTGATATCGCTATTCTGCTCAATATTACTCCCGATCACCTGGACCGGTACGAATATAACTTTCAGAATTATATCAATTCGAAATTCCGCATTACCCAGAATCTCACGAAAGAGCAGTTCTTTATCTTCTGTTCCGATGATGATGTTACCATCCGTGAATTGGAAAAAATTGTGATCACATCACAAAAGCTTCCTTTCTCGGTGCGCCATGTGAATCGTCCCGGCGCTTACCTGGAAAATAATAACATGGTTATCAATTACCAGGAGGACGATTTTACAATTTCGGTTGAAGAATTAGCTCTAAAAGGCCGTCACAATACTTATAATTCCATGGCTGCTGGTATAGCAGCAAAAGTGCTTGAGATAAGGAAAGAAGTGGTTCGCGAAAGTCTGATGGACTTCCAGGGTGTTGAACATCGTTTGGAGCATGTACTTAAAATTCATGGGGTTGAATATATTAACGATTCGAAGGCAACCAATGTGAATTCGACCTGGTATGCACTCGAATGTCAAACCACCAAAGTGGTTTGGATTGCCGGCGGTCTCGACAAAGGAAACGATTATACCGAGCTTTACGATTTGGTAAAAGAAAAGGTAAAAGCATTGGTTTGCCTTGGCAAGGATAACGCCAAACTTATCAAAGCTTTTGATGGCATTATACCTGTAATAGTAGATACTCACTCCATTACAGATGCTGTAAAAGCCGCCTACAAACAGGCAAAAAACGGTGAAGTGGTTCTCCTTTCGCCTGCCTGTGCCAGCTTCGACCTCTTCGATAACTACGAAGACAGAGGCCGGAAGTTTAAAGATGCGGTGAGGGAGTTGTAGAGGTTACGGGTTACGGGGTTAAAGCCTCACCCCCGGTCCCTCTCCTGAAAGAGAGGGGAGTAAAGCAGAGCCTGGATTTTAAATCCTTCTCCTTTGAGGAGAAGGATTTAGGATGAGGGAAATGAAGGATAAAAGAAGAATTAGTCTTCAGTCCTAAAGTCTTACGACTTACGACTAAAGACTTACGACTAAATAATATGAACGAAAACGTTAAAAAGTATTTTCATGGCGATGGGGTAATCTGGGGTGTAATTATAGCACTCTCGCTTATCTCCCTGCTTGCTGTTTATAGCGCCACCGGAACGCTGGCCTATAAATATCAGCATGGAAATACGAGTTATTATGTGTTGAAGCATTTAACTTATATGTTCATCGGTTTGATGATCATATTTGTTACACATCATATTCCTTACCAATTTTACTCAAAACTGTCGCAGTTGCTGCTGATTATCTGCATCCCGTTGCTGTTGGTAACGCTTGTATTCGGACGAAATCTGAACGAAGCCTCCCGTTGGTTAACCCTTCCGGGTATTGGTTTAACCATTCAGACATCCGACTTTGCCAAGCTGGCTCTGATCATGTATCTGGCACGGTTGCTTTCGTTAAAACAGGATGAAATAAAAGATTTCAAAAAAGCTTTTGTACCTCTTTTGCTGCCAGTTGCTCTGGTGTGTGTACTGATTCTGCCAGCCAACTTCAGTACTGCTGCCATTCTGTTTTTTACATGCCTGGTCATTATGTTTATTGGGCGTGTTCGCCTGAAACAGATTATGCTGCTTATTGGAATCGCGGTTCTGCTTGGCGGATTGTACATCAGCATCGCGCTTTTAACTGGTCATAAAGGTCGTATTGAAGTTTGGCAGCACCGCATTGAGAATTACATTTCGGGCGAGAGTGAAGAGAATTTCCAGGCTGAGCAAGCCAAAATTGCGATAGCTACTGGAGGAATTAAAGGTAAAGGCCCTGGCAACAGTACTCAACGTAATTTTTTGCCTCATCCGTATTCCGATTTTATTTATGCTATCATTATCGAAGAATATGGATTGATTGGCGGATTGGTAACTATGACCCTGTATCTGTGGCTTCTTTTCAGGGCGGGCATAATCGTCCGGAAAAGCGACCGAACGTTCCCGGCATTCCTCGCAATAGGATTGACGGTGATTCTGGTATTCCAGGCAATGATCAACATGGCAGTTGCAGTGAATTTGTTCCCTGTTACCGGGCAAACACTGCCTTTGGTGAGCATGGGCGGCTCGTCGCAACTGTTCACAAGCCTTTCCCTGGGAATAATCCTGAGTGTAAGTCGCTCGATTAAAAACCAGAAGGAGCCGAAAGAAGCCAAAGTGAAAAAAGATAAAAAAGAAACTGAAAATACTGAAACCAGTGGAGAACAAGAAGCAGCATAGAAAAGTGATCATCAGCGGTGGTGGTACCGGGGGACATATTTTCCCTGCAATATCCATTGCCAATGCCCTAAAGGCCTTAAGGCCCGATATGGAGATCCTGTTTGTGGGAGCTCTTGGACGCATGGAAATGGAGAAAGTCCCGGCTGCGGGTTATAAAATTATCGGTTTACCCATCAGCGGCTTTCAGCGTAAGCTTACCCTGGCCAATATAAAGGTAGTATTTAAGCTATTGTACAGCCTTGTGAAGGCTCGCAGGATCATTGCAGACTTTAAACCCAATGTGGCCGTAGGTGTAGGCGGTTATGCAAGCGGACCACTGCTTAAAATTGCCTCCCAGAAAGGAATTCCCACTGTTATCCAGGAACAGAATTCCTATGCCGGAGTTACAAACAAGCTGCTTGCAAAGAAGGCAGCGAAGATTTGTGTTGCTTACGAAGGAATGGAAAGGTTTTTTCCGAAAGAAAAGATCATTATGACCGGCAATCCTGTTCGTCAGGACCTGGTAAATATAGAAAGCAAGCGCGAGGAGGCAATTAACTTCTTCAGTTTGGATAAATCGAAGAAAACCATTCTGATTCTAGGCGGTAGCCTTGGTGCCAGAACGGTGAACGACAGCCTGGCTGCAAACCTCGATGTACTTAAAAAGGAAAACATACAGGTAATATGGCAAACAGGCCCCAGGTATTCTGATGAGATGAAACAAAAGACCGACGCATCCGGGGCTACTAATGTCAAAGCTATGGCTTTCATTTCTCGCATGGATCTGGCATTTGCTGCTGCCGACCTGGTAGTTTCGAGAGCCGGAGCCGGAACAATTTCGGAGCTTTGTTTGGTAGGAAAGGCCAGTATTCTGGTGCCTTCGCCCAACGTTGCCGAAGATCATCAAACCCAGAATGCGCTTTCGCTCACTAAAAAAGATGCTGCCATCCTGGTGAAAGATGCTGATGCTAAAGAAAGTCTGGTGAAGACGATGCTCGTTACAATCAATGAGCCTGAGGAACTGAACAGATTATCGCAAAATATATTAAAACTGGCTGAAAAGGATTCGGCAAAAAGAATTGCTGAGGAAATTTTGAAACTGATAAATGATTAACCTGAATAACATACAAAACATCTATCTCCTAGGTATCGGCGGCATTGGCATGAGCGCCCTGGCAAGGTATTTCAATACCCAGGGTAAAAAAGTTGCCGGTTACGACCGTACCTCCACCAACCTTACCCAACAGCTTGAAAAGGAAGGAATGCAGATTCACTATACCGATGATCTGAATACTATTCCTGCGCCTTTTAAGGAGAAGGAAAATACGCTGGTGATTTTCACTCCTGCTGTTCCGGCTGATCATAAAGAGTTCACTTTCTTTAAGCAAAACGGCTATACCATTAAAAAAAGAGCCGAAATCCTTGGACTGATTTCGCAAACCAAAGATGTAATAGCCATTGCCGGCACGCATGGAAAAACCACCACTTCGACCATGACCTCGCATCTGCTGAAACAGTCGCACCTGGACTGCAGCGCCTTTTTAGGTGGTATTTCGCAAAATTACAGCTCAAACCTGTTACTTTCGGCTACCAGCAACTGGGTAGTAGCCGAGGCCGACGAGTACGACCGCTCATTCCTGCAGCTTTACCCGAAACAGGCGGTTGTAACGGCGATGGATGCCGACCACCTGGATATTTATGGCACACACGAGGAGGTAAAAAAGGCTTTCTGGCAGTTTATCACTCAGATTAAAGATGGCGGCTCGCTTGTAATTAAAAAAGGTCTCGATCCCGGTAAACCCGGCGATATAAAGGTATTTACCTACAGCCTTGCAGAAAAAGCTGATTTCTGTGCCGAAAATATCCAGGTAAAAGATGGATTATATCATTTCGACCTGAATACTCCCTTCGGAAAACTTACGGGTCTGGATCTTGGATTTCCGGGTTTGCTGAATGTGGAAAATTCAATTGCAGCTATGTCGATGGCCTTGCTGGCTGGTGTTAAGCACGAGGAAATTTATAAGGCACTCAGCTCATTCAACGGGGTTCAGCGAAGATTCGATTTTCATATCCGTCATAAGAATTTCATGATGATTGACGATTATGGTCATCATCCTGAAGAGTTAAGATACACCATTCAATCGGTCAAAGATCTTTATCCTGGTAAAAAGGTTACCGGCATCTTTCAGCCGCATCTTTACAGCCGCACGAACGACTTTGCCTCAGAATTTGCACAAAGCCTCGATCTTCTTGACCAAACTGTTCTGCTCGATATTTATCCGGCCCGCGAACTTCCAATTCCTGGAGTTACCTCGCAAATCATTCTGGATAAGATGAAAAGCAGTAATAAAATTCTGTGTAAGAAACAGGAACTGCTTTCGGTAATGGAAAATATCGACAAACCGGACATTGTGCTCACTATGGGGGCCGGCGATATTGATACCTATCTGAAAGCATTAAAAGAATTATTCATTAAAAAATACAATCTGGCTTAAATGCGGAAAGTTCGCAACATATTATTCTTTTTATCGATAGTGGCCTACCTTACGGTTACCCTTAGTTTTGTTGCCAAAGAACAAAGCGAGCTGGTATGCAGAGCCGTAGAGGTGCGCATTATCGACAGTGCAAAAAATGGCTTTATTGAACCTGCTGACATTGAAAAACTGCTCCAGGCAAAAAATATAAAACTCATCGGGAAAAACTTTCAAAACATAAATCTTAAGGCGCTGGAGGCTGAACTAAACACCTTTACTCCGGTTGAAAACGCCGAAATTTTTAAAACTGCCGGGGGCAAGGTGGTAATTGAAATCCAGCAGCGTAATCCTATTGTCAGGTTTTTCGATTATCTCGGAAGAAGCTATTATATCGACGATAAGGGTTACCTGATGCGCATCTCGGGCAAATATACCTCGCATGTGCCCGTGGCAAACGGCTTGATAAGTGCCCCGCCGGAAGTAAAGAAAACCTTGAATGTAATGTCGTTGCAAAGATCCGGCAAAAGGTCTATTCTGGCCGAACTTTACCAGTTGGCACAATACATTGAGGATCATGAATTCTGGAAGGCCCAGGTTCAGCAGATTTATGTAAACAATAACTACGATTTTGAGCTCATCCCGAGAGTTGGTTCGCATGTAATTGTGTTTGGCGACATAAGCAACTGCGAAGAAAAATTCCAAAACCTCGAATCTCTCTACATCAACGGCCTGAACGCTGTTGGATGGAATAAATATGAAACTATTAATCTGAAATATAAAGGACAGGTTATTTGCACTAAAAGATAATACCATGATACAGAAAAAAGACATTGTAGCCGCCATCGACATCGGTACAACAAAAATTGTTGCTCTTGTAGGGAAACGTCACCCTAACAATCAACTTGAAATATTAGGCCTAAGCAAAACAATTTCTACCGGCGTAAAGCGCGGTGTGGTTCAAAATATAGAAGAAACCGTAAATGCAATTTCGCAGGTTGTAAATGAGGTGCAACAACGCACCGGAATCAAATTCAGGGAAGTGTTTGTTGGTATTGCCGGCCAGCATATAAAAAGCCTGAAAACCCGCGGATACATCAACCGGGACTCGTACGACGATGAAATTACCCACGACGATGTAAAGCGTCTTCTCCGCGATGCGCATAAAATTCCAATCGATGTAGGTGAAGAAATTATTCATGTTTTGCCCCAGAGCTTTATTGTGGATAACGAAACGGGCATCAAAAACCCGGTGGGGATGTCGGGGATCCGTCTCGAAGCCAATTTCCACATTGTAATCGGAAACATTTCTTCGGCTAAAAACATTGAGAAATGCATTAACCGTGTCGATCTGCAACTTCAGGATCTGGTGCTCGAACCGCTTGCCTCATCGGCGGCTGTTTTAACCGAGGATGAAAAGGAAGCTGGTGTTGTACTGGTTGATATTGGCGGCGGCACAACCGATATTGCTGTTTATCACGATGGTATTATCCGTCATACGGCGGTTATTCCTTTTGGCGGTTATGTTATCACCAAAGATATCAAGGAAGGATGCTCCATTCTTGAAAAACAGGCCGAACTGTTAAAGATGAAACATGGCTCTGCTTTGGGCGATTTTGCCTCCGAAAACAGAGTAATCGCTATACCTGGTATCTCCGGCAGGGAATCGAAGGAAATCTCCGAAAAAAGTCTCGCTTACATCATCCAGTCGCGCATGGAAGAAATTCTTGATGCGGTAATGTTCGAAATCGAAAACTCCGAATATGCCGATCGTCTTGCTGCCGGAATTGTAATCACAGGTGGCGGGGCTATGCTGAAACATCTGCCTCAGTTGGTTCGCTTCAAAACCGGCATGGATGTTCGTATTGGTTACCCTAACGAACATTTGGTAGGAACCATCAGCGACGATATCAATCAGCCCATGTTTGCCACTTCAGTTGGTTTGCTCATGAAAGGCTTTGAATACCTCGACTCGAAATGGGAGGAACAACCCGAACGTGTGGTGATTGAAAAACCCGTTGAAGAACCTGTGGCTGTTAATCCTGAGCCTGCTCCCACAGTTAATAAGACTAAAACTGTTGAATTTGAAGTTGAAAAAGAAAAAGTTAAACCTAAAAACAAGCTCATCGATTCGTTAAAGAAGACCTTGACTGAGATGTTTGAGGATAACAGTGCAAAAATGTAAAACCTAAAAACCCTGATAAACTATGCAAGAAGAGCTTATCCCCTTCGATCTTCCGCTTGAGCGCTCCTCCATAATTAAAGTAATTGGTGTGGGAGGCGGCGGTAGCAACGCGGTAAATTACATGTACCAGCAGGGCATTAAAGATGTAAACTTTGTTATTTGCAATACCGATGCCCAGGCCCTGGAAAAAAGTCCTGTAACCATAAAGCTTCAGTTGGGTGCCAAAATGACCCAGGGGTTAGGTGCGGGCAATAAACCCGAGATTGGACGCCAGGCTGCTCTGGAATCGTCGGATCAACTTGTTGAATTGCTGTCGAAAAGTACCAAAATGGTATTTATCACCGCCGGAATGGGCGGCGGTACCGGAACCGGAGCTGCTCCCGTAATTGCACGTGCAGCCAAAGAGCTGGGGCTGCTTACAGTAGCCATTGTTACCATTCCCTTCCAGTTTGAAGGGGCTCAGCGTCTCAAACAGGCTGTGGATGGCATTAAGGAATTACAGGAGCATGTAGACTCGCTACTGATCATCAGCAACGAAAAACTGCGCGAAATATACGGTAACTTAAAACTGGGACAGGCATTTGCCAAGGCCGATAATATTTTGGCAACTGCGGCCAAAGGAATCGCCGAAATGATTACTGTATCGGGCTATATAAACGTGGACTTTGCCGATGTTCAAACGGTAATGACCAACAGTGGAGTTGCTTTGATGGGTTCGGGTATTGCCGAAGGCGAAAACCGGGCATTGCTGGCAACACAAATGGCACTTTCGTCACCGCTGCTTAACAATAACGATATTACTGGCGCCAAGAGTGTTCTGCTTAACATTACTTATGGCACCGATGAAATCAGCATGGACGAAGTGGGTCAGATAACCGATCACATTTCTTCTTCTTTATCAAGAGATGCTTTGGTAATCTGGGGTGCAGGCATGGACGAAAGCCTGGGCAATCAGGTGAATGTTACCATTATTGCAACCGGATTCAACGCTAACAGCATTCCGGAACTGAACAACTTCCGCAAAGAAGCCGAAAAAGTTCACCTTTACGATTCACAGATTCACCGTTCGGAACTCGATTTCCAGGTGGTTGATAAAAACAACAACAGCCTTGATTTAGAGCCCAATTCCTATCAGCGTAAGCTCGAGTTTGGCGGCCTGGAATCGGACAACAATGGTTTTGTGGTTTACAATACATCAAGAAGTCCCGAGGTTCATACTGCCAAAAAAGCTACCGAAAGGATTAAAACCCTGCAAAAGACGACCGAAAAGTTCAAAGAGGCCGGACTAGCCCAAACTGATGAACGGGCAAACATCGACAAGCTGGAACTTATCCCTGCTTATCAGCGTCGCAATGTAAACATTGATATGACAGCACCTTCCAAGGATGCAAACATATCGAGACTTACACTGGGCAGCGACGAAGATAACCAGGTAAGGTTACGTGCAAATAATTCGTATTTACATGATAATGTTGATTAGGCTGTAGGTGTTTAGGTTATAGGCTGTAGGAATGAATACTACTAAGGCCTGAATTCCTAAACACCTGATAGCTATAAACCTAATACCTAAAATCCTAATAAAATGAGCTTATTCGATCAGGTTAACGAAGACATAAAAAAAGCAATGCTCGCAAGAGAAAAAGATAAACTGGAAGCATTGCGTGCCATTAAAGCAGCTTTTTTGCTTGCTAAAACCGAAAAGGGAGGTATGGATGAACTCCCGGCTGATGTTGAATTAAAAATTATTCAGAAGCTTATCAAGCAAAGAAGGGAATCGGCCGATATTTACAAGCAGCAGAACCGTATTGACCTTTATGATAAGGAGGTCCTGGAAGCCAATGTAATTGAAACCTATCTTCCGGCAGCCATGAGCGACGAAGAGCTGAACGCCGTTATCAAAAGCATCATCGAAAAGGTTGGCGCCAAAACCGCAGCCGATTTCGGTAAGGTAATGGGTGTCGCCGCCAAAGAACTCTCCGGCAAAGCCGATGGAAAGGTTATTTCGGCCAAAGTTAAAGAGATGTTGCAGTAGTTGCGTTACGAGTTGCAGGTTGCAGGTTACGGGTTGCATACAGTCTGTAAAGTATTTTGGGCTGTTGTCTTACTACATACGACTTGTAACTTACGACTAAAAGATATTCATTAGTTATAAATAGGTGTAGTACGTTGATTGTTGTCTAGTTCGAAGAGGGCCTTGTGCCCTCTTTTGTTTTATAGAAAAGTAGATATACCGTATTGAAACCTAACATTGATTTAACTCCCGATTTATTGTTTACCATTTAATGCCCATTATTCTATTGTTTAATGCGCATTAAATTATTATATTATGCACATTAAATATGTAATTCAATCTTAAAACCAAAGTCAATGTCAATTACCTACAAAGTTGCTTCTACCTTTAAACCAGGTGAAGGAACATCAGGAGAAAAGATCTGGTTTCCCAAACTGACCGGAACAACGCAGGTTGACCTACTCGATGTTGCCCGTATTCTGGCAAAGCGTTCTACTGCAAGTGAAGCTGATGTCTACATTGTGATGATGGGTTTGGTGGATCTGATTCCGGATTTACTCTCGCAGGGTAAAACAATAAAGATGGAACGTTTTGGCACCTTCAGATTGCATGCCCGTGTTAAAACAGAGGACTCAGCGGAAAAAATCACCGTCCGGAACATCAAGGAAATCCGGTTAAGTTTTAAGCCCGACAACGAAATAAAGAAGGCGTTACAAAACATAGAAATTGTCCACGAACAGAAGGATTAAGCGCTAACCACAAAACTTCTTCAGTTGTTTTATATTTTAAAAAGAACAATTATGAAAGAAGTACACGTATGTCTCAAAAACTGCGATGGCAGCCTGTTTATTACGCCCGAAAGGAATTTGTCAAGCTTTAGCCTGGATGTGACGCCCCGGGTTGATACCAAAAGAGAGGAACAGATATTGGAAGAATTTCATAATGCAGACTTCCTTAGGATAAATGATGAATTACTGATGGCTGAAACAGAGCATTTCAATTTCAGGCGATATGCCGAAGATTTGCAGGAAGAAATTGTTTGGATAGACGAAAAGGTATAGCAATAAAAAAGGCGGCTCAACTGAGAACCGCCCTTTTATTATATTCTGTACAATCTATTAATAAAATTTGCCTCTTTTATCTTCAATATTGGCAAGTTTTTTCAAAGCTTCGAGCGCTTCGTATCCGCTTCCGCGCGATTGTAAGGTATAGCTTAATTTCTGAACTGACTGGTTGTAATCAGTACCTTCAGCAGGAACCTTAGACGTAACCAAAGCAACATACACTCCATTGTTACCCTTTACAGGTTTCGACAATTCATTGGTTTTGATGGTTGTTGCCGTAGCAATCAATTTAGGTTCAATACCTGCCGAACCAATTGAGAATGAAGAGAAACTGATTCCCGAGGCTGTTTCAACAGTAGTGTTGAGTTTACCTGCAAGAGCCAGAATATCCTTGGTTCCTTCAGCTTGTTTTTTAATCTGATCGGCCAAAAGGTCTCCTTTCTTCTCTTTGCGAACCGCCATTTCCACTTCTGGTTGAACCTGTTGCAGCGTAGCAAATTTATCCTCGCGAACCTGCGAAACAACAGCTACAACAAATGCATTGCGAAGAGAAATAACATCGGAAACTTCACCTTCACTTGCTTTGTAAGCCCAACGAATAAGCTCACGAGGCTGATCAAGGCCTGCTATAACTTTATCGTTCAAAGTTACGCTGCTGGCAAGTTTTTTAACAAGCTTACCATTGGAGGCATTGATGGTTTTATTAAACTGGTCGCGCGATCTGTTTTCTCCAGCAAATTTGCTTGCCGCTGCATAAATATCGTTATTTGTGGCCTGACTGGCATCAACTTTACGTGCCATAACGGCAACCTGAACTTTCTTGGTTTCAGGACCACGGTCGGTTACCTGCAATACATGGTACCCAAACTGAGTCTGTACAACTTTTGTTTCGCCCTTGCTCATGGAGAAAGCGGCGTCATTAAATTCAGGAACCATTCTTCCTTCTTCAAACCATCCAAGATCTCCACCAGTAGGAACACTGCCTTTATCGGCAGAATATTTGGCAACAAGTTCGGTAAAGTTGGCACCTTTTTTAACTGCATTCATAACAGAGTCGGCGAGATTCTTCGCTTTATCAACTCCGGCCTGCGACTGCTCGGTAGGTTGAATAAGTATGTGACGGGCTTTAACTGTATCTGGCATAAAAGCCACTTTAACAAGACGAGCAATTTTATAGGTTTCTTCTTCGAAATAAGGACCAAAAACTGCGCCTTCACTTGCCGAAAACATAAACTTATTTAATGTATCGGAAAGCTGACCAGCTTTATAATACCGGCTATCGAAGGGAAGATCGGAATTGGCAGAAACGTATTGCTTTGGATCTTCTGTCGACTGGAATTCAGGAAGAGCCTTATCGATATATTCCTTGGCAGCATTATAATCCTGTTTTGAAGGAAGAATGTCGAAAGTAACATACTCTAAATCGCGCGAAGGTGTTTGTTCGAACAGGTATTTATGATCGTTGTAATATTTCTTGAGGTCGCTGTTAGTGATTTTTACTGCAGAATCTCCTATTTCGGAATATCTCTTCACAAGGAAACTTACATCAACTTTCTCATTTGTTTCAACAAAATCGTTTTTAGCAAGAAACTTAGGTACATATAAACCTTTACGAATAATATTGGTATATTTTGTGAATGCCTGGTTCATGACAATTTCCTTCTCAATAGAAAGTACTATCGCCTTCCAGGTAGGATTTTGCTCATAGCTGTTCCACAGACGGTTTACAGCAACAGTATTGATCTGACCGGTATTAGGATCTCCGAAATTCTGACGGATAATAGGCGATGGGTTGCTTCCGGTTATCTGATCAGCAAGTTCATCTTCTCCAACAGCTAAACCGAGCTCTTTATATTCGGGATCAACAACTTCTTCAAAAATAATTTCTAACCAGGTTTGTTCCTTAAGTGATTCCAATGCGTTTTCAGGTAAGGTAGTCTGACCGGTTTTAGCTTTTGTAACTTCCTGGAGTTCCACAAATTTTTGTTCAAAATCCTGTGTTGAAATTGATTTTCCTCCAATTTCCGCTATTTCCATTTGCGATTGGCGAAACAACGACTGCCCTGAAGTTAAAAAGTCTCCAATTATAAATGCAAATAATGCAAAACCAATGAAAATGGCGATAAAGATCCCCGCTTTGCTTCTTATTTTCTCGAGTACAGGCATAAGCTATTCAGTATTTTACGTTTTAAAAATTGAGGTACGAATATAAGCATTTAAAGTATTTCTTATTCGATGATAAAAAAAAAATTAAAAAATCTTGATTCTACAGGGCTGGAGGCTAATAAAAGTTTGGTTTTTCTATTGATCTTAATCCTTACGTCGTAACCGGATGGTGCGTCGTGCAAAAAACATGAGTAATCCAATTAGTGCAACCAAGGCCATAATCAATCCATTTTTGGAGTCGCGATTTATGAAGCTGTTTACGGAAGTAAAAATAGAAACGAGTCCAACCAATAGCCAGATAAATTCCAGAATTCTGCCGAAAAAATTACTCATCTTTCACTTTTAGTGGTCCTTGTACCTGCGAAAGTTCATAACTTGAAAAGTCCTCCACAGCCTGGAATTTGTTGCCTGTAAGACTTGCATTGGGTGTTGTAACCCGGCAAAACTTTTCGGAATATATAATTTTCTTATTCTGATCCCAAAATAACTGTTCGGTATTTAGTTGTTTACCATCAGTGCTTATTACAACAACGTCGTTACGGGCCTCCCAAAGTTTCTTGCTCTCGTAATAAATGGCGTATTTCGATTTCACACTTGCCCTTACGTTTTTGACGCTATCAAAAAACTGTACAAAAATTCCTTTGGGAAACTCCATATAAGGATCCTTGGTTATTTTCCCGGAGAACCGCAGGAGCAGATCCGATTCAACTTTTGCATTCAGTTTTGAAGAATCGTAATATAAAGTTTCGAATTTTTCGAAGGTGGCATCGGGAACTTTGGCCGGATCTTCAAAAGACTGCACAACTTCCAGGTCGTTCTCGCACGAAACAAGTCCTGCTGCAAAAAGACTTATAATGGCACAAAAACTTACTATACTGGTTATTTTTTTCATTTGATACCTAATCGTATTTTGATTTAATGAACCAAAAATCGTGCAAGGTTATTCCCAGATTTATGCTATGAACATTTTCCTGAATAAGGCCGTTATTGGTTGTTCCTCGTTTTCCAAACTCATATGAAATCTGGAAAGCCGATTTATTCCCTTTGAATGGGAACCGAAGCCCACAGGTCACCCCGTATTCCTTAAGCTGCTCACCTTTAACTTTCATGTAAGTTTCGGATGTATAAAAGCCAGCGCGTAAACCAATTCTTTTCCAGTAGTTTCTGATAGCTTTTTCATCGGGGGTATATTGCAACCCAAAATTAAGGCTCCGGCTGTCGGCAAGCTCATCAAACGGGTTAAACGATTGGAAATCGCTCCATTTCTGGGAAGAATAATCGGCTGATAAAAGCAGTTTATTCTTAAAATTAATTGTTAAACCTGCACCATATCTCATAGGAAGATGGCTTTTTACGCGTCCGTCATGAAAATCGACGGTGTCGGGCGAATAAATTGTTTGGGTACCCTTTGATGTGGTAGTATCATGGGCAAACACGTTTGTTACAAGCAGATATTCATCTACCACTAACCGGCTCTTGTTTTCCATGGTTCCGCCAACAATTACATTCAAATCGTCGGTGAGTTTAAGGTCGTATTGCAATCCAAAAGTAAAACTGGTGCTGCGGATCGACTGCTGTTGTTCGCGGGTTGTGGATGCCATATCCGTTTTCAGGTTTAACTCACTAAACCGGTGGGTTTGTTCCAGCGATCCGAAAAGAACATTTAAATTAACGCCTACTGAAAGATTTTTCAGCTTGATTGCATTTCCAAAATAAAATTTATTTACTCCACCAGTACCATTATAAAAAAAGTCGAAAGACTCGCGACTGCCATTGGCATAGTTAATAATTTTAAAATCCGCTAAATTATAACCCATTCTAGAATACGGCACCAATCCCAAACTGCTTTTCCACCATTTCGTAATAGGGAACCCTATAACAATATGACTAAGTGAAGATCTCCAGTCGGCGGAATTGCTGGTATTGGTTTTATACTGCGTGTAATTGGAATAAAGTCCAAAGTCGAATATAAACGACATGGTATCCTGAGCGGTATAGGAAGCCGGATTAAGATAATTGATAGAATTTGGCAGCCTTAAAGCTATACCTGTTCCACCCATTGCCCTGTTAAAGGCTAAACCTTCGTGTGCTAAATCACCTAATCCGTAACGGGAATAAGGAGAATATGTATTCGTTTGACTATAAGCACCGATGCTTAGAAACGACAGGAGTATGAATAGTATTTTACGCATTAAAATTTAAGATTCTGTTTAAGCCTATGAGTACTAAATTTGGGATCACAAATATGGTATTTTTTACTTTATTATCAAAGAATTTCGCGTCGCCCCCGGTGATTAGTGTAATAACTTCCGGGTAAAGCTTCCCTAATTCGGTAATATAAGCATCCACTTCAAAAATGATGCTGTTTTGCACTCCTGAAATTATAGCTTCGGAAGTATTTCCTCCAAGTAAAGGAAAAACGTTTTGCGGACCCAGCAACGGCAGCCTTCTTGTAAATTCGTTCAGCGCCCTGAAACGCATGGAAAGGCCCGGCGCAATGTTTCCACCTTTATAGGCAGCTTTGTCGTCGATAAAATCGAAGGTTATAGCGCTTCCGGCATCAATTACGAGCAAATTCCTTTGAGGATAAAGATAATTAGCGCCAACTACTACCGCTAGTCTGTCTTTTCCCAGTGTTTCAGGAGTTTTATACTCGTTTGTTATGGGAATTTTTGTAACGGAAGTGAGTATCGTACTTTTTTCAAAAAGCTTACCCATTTCAGTATAAAACCATGGATTATCTTCTTTTACACTGCTGATAATAACCCTTCTTACTCCAAAGTTCATTTTAATCTTTTCAACATCGGCAATATCAAAATCTTTATAGCTCTCCTGACGGATCAAATTATCTCCATCAAAAACGGCTATTTTGACAAGCGTATTTCCTATGTCGATGCAGAGATTCATATCATTATCAGGCGAGTTTCTTTTTTCTCCGTGCTTTAACAATCAGATAAATCACAAAAATAGCTCCTAATAACAGAACTGAATAGGTAAGTTCTTTATAATACAACTCGAGCACCTCTTTTTGAGAATAGAAAAAATAACCAAGCAAAGCCAAACATATGTTCCACAAAGTTGAGCCTATAGCTGTATAAATTATGAAGTCGCGCATGTTCATTTTAGCCAGGCCTGCAGGAATCGAAATCAATTGCCTCACTCCGGGTACTAACCTGCCTATCAGGGTTGAACTTCGTCCATGCTTAACAAAATAATTTTCGGCTTTTTCGATGGATTCACGCTTAATTAGAAAGAGACGTGCAACTTTGGATTCGGCAAGAGAATATATAATCTTTCGTCCCAGAAAATATGCAATGAAATAGTTGAAAAGTGCACCAATTAAGCAACCTAAGGTAGAGAACGCCACCACAAGATAAATATTCAAACCTCCGGCCGGATCGGCAGCTTTCCAAGCAGCCGGTGGAATTACAATTTCTGAGGGAAATGGAATAAAAGAGCTTTCAACGGCCATTAGCAAAGTAATTGTACCATAGTTCATGTTGGACATGTACCAGTCGGTCACAGCTTTAAAGGTTTCAACGAGCATTAGTTAAAATTCTAGCGTTTTAAAAGTTCAAAAATAGATGCATTTTTTGGTTTTCCTATTCCTAATATTTTTTCCCTATAAGGTTTTATGATTGTTTAACTTTATTTAACAACTAATCAATCCCTTCAGTTGAACGTAAAAATGCTTCTTATAATTTCCAACTTACAAAAAATAGAGTCCTGCCTGTTAAAAGCGCTTTGACAAAAGTATTGAGAAAAATTTCAGCCCAGCCAAAAGAAATTCTATATATTTGATCAATATTCAATCCTAAACCAAATTATTATATGAAAACAAAATCCTTACTTTTTGTGCTTGCATTCGCAGCAATTATTTTTGCCTGTACCCCTCCTGCTTCAGAAAACAAACATAACGAAGGCGATTCTGCCTGCGTTAAAAAAGATTCCGGATGCTGCAAAAAGGCTGACACAGTAGAATACTCTAAAATTATTGCTGCCAAAATCTACATCAAACCCGAGAAAGTGAACGAATTTACAAAGATGTTCCAGGGAATGATAGACAGCACCTTGAAAGAACCCGGTTGCACCGGTTACCAGCTTTATCAGAACCCTTATGAAAAAGCAAGCTTTCTGGTTTACGAAAATTATAAGAACCAGGCCGCCATTGATGCCCATTTTGCAGCTCCTTACTTTAAGTCGTTTGGCGATAAAATTGGTCCTTTAACTTCAAAGCCTACAGAAATTGTAATTTACGATGTTGCGGGCGAAGTGAAAAAATAGTCGATAGCTTTTAGTCGATAATCGATAGTAAAGTCCGGTTCTCAATTAAGAGGATCGGATTTTGTTTTTATATGTAATCCAATAACTATGGACTATCTGCTATGGACTATGGACTTTTTTCAAACAAATCTAATAAAATAGTTGTACGACTAATTTTTTAGTCGTATATTTGTTTTGCCAATTTGATAAAAGAAATGAAAGAACTTACAAAAGCGGAAGAACAGATTATGCAGATTTTATGGAGGATAAAAAAAGGCTTTATCAAAGATATTGCCGATGGCTTTCCCGATCCCAAGCCTGCTAATACTACCATTTCGACCGTTGTGAAAATACTCGAAACCAAAGGATTTATTAACCATAATGTTTATGGAAAGATTCACGAATATTACCCCATTATAAGTAAGGAAGAATATACCAAAGCTTTTATGGGAAATGTTGTGAAGAACTATTTCAGTAACTCTTACAACAAAATGGTTTCTTTCTTTGCGCGCGACAAGGAAGTTACCATTGAGGAAATGGAACAAATGATGAACATTCTGAAAGAAGAAATGCAAAAGAAGAAAAAAGCATCCTAAAGCATTGCTGCAATGGAAGAATACATTATAAAATCGTCGCTGGGGGTTTTTCTTTCGTACCTCTTGTACTTAGTTTTAATCCGCAATAACACCCGGTTCAGATGGGTGAGGTTTTATTTTCTGATGGCCATTGCCGCTTCGTTTTTGATGCCGCTGATAAACGAATATTTTGCAGTTCAAAAACAGGTGTGGCTGCAAGTGCCGGCAGAATACCTCCGCGATTTTTTAAGCAATGACCCAGCGGCTCCAAAAGCCGTTTTAAAAGAATATTACAAACCTGAATCACTTTCAGTCAGCACGGTTCTTCCATTCATTTACCTTGCAGGGTTAGGACTTGTTCTTCTTCGCTTTCTCATTGGCTTCTTCCATCTTTTGTTTCTTACAATCAAACATGGCATACAAAAAGTAGGGCCCGACAGGCTGGTTATCATGCACAGTCTGCCTTATCCGTTTTCGTTCCTTCATTTAATTTTTATCAACAGGCAAACCCTTTCGGAGGCCAACCATGGCGCCATGCTGGAACACGAAAGGGTACACATCCGTCAGTGGCACTGGTTGGACCTTATCCTGCTGGAGCTTTTGGTGGCAGTTCAGTGGTTTAACCCGTTCGCATGGTTGTTCAGGCGCTCTGTTAAAGAGCTGCACGAATACCTTGCCGACGAGGAAGTATTGAAACAAACCCCCAAACTCGACTACCAGATGCTGCTTTTCAACCATGCATGTGGTACCAACATTTATCTGCCGGTAAATGGTTTTAAAAGTTCCTTAACTAAAAAACGAATTGTTATGATGAACAATCAACGCAATAAAAGATGGTTTGCAGTATTTGCTGTATTTCTGGTGGCAATATTTACAATTCAGACACTCTCAAGGGTAAACCTGGCACAGGACCCGCCTAAAGTAACAAAAGATGGTAAGGTAATCGTTGGAGATACTACAAAGTGGAAAAATGTTCCCCCACCTCCACCGCCACCACCTCCTCCGGCTAAAAAGTCAAAAATGGATGAAGCAGCGTCGCCTCCACCGCCTCCGCCTCCGCCTCTTAGCGCAAAAAATGAAAAAGTGGAAATGCCTCCACCACCCCCTCCGCCACCACCACCTATCCCACTTTTTAATGGTACTGATGATTTTTATTCAAGCAATATTGAACTTGGTAAGTACATTATAAATAAAGGAAATCTTCCGGCTTCTTTCTTAAATAGTAAGGACAAAAATGGATTACCAATTCATGTTACTTTTGATTTAGATGGGAAAATTATTAATGTAAAGCTTGGATATCCAACCTATTTAAAAGAACTTCCAGGGATAAAACTAATTGATCGGAAGGATATATTGGAAAAAGTCTCTCAGGCATTATACGAAGCTCCCAATTTTACAATGAAGGAGCATATATACCAGAACAACAAAATTAAAGTTTGTAACGGAGTAAGTTATGGTTTAATCTTCGAAAATAATACATGCAAGGTGGTTCCTCACATGTTTGGTTATGTAGATAAAAATTAAATTGAAGCAGGCGTTTAGCTGAGGTCTGAGGTCTGAGGTCTGAGGTCTGAGGACTGTGGACAAAACTATTCTTAAGAGCCTAATTCAATAAATTAAAAAATAAATAACTGCCAGGCCTGGTACTGGCAGTTTGTTTTTCGTGGTCTCCAATTCTACTTCAACAATACCAGCGCTAAAACAGGCACCACCACCCCCGCAATCACGAACCAGATACCTCTCCTGCTCAGGCTGTTTTTTCCTTTGGCAATGATAAACAAACCACTGATGGCAATGAGGATTAAACTCACACAAAAAATATCGGAAAACCACAGCCACCATTTGCCGGGATTGTAATGCAGAAAATTAACCTCAAAAAATAATGGCCTTTTAGTAATTTTCTCAATGTATCCTTCGCCGGTTCCGGTGTCGATTACAACCGACCCGTTATCGATAAAGATTTTCAGGGTATTGTCGCGGGGGTAATAATGCTTTTTGTAGTGATCTTCCTCGTTGTACTGTTTCAAAAGAGCCATTACCCAGTCGGTATTCACAGCAGACTGGGTAATGCTTTCTTTTACTTTAATTTCTTTATAAGAAATATTATAATTCGGGTTCCAGTCCTTCTTGTGGTTCAGGGCAATGCCTGAAAGACTGTAGATAATAGTCACCCCGAAAAAGAAATAACCTAAATCCCGGTGCAGGATCCTGTTCCACTTCCGGAAAACACTCAAACGGTCGGATGGCATAAGTAACCTGGAAATTAATTAGCTGCTGTTTCTTTCTTAATTTCCTTTAAGCTTGTGATGTCTATTGCATAAATAGCAATGTATGACTTGCCGCTTTTTTCAAGTTTACTTCTGAATTCCTTTACTTTGGCATAAGGGTCCTCAGCTTTTTCAGCAGTAGTGCTGTCGGTTTTTGCCTGTCCGGCAATAGCACTACTCTCGGCATTACAGGTTTTCTGGTCCTTGTCGCCTATTTGTGCTTTTATTTCAGCTTCCCATTCATTCAGGTAGTTCGCATCAATTTTTTCATCTTCCACAACTGTACCGGTAATTTCAACATCAGTACCTTCGTATTTTATGTCGAATGTTGCATAATTACCTCCGGCATTTACCTTTACTGTTTTCTCAGGATCAGCGCTGAAAAGGAAAAGCTTTTTCCCGCTGTGCTTGCATATATGCGATACGGTTCCGGCTATTACCACTTCTTTACCGGACCATTGTTCGGGCGACAGCAAAAAGCTATCGACAGTTAAGGTGAGGTTTTGAGAATCGTCAGTTTTGTAAGTACTGTTTTTACAACTACCTGCAACCAAAGCTGCTATCACTGTTAGGATGAATAAATTTTTCATAAAAGCGGTTGGTTTAAATTGATAAGCAGTAAAAATAATGAATATTATAAAATGAAAGTTATGATATTTATTAGCAGTAAGAAGACAACATCAATATAATGAAAATAATTAAACTTTCTTCATTTTACAATTTATAAACTATGAAAACTCATGCTCTACCTCCAGGCCAAAGCCTACTCCAATATTAAATACAGTCACTTTGCCATGTAATTCTCCTTTGAAATACGCTTTAGGCTTAGTCCTAAACAGGACCTCTCCTCCTAAATTAACGTGAGTCGATTTAAGAAATTCAAATAGATAAACTTCTGAGGTGTCAAACTCAGGAATATACCCTCAAAAAAGTTGCTGGTGCAAAAATCGTTGCCAACGAACTGGGAAAAGCTCGCGTTACAAAGTCGCTCTAAATAAAACAAAAAACCTCCGGCCCACTTGGAACCGGAGGTTTTAACTTTATATCAGATTTAAATTACAGACTGTTTGCAATCAGATCGCCAACTTCTTTAGTACCCATACCCATTTGGCCGGCATTCAGACTTTTGATTTTCTTGGATCCTAAAGCATCGCTTACAGCTTTTTCGATGGCTTTTGCCGCTTCGGCTTCGCCAAGGGTTTCGAGCATTAACCCACCAGCGCAGATAGCAGCAAGCGGGTTAATTACATTCTGACCGGTGTATTTCGGAGCAGAACCACCCATGGGTTCAAACATCGATACGCCTTCTGGGTTGATGTTACCACCGGCTGCAATTCCCAAACCTCCCTGAATCATGGCAGCAAGGTCGGTGATGATATCGCCAAAAAGGTTTTCGGTTACGATTACATCGTAGAACTCGGGCGATTTAACAAACCACATGGTAGCGGCATCAACATGGTTATAATCCTGTTTGATGTCAGGAAAATCCTTATTACCAACCTCTTTATGCGTACGTACCCAAAGGTCGCCGGCATAAGTTAACACATTGTTTTTATGAACAAGCGTCAGTTGTTTCCTTTTGTTACGTTTACGTGTGTATTCGTAAGCATAACGGATACAACGTTCCACCACCGGTCGCGAATATACCATCACCTGGGTAGCCACTTCATTAGGTGTTCCTACCTGAACGGCACCGCCAACACCCGTGTAGATACCGCCTGTGTTTTCGCGGATTACAACAAAGTCGATGTCCTCAGGACCTTTATCCTTCAATGGAGTTTCAACGCCAGGGAACAGTTTTACCGGACGAAGGTTGATGTACTGATCCAATGCAAAACGCATCTTCAAAAGAATTCCAACTTCCAGAATACCAGGTTTTACATCAGGGTGGCCAATAGCTCCCAAAAATATCGAATCGAATTTTTTCACGTCTTGTATAGCCGAATCGGGTAAAGTTTCGCCAGTACGTTTGTAACGCTCGCCACCAAAATCGAAATTCTGGTAATTCATTTTAAACCCGAATTTAGAGGCAGCAGCATTGATAACTTTCAGCCCTTCATTTAATACTTCCGGCCCTGTACCGTCGCCAGGAATCAAGGCAATGTTGTAAGATTTGCTCATTTTAATGATGTGATTATTTGATTATTTATTAAGTCCATAGCATTTAGTCGATAGTCCATGGCCAATACAATGGATCTTCATCTATTTTAAACTTTTTCTTAATGCCTGAATCATTTTAATTATCTCTGTTGTAAAATTATAAATTGAATTAAAGTCTTCCGAAGAAATAAGATTTCTTTTTTGAGCAAGATGGATACAACTTATTACTTCAATAGAAGACCTTAAAGCGTACCCTAAGAATCTGCTGAACTCAGAGTCTGATTGACCAGTTGAACCTTCGGCAATATTGAGAGACACTGAGTCGGCAGCACGTTTAATCTGAGGAGTAAGAATAAATTGTTCATCCTTTGGAAAATTAAGAGTTGCATGATGCACCATCAGTGATAAGTCCAATGCTTTCTGCCATACTTTTAATTCCTCAAATTTTAATGCCATTAAGCCGCTATTTTAGTTCATTGTTACCACCATGCAAATGTCTTTTTTGTATTGGCTATCGTCCATCGACCATGGACTAACGACTATGCACCTCATTCTCCACTATATTCAACATCTTCAGCGTCGCCTTTATCGCCGCTATCGTCTGGTCGGGATCCAAACCGCGGGTTTTGAATTCACGGCTGTTTTCCCAGGTGATAACAGTTTCGACAAGGGCATCGGTTTTACCACCCGGAGGAATGGATACTTCATAGTCAAGTAACTTTGGCAATTCCTTATTCAGCGCTTTATAGATTTTTTTAAGCGCATTCATAAAAGCATCGTACTGACCGTCGCCTATTGCTGTTTCCTGATAATTCCTTTTACTGATTTCGATGCTGATGGAAGCCACCGGCTTTAAGCCATCAGTAAGAGAAAGCGAATAGTTTTTGATTTTTATTTTCTGCTCGATAAAGTCGCTGTTCAGGATGTCGGAAATGATAAACGGAAGATCATCCGTTGTAACATTTTCTTTTTTATCGCCCAACTCGATTACACGCTTAGTTACCTGCTTCATTAATTCAGGTTCCAGCTCAATACCTAATTCCTGAAGGTTTTTCATGATGTTCGACTTGCCGGCAGTTTTTCCAAGAGCGTACTTACGAACACGACCGAAGCGCTCTGGCAGCAGTTCGTTGAAGTAAAGCTTATCCTTGTTGTCGCCATCGGCATGAACACCGCATGTTTGAGTAAATACATTTTCGCCTACAACTGGTTTGTTCGAAGGAATACGAATTCCGGAAATAGATTCAATCATACGACTGACAACATTGATCTTTTCTTCGTTAATTTTCAGTTTAATATCAGAATGATCGTGAAGTACAGCAACAACGCTGGCCAGCGGTGCATTGCCAGCCCTCTCTCCTAACCCATTAACGGTGGTGTGGACACCTCTTGCTCCTGCTTTTACTCCTGCCAGAACATTGGCTGTTGCCAAATCGTAGTCGTTATGCGCATGAAAGTCGAAATGAAGTTCAGGAGCGCGGTCGACCATAATTTTGACGAACTTGTAAGCTTCCTCGGGATTCATTACTCCTAAAGTATCCGGTAGCATAAAACGCATTAGTTTTTCCTTTCTCAAAGCTTCCAAAAGAAACAACACATATTCCTGAGAATTGCGCATACCATTGCTCCAGTCTTCAAAGTAGATGTTTGCTTTCAAGCCCTGACTAATAGCATAGTTGAGAACATTTTTTATATCTTCAACATGTTGTTCGGGAGTCTTTTTCAACTGACCGGTTAAATGTTTCAGCGAACCTTTGCAAAGCAGGTTCACTACCTTTGCGCCTGAATCCCTGATCCAGTCGATGGATTGATTTCCATCGATAAAGCCTAATACCTCAACTTTATCCAGATATCCGTTTTGCCCTGCCCACTCGGTAATTCGTTTTACTGCCTTAAATTCACCTTCCGACACTTTTGCCGATGCAACTTCAATGCGATCGACCTTTATTTCCTCCAACAACATTTTTGCTACGCTCAGCTTTTCGCTGGCAGTAAACGAAACCCCCGACGTTTGTTCACCGTCGCGCAGGGTTGTATCCATTATTTCGACTTTCATTGTATGCCCCCCTTTATTCCCCCCAAAGGGGGGAGAAAAGAAAATATATTTTTAACCAACTGCCCAGTATTCCTCCTTCCCCATCGGGGAAGGCCGGGATGGGCCTTATCTCGCTTTTTCAAAAGCTTCAATCTTATCCTTCACACTCAACAGATAGTCGATATCGTCATATCCATTGAGCAGGCATGTTTTTTTGTATTTATTGATATCGAATTTTTCAGACTCACCGGTTGAAAGGAGAGTAATAGTCTGATTTTCGAGATCTACTTTGATTTTTGTTTGTGGATCTTTTTCGATGGCGGTAAACAATTTGGCAAGAAACCCATCCGATACCTGTACCGGAAGAAGTCCGTTATTGAGCGCATTGTTCTTGAAAATATCGGCAAAAAAGCTCGAAACCACCACTTTAAATCCATAATCGAAAATAGCCCAGGCTGCGTGCTCCCGACTGGAACCACTTCCAAAGTTTCTGCCACCAACAAGTATCTTCCCGGAATATTTAGAATCATTCAGAACGAACCCAGGGATTTTGCTGCCACCTTTATCGTAACGCCAGTCGCGAAAAAGATTCTCGCCAAAACCATCACGTGTTGTAGCTTTTAAGAAACGAGCAGGTATAATCTGGTCGGTATCCACATTCTCAATTGGCATTGGTATAGCAGTCGACTCTAATGTAACAAATCTATCTATTGACATTTTTTACTTCTTAATAATTGAACAATTACAACAACTCTCTCGGATCGGTAATTACACCAGTAACAGCAGCCGCAGCGGCGGTGATCGGACTTGCGAGGAATGTACGTGATCCGGGTCCCTGACGCCCTTCGAAGTTGCGATTCGAAGTTGCAACAGCATATTTTCCTTCGGGCACTTTATCATCGTTCATGGCCAAACAAGCTGAACAACCCGGTTGACGCAGTTCGAAGCCCGCTTCCTCAAGTATCTTATCGATTCCTTCTTCCTTGCATTGCTTTTCCACCTGCTTTGAGCCAGGTACCAGCCAAACCACTGTATCGGCAGCTTTCTTTTTGCCTTTTACAAAGCTTGCAAAAGCCCTGAAATCTTCGATACGACCGTTGGTACAGCTTCCAAGGAATACATAGTCAACTTTGCGGCCAACCATTTTGGTGCCACCTTCGAGCCCCATGTATTGAAGCGCTTTCATAAAAGTATTCTTATTGGTATCGGTCAAATCAGCTCCTGAAGGGATGGATTCGGTAATTTTGATACCCATACCCGGATTTGTTCCGTAGGTGATCATAGGAGTAATGTCGGCAGCCTCGAATGAATAAACCTTGTCGAATTCGGCACCTTCATCGGTCTTCAGCGTTTTCCAGTAAGCTAGGGCTTTATCCCAGTCGGCACCTTTTGGAGCATACTCACGGCCTTTTACATAGTTGAAAGTTGTTTCATCGGGAGCAATCATACCACCACGGGCACCACTTTCGATACTGAGGTTGCACAAAGTCATACGACCTTCCATAGTAAGACTGGTGATTGCCGAACCAGTATATTCGATAAAATAACCAGTTCCACCTGCAGTGGTAATTTTGGAAATTATATAAAGAGCAATATCTTTTGCAGTAACACCTTTGCCCAGAGTTCCTATTACCTCAATTTTCATCTTTTTGGGTTTGGGCTGCATAATACATTGGGTAGCAAGTACCATCTCCACTTCCGAGGTCCCAACGCCAAAAGCCACAGCGCCAAAAGCACCGTGTGTGGATGTATGACTGTCACCACAAACCATGGTAGAACCAGGCAGGGTAATTCCCAATTCAGGGCCTACCACATGCACTACTCCCTGGTAAGGGTGATTTAACCCAAACAGAGTAACACCATGATTGTTGCAGTTTTGAGTCAGCTTTTCAACCTGAGAACGCGAAAGTTCGTCGTGAATGGTGAGATGTTGATCTTTTGTTGGAACGTTATGGTCGGGGGTAGCAAATGTTTGTCCCGGACGGAAAACTTTGATACCACGCTTATCCAATCCGGCAAATGCCTGCGGACTTGTTACCTCGTGTACTAGGTGACGGTCGATATACAGCACGCTGGGCCCTTCTTCAACCTGGGAAACCACATGGCTGTCCCAAACTTTATCAAATAATGTTTTTTTGCTCATTTTTAAATCAATCGTTTATATTTTATTGCAGAGGCAGATGCAATCTGCCTCTACGAAATCCCTACGGGAATATTTTAATGAATTTTTGAAATTGCATCCAGGAATGCCTCAACCGAGGCAGTCACGATATCGGTATTGGCTGAAAAACCATAGTAGCTACTGCCTTTGTTTTCGACCTGAATGTGAACCTTACCAACGTCGTCGCTGCCACGGGTAACAGCCTGAACAAGGAATTCCTCTAGGTTAACCTTTTTATGCACCAGTTGGCGCACGGCATTGAAAGCAGCATCGATAGGACCTGAACCGGATGAAGTAGCAGTAACCACTTCGCCATCGATCACGAGTTGAACAGTTGCCATAGGAATTGCAGAGCGTCCGCAAACCACATTGAGATATTTCAGCTTTATGGCCCTTGATTGCTCGGCACGACTAACGCCAACTATCACGAATAAATCGTCGTCGCTGATGTCTTTTTTGCGGTCGGCCAGTTTGAGGAACTTCTGATAAGCATCGTCCAGTTCTTCCTGTGCAAGTGTAAAACCTAAACGCTGCAGGTGATGGTTCAGAGCAGCACGACCACTACGTGCGGTGAGTACAATTGACGACTCGTTGATACCTACTTCAACCGGATCGATAATTTCGTAGTTCTCACGGTTTTTAAGCACGCCATCCTGGTGGATACCCGATGAATGGGCAAATGCATTACGTCCGACAATTGCCTTATTAGGCTGAATAGGCATACGCATCAGCGTTGAAACCAGACGACTGGTTTTGAAGATCTGACGGGTATTAATTCCGGTGGTAAGAGGTATATCCTTGCGAGATTTGATAGTCATAACCACTTCTTCGAGCGAAGTGTTACCAGCACGTTCGCCAATACCATTCATAGTTACCTCAACCTGACGGGCTCCATTCAGAATACCTGTGATTGAGTTGGCAGTAGCCATGCCCAAATCGTTATGACAATGGGTAGAGATAATTGCTTTGTGAATATTTTTTACATTATCAATCAAATATTTGATTTTTGCTCCATATTCGGAGGGAATGCAATAACCTGTTGTATCGGGAATGTTCACAACCGTGGCTCCGGCAGCGATTACAGCTTCGATAACACGGGCGAGATATTCGTTTTCGGAACGACCAGCATCTTCGGCATAAAACTCTACATCTTCAACATACTTTTTGGCATATTTAACAGCTTCGACAGCACGCTCAAGAATAGCATCGGGATTGGACTTAAGCTTAAGATTTATATGATAGTATGAAGTACCAATACCGGTGTGAATACGTTTATGCTTTGCATATTTAAGGGATTCGGCAGCAACATCAATGTCGTTCTGAACTGCGCGGGTAAGAGCGCAAATAACAGGGCGGGTCACAGCCTTTGAAATTTCCACGATGGAATTAAAATCACCGGGACTTGAAATAGGAAACCCGGCTTCGATAATGTCTACTCCTAGTTCGTCGAGTGCCCTGGCTACTTCAATTTTTTCAACCGTGTTGAGCTGGCAGCCCGGGACTTGCTCGCCGTCCCTTAAGGTAGTGTCGAAAATGTGCAGTTTTTGTTCCATGTAATTTTAAAATTTACTTTAATTCTGTTTAAAACTAAAAAAGCCATTCTTTGTTGAGAATGGCTTCGTAAAATATCCTTTTTTACACTACATACCATTCTCGCCTAGCATCTAAAAATAATGCTAATAATAAAAATACCGAGAATGAGAGATGTAAGCTTCATATTCAATTTTTACAATGACAGGGACAAATATATTAAAACCATTCTAAATAAAAAATTTCTGCAATAATATTTTTTATCAAATTTAAAAATGACTAATGTATGTTATTTGACAACAAACAGTTAAAAGTGCTGAAAAACATGTGTTATATAAAAAATAAACCCTGAAGTAAAATGATTTTTTTACTTCAGGGCTGAAAATATGTTGAATTTATTAAGCTATTTCACCATTTCTCCTTTATAAATTGCTGTTTTTTTCCTGATTGAGTACACTTTGAAAAATCCCATTGCTTTATCAGCAGGAGAAATATTTGTGATTACATTAGCCGATGGGCCACTGAAAATGGGATCTTTGGGCCTGGATTCGGCAATACATCCATTTATGAAATTGTAATATTCCTCGGTTATACCGTTTAGTTCAAGCGTAATGGTATCGCCACTGGCAACCTTTTCATCATCCTTATCATTATTGAAATAATAAACTGAAATACCCGGATAATAAGAGCCTTCAAACCCAATATTATTTGCAATACCATACTCTTTCAAACTATCGGTAACCAGTTTATTATTCTTATAAGCCTTAACACAATAGAAACTTTTGCCACCAATATCCCTTGTAAACATATTAATAAGCCATCCTTTCTGCCTTGAACTGTAATTCTGACCTACTACCCTGATGGAATCAATAGGGTTAATTGCTTTCAGAAATGAAGTGGCCGTGTAATTTTCGATTTTCCCATCCTCATCTATATCTACATTAGTGATATTCAAATCGTATTTACGACCCGGAACTCCATAAACATTGGCATGTGTTTCGTAAACTCCCGGAGTGGAAGGATTCTCGGTTAAAGTAAGGATGGAGGTTCCATCGCTAATGGTCACAATTGCATTAGATACCGGCTTTTTAGGCTGCTGATTTAACGGGTCGCCCGACCGCAATAAAGTTATTTTGTGTACAGCAGTATCAGTTGATATTCCGCCATCTACCACCAACCGGGCATAAGTGGTATCCAGATCGGGAGTAAATTCTTCGGTGCAGGAACTAAACGCAATCAGAACTCCAAGAACTATAAATGTATATGTGAAAATATTCTTTGCTTTCATCTTCAATAATATTAAAAATTGAAATTATAGGTAATAGCTGGGAAAAACACGAAGGGTAAATAGGTGCGTTCGGCTTTCCCTTTTTCGAGGTCGAAATTAAGCATCCAGTCGTTGTGACGTCCGTAAGCGTTGTAAACTGAGAATACCCACTCTCCGTTCCAGAAACGGCCGGGACGCTCTTTCCCTTTAACTGTAGCCGACAAATCGAGACGATGGTAGCTTCGCATTCTGTATTCGTTTCTTTCCGAATAAATAGGAATAGCAGTGTTTTCAACCTCAAACGAACCCACCGGGAAGGTGATTGGTGTTCCCGAGGCAAAAACCCAGTTAGCTGATACTGTAAACCTGCGGGTTACATTATAATTAAGAATAACATTTACATTGTGCGGCTTATCGTAAGGAGCCGAATATTCTTTGCCGTTGTTTATTTCGGGAATTTTCCGGATAGCTCTTGATAACGTATAACTTACCCATCCATTCAATTTACCTTCGTTCTTTCTGATCAGAAATTCGGCGCCATAACTGTAAGCTTCTCCAGTTCTTATATCTCCCTCGAGTCGTGAATTAAAAAGTGTTGAAGTGTGGTCCTTAAAATCTATAACATTGTCCATTTGTTTATAGAACAATTCAATAGAGGTTTCGAATTTATTGTTGGAGAAATTACGAAAGTAGCCAATACCAAACTGATCAGACTTTTGCGGTTTCACATTATTATTGGAAGGAAACCAATAATCGAGAGGCATACCACCATTCGATACCGAGGCTAACTGCAGAAACTGATAAGTTCGCGAATAGCTTGCTTTTACCGATGACACATTATTAACATTGTACATAATTCCGAGACGGGGTTCCCAAGCTGGATAACTGTGAAAAACTTCACCTTTCTTGTATTCGGTGGAACCAATATACTCATGATCCTCATCGAAATTGTTAAGGGTTGATTTACCAATATTCTGGAATAAAGTGTATCGGAGACCATATTTCAAGGTTACTTTCTCGCCAATTTTTTGCTGGTTCGATATGTATGCAGCATACTCCAACTCATAATTTTTCATACTTGGAAAACGCATAGTCGTGTCGGATTCTTTAGTATAAATCCACGCATCGATGGGGTCGAGCTCGTGCAGAGTAGCCGAAACGCCAAACTTGATCTCATTATTTGGATTGGGATAAAAGTTGAAATCGGTTTTTACGGTATAATCCAAAAGGTTTGATTTCCAGACATATTTGCCTCCTCCCTGCTCGGTACTAAGGGAGTAATCGTAATTAGATGCAATGGCAGTCAGGTTTGAAAACAATTTTTGAGAAAATTGATGATTCCATCTAAGCGTTGCGGTTTTATTCCCGAAACCCGCTTTGGAGTTGCCTTTCTGTCCAAAAATGTCGCGACCCAGATATGCCGAAAGATATAACCGGTTATTATTGTTGATCTGATGGTTCATTTTTAAATTCAGATCATAGAAATACATGATTGATTTTTTCAGATCTTCATCGGAGAAAAGAGGGAAAAACAAGTCGGCATAGGTTCTTCGTCCTGATACCAAAAATGATGTTTTTTCATTAACAATTGGACCTTCAAGTGTTAAACGGCTCGATATGAGACCAACCCCGCCGGTACCTTTAAATTGTTTATTATTACCTTCTTTCATTCTCACATCGAGCACAGATGAAAGACGCCCGCCATAGTTGGCTGGCATATCGCCCTTGTAGAGCTTCACATCGCGAACAGCATCGTTGTTAAATACCGAGAAGAAACCCATAAGGTGCGAGGCATTGTAAACGGTTGCTTCATCGAGCACAATCAGGTTCTGATCCAAGCCACCACCACGGACGCTAAAACCCGAGGTCCCTTCGCTGGTAGCCTGAACACCAGGAAGCATCTGAATGGCTTTAATAACGTCTACCTCACCCATCAAGGCAGGAATCTGCCGGATAGTCTTCATGTCCAAACGGGCGGTACTCATCTCGGCCTGTTTAATGTTTTTATCGGCACGTTCGGCTGTTACAGTAACTTCCTGCATTACTTTTACTTCGGGAGACAATTCCATCGAAATAACCACATTCTGGTTTAATTCCAACTGCCGGATCTGTTTGCTGTATCCCATAAACGAGTATTCGATGGTATATTTACCAGGAGCCAGACTTAAGGAATAAAAACCGTAAATATTGGCTGCGGCTCCAACCCGCAATTCTTTCACAAAAACTGTAGCTCCTATAAGGGTTTCGCCATTATCGGCGTCTTTAATGTAGCCGCTGATGGTATATTTTACAGGATTATTTTCATCTCCTGCTTTCATATTAGCCACATTAAAGGTGCTAATCCATAATAGAATAGCGATTCTTAAAATAAGTTTCATTGTAATTCTAATTAACATTACTAACTATAATAACATACTTGTTGGTAAAATTTCGATACTTAACTGACAAGAAAAAAAAGGAAGGGTTGCATTAAGAACCCAAAAAGAAAAATTTTCTTGTATTAAGGGTAATAAGAGGTCCCCGAAAAATTACAGGTGCAAAACTATATTCTTGCAGTGGAGAAGTGCATAAAAATTCGGCGAATCGGCGAAATTGCCGGATGAATGGGGGAAGTGTGTCAGCAGACAAACTCCTCAGCAAAAAGACCAGTTAAAAAATTATAAGGTCAGACTGAAAACAAGAAAGATATAATCGTTCAGGGGATTAGCCGCCAATTGAACAGATACAGGTAACTCGAAACTATCTGTTACTTTTATCGATTTTTGAGCAGAGAAACCCAGATTCACAAGCCCAGCTTTTGTGCCATAAAGACCTTCGGCAGGAGTGCCGCCTGCAAAGCAGTTAAAATCGTATCCTTTTTTCGAAAATGGGTAACTAAATTCGAAATAAGTAGAATAATAATTTTTGGAATCGAGATCGAGATCGTTACCATAAAAGAAAGTTGCTGCGGTGATTGTTAACGGGAACCGCTCGGACAACTGAAGAGTTGCAGCACCCTCAAAAGCATGCGGTGTGGACGCTTTTTTATAGGTAAAATATCTTGTCCCCCCAGATTCATCGAGGGTGCAATAGTCGTTTAAGGTTATCCCAAGGTTTTTGAATTGCCATGAAATGTATAAATCGACCTCCGAATAACTGTTATCAAGCGCATAACTACCCCAGGTTCCAAATGTAAACTGTCCGGCAGTAACTGATGCATAGGGCTGAATATTAAAGGCCGGACTATACAGTTGTCCACGCCACACGTACCTGGAAACCAGATCGGCATTAAGCGAAAAACTACAGTTTTGAGTAGTATCTTGAGCATACATGGGTTGTAACGCAAAAATTGTCAGCAACAGAAGTAAGGTTTGTCTTATCATGATAAAAGATTTCATCAGTTTTAATAAAATTAAAAAAAAAGAATGAGGTATCTTCCAAAATGATCAATTTTTATCTTTGGGAAAAGATAAATTACTTTTTGGTCAACTCATAATAAACTGCTTCTATATTTTGATCTTTGAAAAAGCGAAATCCAAAATCGCGATATGCTTCAATGTCGATGATCTTTTTAGCTTCCTCAACCGATTTGCCTTTAGAAATCTCTATTGAAACAGTTTTGCGCAGGTCGGTAAGATAAGCAGCAAATCGCTTCAGATCTTCAGCAGCAGCTAACCGTCCATGTCCTGAAATATAATTTTTGTATTTTCCGTTGGCAAGTTGATTGACAATTTTTGCCCAGTTTTCAGTGTTGGCGCCAATTTCAAGATCGATAAAAGGAAAAGAATTTGTAAAAAGTAAGTCGCCTATTGTAACAACATTTTCATTTTTAAAATGAATCCATGTATCGCCGTTTGTATGCGCGTTCCCCTGATAATATAAATTAATAGTATCTATACCTGAGACAATAGTCATTTCTGTGTCGAATTCCTTTTGAGGATAAACAAACTTCATTTTTTTCAAATTTTCCAGTTTTGCTGTTTCGGCATTAATGCTACTGTCGATCCGGGTTCGTTGGGTTTTGTTTTCAGGTAACAAGGCACTAATTTCGTTGTTAAGCACTTTAATTCTTTGGGGAATTGTCTCTTCAATATCTTTTTTGTTTTTTGCTTCGGCATTTTTCAGGCCAAGAGCTACGTTTTTATGAGCAACAATTAATGCTCCCCACGGAAAAGCCGGAAGCCCTCCTGTATGATCGTAATGATAATGCGTAATTATAACATGCGTTATTGGCTTTTTTGAAATACCCGCAACAATTTCGAGAATCCGGTTTCCCGCGGCCAACGAGGTACCTGCATCCACAATTATCATTCCCTGAGTTGTC
Source organism: Bacteroidota bacterium (assembly GCA_023429135.1). Classification (GTDB taxonomy): domain Bacteria; phylum Bacteroidota; class Bacteroidia; order Bacteroidales; family JAAUTT01; genus JAAUTT01. Next base: position 153,524 of record JAEYWD010000024.1, on the reverse strand, counting down.
TCTTTTACGGTGACATTCCCGCCTAATCCGGTAATTTCGTATAAACCGGGAGCTATCTTAATAAGAGAATCTTTCTGAGCTAAAACCATAAGGTTAAAGAAAGGCAACAAAGTCAAAAAAGTAATCAGGCGTAACAAGGTTTGTTTTTTCATAAGAAAAGTTTTGGGTTCGAGAATGTAAAATCCTTAAAAAACGGAATACCCTATCAGCAATATACCGCGGCAACTTTAAAATGCGTGATATGCGACGGGTAATAAGTCATGTGAGTATCGAATTTCCAGATCCAGGTAATCATCGACTCTTTTCCGGGCAAAGGTTCATAAACCAGGGGCCTTTTCTTACTCACCTTTTCTTCTGCATCCATTACCCACTCCTCTAAATCACATATCAGTAACGATTTATTTCGTGGAAGTGCATCTATATGCGATTTTTGAATCTTTCGGGTGATTACCTCCAGATCCTGTTCGGTATAAGCACTGATTTCTCTTAAAAAATCGGTAAGAATAATATCGAGTTGATCCAAAATGTTACAAGAAATCACATAATCATATTGCGACAGATCGAGAGGTATTGCAGACCTGAATTCTTCTACCGGAGTTTTGAACTTAGTTTTACGATACACTTTTGCTGCGTTATAGATTTGCTCAGCTAACCCTGTTAATTCCACCTGTACAAACTTAATATTGGAAAATTGGGCTGCTTTTTTCATTACCTGGGGTGGATGGTAAACATCGGCCAGCCAAACTTCCCGGAAACTTTTCGAAAGTTCCTCATAAGGAACATCGAGCAACCATCCGCTGCCAAGCACAATCACTTTGTCCTGCGATTTACCTTCTATCCCTTCCAGTATGGCCTTTTTTGTTTTTGTTATGTGTGAATTCCAGTTCTGCACTTCTCGCAGATACCGGTTCATGATCCCTTTCTGGTCGTTGTAATAACCAATTTTAGAAAGTATTTTGTCCTTAGAGCGATGATACATTCAATATAATTTAGTATTGAATTATTATTTCAGGGTAAAATATTTTAAAACAGATACACTTCTGTTAAGTTTGATTTTTCAGGAAATGTAATTTTACAATTATTTTGAATTTTAAGCAAGATATAGTAGTTTCAAAATTCTTTATGGTACTGTTGTTGTAGATAAATATAAGTTTTAACTTAGTGAGCCTATTGTAACAAACAAAACAATTGAAAATGAAAAGATTAGCAGGAGTTGGGGTGATAATCATTCTTTGCGGAAGTTTATTTGCACAGACTGGCAAAACCACGCAAAGTGCACAAGCAGGTAAAGCTGAAAAAAAATTACCGGTTGACACTATTGTGCGTTTAGGAGGGAAGAAGATTCCTTGTAAGGTCACAAACATTTCGACGACAACAATTCTTTATACAGATCTTGAGAAAAATCAATCTCAAGCCATTGAAAGAAAAGAGGTTGAGATGATTGTTTTTAAGAACGGACATAAAGAGCAAATTAATAAGCCGGTGCTTATTATGGTTGACGAAGGGCAGTGGGAATCCATACTGGTAACCAAGGAGAAAAACGATGTGCAGGGCCTTTACGACAGAGGTAAAATCATGGCAAAGTCTGCACCCAGCAGTAAAAGTAAGAAAGCTGCAATGCAAAGCGCTATCATCAAACTACAGAAAAAGGCGGCCAACCTGCAGGGTAGTATGATATTGATTACGAAAACCGAAAATTATGGCGGCTATGATGAAAATCCCGGATATGAAATTGAAGCTATTGTTTATGGGAAAGAACCTCTGGAAAAAGGAACTGATGTTGTAAAAGACAAGGACAAAACACCTCCCAAAAAATAAAACTCCACGGGAATCATTAAAAAAGAGCATGGAATTAAAGTTCATGCTCTTTTTTATTTTGTTTTTTGACGCTTCCATTGTTTTATCTGAGATAAGGTGCTATTTTAGTTTCCCTATTTTTGTTTCCCTAAAACGAAGAATAACTGTGATTAAATTTCTAGAGGATATTACACCCATCGAGAATCCCATTGTAATCTTCGCTATCATTATTTTAATTATTCTTATTACCCCATACTTTTCGCGCAAGCTTAAAGTTCCGGCCATTTTTGGCCTTATTATTTCAGGCTTGGTAATCGGACCGAATGGTACCGGCTTAATTCCTGATAATATGGGGGTAAAAATCCTTTCATCGGTAGGGATCCTGTATCTTATGTTCCTGGCGGGTCTGGAAATTAACATGGCCAGCTTTCAGAGAAGTAAATATAAAAGTATTGTTTTCGGAATTCTGACATTTACTATCCCACTTTGCTTAGGGTATTTCGTGCTTCGAAATTTATTCGATTTACCATTTCATTCGGCTTTGCTTCTGGCCAGCATGTTTTCCACCCATACTCTCTTGTCGTATCCTGTTGTTAATAAGCTGAATATTACCCGTCGAGAATCGGTTGTAATTACCATTGGAGGTACAATAATCACAGATACAGCAGTGCTGATGCTGCTCACCATAATTGTTGCTTCTTTCCAGGGAAAACTTGATTGGATTTTCTGGCTGCGTTTGTTGTTTCTCATGACCGGGTTTGTTTTTCTTGTGCTTTGGGGAGTTCCTAAATTAAGCCGTTGGTTTTTTAAACATGTTCAAACCGAAGACAGCGCCCAATACCTTTTTGTATTATCGGTACTGCTTATTTCGGCTTTACTTGCCATGGCCACCGGAATAGAGCCAATTGTAGGAGCATTTCTCTCGGGACTTGCGCTTAACAGGGTTATCCCTCACCACTCCGCATTGATGAACAGGGTCACCTTTATTGGAAATACATTGTTCATACCTTTCTTCCTTATTGGAGTAGGAATGCTTATCAACCTAAAGGTTTTGTTCTCGGGATTTGAAACTGTGATTTTTGCCTTTGTAATGATAATTGTTGCACTGGCCAGTAAATACATGGCCGCATATTTTACGCAATTCATTTATAAATATCCGAAAAATGACCGCAACCTGATATTCGGATTAAGTGTGTCGCATGCGGCAGCCACCATTGCGGTAATTCTTGTTGGCTTCGACCTGAAAATTCTCGACGAAACAGCTCTTAACGCCACTATTCTTGTAATTCTTGTTTCATGCTCCATAAGCTCCTTTGTAACAGAATACTCCGGAAGAAAAATTGCACTTTCAGAACCCGAAGTTCCCGATTCTCAAAAAGCCGATCAGGATAACATACTGGTTACGGTTTCAAATCCTGAAACCATAGGCTCCATGATCGATTTTGCTATATATACCCGACACAGCAAGTCGTCAGTAATATTCCCGTTAACAATTGTTCAGGACGATGAACATACGGAACGAACGCTTCAGTTTAATAAAGAACTGGTAACCAATATTACAGGTAAACTTGCCGATTCAGATGTAAACCTGAAGCCAATTACCCGAATCGACATTAATATTCCCACCGGCATTTCAAGAACCATGATGGAACTCCATATTAAAAAACTGATTCTTGGCTGGAGTGGAAAAAGCAATACTGCGAATTACTTTTTCGGCAATATAGTGGATAACCTTCTGGAAACGTGCCTGCAGATGATGATCGTTTCAAAATTTACCCTCCCTTTGAATGAAACAAAAAATATATACCTGTTCCTTCCAAATTATGCTGAGAGAGAACAAGGATTTAATTCTCTGATGAATACAATAAGATCAGTTTCGAAAAATTTGAATGCCAGACTGCATCTTGTGTTGAATGCTCAATCTCAGAAAAATATCAGAAAGAGCTTAAACGATAAGTTCTTTTCGAACATGCGATATATGACCTTTGAATATTACCCGAATATTTCGACAATAGCCCGGGGAATCCAGATAAACGATCTGGTAATTGCCGTATCTGCCAGGCCACATACTGTTTCGTACAACAGAAGGCTGGAACTTCTTCCTAAAATATTATCCCGCCATTTTGCTGATCAGAATTATGTGATTGTTTACCCCGAACAACCTAAAGATTCGGAAATTGAATAGTTTCAAAAGGCTAAAGAAAATACCTTTATTTTTTACAGAAATTTGATATGTAATTTGTAATATTGTTGACTTCTGTTCGTCATAATGTTTTAATAAAATTACATGAATACCCTGAAACCAATCATTATAATCCATCTTCTTGCCTTATTTTCATTAGCCGGGTTTGCTCAATCCAAAACCTTTACCAACTGGACTGAAAATAAAGATGGATTCAGGAAACTATGTTTCTACCCAACCACACTTCGCATGGTGAACCTCACGAAAGATGAGTCGTTCAACGAAATGATCCAGGATATTGATAAACTGAGGATATTTATCTCCGATAATCCCGAAAAACCTGTAAAGAAGGAGGATATATCAGTTTTACGAAAAGGTATTAAAAATGAAGACTATAAAGATATGATCCAGGTAAACCAAGGGAAGCAGGTAATTTATGTTTTTGTAAAAGAACATCACGAAAAGCCAACCAGTTTTGCCGGAATTGTTTACTCGGAAAACAGCTTTATGCTTATCGATGTGGAAGGTTACCTCTCGCCCGAAGCAATAACCCGCCTGATTAACGGCAGGGTGAATTTTGGCGCAGTATCAAAATTATACGACATCACCAAACTTGGGCAGGATCAAAAAAATAAACCCGATCAAAAAAAATAGTCTTCATGAACACGATTTTAGAAATAACCGACCTCCATAAATATTTCGGGAAAATTAAAGCAGTTCAGGGTTTATCGCTCGAAGTGCTACCCGGCATGGTTTTCGGTTTACTGGGACCCAATGGCAGCGGCAAAACCACCACCCTAGGCATGGTACTCGATGTGGTTGCCAAAACAAAAGGAGAATACAAGTGGTATGGGCAGAGCCCAAGCAAGAAAATCAGGAAGAAAATAGGTGCTATACTTGAGGCACCCGCCTTTTACCCCTATCTCTCAGGCGAAGACAACCTGAAGATTGTTGCCCGCATCAAAGAAATTCCTTACCCTCGAATTAACGAAGTGCTCGACCAGGTGGGACTTCTCGATCGTCGAATGCATAAATTCCAGACCTATTCTCTGGGTATGAAACAACGGCTGGCGATCGCTTCGGCACTCCTCTCCGACCCGCAGGTGCTGGTACTAGATGAGCCTACAAATGGACTGGATCCAACTGGAATAGCTGATGTTAGGGAAATCATCAAAAAAGTTTCGGCAGAAGGCAAAACCATCATCCTGGCAAGCCATTTACTGGACGAAGTACAAAAAGTCTGTACACACTTTGCTGTTCTAAACAAAGGCAAAAAAGTATATTCAGGAAGTGTGCAGGAAGCAATGGGAGATACCGAAAAAGTGGAGATTTCGGCTCCCGATCTGGCGGTTCTGGCACAAAAAGCCGGCGCTTGTCCCTTTGTAAAAGAAGTGGAGCGAAACAATCAGCATCTGGTAATTTCACTCACCGAAGGTAACAACAGCTTCACCCTTAATAATTACCTGAGTGAACAGGGAATAGTGTTGTCGCAGCTTACAACAATCAAAAAGAACCTCGAAAAACAGTTTTTAGAAATTTTATCCCAAAATCAATGATTCGTTTATTAAATATAGAATGGCTGAAGCTCCGCAGATACAAAGCTTTTAACATATTAATGATCCTTTATTATGTCGTTTTTATCGCGATATGCTCCAGTGGCATGGCTGTTCTGGAGTTTCTGAAAGACAAAGGAGCCGAATTCAAAGGTTTTTCGCCAACCATGCTGCCTGTTTACGACTTCCCGGATATTTGGCAGAATTTAACTTATGTAATCACGGTGCTAAACATATTTCCAGCATTCATGATCATCATCTCCATTACCAACGAAATCCAGTATAAAACGCTTCGCCAGAACATAATCGACGGGTTGGACCGCATGGATTTTTTCCTCTCCAAGTTTAATTTCATTTTTGCGGTAAGCCTTGCCAATACACTGGTTTTGTTCCTGAATGGACTTATTCTCGGCCTAATTTACTCGTACGACAAGAGTCCTGAAGCAATTTTTACCAACACCGAATTTCTGTTTGGCTTCTTTCTTAACAACCTTACATTTTTTGTTTTTGCTTTTCTGCTGTCTCTCTTGATTAAAAGAACCGGGATTGTTATTGTTCTGCTTGGCATTTATACCCTTTTTGCCGAACCGCTGGCCACATTAATACTGGCCAATGTGCACGAGTTTCCTAAATTCTTCAAGGTAATTGTTGACTATTTCCCGGTTAAAGCGCTCAACAACCTGATTCCTAATCCTTACGGCCGTTACATTTTTATGGAAATTACCGACTACATTCCTTTGAAAGCAGTTGCAATTGTAATTGGTCACCTTGCAATATATCTGTCACTTATTTGGCTTTTGCTAAAAAAGAGGGACGTGTAGTCACACCTTTTTTGAAGTATAGCCAAAAATTACAGATAAAACCAGGTCGGAGTCTTACACTCTTCAACTTCTTATTAATTTTATCACATTTCAGGAATATAACTTTTAAATGCCTACTTTTACAGGCTGATGGAAAAAAACTGGATAATAAAGGAACCTGGTAATCCGGAAGATGTTCAACATCTTATGGAAGTTCTGGGCATCGATCGCGTACTGGCAGTTCTGCTTTCCCAACGTGGGATACGTTCGTTCGATGAGGCCAGGTATTTTTTCCGCCCTGAGCTTTCGAACCTCCACGATCCATTTCTGATGAAGGATATGGACAAAGCTGTGGACCGCCTTTGTGACGCGATAGACCGTAAAGAGAAAATTCTGATCTATGGCGACTATGATGTAGATGGCACTACAGCCGTAGCTTTAGTTTATCTTTTCCTGAAAAGTATATATTCCAATATTGCTTTTTATATTCCTAACCGTTACGACGAGGGATATGGCATTTCGTACAAAGGAATTGATTACGCGAAAGATAATGGATTTCCACTGGTGATTGCACTCGATTGCGGTATTAAGGCCGTTGAGAAGATTCAGCATGCCCGTAAATGCAAAATCGATTTTATCATCTGCGACCATCATTTCCCCGGTGACACCATTCCCGAAGCGGTTGCTATTCTTGATCCCAAACGACTCGATTGCGATTATCCCTATAAGCATCTTTCGGGTTGCGGTGTAGGCTATAAGTTTATGCAAGCCCTGGCTATAAAGAAAAACATACCTCTTGCAGGACTCGAACGTTTTCTCGATTTGGTAGCGGTAAGCATTGCTTCGGATATAGTTCCCATTACGGGTGAGAACAGAATTCTTTCACACTTCGGACTGAAAAAGCTGAATGAAGACCCAACCATGGGGTTGCGCTCGGTGATAAAAACCTCGGGAATTGAAAACAAGGAAATCACTATTGACGATATTGTATTTAAAATAGGACCGCGGATCAATGCTGCCGGGAGAATTGAATCGGGTAACCAGGCAGTGGAGCTGCTTATTTCGAAAGACGAAAGTCTTGCCAGTTCCATGAGCGATAAAATAAACGAGTTTAACAATACCCGGAAAAATATCGATACTACCATTACCACCGAGGCTATGAAACTACTTGCCAGTGATCCGCTGATTAAGCAGAAAAGAAGCACTGTGCTGTTTAATCCCAAGTGGCATAAAGGAGTTATAGGTATTGTAGCTTCGCGATTGATTGAATCGTATTACCGGCCTACCATTGTACTTACCGAATCAAACGGTTTTGCCACCGGATCAGCCCGCTCAATAGATGGTTTCGACCTTTACCAGGCAGTGGACGCATGTAGCGATCTGCTCGAAAATTTTGGCGGACATATGTTTGCCGCAGGATTAACCATGAAACTCGAAAATGTGGAAAAATTCCGCAAACGATTCGAAGAAGTGGTGGCCAATACATTGAGAGAAGATCAGCTTATCCCCCATATAGAAATAGACGCTCAGCTCGAACTAAGAGATATTACGCCCAAATTCTTTAGAATTCTGAAACAGTTCCAGCCATTCGGGCCTGAAAATATGTCGCCCGTTTTTCTTACAAAAAATGTTGTTGATAATGGTTGTGGCCGATTGGTAGGTTCGTGCGGCGGACATTTGAAACTCGAACTTATTCAGGAAGCCGAACCTTTCCACTCCTACCCTGCCATTGGATTTCAGCTAGGCCAGCATTGGGAATATATTAAAGCCGGTAATCCATTCGATATTTGTTATTCTATTGAAGAAAACGAATTCAGGGGCGTTACAAATCTGCAGATAAGATTGAAGGATATTAAATAAGAGGAGTCATCAGTTATCAGTCCACAGACCACAGCAAACAGCCATTGGAATTGTGAAAAGTCAGAGTTATTTCTTAAATGTTTTGGCCGTGGTCTGACGGCTGAGGTCCGTCGACTATTCCTGTCATTCTGGCATAAATTCTTCATGGAACACTAATTGCTTTATATCCTCCCAAACTAATTGACCCGGAAAATCAACGGGGTTCAACCTTAAATTCTTGAAAGATGAGATTAATAGCCAGTTATACCCATCATCCCGATGCCGGGATTATACAGCACGACGACTCCGGACTTCTTGATGCCTATTCCCGGACTGTAGTTGATGTTACTAAAAAAGTGAGCAATTCGGTTGTTCAGGTAAGGGTCGTTAAAAAGCAATCAGCTAAAAATCAATCCAACCGTCCCATGGAGGCCAATGGCTCAGGATTCCTGATTTCCACAGACGGATTGCTTGTTACGAACAACCATGTTGCAGGCGACTGCGAGAAAATCAGCATCGTACTGCAGGATGGTAGAATTTTTCAGCCTGTAACCATCGGCTTCGATCCATACACCGATTTAGCCGTACTAAAGATTGATGCCACAGGCTTAAAAGCTTTACCATTCGGCAACTCCGACAACTTACAGGTAGGACAGATGGCAATTGCTGTTGGTAACCCTTATGGATTTAATTATACCGTAACAGCAGGTGTTATAAGCGCCCTGGGACGAACCCTGCGCTCGGAAGCAGGCAGAATGATTGAAAATGTGATCCAAACCGATGCAGCACTTAACCCTGGAAACTCGGGAGGTCCTCTTGTGAATTCGAATGGTGAAGTTATCGGAGTAAATACTGCTATAATTGCAGGCGCTCAGGGCTTGTGTTTTGCGGTTTCGTCGAATCTGGCGCGCTATGTAATTGGCAAACTTGTACTCGAAGGGCGTGTTAAAAGAGCATTCATTGGCATTGCGGGACAAACCATTCACCTTTCGGACAGGATCGTATCCTATAACAAGCTCCCGAACCAGAGTGGAGTTTACGTTGCCGAGAAAGACAGATTCGACGGGGTTTATAACACAGAACTTTTTACCGGCGACATTATTGTTGCGCTCAACGATTATGACATTACCTCGGTTGACGATCTGCACCGGCTGCTTAACGAGGATATGATCGGCAAGGTAATCGATCTTACAATTCTGAGGAATAACTTTAAAATGCAGGTAAAAGTGCTTGCCGGTGAATTGAAAGGGTAATCTCAGAATTTCAAAATCATCTGCAACCTGACATCGCTCCGCGTATTCCCTTCAATTTCGTATAAACCGCTGCTGATTGTTTTTTCATCGGGGTAAACTGACTGTGAATATTTTATCCACAGATCAATATTCCTGACAGGCGAATACTTAACCATGGCATAGTAACGCTGACCCTTATTATAGTACGAAGCAACTGAAAAAGCGTACAATACATCACTTTCGTAAGCATATGTTCTGGAATCGTAGCTGTCGGTTTCGAATACGGCATACCGTAAATTAAACTGAAGCGGCAATTTTCTGAAATTATACCTAAAATCCTGATAAACAAGATAACCGTTATCTTTCCGGGAAGCTTCGTTTTGATAGCGTCCTATTTCAAACCTGGTAGCAAGGCTAAGTTGTTCCGATGCACGATAAACAGTATGGATACGGACACGATCGGACCGCGTTGAAACTACTTTATTGATGCTTTCGATCGAATCGGCGGCATTGTGCTGTTTCTGTTTATTACGGTACTGAAAATAGGCAGTAAAGTAGGAATTTGGATTATACTCTGTATGAAACATAAACTCCCGACCGAATGAAGGTGCATCTACCTGGAATTTCAACCAGGGAAAGCGAAAGAAATCGGCATAGAATCCAACATTAATTTTCTTTATAAGCTCCATCCTCAAACCGCAGTAAAAACCTTCTTCATTTTGATTTCGCGAATTCTCTCCAAACGCGTTTCCATAAAAAGCATGGTAAGCCTTTGAATAATACCGGTGAAGCATAGTCACCTGCACCCTTCCAGCAAGGTTTGCGGTAATACCGTTTAAAAAAGCAGGATTGCCATTTGAGGTAATTGCTTGCTCGCCAAAAAGCGTGGTATTACCAAAATTATATTTGTAGTCGACACCAAAGTTTGCCTGCTCCCTGCCGCGAAAATAAAACTGATTATAATGGCTTGGCTTGGGAATTATTTCGGCATCGAACTTAGACGCAATAAAAGTAGCGCCAGCCTGAAGTCGCGATTTCTTATATAAAATTCTGCCTCCGGCACTAACCTCGCTGAGTGCGTTTTCATCGGCAATTTCGCTGGAGGTGCTGTGGTAGCCAGTGGTTTGAAGCGACGAAACCTGCAATACTTTTCCTGAGGAGTCACTCAACGTCACATTGGCATCCCTCTTTTTGTAAGAAAGAAAAAAGGAAACATCCACCGGTCGGAACGAAACCGTGGTTGCCACCCCTTTAAAATAGCGGTTTTCATCATTCGAGGTATAGGGCCTTATTCCGGTTTCTTTCTGAATAAGATTGGTTGCCTGCGATGATTTCCCAAGGACAAATCCAGGTCCGCAGACCAATCCCTGGGCAAATCCTGCATAATAATTCCCAACAGATATAGTTCGGAATTTCCCCAGGTTATTGATTTTTATATAACCTGAGTAAAAATCGGGGCTCAATTTATTGCTGCCTTTAAAAAACGTTTCTCCGGCATCCTTTTCTAAATTAAATCCTGCCTGTATTTTCTCGCCCAACTGGTATTTGTATCTGAGGGATTCTTTCCAATTGTCGCCTTCAAACTTCCCTTCCCGGAAGCCTTTCTGTTCTTCCAGCGTTCTTCCCACACGAACCATCAACCAATGTTTGCCGGTTCTTTTATATTGATGTTGTTCCTGACTTTCATCAATGGAAATAAAAGGCTTCAGGCTTAAAACCAGCGTAGTGTCGAAACCAGGAATATAGGCCAGCTCAAAGATCGAAACAATAGGTTTTTGCTTTTCAACATAGCTGATAAGATTATTCAACTGATACTCCGAAAGCCAGAATAACCGGGCAAAATCGTATGGTGTAGCAGTGTTGATTTCGACAGGCGATTCCCATAATTCGTAAAGTTCGTAGGCGAGGTCGTTAAAATCGGTTTCCTCTTCGCTCCGTTCATTAAGCTCAGTGATCAATTCAAGATAATAATCGAACGATTTTTTTTCAACTTCCGGCTCTTGGGCGTTCAATCCGTGAGAAAGGACAAGCAAAAGAATGGGTACAAACTTTTTCATCTACTTGCCTATATTGAAAGTAATTGAAGCATGGGGCGTAAATCCAAGGATATAATGATGGCTGAATTCCAGATCGAAATTTAACCGCCGCGATTTATATCCCAAACCAAAAGTATATTCAACATAATCCGATCCGAAACCTACCCTGAAGTCCAGATTCTTGAGAGCATTAATCTCCAGTCCGCCCTTATAAACCGGGGAACGTTCCAGGTCTTTTTCCGTTTCGAACAGCAGTGTTGCTTTGTTAAGAATGTTGTATCCAGCCCCCACCCGGTAAACTGTGGGAATATATTCTTCCTGAATAACGCTGGATTTTACGCGATTGGGATTGAATACATGCGCCCCTATGAAAAGATTCTCCACGGGAGTATACATCAAACCCGCTTCAACCGTAAGGGCATGGTTACTTCCATATCCTTCGGCCATATAGGTCTGGTGATAATTAATCTGAACACCCACCGAAATGCTCCGATGCAATTTCATGGCGTAGGCTAAACCCACCTTTGCCTCGTGATACTTTGAAAAACCAAAATAACTATAGTTTACGGCTACTGTTCCTGGTTTATGCGGCAAAGCAATAACACCGGCCTGCAAAGCATATTCCTTTACAAGAAATTTATTTTCGTAATGAAAGCCCAACGCAGGTGTTTTCAGAAAGGCTAAACCTGCCTGATTGTTAAAGCCGCTCCAAACATCGTTTAAACTTACTGATGCAGAACCAAGCGATGAAGAACGCGCTCCTGCGGGATGATTTATATTTCCGGCAAATAAAACTGTATGGTAAAAAAATCCAAGAATAAAAGCTAGTTGGTATTTCTGCATCATAGTATTGAATTAGGCTGGTTGGTACCTATAAAATCTTGATTGTTTAAATATAGTTCAAATCAATTGATTATGTGTATATTTGCGTTTATTTTTTTTCAATAAATAAAAATAGTTTTTTATTTGATAATTTCGCAGCCTTTAAATGAAAGTTGATCTTCAATGAAAAAAATTAAAATACTCGATAAGGAATTCAGGCTGGCATTGGCTGGGCTGCATATAAAAAGAGCAGTTGAAAACCTGGCAAATCAAATTAACAGTGATTATAAAGATCAGGACGTTTTGTTCATCAGCATTCTGAATGGTTCGTTTATGTTTACCGCCGAACTGATGAAGAAAATAAACCTGCAGTGCCGCATCAGTTTCATTAAAGTAAAATCCTACTCGGGCGATGCTACAACCGGAAACGTGATAGATGTGATAGGTCTGAGCGAAAAAATTGAAGGTCAGCATGTTATTCTTCTTGAAGATATTGTTGACACAGGTACAACACTTTCGCATTTATTTGCCGAGTTAAAGAAACAGAATCCGGCTTCGATGAAAATTGCCTCCCTGCTGTTCAAACCTCAGTCGTATCAGAAAAACCTGAAGATAGATTATGTGGGTATTGAAATAGCCAATGATTTTATCGTTGGGTTTGGACTGGATTACAATGGCTACGGCCGTAATCTTGAAGATATTTATAAAGTTTGCTGAAAGCAACTCAAATCTCCATGAATGCTAATAAATAAACATATGGAAAATTTAAAAATCAATATTGATAAAATTGCGGGATTTGTTTCGAAAGATGCCGTTAGCAACTTCGAAAAACAAGTAGCCGGACATATTGCAGCTCTTAAAAACAAAACCGGAAAAGGAAACGATTTCTTAGGATGGGTAAACCTTCCTTCATCAATCACCACCGCAACGCTCGACGAAATTGAAAAAGCAGCTCTTTCGTACAAGGGAAAAGTTGAGGTGGTGGTTGTAGTTGGAATTGGCGGTTCTTACCTGGGTGCCAAATCGGTTATCGAAGCATTATCGCATAATTTTTCTTTGTTGAAAGGAAACAATGCATTTCCTCACATCGTTTTTGCAGGCCAAAATATTGGCGAAGACTACCTGCACGAATTGATTGAAGTGTTAAATCAGAAAACTTACGGCATTGTAGTTATTTCCAAATCGGGAACTACCACTGAACCAGCACTTGCTTTCCGTATTCTGAAGAGCCACCTGGAAGCCAAAGTTGGAAAAGCCAAAGCCAAAGAACTTACCATTGCCATTACCGACGAGAAAAGAGGCGCACTCCGCACCCTGGCTACTCAGGAAGGATATAAAACCTTTATAATTCCCGATGACGTTGGTGGCCGTTATTCTGTTCTCACCCCGGTAGGTTTAATTCCCATTGCTGCTGCCGGTTTTAATATCCGCGAGCTTGTAAAAGGAGCTGTAGATCTGGAAAAAATCTGCACCACCGAAACAAGTATCGAAAAAAACCCTGCTGCTGCTTATGCTGCCGCACGTAACGCATTATACCAGGCTGGTAAAACCGTTGAAATTTTAGCAAGCTATAATCCTAAACTTGTTTATGTTTCGGAATGGTGGAAACAGCTTTACGGCGAAAGCGAAGGCAAGGAAAATAAAGGCATTTTTCCGGCAAGTGTTACCTTCACTGCCGACCTGCACTCGATGGGTCAGTATATTCAGGAAGGGTTGCGTATTATCTTCGAAACAGTAATTTCGATTGCCAAACCCGAATACAATGTGGTTGTTCCTAACGATCCTGAAAACCTCGATACGCTGAATTTCCTTTCGGGAAAACGTGTTGATGAAGTAAACCGTCAGGCAGAACTTGGAACTATGCTTGCTCACGTGGATGGCGGCGTTCCCAACATCCGTATTGAACTGCCTAAACTGAATGAATATTATCTCGGCCAGTTACTGTATTTCTTCGAGATTGGTTGCGGTATAAGCGGTTATATGCTTGGCGTAAATCCTTTCGACCAGCCGGGAGTTGAGGCTTACAAGAAAAATATGTTTGCCTTGCTCGAAAAACCAGGTTTTGAAGAAGAAACCAAAAAAATTAAAGCAAGACTTTAATAGGGGTCTAGGCATTAGGGTTTTAGGGGTTAGGAAATACAGAACCCCTAAAACCTATTTACCTAATACCTAAACTCCTAAGTTAAATGAAACAATTTTTAAACTCGCCCAAACGTAAAGGATATTTTTTTGCAGCGCTATCGGCCATTGCGGTTTCCAATGTTTATATTTTCAGTAAGGCGGCGCTGCGGGAAACCGATTTGTTTGTTTTCGGGTTCTTCTGGTTTCTTTCGGCTTTCAGCTATAATCTGATTTATACCCTTTCCACCAAAAAATTTCGTCTTTACTTCACTTACACATCCCGTCAGAAGGTAGTTCTTGCAGTTATAGGACTGATGGAAATGACTGCCGCCTATTTTTTCTTTGAAGGAGTGAAGGTGATTGAAAATCCCACCATTGTTTCGTTTCTCGATACGTGTACTCCCATATTTGTAACTATAATGGGAATAGTATTTCTACACGACAAGTTTAACCGTGTGGAAGTTGCCGGCATGATGCTGGCCATTTTGGGTGCAGTACTTGTAAGTTATTCCGGAACTTTTTCGTTCTCTAATCTTTTTATTTATGGATCGCATTTCGCAGTACTGGCGTCTTTTTTTGCATCCTTAGGCATAACACTTGCCAAACGGCAGATAAAAGCCTACGATCCGGCAATATTATCCTTTAACCGCACTATTTACCTTGCAGGGCTGTTTTTGATTTTAATGCTGGTCACCGGCAGATCGTTTTCTATTTCCCCTCAATCTTTCCTTTTTGCAGCGCTGGGATCCTTTGCAGGACCCTTTATAGGAGCCGTTCTGCAATACAATTCCTTTAAATACATCGAAGCTTCCAAAACCATGATTATTCAAAGTACGCGAAGCTTTATAGTACTGATAATTTCACTGTTTTTCTTCGGACTTTTTCCACTCCTTCATCAGCTTTTGGGAGGAATTACCGCTATCGCAGGGGTGATCATTATTACCATCGGTAGCATGAAATTTCGTGCAAAAATCTGAATCCTAAAATAATATTATTTCAATAATCCACTTAACTTTACTAAGACCTAACTTAGGTATTATGAGGATGCGTTTAATTTACTGGATATTTAGCATTGTAATACTTTGGATCATCTGTGCCTTTCTTTTTAATTATTTCTATAAGATTGAAAAGAAAAACAAAATACAGGAAATTATTGGCCATCAGAAAATTCATGCTCATCTCGCCTCTAAAAATTTCGAACAATTATTCAGCAAATGGAACAATGTTCTTTACTACCTGGCTAAGGACCCGAATGTTATAAAAGTTAATACTGCCGGAAAAGAGGACATGCTTAAGCTTACGGGGTTCTTAAGCGAAGAGCTCAAGGGTATAACCCGCACCGATTCTGTTGGAAAAATTACTTTCACCCTTCCTGAAAATTCCCGCGCAAAAGGCAGAGACATTTCGAAGCAAAAGCACATGATTCAAATTCTTTCCGACCATCAACCTGTAGTGAGCGATGTTTTTCAAACTGTTCAGGGCTATCAGGCAGTAGTTATCCATTATCCTGTCTTTGTGGACGAAAAATATAATGGCTCCATTGCTTTATTGCTCGATTTTGAAAAGCTCACAAAAAGTATTCTTTCCGAGATTAAAATTGGGAAATCGGGCTTTGCCATGATGTTAAGCCGCGATGGCATTGAATTATTCTGCAAGGAAAAGGATCACATCGGAAAACCGCTGCATATTTCCCATAAGGATATTTCAAGGGTTGTAGATTCCATGCGACAAGGGAAAGAAGGTATTTCATCGTTTCAAGAGCTCTCTCAAAATAATAAGAATTTTGCTTATTATCTTCCGGTAAGAATTAACAATACTTACTGGTCATTAGTGATTACTTACTCTGAAGATGAAATTACTGCATCACTTATCGATTTCCGGAACCGATTACTGATAATACTGGCAATAGTGTTCATAGGCGGTATAATACTTTCGTACTATGGGATAAAGGCGGTAATTATTGTCAGGGAATCCGAACTCAGGCAAATAGCTGAAACCAATCTGAAAGAAAGCGAAGAAAAATACCGCAGAGTTATTGAAGCCACCGATACCGGATATGTCGTTACCGATAAAGATGGGAAGATTCTCGATGCCAACATGAAGTTTGCGCACATGACCGGTACCTCCTCTTTAAGCAAGATTATGGGAAAAACCCTTGAAAAGAATACTTCTACGGATGACTATGAAAAATACCGTAAGCTTATTATTAAATGTTACGATGACACTACCGTTCATACAGCAGAAATAGTATTCAACCATCCAAACGGAAATAAAATTCCCGTAGAAATAAATGCATGCAGGGTAAATCTGAAAAACCTGGATCAGATAATCATGCTTTGCCGAAATATAACGGAACGAATTCAGGTCAAGGAAGAGCTTATTAAAGAGAGAACTCTTTTGAGGACGCTTATTGACAGTCTGCCCAGCGGTGTTTTTATCAAGGATATTAATTACCGGAAAATGATTGCCAACCCTTTACACATTGAATCAGTTAAGGGTCATATGAAAAGAAACGGCCGCAATGATAACATCGATATTATCGGGAAGACTGATTTTGAAGTGTTTTTGCCAGAAGAGGCTAAAAACTTTTTGGAAGACGAAAAGAAGATAATAGAAAAAGGGGAAGCCATAATAAACCACGTTGAACTAGGATGGGGACCCAATGGTGAAAAAATATGGCTCCTGGTTTCCAAAGTTCCTATTAAAACTCCTGAAGGTAATATATTGGGAATGGTTGGAATTACAACCAATATTACTGATCAGAAAAAAGTTGAAGAACAGCTTATTGAAGCAAAGGAAAAAGCTGAACAGAGTGATAATCTTAAAACTGCTTTTTTAAACAATATTTCTCACGAAATCCGTACTCCCTTAAATGCTATTGTGGGTTTTTCGGGCCTGCTGAACGATCCCGGATTAACAGATGAAAAAAGAGAAAGCTATTACCAGATAATCTCTCAAAGCAGTAATCAACTGCTTATGATTATTTCCGACATCATCAATATTGCCACCATTGAAGCCGGACAGGTTAAAATTAATTACAGCAATGTAGCCATTAACCCAATTATAGAAATCCTCTACCAACAACATCTCGCCAACGCAAATTTCAAGCATCTGAAATTCGGATATTCAAAAGGTTTACCTGACGAGGAAGCTATTGTTGAAACGGACGAAACCAAGTTCCTTGAGGTTTTATCCAATCTTATCAGCAATGCCATCAAATTTACCGAAAGTGGCAGCGTTACATATGGTTACACGCTTAAGGAAGAAACCCTTACCTTCTTTGTGACCGATACAGGTATGGGAATTAATTCAGAACATCACGAACAAATATTTGATAGATTCTGGAGAGTTGATAATAACCTTACCAAAAGCTCGAGAGGTGCCGGCCTTGGACTCTCTATTTCCAAAACTTATGTAGAACTTTTGGGCGGGAAAATATGGCTGGAATCGGAGCTCAATAAAGGAACAACATTCTATTTCACCATACCTTTCATGAAGTAAAATTTATCACCCAATTTCTGCGTGAATCTCTTCATTTCCCGTTATCCCTTTCCATTTAATGTTTTTTATGAATTGACGCCGATCTTTCTCACGGTTTTTGTGTTTATGCTTTATCAAAAGCAAGGAAAATGAAAAAGAATCTCATCATAATACTACTGCTTGGTGTTAGTATAAGCGCCTGCACCCAGCAAAAAAGCTCTATAAACAAAGATGTTCGCGGAAGACATTTAACAGAGGAGGAGTCGCGGGTAATCCTGAACAAAGGCACCGAAAGGGCTTTTACCGGTGCTTACAATAACTTTTACGAAAAAGGCGCTTATGCCTGCAAATATTGCGGAGCATTGCTGTACCGCTCGGACGATAAGTTTAAATCCGATTGCGGCTGGCCCAGCTTCGACGATGAAATTAAAGGGGCTGTAAAACAATCGGTAGATGCCGATGGATTCCGTGTTGAAATTACCTGCAAAAACTGTGGGGCCCACTTGGGACATGTTTTCAGGGGCGAAGGATATACCGATAAAAATGTGCGCCATTGCGTAAATTCGGTTTCACTTCAGTTTATCCCGGCACACACAGATAAAAGCGCTAAAACCGATACTGCCATTTTTGCCGGAGGCTGTTTCTGGGGAGTTGAATATTATTTTCAGGAGGCTCCAGGTGTAATTTCGACTGAAGTGGGATACATTGGCGGTAGCACCGATAAACCAACCTACAAGGACGTGAGCTATAAGAAAACCGGACATGCCGAGGCATTGCGGGTGGTTTTCGATCCTAAAAAGACAAGTTATGAAAAAATGGCAAAGCTTTTCTTCGAGATTCACGACCCAACCCAATTAAACAAGCAGGGACCCGATATTGGCGATCAGTACCGATCGGAAGTTTTTTTTCTCACTATGGAACAAAAGGCCATTGCCGACAGTCTGATCGATATTCTGGAGAAAAAAGGTCTGAACATGGTTACAAAGGTTACGCCAGCAAGCATGTTCTGGAAAGCCGAAGATTATCATCAGCAGTATTATACAAAAGGAAACGGAACTCCTTATTGTCACAAGTACAAAAAGAGGTTCGACTGATAAACTTGTAAGCTAAACCGAGGGCTGTAACTCATTCCCTGGTAACAATGTTAGTATCTTTTAACTTTTCAATAATAAAGCTGTGACGTTTGTCTAAGGAATCGCGCAGTACTATTCTGAATTTTAGTCTCTCATCCTTTTTATATCCAACACCTACGATATAAAAGTTAGGATATTCGTCGCTCGTAATTGTTTGAATATGCTCAGGCAATTGATTTTGCCATTCTACGCCGCCCTCAATATTTTCAATTTCAACCAGATCTGCAGGCCAGCCGCTATTAAAGAAGCTCATTTCGATAGTGCTGTCCCTCACGTATTCCACTCCTCCCACTTTGATAATGGGGCAATTAAACTTTTCTATCCTCCTGATTTCGAATTTACGGTTGTCCATAAGCAGTGCAACACCTTCACGCTTATCGCGGCGATACAGGTCGTAATCGGATGTATAAGCCTTTTTCAGATCATTTATTTTGATAGGAATGGTTGAAAGATAATTTTTGTTTTGGTTGTACAACTTTTCTACGCTGTAAACCGACTCATTGTAGTCGTTTTCTTTTTCAAGTACGGCAACAACCAACTCCTCTTTAGCTATCTCTTCCACCTTCAGGTAAATTTCTTTTGAGTCGTAAGAATTTGGTTCTTCAATCTGTATCAAATCATTGGTGGTGATTTGATTCAGAGAATTTTCAATCTCCTTTATCTTAAGCTGATGTTCTGCTTCCCTTTTTTTGCGATACTGGTAATCTTCATAAGCTTCGTTACCAAAATAAATACCAAGACCAATCAGTATAAATGCAGGAAAAATCAGGAGATACCATCGCCCTTTTACCCCGGTTCTTACTTCACGGACTACCTCGGTTTTGGTAATCGTATCGTGCCAACCGCCGGCACCAAAAAACGAAAAAGGTTCGAAAGGGATAAACCTGCAAAGAGTTCTCAGAGCAATAGTTCCGGCAGATGCTTTGTTGCCGTCCTGGGTAATTACGCGGGTTTCGGTAAGCAGTTTTGCCGGTGTTGCACCAAGTAATATTTCAAAGAAAGGATAATATACAAGACGAAAAGTTATGAGGAAAACATAGAGCAATCCTCTCTCTCCCAAAATGGATTCAACTTTAACTACATACTCATTTCCAAATGTGTAGATAAAAACAGAGAAAACTAGAAAACAAAGATAGGTATCGATAAAAAGATGAAACAAGCGCTGCCAGTTTGAGGCAAAATTGAACTGGGAGAGTTGATGACCGTTTAATTCCTTGTATGTTATATCGGGTTCTTTTTTAGTATATTTTATCACATAAAGCGAAAGATATATCCAACCGGCATTAATACCCCGGTTTAGAATCCACCAGGCCCACCAGAAATTCTGATCTTTCAAATATTTCCAATAAACAAATGGTGAAATAAATGTGGAAACAATAAAGAACGTCTGGGAAACAAGCACAATGGAGAAGACAAAGCGCAACAATCGTGTTTCTATTTGTTTTGACGTGGTATACAGAATAGCACCAATCAAAAGCAGGGTATAGAAAAAGAGGTTTACAAAATTCGAACTTATACCCGTTTGGGTATGATGATAAAGGAAATCGAATTTAAAAAAACTAAGGCTCAGACTGGAAAATATCCCTTTGATATTATATAGGGTTCTTATCCATGCCTCGGTGTTAAAGCTGGTAAAAGCCAGAGTTTCTGCAATAATACCTGCAATGGCGGTTGCAAATGCAATGATTTTGATTTTATTGGTCATAACTAAACGTTTTGGGTTGATGCTTTTACTCCTTTTTACCCAATTTTGTTTCGCAACTACTAAAGTTGCTTTATCGTTATACTTCTACAGATTTTATTTTGAATTTTACTTATTAGTAAGTATATTTGTCGCAACTTATTGAAAATATTATTTATGTCGGTAACAAGAGAAAAAATAATGGAACTGGGCGAGGACCTTATCCGTACCCGCGGGTACAATGCCTTCAGTTACCAGGATATTTCGTCGGAACTGGGCATAAAGAATGCCGCCGTTCATTACTATTTCCCTTCGAAGGAGAACCTTGGTACAAGCATTGTGAAAACCAATATCCAGCGCTTCGAAGAGATGATTCAGAATATGCAGAACCGTGGCTTTGAGGAGTTGCACCAGCTCGAAATTTTTATGAAAATTTACGTTAAGAGCAACAGGGAAGAGAAGCTTTGCATAGTGGGTTCGCTGGGACCAAATGTCGAATCGCTGAATGAACCAACCCGGGTTGAGCTTAAAAAGATGACAGAATCTATAGTTGCATGGTTAACCGCAATTCTTGTCTCGGGCAGAGAAAAGAATATTTTCGCTTTTAAAGGAGAAGCCCGCGACAGGGCTCTATTAATTCTATCCAGTCTGGTGGCCGGATTACAGTTGGCAAGAATTCTGGATAAAACAGACTTTAAAATTATTTACCAGGCAATTCTGGAAGATTTAAGACCTTAATTTGCTTTTATCAATAAATAAGTTAGAAAATGAGAAGAGTAGTTGTAACGGGGATGGGCGCCATAACGCCAATAGGAAATTCAGTAAAGGAGTTATGGGATAGTTTGGTAGCCGGGAAAAGCGGTGCCGCCCCGATCACAAAATTTGATACCACAAACTTCAAAACAAAATTTGCCTGCGAACTGAAAGGTTTCGATCCTCAGAATTATCTCGAAAGATCCGAAGCCCGCAAAATGGATCCTTTTACACAGTATGCCTTCGCGGCAGTGGACGATTGTATGAAAGATTCAGGAATCAATCTCAAAGCCTGCGATGTAAATAAAATAGGTGTTCTATGGGCAACAGGCGTAGGTGGCATCCAAACCATTGAAGAAGAATATTCCTCGTACCTTAAAAATGGCAATATTCCACGTTTTAGCCCTTTCTTTATCATTAAAATGATTCCAAACATTGCATCGGGACAAATTTCGATCAAGTATGGGTTGAAGGGAATCAGTTATTCAACGGTGTCAGCATGTACATCGTCCAACAACGCCATCACCGAAGCTTTTAACCTGATAAGAATTGGCAAGGCAAACGTGATTCTCGCCGGAGGTTCCGAAGCTCCTATCACACAGACTTCCATTGGTGGTTTTAACTCCCTGAAAGCATTATCCGAAAGAAATGACTCGCCAGAAACAGCATCGCGACCGTTTGATAAAAACCGCGATGGATTTGTAATGGGAGAAGGTGCGGGAGTTTTAATGCTCGAAGATCTGGAACATGCCCTGAAGCGTGGCGCTAAGATTTATTGCGAAATTGGAGGCTATGGCTGTGCTTCGGATGCATTCCACATTACCGCTCCGCATCCCGAAGGCGAGGGTGCCGTGACTGCCATGCGCGATGCCATTGAAGAAGCCGGACTGAAACCCGAAGATGTGGATTATGTAAATGCCCATGCAACCTCAACACCTATTGGTGATCCGAGCGAATGCATTGCCATCAGTAAGGTTTTTGAAAAGAGCCTCGACAAACTTCATGTAAGTGGTACCAAATCCATGACTGGGCACCTTTTGGGAGCCGCCGGTGCTGTGGAAGGAATTGCAACCGTGTTGTCGATTTATAATGGCATCATACCTCCAACTATTAATATCGAAGAAATAGACCCGGTGATCAATCCAGCACTAAATCTCACGCCTAACAAGAGTGTGAAAAAAGAAGTGAATGTAGCCATTAACAACACTTTTGGTTTTGGCGGACACATAGTGGTGTCGCTGTTTAAAAAGTATAGGAGTTGATTTTTTAGAACACGAAGACAGAAAGACACGAAGAAATTTCAAATAAAAGCTTTGTGTCTTTGTGGCTTTGTGTTGAACTCTAAGGATTCCTATGATAGATTTTCAGCAATAGCCATTTATCCAACGCATAAAAGAGCAATCCTAAAATTACTCCCAGCACAGCTCCGCCCAGGATATCGCCAGGATAATGAACGCCCAGGTAAATTCGGCTATAAGATACCAGCAATGCCCACATCATTAGCAAAATTCCTGCCCACCGGTGTTTTCTGAAAAACAAAGCGAAAAACATAGCTACACCAAACGAATTGGCAGCATGCGACGAAACAAATCCGTACCGCCCGCCGCAGCCTTTTAAAACATTCACCAACGACTTTAAGGATTCTTCGTGACAGGGCCGCAATCGCTGAACCGAATCTTTAATAAAAACAGAAAACTGATCAGTAGCTGCAACCATTAAGGCTATAACCAGCAGAGACACCCAGATTTTCTTTTTCCGCTCTTTAATCAAAAACCAGATTAATACCAGGTAAAAGGGCACCCAGGAAATCTTTCCGCTTATAAATACCATTATTGGATCCCAAAACGAAGAATGGAAGCTGTTGAGATAGAGAAAAAATGACTGATCAGCCTGTACGAGTGAATCCATTAACTATTGAGTTCTTTCCAGATGAGATCTTTAAGTTCGGTAATTCCTTTATTGGCAATGGCTGATATAAAAACACAAGGCAGCGGTGGGATATTTTTCCGCATTTCATCCTCAAGTTCCTTATCTATCAGGTCGCATTTACTTATCACCAGAATTCTTTTCTTATCCAACAATTCCGGGTTGAACTGTTCAAGTTCATTCAGCAACACCTGGTATTCTTTGGTAATATCGGCGCTGTCGGCAGGAATAAGGAACAGAAGCATGGAGTTTCGTTCGATATGCCTTAAGAAACGTAATCCCAGTCCTTTCCCTTCGTGGGCTCCTTCGATAATTCCCGGAATATCGGCCATTACAAAGGATTTGCTATCGCGATAAGGTACAATGCCAATATTAGGCACCAGGGTTGTAAATGCATAATCGGCAATCTTAGGTTTTGCTGCCGAAACTACCGATAACAGCGTTGATTTTCCGGCATTGGGAAATCCAACCAATCCAACATCGGCAAGGATTTTTAATTCAAGAATGCGCCAGCCCTCTTCGCAAGGCTCGCCAGGCTGTGCAAAACGGGGTGTTTGATTTGTGGCGGTTTTAAAATAGGTGTTTCCCAGGCCGCCACGACCACCCTTGGCCAGCAATTTTTCTTCGCCATCCTGGGTGATCTCAAAAAGCACTTCGCCGGTCTCGCCGTCCTTGGCAACCGTTCCAAGTGGTACTTCAATGATGGCGTTTTTACCGTCGGCACCGGTGCAGTTAGCGCCCATGCCATTACCACCATTTTCGGCAAAAATATGGCGCTGGTATTTCAAATGAATAAGTGTCCAGATCTGAGAGTTTCCACGCACAATCACGTGTCCGCCATTTCCGCCATTTCCACCGTCAGGTCCTCCTTTCGGAACGAACTTCTCACGGCGGAAATGCACAGAACCAGGCCCTCCGTTTCCGGAGCGCACAAAAACCTTTATATAATCTACAAAATTAGTATCCGACATTCGCTGTGTTACTTCTTAGCTTTATCAATAGCAGCGCTTAAGCGGTCGAAAATTTCCGAAACAGCACCCATGCCATGGATTGGGGTGAATTTACCCTGTTTTTTATAATAATCGGCCACAACGGCTGTTTCCTTGTTGTAAACGGCAATGCGGTTTTCGATTACATTTATATCCTGGTCATCAGCACGACCCGAATCTTTTCCGCGGTTCAGCAAACGTTTTACAAGTTCTTCTTTTTCAACTTCCAAAGCCAGCATTACTGTGATAGAAGTTCCCTTTTCGGTAAGAAGTTTGTCAAGTGCCTCGGCCTGAGCGGTTGTACGGGGAAATCCGTCGAAAATAAAACCGTTGGCACCGGGATTTGCCGAAAGTTTATTGCCAATCATGCCAATTACAACTTCGTTGGGAACCAGCTCGCCTTTATCCATTTTCTTCTTGGCTTCAAGTCCAAGCGGAGTTTGAGCAGCAATTTCTCCACGTAAAATGTCTCCTGTAGAAAGATGAACCAGGTTATATTTCTCGATCAGGGTTGTACTTTGAGTACCTTTTCCAGAACCCGGAGGGCCAAATAATACAATGTTGAGCATGGCGTAAATTTTTTAAGTTGAATAATAAGCTTTTATAATAAACGGTTCCCCTTTATTGAAGTTTTTCGGTTAAGATACGCATTTCAATAGAAGGTGAAAATCTTTCATACAAAATATTGTAAACAGCGTCGGCAATGGGCATGTTTACATTGTGCTCCTTGTTAATTTCCCTGAGACAGGCCACAGCATAATATCCTTCGGCTACCATATTCATTTCGAGCATTGTAGATTTAACCGAATAGCCTTTCCCGATCATTGTTCCGAAAGTCCGGTTACGGCTGAACTGAGAATAGGCAGTTACCAGCAGGTCGCCAAGATAAACGCTGTGGTGGATCTTCCGTTTGGTTGTACCTTTGTAGGCATTGTTCAGGAAGCGTTTCATTTCGCGTACAGCATTCGAAACCAGGACAGCAATGAAATTATCGCCATAACCTAGTCCATGTGCTATTCCTGTTGCCAGAGCATAGATATTTTTCAATACAGCAACGTATTCAATACCAGTAACATCGCTCGAAATTATAGTTTTAACAAAGCTACATTTGATATTCTCGGCAATATCCTCAGCAAGTTCACTATTCGATGAGCCAACAGTGAGATAGGTAAGACGCTGCATGGCAACTTCTTCAGCATGACTGGGGCCTGAAATTACTACCAGTCTGTCGTCGGGAATGTTATATCGTTTAGCGAAATATTGGGTAACAGTCAAGTTATCTTCGGGGATAATGCCTTTAACGGCACTTATAAACGTTTTACCACTGAAATCGATATCGTCCGTTCCCATTGTGCCTTTAATATAGGCCGATGGGACAACCATCAGAATAATATCCGAATCCTTAACTACCTGTTTGATATCGTTATAAAAAGTTATCTGCCCGGGATTAAATTCCAGCGAGCTTAAATAGAGCGGATTGTTTTTGTGAAGCTTGAGATGGTCGATAATCTCAGTTTCGTAAACATACCAGTTTATATGATTTCTGTTTTGCAAAACGATATGAGCCAATGCAGTTGCCCAGCTTCCTCCTCCAATAACAGCAAATTTCAAATCTTCCTTCATCCTTTCGTTTTGTCCAAATTACAAAATAACCGATAGCGAACAAAATTATTTGCTCAGCCATCCTTTCACCTCATCCTGTGAGGGATTTGCAAAACCTAATTTATTTTTTTTATTGAAGCCGCACAAATCGTTATGCAATTTACCCGGACTCATTTCCTTTATAAGACTGGCTGTTAACCCCATTTTCTGAAGCACAGTTATCCAGTCCTGAGGAATACCCATTTCCTGAAATGCTGTGGTATCGTCTTCTTTTTTAACTTTTTTCTCAGGGCGCATCTGAGGAAAAAAAAGTACATCCTGGATGCTCGGCTGATTGGTCATAACCATGGTTAAACGATCGATACCCATTCCCATTCCCGAGGTTGGTGGCATACCGTATTCAAGGGCGCGAACAAAGTCGAGGTCGATAAACATAGCTTCGTCGTCGCCTTTTTCTGAAAGGGCAAGCTGATCCCGGAAGCGCTCGTACTGATCGATAGGATCGTTAAGCTCGGTATAAGCATTACAAAGCTCTTTTCCGTTCACCATCAGCTCGAAACGTTCGGTAAGTTCGGGGTTGCTGCGGTGCTTTTTGCAGAGCGGCGACATCTCAACCGGATAATCCATAATGAAAGTAGGCTGAACGTAGCTTGCCTCGCACTTTTCGCCAAAAATTTCATCTATCAGTTTTCCTTTACCCATGGACGGGGTAACTTCTATATTGAGTTTTTTACAAACATCGCGCAACTGGTCTTCGTCCATTCCGTTGATGTCGATACCGGTATGTTCCTTAATAGAATCGATCATGGTTATCCGTTTGAAAGGACGTTTGAAGTCGATCACCTTATCGCCCAACTGAACCTGGGTGGTTCCATGAAGCGCGATGGCAACACGCTCAAGCATTTCTTCGGTAAAATCCATCATCCAGTTATAATCCTTGTAAGCCACGTAAATTTCCATAACGGTGAACTCGGGATTATGAGTGCGGTCCATACCTTCGTTACGAAAATCCTTGGCAAATTCGTATACACCATCGAAACCGCCAACAATGAGGCGTTTCAGATATAACTCGTTTGCAATACGCATGTAAAGAGGAATATCCAATGCATTATGATGTGTGGTAAACGGACGGGCGGTTGCACCTCCTGGAATTGGCTGCAGAATTGGAGTTTCTACTTCGAGATATCCTTTGGAATTATAAAAATCGCGCAGTGTGTTGATGATTTTGGTACGTTTTATAAAAACATCCTTTATCTGCGGGTTAACAACCAAATCGACATAACGCTGACGATAACGCTGTTCCGGATCGGTAAAAGCATCGAATAACTTACCATCCTTTTCCTTCACAATAGGCAGAACCCTGACTGATTTACTCAGAACTTTCAGTTCCTGAACGTGGATGGAAGTTTCTCCCATCTGGGTAACGAAAACAAAGCCTTTGATTCCGATAAAGTCGCCAATATCGAGCAGTTTCTTGAAAACCGTATTATAGAGATCTTTATTTTCGCCCGGGCAAATATCGTCGCGTTTAACATAAATCTGGATACGTCCGTTCTGATCCTGAATTTCGGCAAAAGAGGCGCTGCCCATAATGCGACGGCTCATAATGCGTCCGGCAACCGAAACTTCCTGGTAATTATTTAGTTCAGGTTTGAAATTGGCAAGAATCTCGGTTGTTGTGGCATTTACCTGCCATCCTTCATGCGGATAAGGCTCAATTCCAATTTTGCGCAACTCTTCGAGCGAATTCCTGCGTATTAACTCCTGTTCACTAAGTTCATTCGGGTTCATATATTCCTATTGATGAAAATTCCTATTATTAAAATCAGTTTTTTAAAAAATTTTTGCAAAGATAAGATTATTCAGGATGAAAGCTAAAAAAGTATCGAGTATAAGGTTTTAAGAAAAAGTTTAAGGCCTCTCCCCCCAGCCCCTCTCCACTTGGAGAGGGGAGAAAGAACGCATCTCTTTTATTCGTAAATCTTCCATGGATCGCGACCGGAGCTTGAGATTGCCTTTTGGGAGACCGACGTCGCCTAAGTTTAGGAAGAGAAGTTTAATTCAGTCATTATACTGATTAAATTTCTTCTCAAAAAATTTGCATTTTCAAATTGCATTTGTAACTTTGCGCATCAAAGTACTTTTTATGAATACTAATTCACCTCTTGAAACCCTCACCGAGATTCGTTCCATGATGGAGCGGTCCACACGGTTTATTTCTTTAAACGGACTGGCAGGCGTGTTTGCCGGTGTTTTCGCATTAATTGGGGCTGGCGCGGCATATTATTATCTGAAGCTGAAACTCTTCGAACCTTCGGAATATAATTATCTGCATTCGGGAGTTCGTAATTCGGAGATGGATTTTTATACTTTTTTTTTTACAGATGCCTTGCTCGTTCTGTTTGCATCGTTAACGGTTGCTGTTTTTCTGTCGGTTCGCAAAGCTCGTAAAAAGGGCCTTAAAGTTTGGGACAATATGGCAAAGCGGGTAACCGTAAACATGATGGTGCCATTGGCGTCAGGCGGGTTTTTCTGCCTTGTAATGCTATATCACGGGTTTATTGGCCTGATTGCACCGGCAACGTTACTCTTTTATGGATTGGCACTTTTTAACACAAGTAAATATACTTATAGCGACATCCGCATTTTGGGTCTCCTTGAAATAATGCTTGGTTTGCTTTCCTCCATCTGGCTTGGTTACGGTTTATTGTTCTGGGCCTTCGGTTTCGGCGTGTTGCATATTGTTTATGGCATTATTCTGTATATTAAGTACGAGCGATGAACAGTGATATTTCCAAACTGAATAAGGCATTCGAAAGCCGCATACGGCTGGGAATAATGTCGGTGCTGATGGTGAATGAAAAGATAGAGTTTTCGGAACTGAAGGAAATGCTCGAACTTACAGATGGTAACCTGGCCAGCCATATTGCCGCCCTCGAAAAACAAAAGTATGTCGAGGTTACAAAACAATTTATCGGGAAGAAGCCCAACACCACCTATTTTGCCACCGAAGAAGGCCGCAAAGCCTTTACTCAACATTTAAACGCACTGGAAGCACTAATAAAAACGCATAAATAAATTTTTTTATATTTAAACTTTGAATTACAAAGAACTTTTAAATTAATTAACATGAAATCCATTATCAACAAAATCGCAGGGGATGGCGTGTTCAGTCTTGGACTGATACTCCTTATTTTGTCCTTATTCTTTTTTCTTTTACCCGAACTGGATTTAGCAGGAGCTAGTTCAAAAATGGAATCAACTGTTTTTTTAGCTAATTACATTATCAGCGTGATATACTTTTTTGTGCTGTGGTTCAAAAAGATCAAATACTTCTATGCCGATGATGTAAAAGCAAGTATCGAGTATGGTTTTCTTCATCTTATCTTATGTCTTATCAGCGCTTATTCACTTAACCGCGAAATGACCGTTTTTGAGAACTCCACCCTATGGTTGCAGATTCTGCTGGTAATACACTCTCTGGCAATGATTCTGATGTTTTTTAAGGACCAGTTCCCGGCCTGGATCCGTAGCATACTATTCTTTATTTTGGGGACAGGGTTTGTGCTGTTCTTATATCTCGTCATATACCTGCTTCCTTTGTTTGCGCTGGGTGTTATCGGCTTTTTTGTACTGGGACTTTCGCTCCATGTATTTGTTCCAGCCGCATTTATAATTACAGTTATCATGTTTATGTGCCGGAGCGATAACCGCAAAAAGGTTCCTCTCATGAGTTTTTCTTCAGGTATAATTTTTTCGTTATTGTTCGTTATTGCTTTTACTGTCAGGTGGACAAACGTTAACTCGGTTATAACGAAAGCAAACGACAGAATTTTGCTGGACGAAAAGAGTGAATTACCAGCATGGGTGTATATGGCACAACAGCTACCTAAAAATTCGGTTACCGAAAAGTTGATGAAAGCCGGACTGGTATACACGGCCGCTCCCGACGAACTGGAGTGGGGAATTTTCGACCGCCCCTCCCGTAGTTATAACGAAGCCCGAAAGCATGATCCTTTGATTATGATTTCGACTTTTTTCTGCGGAAATCCAAGAAGTGAAATAACCGACCGTATTAACATCCTCGAGTCCATGTACGACTCGCGTCATCATGCCCAGGAGCGACTATGGAATGGCGACGACCTCAGGACTTCGCATGTTATCACCAATGTGAGGCTATTCCAGAGTTTAAGAATTGGGTATACTGAAAAGATCATCAGCATCAGGAGTCATAATCCCCGAAACTTATGGAATCCATCCGAAGAAGCTATTTACACTTTTCATCTTCCGGAAGGTGGTGTTGTAACATCATTATCACTTTGGATAAACGGGAAAGAAGAGAAAGGAATATTGACCGCTAAAAATAAAGCCGACAGTGCTTACCGTGCAGTTGTTGGTGTAGAATCGAGAGATCCGTCGCTGGTGCGCTGGCAGGAAGGAAATACCGTTTCGGTGAGGGTATTCCCATGTACCCCCTATGAAGACCGGAAGTTTAAAATTGGTATCACTGCTCCTCTTACCCGTTCCGGAGACCGGCTTCAATACGAAAATATATGGTTCGACGGGCCGGCCACGAACCATTCTGATGAAAGCATTCAACTTGTAACAATGGACGATACGGAAGATTTAGACTTGCCGCGTGGTTTCGATAAAATGAAAGACAATACATGGTTTTATGATGGTGCATACAAGCACGATTGGTCATTATCACTGGTGTGTCCTCCTATGAAGGAAAATAATTTCAGCTTTGACGGGAAGTCGTATTCCATAACAGAGAATGTGAAAAACATCACCAGCTTCAATCCTCAAACTATTTACGTGGATTTGAACAGCAACTGGTCAAAACCGGAGTTCAACAAAATTCTGGAAATTGCCGGCGACAGAGAGGTATATGTATTTACAGACAAGCTTAAAAAAGTAACCCGTAACAACAGCAACGAGCTGTTTGACGAGTTAAGCCGGCTCAACTTCAGTCTTTTCCCGTTCTATAAGATTAAGGCCCCTCAAACCTCCATTCTTATCACCAAAGGGACAACTTCCTCTCCTAATCTGTCGGATTTGACAGAAACCGTGTTTTCTGATAAAATAAAAAGTTATTTCCTGAATAAACCTCAACTCAGGGTTTTCAATCTTGGAAAGGAGACATCTCCATTTATTAAAACACTGATGGAGTTACGTGCTTTTGAATTCGATTATGGAGAAATGGAATATTTGTCCTCTTTAATAAAAGAAAAGAAATTCGCTACATACCAGGAAGATTGGAATACTGTGGTGGTAAAAACTGCCGGAATCAGGATTATTCAAAAAGAGGACGAATCCGCATCAAACGCCCCGGATCATCTGATGCGCCTGTTTGCATATAATCAGGTAATGGCGCAGATAGGAACCAACTACCTGAAAGCAGGATTTGAGGACTCAACCATAGTGAGCAATGCTTATAAAGCGTATGTTGTATCGCCGGTTACCAGCCTTGTGGTGCTCGAAACACATAAAGATTACGACCGCTTCAACATAAAAGACGAAGGTACGAGCCTTAAAAATGCATCCATGAAGTCATCGGGAGCAGTTCCCGAGCCGCACGAATGGCTTTTAATTGCTCTGATGGCAGGATTGGCTCTGTTTCTCTATTTCAGGAAAAAGAAAGTAGTTTTTTAATAAAAATGTCGACAGACGACAGCAACAACCATATAACTCACAGTAACTTATTTTTTACTGTGGTCAGTGGACTGTCGACCGTCGACTATATCTTTTCATCATGAACCCACTTCCAAAATCAATATATTTCACAGCGGCACTGGCAGTAATTTACCTGGGAATGATTCCACTTTTTCTCGGCAGGTATATTATTGCCGATGCCAATTTGTGGATGAGCCTTGTTCTTCTTCCCTATATTCTAAGGATTGAACCTGGTTGCAGGTCCGGTTTGCGGTTTTTCTGGTTTGCGATAAGTTTTTTAATATTGAGCGTAAGTACCGGAGTTGCGACGTTTTTCTTTTTTGCCGTTGGATTTGCAGTTTTATTCTTAATTGACAATACTGTTGGAAAAATAAACTGGCTACCGGTTTTTATTCTGGGTTTAATCTGTCCGGCTTTCAAATATTTCAGCAACATTTTCGGCTTTGCAGTGCGCCTCCGTCTCTCGGAAATGGTTGGAAAAATGCTTCAGGCCATGGGTATGGATATTCAGGTTGCAGGAAATGTGATGGTAACAGACCAGTGTGAGTTTACGGTCGACCCGGCCTGCGTGGGACTAAAAATGATAGTAATGTCCATTCTGGCTGGTTTACTAATAATGGTCTGGTTCGAACGGTCTGTTAAACGTAATCTCAGCTTTATTAAAGTATCACTGATCGTTATATCTGTTCTGGTGCTGAACATTATCAGTAATCTTTTCAGGATAATGCTGCTGGTGATGTTCAGGATACTGCCAGAAAATCCTGCCCACGACCTTATCGGAATACTCTGCCTTGTAATTTATGTTATCATTCCTACTTATTTTATTGTAAAGAAACTAGGTTCATGGGAGGTTTCGGCAATAAAGCCAAGGAGAATAAGAAAACTGACCTCCCGTAAGGCGATAATCCATCTATTCCTGCTTGCGGCTATCATTACAGGGAAACTTGCTACTTCTGAGAAACAACCGATGATTGCTAACTCATCCATTCCAGAGTTAAAACTGGATGGATTTACCAAAACCGTTATCGATAACGAGGTTGTAAAATATGAGAAATCAGGAGTTCTTATATATGTTAAGCCTATCCGCTATTTTTATGGAACCGATCATAACCCCATGATCTGCTGGAAAGGGAGCGGGTATGAGTTTAAAAAGATCCGGGAGATCGAAGTTAGCGGTAAACGTATTTATACCGCCGTGTTGGAACGACAAGCCGATAAACTTTACTCTGCATGGTGGTACGACAATGGAAACTACCAAACCATACAACAAACTGACTGGCGATGGAAAGCCATCAAAGGTGACAACTTTAATCTGGTAAATGTAAGCTGTGGAAGTGAGCAGGAGCTGCTTGAGCAATTGACACTGATGATTGGAAATAGAAAGTAAGTTAGCTTGCAATCAATGAGATATATAAAATTAAACTTTAATATGTTTGGGAAATCCTTTTTCTTGTGGGCACAATTTAGGATATCAACTTTTGAAGTATACTTTTTGAAATAAAAGTTAGCTATGAACGAAGAAAATGGATTGGAAATGGCTCTTCCTGAAGAAGCCATAATGAAAAAATTTTTATAATAAGAGGGCAAAGTAATGATCGACCAGGATCTGGCAGAACTGTATGAAGTTGAGACTAAAGCTCTGAAGCAAGCAGTGAAAAGAAATATTGATATATTCCCCAATCATTTCATGTTTGAACAGACCGAAAGTGAATTTAAAAACTTGAGGTCACAGATTGTGACCTCAACTCTTTCCACAACTTTCCCCCGCCAGATAACCCGTCGACCAGGCAATCTGTAGGTTATAACCTCCCGTATCGGCATCAAGGTCGATTACCTCACCGGCAAAGTACAGGTTTTTGACAATTTTTGACTCCATGGTTTTGAAATCTATTTCAGAGGTGTTTATGCCACCTGATGTAATAATTGCCTCTTTAAACGACCGGTAACCGCTTATTTTAAAACGAAAGTCTTTCATCAGGAGGCGGATCTTTTTCCTTTCGGCACCTGTTATCTGGTTGCAGAGCTTTGTGCCATCCAGAGCCAGTAAATTCATAAAAACAGGAATCATTTTCGACGGGAGCCATTCCTTAAAAATATTCTCAACCTGCTTTTTACCATGTTCGTTAAGGTCGCGTTGCAGGCGGGTATCGAGCTGCTGGTCGTCAAGCGCCGGTTTGAGATCGATAGAAAGCTCAGGCTTCTTTCCATTATTAAGTTCCTGAACAATAAAACGACTCAATGTAAGAATAATAGGCCCGGAAACTCCAAAATGGGTAAAAAGCATTTCACCAAACTCTTCATTGGCCTTTTTACCATTAATCCAGATGCTTGCGTTTACATTTTTGAGACTTAGCCCCTGAAGTTCAGGCGCAATGTTGCCGTCGGTTTCGATGGGAACCAAAGCCGGTAAAACTGTTGTAACCCCATGACCAAGCAATTTGGCGAGTTTATATCCATCTCCGTCCGAGCCGGTTGCAGGGTAAGATTTCCCCCCGGTGCAGATAATCACACTTTTACACTGATATTCGTGCCTCTGACCGTTTTTCGATGTGACAACACCTTTAACTTGCAGGTTTTCGGTTAAAATTTCTTCAACCTTTTCGTGATACGATATATTCACATGCTTACAGTCGGCATATTTCAGAAGGGCATTAACCACGTCGGCCGACTTATCGCTTACCGGAAAAATACGCCCGCCACGTTCAACAACGGTTTCAACACCATGCGATTGAAGGATAGATACAATATCCTTATTAAAGAAGTTGTTGAAAGCATGTTTTAACGAACGCGGATTTGGAAAAATGTGTTTCATAAACTCCGAAATGGGAGCTTCGTTGGTAACATTGCAGCGACCTTTTCCGGTAATGAGCAACTTGCGGCCGGCACGCTCCATCTTTTCGAGTACAAGAACCCGGGCACCCAGCTCTCCGACTCTTCCGGCTGCGATTAACCCGGCAGCGCCTGCGCCAATAACAATTACATCGTATTTATTCAAAACTTCACTTTTAAGGCCTCAAAAATAGTCATTTCTCTATACTCTGAGTTATAATGATCCGTTGGGAAACCATCAGTTTGAAATATTTATTTCCAGTTGCGGACAGGGCTGTGAAGTAATTCTATTTATTAAATTTCCATCAGCTTATAACCATCCAGTTCACTAAGTGCTTTTTTCGAAAATACCAGGAAAAAACCTCCACCACCGGCGCCAAGCAATTTAATGCAGGTGTTTTTATCGGATATGCTTTGTTTCCATGTAGAATAGATCGGGTCGGGTATTAACTTTCGGAAGTAAGTGAGTTGTTGAATAGAAACATCTTTTAGCAAATCCCAGCCAATCGGTTGCTCCTGGAGCACTTTTTCCTTAATATTCTGAAGAATGGGAAGATATTCGTTCGAAAATTGATGTTTAAACGCTTCGTTTTGCAGTTCCATCTGAAAAGTCTCGATCATTGCACTTGCATTACGCGAAATGCCCGAATCGAGCAGATAGGTGTGCAAACTTTCGTCAATGAATTTATGTTCGTGCTCTATTATCTGAATTTTGGCAGCATCGACCAGAATAGGTTTGTTTACATGCACAGCCACGGGATCCAGACCCGAACTTTTCCCGTGAAAAAACGCCTCCATCCGGCTGTAAAAAATCTTTAGCTGGTTTAGTTCCTTAAGGTTGGTTTTACCAAAAACTTTGTAAACAGCAACGCATACACTTGCAGAGCTTCCCAGTCCATATCCGATGGGAATTAGAGATTCGAGAAATAATCCCTTTTTGAGCGATTCCTTAAAATTTTTAAGATGTATATGACCATCAAACCAATCGGGGTGAGCCTCGAGATAATGATAAAACTGCGACAATTGTTCGTTCGAATCCAAGTGTGCTTCTTTCTGTTCCTTTTCAGGAATTCTCAGTCGTGCCGGAAATTTCCACAAGGGCAGTATAATAGCCGGCGACCCCATTAAAACGCTGTGTTCGCCAAAAAGTAATAATTTGGATGGTACTGATAAAAATTTAGCGCTCATATTATTCGTTAATCAGCTCCACAGGTCCCTGACCAATGCGATCGTGTATCCACTGATTGTGCTCGCACAAAGGTAAGAGTTCGTCGCGGATAAAATTCTGAACTTCTTCCTTCACACTTTCGGGATAGAGCAGATGAACATTAGGTCCTGCGTCGAGTGTAAAGCAAACAGGAAGACCGGTTTCAGCCCTCAACTTACGAACTTTTTCGATAATAGCAAGCGAATTTGGCCTAAAAAGTATGTAACCAGCTTCCGAAAGCATCATCAAGGCATGCAGCTCCTGAGCTTCACTTTCAACGATTTTAATAAACTGATGCATATCGCCTCTCTCCAGAACAACCATTAGTTGCTGCAAATGCAGATTGGCATTCTGATAGCGAATGGGGGCATACAGGTTTTTTTCCATAAGGGCATGACCTTCGCTGCTGGAAACTTTTTTTTTCTCGGAAGATACAATCAGAATGGAATCCTGTATTCTCTGAAAAACCGGATGAATAGAATGATTCACCGGTACCGAATAAATTTCGGAACTGCTGTCAACTGAAGGATGCTTGCCCCATATAACAAACCCCTCGTACATGCTGCGGCAAGCGCTGCCCGATCCAATTCGGGCAAGGTAAGATGCTTTTTCTTTAAACTCCAGATATCCTGAAAGTTGTCCGAATAACTGCAGCTCGATACTGCATATACATAAAGCCAGTGATCCGAAAGCTGAGGCCGACGAGGCTATGCCAGCCGAATGCGGAAAATTATTTTTCGATTCAATGTTCAGTTTCAGATTTTTCAGAAAAGGCATCTGAGGCTGAATTTTGTTCAGAAACTTGTTAACCCGGGCTTCAAAAGCTTCGTTACGGGCCCTTCCGAACGAAAAAGAAGTTATAACATCATTCTGAGATGGCTCAAAAGTATAGGAAACCGTGGTTTCCGAAAAGGCGTTCTGGAGCGTGATACTTAAAGAAGGATTGTTGGGTAACTGTTCGCCATGCTTGCCCCAATATTTAACAAGAGCAATATTCGACGGACAGCGCCACGAAACTTTCCCGTTAGTTTTTTTTGGTTGATTCATGATAATAGGTTTATAGTGCCTTTCTTCGTGTATGTGAAGAGAGACCGGTTATTACACGGCCTTCCTGTTTAATTGGTTCTGCAGTAGTGTTTAAAATCATTTCATCGAATCTGAAAATGGTGCCGAAGCCCTTATTGCAGAAGTATTGTTTCACTTCTTCAAAATCGAGTTCGGCCGCAACCAACGCAAAATCCCCGCCCCAGGCACCAAGAGATTTGATAGTTCCGTTAAAGTCTTTGAAAAGACTTCGTTTCACAGGTTCTACCTTCAGCAATTGTGATATAAAGCTTTCGTGAAAATCCAGTAATTCTATAGATTCTTTCAGAGTACAGGCATTAAGCAATTTAATAGTCACATCCGAAACAAAAGCAATCTCCTGTTCATTGATCCTGTAATCTTTCTTAAAGTTAATGATACTGCTGAAGGTATCCTGCTTTTTCCCCAGGTAAAGAAAATAAAGATGATCCCTGAAAGATGGTACGAAATTCACTTCGTGCCAGTAAGGTGTTTTATTTTTTAACTGGTACAAAATTGGGCCGTTTGCCTGGGTGCAGGCAATGTCGTAACCCGAACCTTCTGAAACAAGGCTGTTGAGCTGCATGGCATCCACTCCGGCCCATTGGGCAACATTTGCGATAAAGGTAGAACTGCTACCTAATCCCCATTGCTGAGGATAGTTGAGCTGCGTGGTAACATTATATCCTATATCTCCGCTAAGAAAAAACGGGTTAAGCTTTTTTGCGGCTTTAAGCACCTCCAGCAAAGAACTGGTTCTTTTTTCGTCACTTGAGCTTAAAAAGGATAACCCTAGTAGGTCAATTTCAGCGGCAAACCAGAGTTCGTCCTGAATGTAAGCTTTCCATGTTAATTTGGAAGGAGAGACAATTTCCACAACCATATCCTGACCGAAATTTACTGGCACAGCCAGCGATTTCGCTCCGAACATCACCAGATATTCGCCTGTGAGCAAAAGCTTGCCGTGTGAGTAATATTTCCGGGATACGGTTGTCATAAATTATTTAGATATTACTTGTTTTATGTAATCGGAAACCGCTGCGTACGAAACGGGCCGCGACTGAAAATGGTTTTCTACCATTTTCTTTTTGTCAGCATCCAAATTGTATGGTATCAGCATGTTGGAAAGATGCATTTTCATATGACCTTGCTGAATTCCTTTGGTAACAAGCGCCTTCACTGCCGAAAAGTTATTTGCCAGACCAACAGCGGCAATAATACCCATCAACTCCGCGGCCGAAGGATTCCCCAATATTTGCATGGCACGCTTTGCCATAGGGTGTAATGCAGTAAGTCCCCCAACAGTTCCTATCGCCAAAGGCATTTTTAGAGAAAAGGTAAAAGCGCTGTTTTCTATCTCAACTCTCGACAAACTACTGTAACTGTTCATGGATGCATAGGCATGTGCTCCCGCTTCCACAGCTCTGAAATCGTTCCCCGTTGCAATTACCACTGCATCCACACCATTCATTATCCCTTTGTTATGCGTACCGGCACGGTAAGGATCCAGGCAGGCGATATCAACCGCTGTTTTAAATCTCCGGACAAATATTGATGCCGGCGTTTCTCCATCAACTTTATCGAGCTGACTTACAGGGCACGAAACAACACATTCTGCAAGACATTCGGGAACATGATTGGATAAAATGGACATGATCACCTCCAGTTTCTCCTCATTTCCGGGGAAATTCCTTTGCACAAAGTTACTCAGAATTTCAGCCATCGTCTCAAGCACCGTATTGATGAAATTGGCTCCCATGGAATCGGCGGTTTCAAAATCGACAGCAAGGCGATAATAGTCGTTAAGATTGTCAGTAAGGTCTTCCAGCTTAATGTCGGCAATCCCGCCGCCACGCTCCCGCATACGCGAAGTGAGATGAAGGGTGCCATTAATCAATTCTTCTCTTAAAACCGGAAATGAATTAACAAGAAGTCCAGCATCGCCATGCCATAAAAAATGTACATGTCCTTTTTTAATGGTGGAAATAATCGTAGCCTGAAATCCTCCGCGTGTCGACCAAAATTTTGCTGCAGCAGAAGCAGCGGCAACAACCGAGCTTTCTTCAACCACCATGGGAATATGATATACTTTGCCGTTAATAAGAAAATTGGGAGCAATCCCAAAAGGCAAAACATAGTTGGTAAGCGTATTTTCGCTGAACGAATCGAAAAGCTCCTGCTTCTCAGTATGGAAATAAGAAACGGCTTCGGGAGCAAAACCTTCATCTCCAAGCAATGCGGATATGCAGTTTATCTTCTCGTTTTTGGAGAGACGCGAAAAACCATTTATTATTTCTCTGTTCATAATTATCTGATTTGAAGATAGGCATAGGCCATCTCAAGTCCTTTGATCTGATTTTTTATATATTGCTGCAGGCTGGAATAGTCCTCGCGGGCAAACTTCAGAAACGATGAAGCCTGGCCATAAACTGCAGGTAATTTCGATTTCCTTACATAATAAAAACCATCGAGAAAGCTTTTTATACCTCCTGAAATAATAACTTCTTTACAAAGAATGTCTTTTTCGCTGCCGATTAAAGAATTTACCGCGTCGAGCATATCCCCGGCATCCACACCTACAGTTGTCAAGGGAGAGAACAAAGATGCAGCATCGGTGTCGGGATTTCGTTTCATCTCCATGCGTGCGAAATTGGTTCCGCCAAACGAAGCAAACTCTACAGCCGCAAGCGGAAGTTTCATCAATTGAAGCAGGCTTTGAGGCCCCATGCCCTGACCTACTTCCTTCACAATCACCGGAAACTCCGCTTTTTCCAAGAACTTCTGAATTGTATGCAATGGAGCATGTTGCAATCTGTCACCTTCGGGTTGAAACCATTCCTGAAGCGGGTTTACATGGATAATAAGTCCGTCGGCCCGGAGCCTTTTTACAAGGTCGTTTGCAACATGGCACTGGTTCGAAGTAACCAACTCCTCCAGTTGAGCAATTCCCAGATTAGCATATAATGGAAGATCGTCGCCCATAACAGTTCGCATATCGAAATCAGCAAAATGTGTGTTATCGTGCAAAATAATACGGCACGATCCCAATCCCATACCAAAGCCAAATTCCTTACATGCTCTTGCCAAGTTGGAGTTAATTTTGCCGGCAAGCTGTGTTCCGCCTGTCATACTGGAAACCCACAAAGGCACCCTAAACTGCTTCCCCAGGAAAGTAAACGGGGTAAGCTGGGAAGGATGCGGGCTCAGTAATGGCTCGTACCAGAATCGACGGTCAATTTCATCTTTAAGCGTTTGGGAATCCAAAGCCAGGTTTATGTGATCTTTTTTGCGGTCTTCCATATATTGGAATTAAAGACCAAGGTGACGGGAAATTACAATACGAAGAATCTCGGAAGTTCCTTCGCCAATTTGTAACAGTCGCTGGTCGCGGTAAAAACGTTCTATATCGTATTCTCTCATTAACCCGTACGCACCGTGGATCTGAAGAGCTTCATCGGCAATTTCGCGGGCTATTTCGGAGCAATAAAGCTTCGACATGGCCGCTTCTTTGGCAAACGGATGACCGTTGTCCTTCAGCCAGCAGGCGTGGTATAATGTATTTTTAGCAAGTTCTATTTTAGTTGCCATATCGGCAAATTTAAATGCAATTGCCTGAAATTTGGAGATTTTCTTGCCAAATTGTTCGCGAGTTTGTGCATAATTGTAGGCCAGTTCAAAAGCTCCGCGTGCGAGCCCTAATCCCATTGCGGCTATTGTTAGCCGGCCCGAGTCAAGTGTCTCGAGCATTATTTTGGAGCCATTTCCTATACCACCCAACAGATTTTCTTTAGGTACCCGTACGTTTTCAAAATACAGACGTGCAGTATCAATGGCTCGCCACATCATCTTTCCACGTATTTTTTCGGCACGGTAACCAGGAGTATTGCGGTCTACAATAATGGTTGACAATTCTTTTTTCCCGTCATTTTCGTCGGTTATCACCTGGATGGTAACCCCTGCCGATATTTCAGTGGAAGCGTTGGATATGAACATTTTGGAACCGTTAATAAGCCATTCGTTTCCATCTAAAACTGCTTTGGATTTTGTTCCGCGCGAATCGGATCCAGCGGTAAGCTCTGTTAATCCAAATGCCCACAAAGCGTCGCCGGTACAGAGTTTTGGAAGATATTTCTGCTTTTGTTCTTCGGTGCCATAGTTGTAAATTGGCCCTATTCCTAAAGAATTGTGCGAAGCCAGAATGGCGGCCTGCGAACTGTCGATGCGTGCAAGTTCTTCGATTGCTATTATAAATGATAAGTAATCGAGGCCTTTGCCTCCAAATTTTGGATCAATCGTAATACCAAATAATCCCAGCTCTCCCATCCTTTTCGAGAGTTTGGGAGAAAACTGCTCCTTTTCGTCCAGCTCTCTCGACAAGGGTTTTACCTCGTTCTCTGCAAACTCACGCACCTTTTGCCTCAGCTTGTCATGCGACTCATTGGTGTAGATATCCATCTCAATTCTCTAGTTTAAGGTAAATATATAATCTTTATTCTAATTGGCCATTGTTAATTTTATAAGCAACTCTTTTCCAGATACCTGGGCGCCATTTGCGGTCATAACATCGCTTACAATGGCTTCGGCCGGTGCCAGAATAGTATTTTCCATTTTCATGGATTCGATAATCAGAAGCAACTCCCCCTTTTTTACTTTATCACCCTTTTTTACATTCAGCTTAATTACTTTGCCATTTAGAGGGGATAAAATATGATTGCAATTCAACTGTACGTTTTTTTGTTCCGAACTGTCGAAAATTGATAAATCAGGTAAATCGCTCCGTTGAACCTGAAAATTTATTCCCTTCGCAGAAATCTGGTAATTCCCAGTTTTAACTTCCGAAATAATAAGGAATTGACTTTCTCCATTTAAAAGAAACGATATAACAGGTTCTTGGTTTTGAACATCTTCAATTAAATATCTTTTATCCTGAATGGTGAAAGAAATCCTGCGCATATTCAGCAGTTGGTAATCCAGTTCAACCGTTTTTCTTTCCAAAGTATAGAGCCGTTTGCCGGGAAAGCGCCACGAACCAAGATCCTGCCAGATGGTTTCTCCCTTTTTTCGTGACAGAAAATCTGCGGCCAGCAATGCCGCAAGAAGCTTCTCTGGCGCAACTGAACTTTTAGTCCTTTCGAATGAAATTCTCAGCTCATCAGCTTTTTGATGACAATAACCGTTCGAAATATTATTGTTTGCGAAATCGGGATCTCTTAAAATGGTGGATAAATATTCAATATTTGTGCTTATGCCCTGAATAACGCATTTCTGGAGATATGTTTTTAATGTTGAAATTGATTCCTTCCGGTCTTTTCCGTGAGCAGTAATTTTGGCAATCATAGGATCATAACTGGAAGAAACCTGGGCAGGACCTGCAAAAGCAGAATCAAGTCTGACTTCGTTGTCGGCAGGAAGATAATTTACAAGCATTTCTCCGGCAGATGGAATAAAGCCTGCAAACGGATCCTCGGCATAAATGCGGCATTCAATGGCATGACCATTTATTGAAATATCCTGCTGGGTTAAACTCAAAGGTTTTCCTTCAGCTATGCGTATTTGCTCCTTCACTATGTCAACCCCTGTGATGGCTTCCGTAACAGGATGCTCTACCTGAATCCGGGTATTCATCTCCAGAAAATAGAAATTCAAATCGTTGTCGCACAGAAATTCAAGCGTTCCCGCACTTGTATAACCCATCGATTTTGCAATATGAAGTGCTGTAGAAAGCAATTTCTCCCTTACAGCTTCGCTTATCGTGACCGAAGGCGCTTCCTCGATAATTTTCTGATGCCGCCGTTGGATGGAACATTCACGCTCGTAAAGATGAACCACATTGCCATGATGATCACCCAGCACCTGAACCTCGATATGTCGGGCATTTTCGATATACTGCTCCAGATATAGCTCTGCATTCCCAAAATAAGCCAAAGCCTCGCGTTGTGCCGATTCCCAGGCAGCAGCCAATTCGTTTTCCGAATAAACAATTTTCATTCCCTTGCCACCGCCCCCGGCAACGGCCTTGATCATTAAAGGGAATTTCAGATTATCCTTTTGAGATATTACTTCGGCCAGTGTATTCGCTTTTACCGATGGAGGCAGAGGTATGCCAAGGTGCTGCACATATTTTCGGGCTTCACCCTTATTACCCATCAGTCTGATAGCTTCAGGTTCGGGGCCAATAAAAACGATACCGTCTTCTTTACAGGCCACGGCAAAATCAGCATTTTCTGACAGAAATCCGTATCCTGGATGAATGGCATCGCAGGTGTACCGACGAGCGATATCAACTATAAGGGAAATATTCAGATAAGTGTCAGTCAATGGCCCGGATCCGAGGAAGCAAGCCTGATCTGCTTCCCGGACAAACAAAGCATCCCTTTCCTCGTCGGTAAATATTGCAACTGTCGCAATTCCCATACTTTTTGCTGTACGGATAATTCTTCGGGCAATTTCTCCACGATTGGCTATCAATACTTTCCTGATTGCCTGCATCTTTGTTATTTGCTTGTCCTCCATTTTAACGTCATTCAAAACAAGAGTTTGTATCTAAAGTTCAGCGGCTGTTAAATTTTCCCAGATTTTAAAGCCCATTTAGGCTTCCGCTTTTCGAAAAAAGCCGACATCCCCTCCTGACCGTCATCCGAAATGCGTGCTTTAGCAATTATTTCCGATGTGCAATTGATTATATTTTCAGAATCCATTAGTTTATCCAGGTCCTGCATTAACAGTTTTGTACTTTGAATTGCTTCAGGACTGTTTTTAACAATTTTTTTTAGTATTTCTTGAATTTTGCTCTCAATTTCCTGCTCTTCCATAACATAATGTACCAACCCATATTGCTGGGCTTCTGCAGCTTTAAATTCTTCGGCAAGCAGAAAAAGACGTTGAGCGTGCGATTTACCTATTTTATCGGTCACATAAGGTGAAATCACAGCAGGAACAAGTCCCAGAGAAACTTCGCTAAAGCGGAAACGGGTTGTATTAGCTGCAATCACAATATCGGATGCTGAAACAACACCATTGGCGCCTCCCATACAAGCTCCATGAACAACAGATACCACCGGTTTGGGGCAAGACTTGACCGTAAAAAGACATCGGGCCAGCGTTTTACTTTCCAGAAAATTCTGATCGTAATTGTATTTGGATACTTCTTTCATCCAGTTCAAATCGGCACCCGAGCAAAACGAATCGCCTTTACCGCGGATTACCACTGCCCGGATCTGCTTGTTACAAGCAACTTCGGTAAAAAAAGTAAAAAGCTCGTGGATCATTTCTCCATTCAGCGCATTGTGCACCGCAGGCCGATTAAGCCAAACCGTTGCTACCTGATCGGTGTATTGTATATCTATTGTTGTCATATTTATTTTTTTAGTCCTCAGTCGACGGTCCACGGACGACAGCAAATACAAAGTCCTTTTTTACTGTGGATTGATGTCTGTGGACTGTGGACTCTATTTTACATTCTAAACACCCCAAACGCAGGCTTTTCAAATTTCCTGTTTAAAGATGT
The DNA here is from genome assembly GCA_023429135.1 of Bacteroidota bacterium. Taxonomy (GTDB): domain Bacteria; phylum Bacteroidota; class Bacteroidia; order Bacteroidales; family JAAUTT01; genus JAAUTT01. The sequence goes on along the minus strand of JAEYWD010000024.1, from coordinate 109,297 downwards.
TTCAATACACAAGGCCAGGATATTGCGGGTATCGGCCGGATCAATAATTCCGTCGTCCCAGAGTCGTGAAGAGCTGTAAACGGCATTTCCCTCATCGTAGTACTTTTGAAGGATTGCTGATTTAGTTGCTTCAATTTCTTCGGTGCTGAGCGATTTGCCCGACTCCTTCAACTGATCCTGTTTAACAGTAACAAGTACATTGGCTGCCTGTTCGCCACCCATTACCGAAATGCGGGCATTAGGCCACATAAAAAGGAAATTGGGATCGTAGGCCCGGCCTGCCATAGCGTAGTTTCCAGCACCAAACGATCCTCCCCAGATAATAGAAAATTTTGGCACAACCGAATTGGCAACCGCATGCACAAACTTAGCTCCATCGCGGGCAATACCGGCGCGTTCGTATTGTTTTCCGACAATAAAACCAGAGATGTTTTGAAGAAAAACAATGGGAACTTTACGGAAATTACATAGTTCAACAAAATGTGCTCCTTTGAGCGAAGATTCGGGGAATAACACGCCGTGATTAGCAATAATACCTACCATATATCCATGAATCCGGGCAAAACCAGTCACCAAAGTCGGGGCATACTTTTCTTTAAATTCGTGAAACTTACTGCCATCCACCAATCGGGCAATAATTTCACGGGGATCAACAATTTTTCTCAGGTCAAGAGGAGCAATCCCATACAAATCTTCTGAAGCAAAAAGTGGTTCTTCGGTCTGCTGCTTATCCACAAACTGCTTCTCACGTTTGGGGAGCGTTTCAAAAATATTGCGGCAGATCTCAATGGCATGAAGATCATTTTCGGCCAGATGATCGGAAACGCCTGAAACAGATGTATGCACCTCAGCACCACCCAACTCTTCAGCCGAAACCTCTTCGCCGGTAGCAGCTTTTACAAGTGGAGGGCCGCCGATAAAAATAGTTCCCTGGTTACGGACAATGATGGTTTCGTCGCTCATAGCCGGAATATAAGCACCTCCGGCAGTGCACGAGCCCATCACAATGGAAATCTGAGGAATCCCCTCAGCCGACATACGTGCCTGATTGTAAAAAATGCGACCAAAATCAAACCTATCGGGGAAAACCTTGGCCTGCTCCTGAAGAAAAACGCCACCGGAATCGACCATGTAAACACAGGTTATATTATTTTGCAGTGCAATTTCCTGGGCGCGAATGTGTTTTTTGATAGTCTCGTGTATGTAAGTTCCGCCTTTTACTGTGGCATCATTGGAAACAATTACCGTTTCGCGTCCATGGATTACCCCAATGCCGGTCACTATCCCTGCCGAAGGGAACTGGTTATGATGCTGATTGTATGCTGCAAGAGCCGATAATTCGAGGAAAGGCGTGCCCTTATCAATTAGTAGATCGATACGTTCGCGGGCCAACTGCTTTTTGCGTTTTTTATGACGCTCAACAGCAGCTTTACCGCCACCGGCATGAACCTCAGCCAGTTTTTCTTTCAGATCTTTCAAAAGGCTCTGATAAGATTCAGTGCTGGATTGAAATTCTTTCGACTGCGTATCTATATGACAATTAATTACGTTCACTTACGAGAAGAAATTATGTTTCACAATTTTTAATAATTCTTTAACAAAACTTTATTTAAAAAGTTTTTCTGTAGAAAAAAAAGATGGGTTTTAAGATCAGGCAATTCATTTTTACCTATTAGAATTTAATCAGAAACCGATTCCCAATTCGTTTATTCAAATTATTATCACTTAGCTTTTCATACTCTGATATTTTAGTACCCAACCGGGAATAAAAAGGGAAAGACTCTACATGACTGGAACCAACATAAATTTGGTTGTAACCTTTCTCTTTATAATAAGGAATTATAACTGACTTTAACCATAAGCTTCCATAGCCATGCCCTTTTTCTTCAATGTGAAAATATTTTAGTAACAATGAACCCATTTCTTCTTTGCAACTATTTATCTTTTCCAGTTTAGATATTTCGCCTCCTATTATAAATAACACTCCAGTTATCTTATCGTTTCTGCTTAGTAAATGAGAATCCAACCAGATTTCGTTGCAGGACTTTATTATTTCCATAAAATTTGTAGCGTGATAAAATTCATTGTAATCATCCCATTTATCATTTTCCAATTTCCATTGGACATATCTTTGAATTGGTATCAGGTGTTTAATACTGAAGGTCTTATCCAAGTAGAATTTTAAGTTTTGGGCTGTGTATAAAAGATCCATACAACTGTTTGTATTAATTTAAATTATTTACCTAATGAATACTTCTGTTATAATTTCCTCGGGAATCTCGATTATTTCGATAACTGGAGATTATCGCATTCCTTCCAGTAAAACATCCAGGTAATTGAAACGTGAAATAACCTGAAATCCACCTTTATATTCTTCACTCCAGGGCTTGGGCGCTATAACTTTGTTTTTCGAAATCTTTATTTCAAAACCGTTCAGACCATCTTCGCCTTCTTCAATATAATCGATCTCCGAACCGGTATAAGTCCGCCAGAAATAGCTGCGGACATTCTTCTGAAGATAGAACATTTGCTTTCGCCTTTCGGTAACAATAAAGTTTTCCCAGAGGTTTCCGGTATCGATACGCTGATCAAGCGGTTTTAAATTATCGATCAGGAAATTACGAATGCCGTTGTCGTAAAAATAGATCTTATCCATTTTGGCAACTTCGTTTCGCAAATTGCGGCTGTATGCAGGAAGGCGAAAGATCACAAAAGCCTTTTCGAGGAGATCGATATACCGTTCAACCGTTTCGCGGTTCAACGACAGCTTTTGAGTGAGTTCGTGCACTGACACCTGATTACCGACCTGAAAAGCCAGCAAACGAAGCAAATCCCTGATTTTTGTGGTATACTTCACAGTTGTTAACTGCAGAATATCTTTAAACAGATACGACTCACAAATATCGCCCAAGATGTTCCTTTTCTGGTTTCCTGAGCTTGTATAAACTTCGGGATACAAACCATAAATCAAAAGATCGTCGAGCTTCTGGTCGAGTTCGTATTTATTCATGTCTGAAGCAATTTCACCCAAAGCAAACGGTAGCAGATGCATCACCAACTTTCGCCCGGTTAATGGCTCCGAAGTTTTGTTTGCCAGGTCGAACGACGACGATCCGGTTGCAATCACCTTCAAATGCGGCAGTTCGTCGTAAAGAACCTTCAAAACCAGCCCAATATCAGGAACTCTTTGGGCTTCGTCTATCACAAACAACTGGTAACCTTCCGTAAGGTCGTTGAGGATTTTAAGGTCGCGCTGCATCAGCAGGTTTTCGTTTTTGGTAAGGTCGGCCGACAAGTACAGCGTTCTCAAACCGGAGTTTTTGCCAATGTCTTTTACCAGTGTCGTTTTACCCGATTGCCGCGGCCCGTAAATAAGCAATATCTTCCTGCTGGAGGATAAATGGTCGATACATATCCTTTCTATATGGCGAACAATAGTCATTTCTTTGATATTTAAACACAAATATAATTAAATAAAGTGTCTACCATAAATTTTCGACATAAAAATTTACGGTATACCGTAAATTTTTGATATCAATTTTTATGGTTAACCATAAATTTTCAATATTAATTTTTATGGTCATCCGTAAATTTTTAGATTTGAATTATGGTAAATCAATGCAATACTATCCTTATGACTTACTTGAAAACTTTCGGGATTGCTACTTCCGAGTAAATTCGTACCTTCGCCTTCATAATTTTAAATATGCTTTCCCGGATCTCCATAGACGAAAACTCAAGTACACCTAAATATATTCAGGTTGCCGAATCGGTTATTGACTTAATTGAGTCGGGAAAAATAAAGCTTGGAGAAAAACTTCCATCCATCAATGAGGCATATCGACAATTAAATATTTCGCGCGATACACTTATTAATGCATACGACGAGTTAAAGTCGCGCGGCGTAATTGCTCCCCAGCATGGCAAAGGATACTACATAGCAAACGTAAATACTCCCAGGTTTCTGAAAGTATTTGTATTGTTTGATGTAATGAATGGTTATAAAGCCATTCTTTACCGGTCGCTCGAGAAACATCTGGGACCCAACTGTTCTATTGATATATATTTTCACCATTATAACCATCGTCTTTTTGAGAGTTTAATACAGAGCAATCTGGGCAGCTATTCCTGGTATATTATCATGCCTCATTTTAACGAGGATGTTTCGCAGGTGGTCAGAAAAATCCCCCAGGAAAAACTGATATTGATTGATAATATCGTCCCAAAGCTTGAACAGAATAATGCGGCTGTTTTTCAGGACTTTGAAAACGATATTTACAATGCTTTAAACTCCGGATCCGATTCTCTTAAAAAATACAGGCGTTTATTCATGGTCATTAATAAAGAATTTCAATTCATTCCCGATGGATTGATGAATGGTTTCAGGAAATTCACCGAAGAATTCAGGATTGAGCATGGATTTATCGATACCATCAGAGAACACCAGCCTGAAGAAGGTGATGTTTTTCTGGTATTTACGGATAATGATCTGGTTGACCTGATAAAAATTTCGCACGAAAAAAAACTGAAATTAGGGAAACAGATTGGCATTATTTCTTATGATGATACCCCCTTAAAAGAAGTTCTCGCAGGAGGTATCACTGTAATTTCAACCGATTTCAAAAAAATGGGCGAAACAGCAGCCCGGCTAATCCATGACAAAACCAAAATAAAAATAGCAAATCCCTGCAGTTTAATTCTCAGAAAATCTCTTTAGATCCCTTACCATTGCACTCATCCAAAATTAAAGTCTGAACATCTCAGATCAATTCTTCCACTTTAAAAAAGAAGAAATCTTTGCTTTTTATTGCAGATAAATTAAAATTTGTATATTTGAACCATAACAGTACATAACAGTAAAAATTTAATTAACTGAAAATCAAAACAGACTACTAACAAAATTAATTATGGTACTAGTTCAAAACTACACTCTTGCAGTAATACTTTGCGCATTGGCAATGGTTTGCTGGGGTTCGTGGCAAAACACACAAAACCTTACTGGAAAAAACTGGCGCTTTGAACTATTTTATTGGGACTATTCTATTGGCATTGTAATTTTTGCATTAATCATGGCCTTTACCTTTGGAAGTTTTGGGAACGACGGACGTAGCTTTTTACCCGATTTAGCCCAGGCTGATGGCAAAAACCTGTTCTCGGCAGCACTTGGTGGCGCTATCTGGAACCTGGGAACTCTCCTGCTGGTGGCTGCAATTGCTGTTGCAGGAATGTCTGTGGCCTTCCCAATAGGTGGCGGCATTGGCTGGATCCTGGGAATTTTTATAAACTATATCGCTAAACCCGATGGTAATCCGGCGTTTCTTTTTGGAGGTACCTTTTTTATTGTGATTGCCATTCTTTTAAGTGTGATTTCGTATAAAAAACTTGCGACTCAGCAGAGAAAACCAACCCTGAAAGGAATTGTTCTTTCAGTATGCGCAGGTTTGTGCATTGCTTTTTTCTATCGTTTTGTAGCATCGGCACTTGCAACTGATTTTTCGCTGGCCGAAGCCGGAAAGATCAGTTCTTACACAGCAGTGGTTCTCTTCTCCATTGGAGCACTGGTAAGTACATTTATTTTCAATCCCGTTTTTATGTCACGGCCTGTTCAGGGAGAACCGGTGAAAATAGGAACATACTTCAAAGGTTCGGTGAGAACGCATGCTTGGGGAATGCTAGGAGGCACCATATGGTGTTTGGGAAATTCGGTAAGCTTTATGGCTGTTGGAGCTGCAAGTCCTGCCATTTCGTACGGACTAAGTAACTCTGCACCTGTTGTTGCTGCCATATGGGGAATTTTTGTATGGAAAGAATTTAAAGATGCTCCCAAGGGAACCAATCTGTTTCTCAGTCTGATGTTCGTATGCTACCTTATTGGTCTGGCTCTTATTGTTTACTCACGGTTTGCTTAACAATTATATATGATGAAACAACTAATAACTACACTAATACTACTGTTTTTTGCTTTGCCATCGAAGGCCCAGGAATTCTCATGGAAAGGGCCTTCGGTGGATTTTAAACACGGAAAACTTAAAGTTTCGGAAAACAAACGCTTTCTTCAGTTCGAAGATGGAACGCCTTTCTTTTATCTGGGCGATACCGGCTGGGAACTCTTTCATCGTTTGAATAAAGCCGAAACTGAAAAATATCTGGAAAACCGAAGAAGAAAAGGTTTCACAGTTATCCAGGCTGTTGCACTTGCTGAACTCGATGGTTTGAATACTCCCAATGCCGAAGGGAACAAACCATTGACTGACAACGATCCGCTTAAACCCAACGAAGCATACTTCCAGCACGTTGACTGGGTAATTAAAAAAGCGCAGGAAAAGGGGATCTTTATTGGTTTATTGCCAACCTGGGGCGACAAATGGAATAAAAAATGGGGAAACGGCCCGGTGATCTTCACCCCAGAAAATGCCGAAGCTTTTGGAAAATATCTGGGTTCACGTTACAAAAATTCTCCAAATATCATCTGGATACTTGGTGGAGACCGCCCAATCGAAGAAGAGGTGCATTCGCAAATCATCCGTGCTATGGCTAAAGGAATAAAACTTGGCGATGGCGGAACACATCTCATTTCATTTCATCCTCAGGGAGGTCAGGGTTCGTCGCAGAATTTCCATAAGGATGAGTGGCTTGACTTTAATATGCGCCAGAATGGCCATAGCATGAGCTACACCGAAAGGTATGTCAAAACATTGGACGACTACAACCAGGAGCCGGTAAAACCTGTGATAGATGCCGAACCTATATACGAAGATCATCCTATCAACTTCAAACCCGATGAAAACGGACACTCCACGTCTGCTGATATCCGCCGCCCCTTGTACTGGGACCTTTTCAGTGGAGCTTGCGGGCATACTTACGGTCACCATTCGGTGTGGCAAATGTGGGCTCCCGACCGTCAGCCTATAAACCGCCCGCTTATGCCCTGGTACGAAGCCATTGATCAGCCGGGCGCCGGTCAGATGGTTTATGGCCGTTTGCTCATGGAATCGAGACCCTATTTTACAAGAATTCCCGATAATTCCATTATCGTTCCCGAAACGGTTACCTCCTCTGTACCGGGCGTTGGATCGTACCGCTTTGTTGCAACACGCGACCAGAATGGTACCTATGCCCTGGTGTATGTTCCGGTTGGCCGAAAACTCTCGGTAAAGATGGATGTCATCAAAGGGAAAGACGTCACAGCCTGGTGGTTCAACCCCCGCAACGGAAAAGCCACAAAAATCGGAAATTTCAGTAATACAGGAACACGCTCATTTACTCCTCCCGATTATGGTGAAAACCTGGATTGGGTACTGGTTTTAGATGATGCTTCAAAAAACTATAAATCACCTGGTTTATAATGAAACTAGGCCTTAGTACTTATACTTACACCTGGGCAGTAGGAGTTCCCGGAAACCATCCGGAAACTCCGTTAACTGCTAAAAATATTATTGATAAAGCTAAAACTGCCGGTATTCAGCTTGTTCAGATTGCCGATAATTTACCTCTTGAAAACTGGACACAGGAAGCTCAGTGCGATCTGCTTGAATATGCTTCATCCAAAGGAATTAGCATAGAAGTGGGAAGCCGGGGACTGACCGCTGAGCATACCCTACGATGTCTCAAAACTGCCGAAATATTGCAATCTCCAATTCTCAGGATGGTGATTGACCAGAAGGATTATGAGCCTGATATTAAAACCATTATTGCTGTTATTAAGGAACTTACACCGGAATTCCGGTCGCGGAATATTCGTTTGGCAATAGAAAATCACGATAGGTTAAAAGCCGTAGAATTCGAAAATATTATCAATGCCGTAAATTCAGATTGGGTGGGAATCTGCCTGGATTCGGTAAATTCCATGGGGGCAGGAGAAGGATTTGAGACTGTATCCGAAATTCTGCTCCCTTACACCATAAACCTGCATTTGAAGGACTTCAGCATCAGAAGAGTTTCTCACAAAATGGGGTTTGTAATTGAAGGAACACCTGCTGGACAGGGAATGCTAAATATCAGTCAACTGGTCGAAAGTCTTAAGAATTACAATAAATGTAATTCGGCTGTTCTGGAACTTTGGACGCCTCTTCAATCAACACTCGAAGAAACAATAAAGCTCGAAAACGAGTGGGCAGATCAAAGTCTCCGGTATTTAAAACCTCTTATTAACTAACTACGATTACCTTAAAATGAATAACTTAAAATTTGCCGTTCTTGGCTGCGGATTCTGGTCGAAATTTCAGATTGGTGCATGGAGTGAACTCGAAGGTGCCGAATTGGTTGCTGTTTATAACCGCACCCGACCCAAAGCTCTGGCTATTGCCGATTATTTCAGAGTACCAAAAGTTTACGACAATGCCGAAGAACTTTTTAAAAACGAAAAGCTCGATTTTGTAGATATTATCACCGATGTGGATACACATGCTGTTTTCGTGGAAATGGCAATTAAATACGGCATCAAGCATATTATCTGTCAGAAGCCTATGGCTCCGAACTTCGAAACTGCAAAAAAAATGATGGATATGTGCAAAGCTGCCGGTGCTAAACTTTATGTGCACGAGAACTATCGCTGGCAGGCTCCTGTACGCCGTTTCAAACAAATTGTCGATTCTGGAGTGATTGGTAAACCTTTTAAAGCAAAGGTTTCATTTCTCTCAGGATTTCCTGTCTTCGATAACCAGCCGTTCCTCGCCGAACTCGACCATTTTATTGTAACTGATATGGGATCCCATATCCTGGATATTTGCCGATATCTATTCGGCGAAGCTGAAACTATATGGTGCCAGACCCGGGCTGTTAATCCTAAAATTAAGGGAGAAGACCTGGCAGTTGCATTGATGGAGATGAAAAACGGCATGCCGGTTTATACCGAGATGTCGTACGCCTCAATTGTGGAGCACGATTCATTTTCAACGGTTCACATACTTGTTGAGGGCGACAAAGGCTCTGTTTACCTGGGTCCTGGATTCGAAATCAGAACCACCACACGTCAGGGCACAACATCCGAAACTGTTAAGTTCCCCTCATATCCATGGGCTGATCCCGATTATATCGTTAATCACGAAAGCGGGATTCACATCAACCTCAACATTCTGGAAGATATTAAGGGAAAAGGAAAAGCGGAAAATACCGGTGCCGATAATTTTGAAACAGTTCGGTTGGTATGGGCTTGCTACGAATCGGCAGCCACAGGAAAAATGATTCGGCTAGATGAGTTTAAACGACAAAAGCATAATGGAATGTCGCGAAACTCCGGTAACTAAAAATAAAAGAAAAAAATGACAAAAGTATGTCTTGTTGGTGCTGGCGGAAAGATGGGATTACGCCTCACTCATAATCTGAAAGACTCAGTCCATTCAATGTCGTACCTTGAATTAAGTCCCGCAGGTATTGGCAAGCTCGAAGAAAAGGGCGTAAAAGTATCGGTTCAGACTGAAGTTATTCCTGCTGCCGATATTGTGATACTCGCTGTTCCCGATGTAGCACTCAGTAAAGTTTCGTCCGAAATCATTCCTATGATGAAAAGCGGTGCTTTAGTAGTTACGCTCGACCCGGCAGCCGCTCTTGCCGGTAAACTCTTCGACAGGGGCGATGTTGCTTATTTTATAGCTCACCCGGCACATCCTTCAATTTTTAACTGGGAACCGGTTGAAGAGGCGATGAAAGATCATTTTGGGGGAGTAGCCGCAAAACAGGCCATCGTTTGCGCCCTGATGAAAGGTTCGGAGAAGGATTATATTTTGGGTGAAGAACTGGCAAAAACCTTCTATGCTCCGGTATGGCGTTCACATAAAATCACTGTTGAACAGATGGGATTGCTGGAGCCTGCACTTGTGGAGACATTAGCTTCTACCTGTATTTATGTGATTCGCGAAGGTCTGGAAGAAGTAATTAAAAAAGGTGTTCCGCGCGAAGCTGCGCGCGATTTTCTGCTTGGCCATTTACGCATTCAAATGGCGGTACTCTTTAACGAATTGCCTGGGGCAGTATTTTCCGATGCCGCTAATAAAGCGCTCCAACGTGGCCTGAAAGAATTTATAAAAGATGACTGGAAAAAGGTTTTCGATGATGACAATGTGAAAGACCAGATTATTTCGATCACCTAAACGAAATTATTTAAGTCAGCAGCTAAATGAGTATTTTTGTTTTGGCTGTGGTCTGTAGACCGTTGACTGAGGACAATTATAATTTTAAATTTAAGTAGTTAGTATATTAGATATAAGCTGCCTGCTGTGAAGCCGACAGCTTATCGTTTTTTGAGCTGTGGGTAAAACCGGTTGGAAGTTAAATAGCTGAGCAATTGTAAAAGATATTTTTATACTTTTACCTTAAACATTATCCATCACCCCATGAATCCGGTTGAAAACCCTCAACTTCAGTTAGCTCATGCTTTTACCGAACATACTGGTACCCACATTTTTCTGACGGGCAAAGCAGGAACAGGCAAAACCACTTTTCTGCGAAAGCTGAAAGAAACATCGCCTAAGCGCATGATTATTGTTGCTCCAACAGGTGTTGCGGCCATTAATGCAGGGGGGGTAACCATTCACTCCTTTTTCCAGATGCCATTTGGCCCATACATCCCAAATGACGGCAAAAGTGCCGATACCATTACTCCACGCCAGGGTTTTCAAAAGATGAGCCGTGATAAGATCAATATCATGAAAAGCATCGATTTGCTCGTAATTGATGAGATAAGTATGGTGCGAGCCGATTTACTCGATGGTATCGACGAAACCCTGCGTCGTTACCGAAACCGCTACAAACCTTTTGGAGGAGTCCAGCTATTGATGATTGGGGACTTGCAGCAATTAGCTCCTGTTGCCAAAGAGGATGAATGGGCGCTGCTGAGGCAGTATTACGAAAACCCTTTCTTCTTCAGTTCACGGGCTTTAAGAAGTACTAATTATATAACCATCGAGCTAAAACATATCTATCGTCAGAGTGACCCTACTTTTATCAATCTTTTGAATAAAATACGTGAAAATAATACCGACACGGCAACATTCGAGGAACTTAACAAACGTTACATCCCGAACTTTAGTCTGAGTGCCGAAGATGGCTACATTACCCTTACTACACATAATTATCAGGCACAGGAACTTAACGAAAGTAAACTACGCCTGATTGCCGGGAAAGAATATAAATTCAAAGCTTCGGTAGAAGGCGAATTTCCTGAATACTCCTACCCTACTGATCTGGAACTAACACTTAAAATCGGTGCACAGGTGATGTTTGTGAAAAACGATATTTCGCGCGAGAAGCTTTATTACAATGGTAAAATCGGGAAAGTTGAAAATATTGAGGATGATACCATTTATGTACAATGTCCCGGAGAAGACGATACCATACCAGTAAACAAAGCCGAGTGGGAAAATAACCGGTACAGCATTGATGAAGAAACCAAGGAAATTAAGGAGACTTTAGCTGGAAAATTTACCCAATACCCATTAAAGCTGGCTTGGGCTATTACCATCCACAAAAGCCAGGGATTAACTTTCGAGAAAGCAATAATAGATGCCAAGTCGGCCTTTGCTCACGGACAGGTATATGTGGCGCTAAGCCGGTGTAAAACACTTGAAGGTTTGGTTTTAAGCACGCCTATTTCGTACTCGAGCATTAAAAGCGATACAACCGTATCGAAGTTTAACCGTGATGCAGAAGCAAACAGTCCCACGGAAGAGCGTCTTTTGACAGAAAAGCTTGAGTATCAAAAATCCCTGGTGCTGGAGTTAATAGATTTTAGTAACATGCAACGGCGATTAGGCTACTGCCAGAAACTAATGGAAGAACACCGGCCCAGTCTTCACCTTAGCCTTATAGATATGTTCGAAACCATGAACCGAAAACTGAAGTCGGATCTGGTTGAAGTGGCAGAAAAATTTAAAATTCAGGTTAACCAGTTAACCGCGCAACACCAGGAAGTGGAAGAAAATCAAGGGTTGCAGGATCGGCTGAAAAAGGGATGCATATATTTTGAAGAGAAATTGGCCACGGTAGCTTTTATCCCACTTGAGAAAGCCGTAATTGACATTGATAACAAAGTAGTTCGCAAATCAGTGAATGATGCTGTTTCGCGACTTAAAGAAGAGCTTACTGTTAAACTCTCGTGCCTGAAAACATGCAAAGAAGGGTTTGCCGTAAAGAAATACCTTGAAGCCAGAGCAAAATCAGCTATTGACACACCTGAACATAAAATTGCCAAAAAAATAGAGGTTACCACCCCCGGAAATGTGGTACACCCTCAATTATACAACGTTTTAAAATCGTGGCGCCAGGCTAAAGGAGGTGAGCTTCATCTGCCAATTTATATGATTCTGCCTCAAAAAACGCTGATGGATGTGGTTGCCCTTCTTCCTTCTAACCCACGCGATTTAGAACGGATTAAAGGTTTTGGCAAGAAAAAGGTAAAACAGTTTGGAAGCGAAATTCTGGCTCTGATACGGGAATACAAGAAAGATAACAACATTGAAGCTTCATTTTCCGAAACAGCGAATTCATCAGCGAAAGTAACCGGGGAAGAAACCCCAAAAGAACCTAAACTAAACACAAAGCAACAAAGTTTTGAGTTATTCCTTCAGGGAAAAACAATTGATGAAATAGCTGAAGAAAGGAGCATGTCGCCCGCAACTATTGAAGGACATCTGGCATTATATGTAAAAACCGGCGAAATTGATATTTACAGACTTGTACCGGAAGAAAAAGTAAAAATAATATCGGATTATTTCGAAAAGGCTGGTAACACACTACTGGGGCCGGCCAAAGCAGCCTTAGGTGAGGAAACAGGCTGGAGCGAATTACGGTTTGTGATGAATTACCTGGAGTTTAAGAAACTGGCTCAACAGGACAGTTAAAAAAGTATGCAAATTCATCCCTTTCGCCCGTTTCGATAACATTAAGAAGTGTATTTATAAAATAACCCTCTTTATGGATGAAGGCTGAAGCGCCGTTTGATTTATATTCCTCTATCAAACTTTCATCGGTTGAACTGGATAGAACTATTACAGAAGTTTGCTCATCCTGATTTCTAATTTTTTTTAGTGCTTCCAACCCTGTCATCAATGTATTTGACTCTGAAATAAAAGAGTGATCCAGAACAATAAGATTGGGTCGGAAATGAAGATTCTCCAAACACTCCTCAACGGTCGGAAAGGTTTTTATCCGATAGTTTGTCTTGCCTAAGAAGGTATACTCCAAAAAATTACGGATAATCCGATCATCATCAACTACAAATACCAATTTTTCCCTTTCCATATCTCCGAGTATAAAATTCGAGTCAAAGTTAGATATTTAATTTTTATCTAACATATAATAAGGATGAATAATGACCAATCCTATTGTTTAAATGATTAGTGATATATTTGATTATCGATTAATAGGAAGAGGGTCTGCCATGTAAAAGGCAACTGAGATCTCAAAGGAAATTATACTCAACAGAGTAAGTTTTGGTTGACATCACAAAGAACAAACTGATAGATAAAAATCGACTTTTGGTAATAAAAAGATCCCTGTACTTATATATTGTTTTTTTAAGCATCCATGTCTGCATAACTTTGAATGTGCTAAACGCTCATCTTCATAAAAGCAGCTTGCCTATGTTTAATACATTTTTCAAAACCGCACTAAGAAGTTTAAAACGCAACAGGAATTACGCGATACTTAACATTATAGGCCTGGCAGTTGGTATTGCAGTTTGTATGACGATCTTTATCATTATACAATACCATCTGAGCTTTGATAATTTTCACGCAGAGAAAGAGCGTATTTATCGTGTTCTAACCGAATATCATAATACAGATGCTGCAAATACCAAATATGGAAAAGATATTCCCTTTCCATTGCCTGCAGCAATAAAAGCCTCATTTTCCCAAATAGAACAAGTGGCACCAATTTTTGCAAGTCACGACGACAAACTACTCATCCCTGACGAAAACGGAACCACAATAAAGGCATTTAAAGAAACCGAGGGGGTGTTTTTTACGGAGCCCTCATTTTTTAAAATGTTTAATTTCCCTCTGCTCTCAGGTTCGTATGAGTCGTTAAAAGACCCCAATAATGTTTTGCTAACCAAAGAAACCGCTGAAAAATATTTTGGTGACTGGAAAACGGCTCCCGGGAAAACCATTAAACTGGAGGTGGGTGGCTATATATTCGAACATGGTACGGAAATACTCAAGGTATCGGGAATTCTCTCAACCATACCTGCAAATACTGATTTTCAATTAAAAATTGTAGTGGCATACGGAACAGGATTTTCCGGAAGTCTTATGGCACAATCAACCGATTGGGAGGACAGGACTAATTCAGGGTTTGGTTGCTACGTTCTAATGCCCCCGAATGCTTCTGCCGAAGATTTTAACCGACAATTAAGAGCCTATTCAAAAGAAGTCCAATCGGCCGAAAACAACGACAGCCATATCATTCAGCCGCTGAGTGCCGTTCATTACGATACACAAACCGGAAATTACAGCAACAAAACAATCAGTCGCGAGCTGATAAACGTATTATGGCTTATTGCAGCATTCATATTGCTAATTGCATGCGTAAACTTTATCAATCTTTCCACAGCCCAGGCTGCTAACCGCTCAAAAGAAATTGGCGTTCGCAAAGTTTTGGGGAGTAATAAATCGCTTCTACAAATCCAGTTCATCGTCGAAACATTTCTGATTGTTACAGCAGCAGTATTGCTTGCAGCACTTGTCACAATTGTAGCGTTACCTTATGTAAGTCAACTTCTGGAGTTTTCTCTTTTATTCAACCTGTACTCCAATCCTGCCCTTATTCTCTTTCTTTTAGCTATAACATTCGCTGTAACAGCACTTGCCGGTTTATATCCTTCGGTTGTTTTATCACGATTCAATCCTGTTGTTGCTTTAAAGAGTAAACTCACAACAAATACAGGCAGGGGAATTTCGTTGCGAAGAAGTTTGGTAGTGTTTCAATTCATTATTGCCCAGGCGCTCATCATCGGAACGCTTGTCATTGTTAAGCAAATGAAGTATTTTATGGATCAACCCTTAGGTTTTGATAAAGAGACCATTATCAATATACCCTTCCGTACTGATACTGTTTGGTTCAAAAGAGCTGATTATTTAAAGCAGCAGCTATTATCAGTAAACGGAGTGAAGTCATTAAGTTTCAGTTCAAACACTCCCATAGAGGATGGTAATGACATCTGGAGCACACTCAAGTTTGATCACGCCATAAAAGAGGCAGGCTTTAAAGCTATTACCAAATTCGCCGATGAAGAATATGTGTCAACGTATAAATTACAACTTATAGCCGGAAGAAATCTGCAACCCTCGGAGATGACAAGAGAATTTTTAGTGAACGAGTCGCTGATGAAAAGTTTAGGTATAAAAGATCCAGAAGAAATATTAAATAAAGAAATTAGTATATGGGGCGATCAGATAAAATGCCCGGTTGTTGGTGTGCTAAAAGACTTTAACGACCGGTCGTTTCGTAATAATATTGCGCCGTTGCTTATTGCCACAAACATAACCATATACAGTCAGGCAGGCATAAAGCTGGAAACAAAAAATATATCTTCAGCTTTGCTCTCTGTTAAAAATATATGGGAGCAAACACTGCCAAACTTTGTTTACGAATACAGATTTCTGGACGAAAAAGTAGCAAGTTTTTATAAACAGCAAAATCAGTTGTCACAATTATATAAAATTTTTGCAGCAATCGCCCTCATTCTTAGCTGTCTTGGGCTTTATGGTCTTGCCTCATTTATGGCGGTACAGCGAAAAAAGGAGGTCGGAATTCGTAAAGTACTGGGCGCAAATGCAGGCAATATTGTGTACATGTTTTCGAAAGAATTTATTATACTCATAACAATTGCCTTTGTGATAGCCTCGCCCCTGGCCTGGCATTACATGCAGCAGTGGCTGCAGGATTATGCATATCGTATCCATATCAGTTGGTGGTTAGTTGTGGCGAGTGGATTGGTTTCAGTAATTATTGCCCTTGCAACAGTAAGCTACCAGGCTATAAAAGCTGCGAACGCGAATCCTGTGAAGAGTTTAGGAACAGAATAACAGGTTAGTTGTACTTAAAAAATACAAGGATAGCTTATCTTCGTAATGAATCTGAATAAACTTAATTTCAGGAATGAGTAAAGCAACCAGAGAGGTAACCATCCGGGTGGTAGTTCACCTGCTTGTTTGGGCTGTTCTTCTGTCCTTACCACTCTATACGGCAAAGAGACTCCAACTTGGCAGTAATTTCCTCCTGCTCTATTATTCATATACAATGGTAAACGGCCTGCTTTTTTACACCAATTATCTTTTGCTGGTACCCAAACTGTTTTTTCAGAAAAAAAGAATAAAATATTACCTTTCTGCACTGGCTCTAATAGCCTGTTTCTATTATATTTCAGATATTTCCAATGCGCTTGTTTTAGACTACCTTGAAAAAGTTAAACCAGAGGGATATCAGAAACCTATACCCTTTCCTCCGGGAGGTATGAGACTGAAATTACCACTGATGGGTCCCCACATGGTAAGCTACTTATCATCCTCACTCTTTGTGGTCTTTCTTTCGCTTGGCATAAAAGTACTTGAGCATCAGTTTAAAATAGAAAAAATACAGGAGGAGGTTGAAAAAGCAAAGCTGAATGCAGAACTTGCCATTTTGAAAAACCAGATCAGCCCGCATTTCTTTTTCAATACATTAAACAACATTCATTATCTGATAGGTAAAAATAACGAGGACTCAAAGAATGCCGTCATAAAACTGTCGCGGTTGATGCGATATGCAATTAATGAATCGGGCCAGGACAATAAGCCATTAAGTGATGAGATTGATTTCATGAACAATTATATTGATCTGATGAAGCTGAGAGTAGGCGCCAAAACAAATCTTAACATTAACTTTCCGACTGAATACTTTGGTTTGCTGATTCCTCACTTACTTTTTATTTCATTAGTTGAAAATGCATTCAAATATGGGATTAGTGTGCAGGAAGAATCGTTTATAAATATTAGTCTTGCATGTAGCGAAAATGGCATCATATTTAAATGTGAAAATGGTGTACAACCTGGAAATTATGAATCGCTCCTAACATCTTCAGGAATTGGCCTTGAGAATTTAAAAAAGCGGCTGAGCCTGATTTATCCTAACAGGCATACATTGGAGATCAAGAGAACAAAAGATAGATTTGAAGTGAATTTAACTATTCAGCCATAAAATGATAACGGTTATAGCAATAGATGATGAACCTCTTGCTCTTCAGTCGGTAGTGGAGTATATTCAGAAAACACCTGATTTGGTATTAGCCGGTCAGTTCGAAAACCCACTGGAGGCAGCTCAATATGTAAGTAAAAACCATGTAGATATTGTTTTTACTGATATTCAAATGCCGGGACTGAATGGAATTGAATTTACAAGATCGATGGTGAATGGACCTGTTGTGATTTTTACAACCGCTTTTAATAAATACGCTGTTGATGGCTTTAAGCTCGATGTTGCCGATTATCTGTTAAAACCTTTTACGTATGAGGAATTCCTTACTTCGGTTCACAAGGCTGAAAGAATGATAAGATCAAAAACCAAACCTGCCGATGAAGTTCAATCGACCAATGAATTTCTGTTTTTAAAATCGGATTATAAAATCAAACGAATGAATTTTCGGGATATTCTTTATATTGAAGGGTTGAAAGAGTATGTAAAAGTATATACCACAAGGTCAGATAAGGCTGTAATTTCTCTCTCATCACTTAAGGTTCTTGAAACAAAACTCCCTGCTGATAAATTTTTGAGGGTTCATAGGTCTTTTATAGTGAATCTTGAAAAAATTGAAACCATCGATCGCAGCAGGATTGTTTTTGGAAAAAACTACATACCCATAGGAGACCAGTATAAAGGAAAGTTCCAGGAATTTCTGGATAAGAATTTTCTATGAACTTTCAGCTTTCCCGTTTCCCGTGCAACAGCAGATTCACTGCATCTTCAAGCGAACCGGCGCGTTGAACTTTTCCAGTGTTCACAAAGAATATTTCATCGGCATTTTCGATAGTGTTTAATCTGTGGGCTATAATGACCCGTGTGGTTGATGATGGCAGCTTTTTGAGGATAGTTTCGAGCTGTTGTTCGGTAATGGTATCGATATTTGCAGTGGCTTCGTCGAGGATTAAAAGCTCAGGTTTACGAAGTACGGCGCGCATAAAAGCGATGAGCTGTTTTTGTCCCAGACTTATGCCGTCGCCGGTGGTTTGCACTTCGGTATCCAAACCTTTATCGAAACGCTCGAGCAGACTCTCAAGTCCGGCAGCAGCAATTTCCTGTTGCAACTGATCGTTGCTGTATCCCTGGAATTCCTGATTTCCAAAAAGAATATTATCGCGGATGGTACCGCTGAATAAAAATGGATCCTGAAGAATAAATCCTATCTTTCTTGTACGTTCAGCAGCAGTATAGGATCGTATATCACGTCCGTCAAGAAATACAGTACCTTTTGTGGCATCGTAAAGCCGGGCAATGAGCGATGCAGTTGTGGTTTTTCCGCCTCCGGTCGGACCAACAAAAGCGTAGGTTTTACCCCGCTCCATCTCGAAATTCACATGGTATAGAACCTCCTTCCCACTAGGATATTTAAACGAAACATCCTGAAAAGATATAAATGACCTTGTTGGGGCCATTTGGTTGATTTCGACCATCTTCAGGTTCGACTCGAGGGAGAGTATTACCGAAATACGGTCCCAGGCTGCCATGGCAATCTGAAAGCTGGCCCACAATCCGGCCAGATGGCGTAAAGGATTATAAAAATTAACCACGTACCCCAAAAAGCCTATCAAAAGTCCCAGGGTAAAACTTCCGTGTAATATCAAATATATTCCCAAAGCCAATACAACAAGCTGACCAATATTTGCAAAAAGTCCATACACGGGAGCCAGCACGTTATTGGCCATACCGGCACTTACTGCAGCATTGTAATTGTGCTGGTTCACTTCGTTAAAACGCTCGCGGAAATAGTCGCGCCTGTTGAAAGCAACAATTACTTTGAAGTTATTGAGACTCTCCTGGATTTCGGCACTTAAACCTCCAACGCTTTTAAGACTTGCAGCATTCTTCCTCTTTACCCAGGGAGAAATGGCTTTGGTAAATATCCAGATAAGCAAAGCAGGCGCCAGAGCTGCTGCTCCCAAGGGTAAATCGATGCTCAGCAGAAAAATGCCTGCGCCAACCATTACAAAAATGCTGCTGATAAACTGCATCAACGAATGGGAAAAGAACTGATTTAACTTATCAGTATCGTTATTAATGCGCGAAATAAGATCACCTGCTTTATTCTGATTGAAAAAATCGACCGGCAGCTCCTGAAGTTTTGTAAACACGGCATTACGAAGACTGAAAAGCATCCGTTGCCCTACCCCTCCCATCAGGATGATCTGAAGGTAATTGGTAACAAAAACGGTGAGATAGATGGCCAGCAAAATACCTGAAAACTTAAGAACTCCCTGGAACTGCTTTGTTTGTATGTAATGGTCAACCGTATAGCCAATCAGATAAGGTCCCATTAAACCCAAACCAGCATTCACAAAAATGAAGATAAAGGCAATCACCAGGTTTTTGCGTTCTTCGCGAATAAGACCAAGAAGTTTTTGGAGCACAACAAGCGTAGGCTTTTTCTGATCTTCAGGGCCTGTAATATCGTTGAGATTATACTTCATAATGACTGGTGCTCTTTTGTGAATTATAAATCTGCACATATTCAGGACAGGAATCCATCAGCTCCTTGTGGGTTCCTTTGGCAATAATCTCGCCTTCCATCAACAGAATAATCTGCTCAAAATCTTTTACCGAGCTCACTTTCTGAGTAATACTCAACAAGGTAAGCTCAGGATAGTTGTTTTCGAGATTACAAAGAATTTTACGCTCTGTTTTGCGGTCGACACGGGAGGTGAAGTCGTCCAGCAAAAGTATTTTGGGATTAACAGCAAGAGCCCTGGCCAGCATAATGCGTTGCTTTTGTCCTCCCGAAAGGCTTGTTCCACGCTCGGTAACAATAGTATCGAGCTTTTGAGGGAGGGATTCAACAAAATCGGTAAGTTCAGCCGTGGAAATCGCCTTACGCAGCGATTCATCTGTTACCTTATCGCTGAAAGCAATATTTTCGCGCAAGCTCATGTTAAACATTACACTATCCTGGAAAACAAGTCCAACCTGGCTGTGGAGACTTTCCTTGTCGTAAGTTGTGATATCCCGTCCATCGATTGTTATGGAACCACTATCGGGCTTTATCAATTCGGTTAGCAAATACACCAACTGACTTTTCCCTGCGGCAGTCGGGCCCAGAACAGCAGTGCGGCTCTGCGCCTTTATATTGAAATTGATATTTTTCAGTACCGCTTTCTCCTGATAGGATAAAGTAACATTTTTCAATTCAATATTGCCTTTGATGTTTGCCTTGTGGATACCTCCGTCGGAAACGACAGGTGAATCCAAAACCACAGAAATACGACCATAGGATGCTGATGCCTGGGCAATGATGTTACTCATAAAGCCAATCATCATAATTGGAAAAATCAGGATAGCCAGATAGCTGTTAAAAGCTGCAAAATCGCCAAGCGACATGCTTCCGGAAATTACAAAATGGCCGCCTAATGCAAGAATGGTAAGCATTGCCAGATTCGATACAAAATTGATGATTGGAATAAGAGTAGCAAACAACCTGAGAATGGATAATCCCAGATCTCTTGCTTTGGTATTTGCTTCCAGAAATTTATGATATTCGGTTTGCTGCGCATTGATAACCCTAATGAGGGAAGCTCCGATTATGCTTTCGTTAATGACCTTGTTTAGCCAGTCAATAATTTCCCGGCTTTTTTTAAACAAAACCCTCACTTTGGAAAAAACATAGAAAAAAGAGAATCCGATAAGCGGGATGCTAATCAGAATAGGTATGGCGAGCTTCCAATTTATAATTACCAGCAAAACACAGGTCCCGATAATCACAAAAACCGACGAAACAATGGTTACTACAGCCATTGATACAAACATCTTCACCGAATCGATATCAGAAGTAAGATTGGTAAGCAATTTGGAAGGGCCCGTTTTCAAAACAAAAGAATAAGTTTGTGCTGAAATTTTATTGGCGAGACGGGTTCGTAGATCGCGGCCAACCTTTTCGGAAGCATAGGTTTGAACAACGCTTTGAAGATATGTAAAGATAAAAATTACCAAAGCCGCCCCAAGAAATTCAGCAACAATAAGCCGGAAATTAAAGTTACCGGCTGTGAAGGAGTCTATTCCCCGCGAAATAATTTTAGGTATCAAAAGATTGACACCACTGCTCACCAAAGCAAAAATCACCATGAAAATCACCATTCCCCAGTACGGCTTTAGAAGCCCCCAAATACCAGCCCCGGCTTTTTGTTGATGCTCTGCTTTTTTAGAATCGTCTTTCATGTTTGTGTTCAGAAAACAATCTACAAAAGTACGAGAAACTGCAATTGGATAATCGATTTATTAAAAAGAATTCTGAGAGGCCTCAAGTATCAAATTATTAGCCGCTTACTTGTTCAAACGATCCCCAAAAAGCTTTAATTCAGCAACCTGAAGAATGTTCCCGCTATGATTCGTCATTTCTAACCGGAACCTGGAAAATGCATTTTTGCCAGTTCCCGGGACAAAACCCAGAGTCTTGTTCCGGCCATTAAATTTGATTTCAGTTTGGGTGTCAATAACTTTCCACCTCTTACCATCATTAGAACCTTTCAGGATAAAATTCTTTGGATCTCTTTCAGGAGAATCGTTGGCCGATGTGAGGTAATATTTTTTTACAATAAACTTCTCACCTTTTTTGCAATCGAACTGTATCCATCCGGTATTATGAAATGTGAGATATTTTGTATAAGCTTTACCATCAAAAGCACTGTTTACGTCTTCTGAATCAGGAGAATCCTGGTATAAAGAGCTTTTTTCTCCTTCAAGACTGGTGATAAGCAGTCCATCGGGGTTTTCCAATACAGTAATGTAATTCACTTTGGTAACCGAGTCGGAGCCAAATGCCCCCTGTACCGCTAACGAAACCTTATAGGTCCCGGCTTTTTCATAATTCACATAAGCGCTTTTTGAGGTGGCCGATGCGGGATTTCCTCCTTCAAAAGTCCATTTCCATACGTATGGATAACCTGTTGATCTATCATTAAAAAGTACCGGTTTGTGAGTAACCGTTGAAGTTGTATCTACCGAAATTGTCGCGACGGGTTGAGCCAGGTAGCGCTGATATTCACCCCACAAATTGATTACCGGTTTCCCAAATGCCTGTTGTGTAAGCTGGTCCCAGCTCCACGACTTCAGTTGCCCGGCACTTAAGTTATACTTATAAATAAAATCAGGATCCTTACTAACCAACCAATCTACAAAGTACCCGGTTGTACGGTATCCGTCGTTCCAGTGCCCACCTTGTTTTCTTGAGAAAGGCATATATCCCGACCGTATTCTGATTGCATCGGCCATTCCTTCAATACAACTGAATACTTCCGTATTTACAGGATATCCTGAGGGAGAATTCTGATACGCATGAACCAGCTCGTGGGTAATAATACCAATTATTTCATCGAGCATTACCTTTTCATTGTTTCCGCAGTTCTTAAAAAAACTGGCGAGATATGTTGTACTCATAAACATATCAATTGTTTCGGAATTACCGCCCGTAGCTGCAACTCCGTTGTCATTCCTCAGCCTGAAATCGAACGTTTTTTTATTACGGACTTCAGAAGGATTACGATACAGGAATTTACATACTTCCAATATCCTGCTTTTGAACAAGGAATCAGGATTTGGAACGAGCATGAAGAATAACTTTGATCCCAAAGAATTTTTATCCTCGTTTAGATAATTAATAGTTGGGTATTTAAATCCGTTCCACGGATCCTGGGCCGCTACTTTGAAAGAAAAGGAGCTAAGAACATAAATAAGGCTGATAAGAATTAACGATTTCATTTATTCATTCAGGGTTAATATTAATTTTTGAATCACATTACGCATATTGAGTCTGCGGTTTTTTGCATACATATTGTGGTCCGGTTAAGTTTATTAAAAAGTTTGAAATAGGTAGTTCCAAATATAAACAAATATTGTTATGCCAAACAATGAGATAAATTAGAATACCTTCTTAATAATCCCCCTGATTAAACTTAGGTAAAGACTTCGTTCAATTTGTGAACAAACATCAATATACATTACAATTATTTTATACTATATTTACCCAATACAAACTGCTAAATGTTTATCAAAATTGTAAAAATATGAAACCAGGCCAACTACTCCTGCTTTTGTTTGCCCTTGTTGCCACATCGTGCTCATCTAAAAAAGCGCCCGTTTATGAACAAACTGAACATAAGGTCCATTATCTGAGAGTTCCCAAAAAAAATTTAGGTGTAGATCAAAACTATGGTGCCCGCATTGTATCGTTGAAGTACTACGGAAAGGAGTTATTGTCGACCCATAAGGTTAATGCGGAAAATTTTGGATCGACATTCTGGACCTCGCCCCAGAGTGACTGGAACTGGCCTCCTAACCCGACTTTTGATGCAATGCCTTACGAAGCCACTCTTGCCGGAACTGAATTACGGTTTAACTCTCTTCCCGATGAAAAAAGCGGTATGCAGATAGGGAAATATTTCAGGATAAGCGCTATCGATTCAGGGTTTATCATCACTTACATGATTAAAAATATCTCGAAAACAGATAAAGTAGTTGCTCCCTGGGAGGTAACACGCAAACTGGCTGGTGGTTTAAGCTTCTTTCCGGCAGGTCCCGACAGCGCCGTCATGAAAAAAAGCACACTCCCCGGAGTTACTGTGAAAGATGGTATTGTCTGGTTTGAATACGACCCAGCTAAAATTGTTGCCGACAGCAAACTTTTTGCGCTTGCCAGCGAAGGATGGCTTGCAAATGTTAAGGATAGTATACTGTTTCTCAAAACTTTCACTGATATTCCCGATTCACAGCTTCCTCCAGGCCAGGGCGAAATCGAAATTTTTGCCAATGGCGCAAAGCAATACATCGAGCTGGAAAACCACGGCGAATACACTACATTATTCCCTGGCGATTCTCTCACCTATAAAATGAAATGGATCCTCAAAACCATCCCCCAAAACATAGATAAATCGGCCGGAAGTGAGGAACTTGTCAACTGGGTGCGGAAAGTAGCTTTTAAAAATAAGTTTAACCTTCGGAAAACTCTGTTAAACTCAGCCGAATAATACGGATGCGTTTTGTCAATGCCGGATTTACTTTTGGTAGCAAAATATTCCTGTATTTTCTCCTCTTTGGGATGCCCCTTAATGCCCAGACTTTCCCATTAAAAGTTAAGGATACGAATCTTGTTACAAAAGACCAGGGACCGTTTCTTGTAAATGGCCGGGGAGCAGATATTTATAGCAATTTCACAAGTGAACTGTATAATCTTCAGCGTTATAGCTATCTGGGAATAAATACGGCATTTGTAACTTTTTCTCAGAAAAATTTAGAATTGACCAAAAAAGGGCAACCCACAAGAGATACAAGGAAAAAACTTAAACTTTTGAGGAGATTTGCCCGGGAGGCCTCCTTATATAACATTGCGGTTTTTGTTAATATCGAAGAACCTGATTTATCGCAAGATTATTATATCCGGAACAAATTCCTGCAATACGCTTTCAAGACCTTGTTCAGGAATAAAAATATTTCATGGATATTCAGCCAGCAGGACATTAATGCAGAGACTTCTGCCTTAAATAAGAACCAGTTGATCGCTGTACAAAACACCAATGACTCCGGCACGGCACATTTTTTTATTCAAACAAAATCTCCGCTCTTAAACCAAAGAAGTTCCAAACCATTGGTTTTGCTCACCACCATAGATTCTAATCAGCCCGACAGCATCTATCAGACCACCCGGGAAACAGCCTATGCCGGAATAATGAACGGAGCAGCAGGTATTATTACCCTGAACAAATCTTCGGTGAACACACTTTATAACCCCGCTTCGCAACAACTAAAGCAATGGGCGGCTACCTTCGATTCCATACCATGGCAGAACTTTGTTTCATATCCCGAACTAATCGCTCATGAAACAGACAATTTGAATATTTGTGCTGTAACAACCCGCGACTCGGCACTTGCAGCGGTTTATTCCAAACGATTAACCACACTTCATTTAAATCTGGGTTCATATAAATCGAACCTAAAGCTTACCTGGATCAATACTTTTAATGGAAAGGTACTTGAAACTGTAATAAACCCGATTCCTCATAACCAGCTTTTTATGTCACCGCTTACTGATAGTAATGCCAGTGAATGGTTATTAATTATGAGGACTTTACCCTTGAAAAACTCCAATAAATGAATATTTGAGTTTTCAAAGCTGATTAAAATATTTACTTTTGGACTGTAACATCAAACACAATTATGCCGGTAACACTTAACAAAACCATCATCGATAAACTCTGTGTTTTTCAGAAAAACGAGATCACCGAATCGGTTATTTATACCAAACTCGCCAAGTGTGAGAAAGACCAGGGAAATGCCGCTATTCTGCAAAAAATTGCTATTGAGGAAAATGCGCATTACGAATTTCTGAAAATCTATACCAAAAAAAGTTTGGAGCCAAGCTGGCTGAAAGTGTTTTATTATTACTGGCTTGCAAGAATATTAGGGATAACCTTCAGCATTAAGCTGATGGAAAAAGGCGAAGTACATGCACAAAAGGCTTACGCTGAATTTCTTGCCTATGTCCCCGGCCTCAGCAATATTATTGAAGATGAAGACAAACACGAAAAAGAACTTATCAGCCTTATTGAAGAAGAAAGGCTGAATTATGTGGGATCGGTTGTACTAGGATTAAACGATGCCCTGGTGGAACTAACCGGAGCATTGGCAGGATTTACACTGGCCCTTAACAACACAAGGGTGATTGCGCTTGCTGGCTTGATAACAGGAATTGCGGCTTCATTTTCAATGGCGGCTTCGGGGTATTTATCGAAAAAATCGGAAAACGACCCAACAGCGCTGAAATCGGCTGCCTATACTGGTTTTGCATATGTATTAACAGTAGCTTTACTTATTTTTCCGTATCTATTAATTGATAATATTTATATCTGCCTTGGGGTAACGCTCTCGATAGCCATACTCATCATTTTATTTTTTAACTATTATATCTCAATTGCCAGGGATTTACCGTTTAAAAGAAGGTTTTTAGAAATGGCGGGGATAAGTCTTGGCGTTTCGGCCATTACTTTTGGCATTGGTTTTTTGTTAAGGAAATTTGCAGGGATTGAGATTTAAAAAGTCGTAAGTAGTTAGTAGTAAGTCGTAAGAGAATACAAGATTTTACTTATTAAAAAGGACACTCATTTTATTCATGAACAAACAAATAATTACATAATTTTAAGAATGGATTTAAAAAAGCTGGTAATCGCAGTCGACGGGTTTTCATCGTGCGGAAAGAGTACTTTTGCTAAAGCGATTGCCAAAAAACTTCAGTACATCTACATCGATTCCGGTGCAATGTACCGTGCCGCAACTTTATTCTGCCTTAATAATAACCTGTTTCAAGGCGAAGAGCTTCAAAAAGAAAAGCTTGTGGCAGCTCTGTCCGGCATAAAAATAAGCTTCAACCGCATAAACGGAGCCAACGAAACATGGCTGAACGGGGAAAATGTGGAAACCGAAATCCGTGGCATTCGGGTATCAAATCATGTAAGTGCTGTTAGTCAGGTAAAGGAAGTGCGTCAGAAACTGGTTGCCTTGCAGCAGGAAATGGGGAAAGCAGGTGGTATTGTAATGGATGGTCGCGATATTGGCACGGCCGTTTTCCCTGATGCCGACATCAAGCTATTTATGACAGCCAGTCCCGACGTTCGTGCTCAACGCCGGTACCTGGAACTCAAAGAAAAAGGTACCGAAGTACCTTTTGATGAGATAAAAGCAAATATTGAAAAGCGCGACCATCTGGACCAAACCCGCGAAGAGAGTCCCTTGAAAAAGGCTGATGATGCAATTTTACTCGACAACAGCAATATGACTCCTGACGAACAGATGGCTTGGTTCACAAATTTGTTAAGGAAATTTGAATCTGAAAGAAAATGATTATTGAAATAGAACCTCATTCCGGATTTTGTACCGGTGTTAAGCGAGCCGTCAAACTTGCCGAAACCGGGCTGCAGGAAGGTAAAAAGCTTCAATGCCTGGGCGAAATAGTCCATAACCAGGCAGAGGTGGACCGTCTCCAAAAATCGGGAATGAATACTATCACCACCGAAGATACACCATCGGTTTCGAACTCAGATATTTTGATACGTGCACATGGGGAACCGCCGACAACTTACCGGAATCTTGAAGGGGGTAACAATCGAATCATCGACGGCACCTGCCCTGTAGTTTTACAGGTGCAGAAAAAGGTTAGAGAAGCATATAAAAAAGCGCAACCGGAAAACGGTAGAATAATTATTTACGGAAAGCCTTCTCATCCGGAGGTAATAGGTTTATTAGGCCAGATTAACAACGACGGCATGGCAGCAGCCTCAACTGTGGAGCTGAATACCATTGATTTTTCAAAACCTGTTTATCTCTTCTCTCAAACCACTATGCCCGTGAACGGCTATGAGGAGTTCCGTAAGTTTATACTGGAGAAAATGCGGACTCACTTTGCGGAAGGAAAGGCACCTTTGTATTTTTTCGATACAATTTGTCGTCAGGTTGCCAATCGTATTCCGCAGTTAAGGGAGTTCTCGAAGAAATATGAGGTAATTGTTTTTGTTGGCGGCGCGAAAAGCTCAAATGGGAAAGTGCTATATCACACATGCCTGAACGAAAACCTCAACAGCTATTTTGTGTCGGAAAAAAATGAACTCAAAGCTGAATGGTTTAAAAATGTTAAAACGGTTGGAATCTGCGGAGCCACCTCCACTCCCCTTTGGCAAATGGAAGAAGTTAGAGACGAAATAATGAGCCTGACATAAGGAAATTAAAGTTTGGGTAACATCCGAACCACAAAATGTAACTAATTTAGGAATGTAAGTTAAACATAAGTTTATGTCTAAAATTAAACGAGTTGCTGTACTCACATCAGGAGGCGATGCCCCCGGGATGAATGCTGCGGTTAGAGCTGTTACACGTGCCGCCATATTTAATGGCATGGAAGTATATGGAATAATGCGTGGCTACGAAGGAATGATCCAGGGAGAATTTAAAAAACTTGAATCGCAGGATGTAAGCGGAATCATCCAAAAAGGTGGTACCATTTTAAAGACTGCACGCTCTGCAAGATTCAGAACTCCCGAAGGTCGTCAGGAGGCATATGAAAATCTCAAACGCTACGAGATTGATGCGGTTGTTGTTATCGGAGGCGACGGCTCTTTTACCGGCGCCAGCATTATGTCGCAGGAATTTAACATTCCCTGCATCGGTATTCCGGGCACCATCGACAATGACTTGTTTGGAACCGATTACACCATTGGCTACGACACAGCTTTAAACACTGTAGTAGAAGCTGTTGATAAAATTCGCGACACTGCAAGTTCCCACAACCGAATTTTCTTTGTTGAAGTAATGGGCCGTGAAGCAGGTTTTGTGGCACTCGAAAGCGGAATTGCCTGCGGAGCTGAGGTGATTATGATTCCTGAAGTTAAAGAACAGATGCAGGAACTGCGTGAATTTCTCTCGAAACGTGCCAAACTGAATAAGTCGAGTATCATTATGGTTGCCGAAGGAGACGATGAGGGTGGTGCTATTGAGCTTTCGCAGAAAGTACAGCCTGAGTTTCCGCAGTTTGATATTCGGGTTACCATTTTAGGACATATTCAGCGGGGCGGTTCTCCAACCTGTTACGACCGTGTTTCGGCAAGCCGCATGGGTGTTGCAGCCATAGAAGCATTGATGGACGACCAGAAGAGTATCATGATAGGACTTGTAAACGGTCAAATATCGCACGTACCTCTTAGCAAAACAGTAAAGGCTCACAAACACGTACGAAAAGATTACCTCGACGCAGCGCATATTCTGGCGATATAGGAGGTTACGGGTTGCGGGTTTACCCCCCACCCCCCTGAAAGGGGGCTATAACAGACGATCGGTTTATCAACATCGGGTTGGTATTTTTAATGACTCTCCCATTTGCTGAATTCCCGGCTGTTTTGCCATCGACTATGGACTGATCGCTATCGACTGCCTTTGGCTGTTTTACAGTACTAAAAAATATATTAAAGAACATGTACGCCGATCTGATTTTTCCTTTTCCGCTTGCACAGCTTTTTACTTACAGCGTGCCAGAGGAATTTCAATCGGCATTGATGCCAGGAATGCGCGTTGCCGTTCAATTTGGGACCCGACGTATGTACTCGGCGCTGGTATATAAAACCCATTATCAAAAACCTGCTGATTACGAAACCAAGGATATTTTAGCCGTTTTGGACAACTACCCGGTGGTACTTCCAGTTCAATACGAGTTCTGGAATTGGATTTCGTCGTATTACATGTGTTCAGTCGGCGAAGTGATGAAGGCTGCACTACCTGCAGGTCTCAAACTCGAGAGTGAAACACGGCTGGTTGTAAACCCCGATTTTCAGCATTTCGAAGAAATAAATCCGAAAGAATCCCCCGTTCTGTCAATTCTAGAAGAGAAAAATACTCTTACCGTAGCTGAAATTGCAAAGAGTTACAATAAAAGGGATTTACTCAACATCATTAAATCGCTCATCGACAAGGAAGCTATTTTTGCCGAAGAGCATCTTCGCGAAGGTTTTAAGCCTAAATTGCTTACTACCATTAAACTTACACCGGAGTATCACACTGAAGAAAAACTCATTGAGGCGCTCGATTCTCTTAAACGAGCTCCCAAGCAAGTAAGTATTTTAAATACTTTCCTGGAAAAGGTGATGAATGAACCCGGTGATGTATCTGAATATGAAAAAAAAGCCCTGTTGAAAGCCTCAAGTTCAACACAGGATGCTC
This sequence comes from Bacteroidota bacterium, assembly GCA_023429135.1. Lineage (GTDB taxonomy): Bacteria > Bacteroidota > Bacteroidia > Bacteroidales > JAAUTT01 > JAAUTT01. The sequence continues at coordinate 79,369 of JAEYWD010000024.1, read as the reverse complement.
TTCAGTCACTCATAAAAAAGGGCATTCTTGAAATCTCTGTCCGTGAGCTTTCGGTAACCAGGCAACATGGCGACCACAGTATACAATTGAAAGAACTTAATGGCAGTCAGGCTGAAGCGCTCGAAAGTATCAGGCAATCTTTTAATTCTCAGCATGTGGTTTTACTGCATGGCGTCACTTCCAGCGGAAAAACAGAGGTGTATTTTCATTTGATAGCCGACGAGCTGGCGAAAGGCAGGCAGGTTCTGTACCTGTTGCCCGAAATTGCCCTTACTGCTCAAATGATTAACCGACTCACCGATACATTTGGAAACTGTGTTGGTATTTATCACTCTAAATACTCGGACACCGAACGTAATGCCATTTGGCAGGAAATGCTTAAAGGAAGCGAATCGTCCTATAAAATAATTCTTGGCGTGCGGTCGTCCATATTTTTACCATTTTCCAAACTAGGCTTAATCGTTGTAGACGAAGAGCATGAAAACACATTTAAGCAATTCGATCCGGCACCCCGGTACCATGCACGCGACTCGGCAATTGTTCTTGCCCGTTTGCACGAGGCCAAGGTGCTGCTGGGAACAGCTACCCCCGCCCTGGAAACATACTTTAATGCCTTGCAGAGAAAGTATGGCCTGGTAAAACTCGGGAGTCGTTTTCAGGAAGTTGCCCTTCCGCGTATTGAAGTTGCCGATGTGCGGCGTGCCCGAAAGAAAAAGCAGATGCAGTCGCACTTTCATCCGGTACTTATTGAAAATATCCAGACAGCTTTGCAGTTGAAGGAACAGGTTATTCTGTTTCAGAACCGCCGGGGATTTGCGCCATACCTGCAGTGTAACGACTGCGGCAATATCCCCCGATGCCGCTACTGCGATGTTAGTCTGACATACCATAAGGGAGTGAACCAGCTTACCTGTCATTATTGTGGATATACAACCGGTAAAATCGGCAATTGTCACGCGTGTGGCAGTAGCTTTGTTAAAATTATGGGATTCGGAACCGAAAAGGTTGAAGAAGAACTGGAGCTTTTTATCCCTGGAGCCCGCATTGCCCGCATGGACGTGGATGCAACCCGTTCCCGCAAATCGTACGAAAAGCTTCTGGCCGACTTCGACGCGGGAGAAATTGATATCCTGGTGGGTACCCAAATGGTAACCAAAGGACTCGATTTTCAGAATGTAAGCCTGGTAGGAATTCTGGATGCCGACCATCTGCTCAATTACCCCGACTTCCGAGCTTACGAAAGAAGTTACCAGTTGATGGCACAGGTAAGCGGTCGGGCCGGAAGGCGCCAGAAACAAGGAAAAGTAATTATTCAAACTACACAAACGGATCATCCCATTATCCTCGATGTTATAAAAAATAATTTCGAAGCTATGTTTTCTACTCAGCTTCAGGAGCGAAAACAATTTTTATATCCACCCTTCAGCCGTTTGGTTCAAATTATACTAAAGCAAAAGGATTCGGCTCCGCTCACAATTTCGGCAACCTATCTGGCCAACAAACTTCGCGATCATTTCGGCGATAAAGTATTTGGTCCAGAATTCACCCTTATTCCACGCATTCAGAATATGTTCCAACAGCAGATTCTTATTAAAATTCCCCGCAATGTTTCATTACCCGAATGGAAGGAAAAGCTTGCCGGCGAAATTGGGAAATTCCGCCAGCACAGCGACCATAAAACCGTTCAGGTAACCATTGATGTCGATCCGATGTAAAAATTAGGTTTTCTTGTTTATCTTCGCTCTTTTATTGTTTAATATGACCACTTTTATAGCATCAGCTTTTAATTCGTTCGCAAACCATAAAATACTGGTAATTGGCGACGTAATGATTGACTCGTATCTTGTAGGAAAAGTAGAAAGAATTTCGCCCGAAGCTCCCGTCCCTATTATCTCCATGACTGAACAGGAAAACCGGCTTGGCGGGGCTGCCAATGTTGCCCTTAATGTTCAGGCACTGGGAGCAGAACCGATACTTTGTGCTGTAGTTGGAAACGACGAACGCGCTGAAACTTTGAGGTGCCTTTTGAAAGATAAAAGTATTACCGACGAAGGAATATTACCAGATCCCGACAGAATTACAACCGTTAAGACCCGCATCATCAGCGGCCGCCAGCATTTACTCAGGGTAGACCGTGAAACTGATAAGCCTCTGACCCTTATTACAGAGCGAAATTTCATTAAACACATTGAAGAAATACTTCAAAAACACAAGATAAGCGCCATTATTTTTGAAGATTACGATAAAGGTTGCATTACTCCCGAAGTAATATCGTCGGTAGTTACCATGGCCAAAGAAAAAAATATACCTACTCTTGTCGATCCTAAAAAGCGAAATTTCCTCGACTATAACGGCACTACGTTATTCAAGCCAAATTTCAAGGAATTATCCGAAGGCTTAAAAATTGAACTCAAGAAAAACGACGCCGCAGGACTGTTCGAAGCTGCCAAAGCACTTCACCAGAAAGGAATCCGCTATGTTTTGATTACGCTTTCGGAACATGGAGTTTTTATAAGCGATGGGGAAAATTATAAGCTAATACCTGCCGAAATCCGCGATATTTCGGATGTTTCAGGTGCCGGAGACACAGTGATCAGCGTTGCCAGTTTATGCATGGCTGCTGGTATGGATGTAAGCCTTACTGCTCAGATTGCCAATATTGCCGGAGGACTGGTATGTGAAAAAGTCGGCGTGGTACCAGTGGATAAACAGCAATTAATGGGAGAACTGGTGGAGAAAGGAATTGGATAACCAACCTGTGTAATTACCCTATAAACATTTAAAGCCTAGACATATCAGGCAATAAACTCCCTTGGCACCTGTTTCACTCGCCACACATCGGCAATTCTGTCTTTTACGGCAAAACCATTGGTGCAGTTAACACTGCAAGTATCGCATAAGTTACAGGGTAAGTCGGCCAGAGGGAGTGAATTAATTTCGTCCTGAGCAAGTCCCGGATCACGGTAGCCGTAAGTGTACATATAAGAACGCATAATTTCGGGTACCGGCACATTGCGGAGGCATTGCGGTATACATTCGCGGCAACCGGAACAGTAAAGCGAAGCAGCATTGTTGTAGGCAGTAATGAATTTCTTTTCGTCGTCTGTCATTTCCAGATTGCTCATTACCTCAATCATTTCGTTCAACTGATCGAAAGTTGTGGCTCCGGGAATAGAAGTATCCACATTAGGATCCATCATCGACCAACGCATGGCGGCTTTAGCATTTACCGGTTTGGTGCGTTCCTTATCCAAAAAGCCTCCAGCCATGGTTTTCATGGCAACAATACCCAGACCAGCTTTTTTGGCTTTACTGATCATTTCTTTCATTTCGGCAACATGAGGCTGAGAGAAGTTGTATGAGGTAAGTACTATTTCGTAAAGTTTACTGTCGATAGCAGCCTGGATCACTTCAGGCTCCTTGCTGTGGGTTGAAATTCCAATGAACCTGGCTTTACCTAGCTTTTTGGCATCGGATAGAGCTCGCAGCATTTCCTGATTCAGTGCTGCCTCTCTTTTGGAAACAGCATGCAGATACAAAATATCCACATGATCCATTTGCAAACGCTCCAGACTGGTGTTAAGCATGCTCATAAATTTATCGTAGGTGGCATCCACACTAAACAAGCCCGTGGTCGGATCGCTGGGAAGGTGCATTTTTGTTGATATCACAAACGAATCGCGTTTGCGGTCCTTTAGCAGTTTACCCAACATAAGCTCGTTGTTCCCATTCTGATAACCGTTAGCAGTATCGAGGTGAACAATACCGGCATCGAGCGCAGCAGCAACCAGGTTAGGGTTATCAGCCCGCATCACTCCAAGGCTGATAACAGGCAGTTTTATTCCGGTCTTACCGAGTTGACGGTAAATAATTTTGGAGGGATCGGCTTTTAAACTTTGAGACTTCCCTTGTAAGTTTAGTGGAAGTGTTAATCCGGCTGCGGCAGCACCTGCCGTCAGCTTCAAAAAATTTCTCCGGGAGTTCTGCATAATAGTGTTCGGATTAAGTTATAAACAAATATATTCAATTGCTGCAAATTGAACATTATCCGAAAGTTATAGGTTGAAAATTTAGAATGATTATAAAGAGTTGGAATTGGGATTAAAAAAAATAAACACGTTTGAAAAAAATTTTATACGTTTGCATCGCTTTAAGCAAAATGGTATGAAGCAAGCGCGGGGTGTAGCGCAGTTGGTAGCGCGCTACGTTCGGGACGTAGAGGCCGGGCGTTCGAGTCGCCCCACCCCGACAAAAAGGGATTCTTCCCAACACAAAAGCCTGCAAAACGTATGATTTGCAGGCTTTTCTATTTTTTGTAAATCAATATCAATTGAACAATTTCAGCGGAAATGAGAACTAAACGGTGAACCAAATTAAAGTTTAATTTAGTTCACCTAAAACGATGTAAAAAACACCAAATCAGTATAATACATCATTTGTTTTGGTCTCTTTTAAATGAGTTTGGATGGCATTTTCGGAATGAGTTCCGGTAAACCAAATCATTTAAAAACAAAAACTCAAAAGCTGAATTGTCATGAAAACAAACAACACCTTCGGGGTACAGTTTATCACCCGCTCCAACAAAGCAAAAAACGGTTTATACCCTATTTATGCCCGTATCTCAGTAGATAGTCACAGAGTTGAGGTATCCCTCAAAAAGTATATCCATCCCGATAATTGGAACGATGCCAAAGGATCCGCCAAGGGCAAAAGCGAAGAAATCCGTAACCTCAACACCTACCTGGAACAGATCCGCAGCCGGTTGACCGAATGCTACCAGGAACTAACTGTAAAAAAGAAATTGGTAACAGCAGTCGCAGTAAAAAACCTGTTTTGTGGTTTCGAAGAAAAGGAACATTCGCTCATGTCCCTTTTCGATTATCACAATACCGAGATGAGAACCACCCTGGAATGGGGTACTCTCAAGAACTACTTTACAACCCGCCGGTATGTTGAAGAATACCTGAAAGGTCACCTTAAAACATCTGATGTTTATCTGTCACAATTAAATTACAGGTTTCTCACTGAGTTCGAACGATTCATGAAAGCTTACGTTCCGAAAGATCAGAAAAAGCCTTGCGGACAAAACACCATTATGAAGCACATCGAGCGTTTACGTAAGGTGGTAAACATGGCCATTAAAAATGACTGGCTAGACCGCGACCCATTCCAGAAATTCCAACCATCATTTATTAAAAGTAACAGGCAATTTCTTACAGCCGATGAGCTTGCAGCCATCGAGCAAAAAGAATTCAAAATTCTTCGTCTCCAACATGCAAAGGATATGTTTGTATTTAGCTGTTACACAGGTTTAGCATATATTGATGTTTACGAGCTGACACTTCAAAACCTCAGTTTAGGAATTGATGGAGAATACTGGATTAACACCTGCCGCCATAAGACAGATATTCCCGTCCGCGATCCATTGCTGCCACCGGCCATGTCCATCATCGAAAAGTACAAGAATAATCCACGAGTTTTGGAATCCGGTAGGCTCTTGCCAGTGTATGCCAATCAGCTCTTAAACAATTACCTCAAAAAAATTGCAGATTTTTGCGGTATTGAAAAACCTTTATCATTTCATATTGCCCGCCATACCTTTGCTACAACGGTAACGCTTACCAATGGAGTTCCCATTGAAACTGTTTCGAAATTATTAGGTCATACCAGTATAAAAACAACACAGATATATGCAAAGGTGATTGAGCAAAAGGTAAGTAAAGATATGAGTAAACTAAAGGAAATTTTACAATCAAAACAGAGACCAGATAAAAATAATGAAACTAGAATCTGCTAGTCCTTTTTTTATTTGGGAGAGCAAATTTTAACATTAAAGTATCATTTTTGTCATTTGAGTAAAGAAAATTCTATCCCAAACTATGAAATATACATATTTGCATTTAATAACTTTAGGAGAATTTTATTAAATCATAATTAATATGACTTCGAAGAATGAAAGTCTTTTAAGTGATAAATATAAGCGTATATTAATTATTCTGCTGGCATTTTTGCTTTTTAATCTTGTGACTTTTTTACTTGACCCATACGATCCTTATTGGTTACATTATTTTAAAGAAGACCTGGGCGAAAAAATATTTGACTTAATTTTAGAACTTATATTTTGTATATTAATTTCAGAATCAAGCATTAGAGTAAGCAATAAACTTAATAATACTATTTCATGGACAGAACGTCCTTTTAAACGTTTATCCTTTGAAATTGGCATTAACCTGATTATTATATCTGTTTGCTTACTAATTCAGAACTATATTTACTATTTCTTTTTTGAAATCAATGATCCGGAACAAGCTCCAATACAAATATCTTTTGAAGAGACCAGAGGTCTTATTCAATGGATTGTGGTTAGTGTAATAATTGCTTTTGTTATTATTGGAATCAATATTGTCGACTTTCTAATTATAAACTGGAAAAATACTTTATTAAAGACATCAGAACTTGACAGGGCTGTTACTGAAGCAGAACTTCAGGCGCTTAAACTTCAAATAGACCCTCATTTTGTTTTTAACAACCTTAGTGTTTTGTCTGAATTAATACTGCAAAACCAAAAGATTGGCTACGACTATGCCGAAAATTTTTCTAAAATCTATCGGTACATGCTTATCAATTCACGGAAGAATTTTATACCTCTAAAAGAAGAATTATCATTTTTACAGTCATACATATTCCTTATAAAGCAAAGAATTGGGAATGGGGTCTTGTTCGAAATTACAATTGACACTGCTTATCAAACCTTGTTTATACTTCCTCTGACATTACAATTATTAGTGGAGAACGCATTAAAGCATAATAAAACTCAGAAAAACAATCCATTAGAAATTAAAATCTATAACAATCCAAAAAAGGAATTGGTTGTAGAAAATACCTTACTTCCGATTGAAAGCACTATTGATTCTTCAGGAATTGGGCTAAGTAACATCATTCGGCGCTATAGTTTATTGACAGACCATCAACCTGTAATTACCAAGGAAAATACCTTGTTTAGAGTTGTAGTTCCACTTATAAGTATGACAAATGATAAAGAATATATTAATAATTGAAGATGAAAGGCCTAATTCGGATCGGTTACAACGTTTGATTAGTAGCATCTTCCCAGAAGCTTCATTAAATGTAATAGAAAGTGTTGGAGAAAGCGTTCTTTGGCTTAACTCAAATGAACAGCCGGATGTTATTCTATTAGATGTAAGGTTGTCTGACGGATTATGCTTTGAAATATTTGAACAAGCTAAAGTTGAAAGTCCGGTAATTTTTACAACAGCTTATGACGAATATGCAATAAAGGCATTCAAGGTTAATAGTGTAGATTATCTTTTGAAGCCGATTGAACAAGATGAATTAAAGGCAGCATTAGATAAGGTTATATCTATTCCTTTGAAAAATAAGCAGATTCCTTTAGATAGTTTAATTCAATACCTAAAACCGACAGAGTTTAGAACACGTTTTTTATTAACACACAAGGATGGGTTTAAAACAATTCTGGTTAGCGATATTGCTTACTTTTATTCTGAACTTAAAATAACCCGGGCCAAACTACAAAATGGAACAGAAGAAACCATTCCCAATACATTGGAAGAACTCGAACAGCAGTTGAATCCTAAATTATTCTTCAGAGCTAACCGTCAGTTTATTATTCATATTGATGCCATTCAATATGTAAACAATTATTTTAATGGCAAATTAAAAATTGTTCTTAAGAAGGATTCCAAAATTGAAATTGTTGTGAGCAGAGACAAAGCAGTATTATTGAAGAAGTGGTTAGATTTCTGATATTGTATTAACATCCCAGCTTTAATAAATCACAGTTGGGTAAGTTTTTTATACAGTTCAGTTTCTTTTAGGGGTATGCCTGCATTGTTGTGAGCTTATTTTGTCCTCCTATATAAATACACAGAGGATGAAAAGTTTACCACTATTTCAATTAGTTTTTATATTTCTTTGTTTGCCCTTAACCCTAACTGGTCAAAAGAAAATCCATATTAATGGTTGTGTTACAGATGAAATGACAAAAGAGCCAATATCATTTGCAACTGTTTATATAAAAGAAAGCAAAGTAGCTACGTATACAAACGATTCTGGTTACTATTCAATTATTCTGAATGAAAAACATGATTCATTAACTGCAAGAATAATAGGATATAACAGTTTAAGTGAAAAAATAGGATCTGATAATAAACAGATTATTAATTTTAAACTAATAAATAATAATACTCAACTTACAGAGGTTGTTGTCCATCCAGGAGAAAACCCTGCTTACCGAATCTTACGAGCGATTTGGGCAAATAAGAAAAGAAATAATCGTAAAGCTCATAATATACAATGCCATCAGTATAGCAAAATCAAAATTTCACTTACGAACATTGACGAGACGTTTAAAAACAAAAAAATATTTAAACCTTATCAATTTGTTTTCGAAAATATTGATACAAGCTCCATTACAGGAAAATCTTATTTACCCGTACTGTTTATGGAAACAGCCTCAAATTATGTTTATCAGAAAGACCCTTTTTTTGAGAAAGATACGGTTCTAGGTTCTCAAATTTCAGGTATAAAAAATGAAAGCGTTCTTGATTTTATAAGTGGTTTAAACCAAAACTTTGATATATATGAAAATTCCATGACATTTTACAAAGAGACAGGTTTTATCAGTCCAATCTCTGATAATGGAATTTTTTTTTACAAATATTACTTGCTCGATAGTGCTGATCGCATGGGGCACAAATGTTTTCATATCTCTTTTAAACCACGAAGAAAACAAGAGCGTACTTTTACCGGCGAATTCTGGGTTGCAGACTCAGCATTTGCTGTTACTGAGCTTAATATGCGACTAAATCCTGAGGCAAATGTTAATTATTTATCCGATTTCTTTGCTGAATATAATTTCATGCCAATTAATAATGCCTGGGTATTGACAAAAGAACATTTACAAACCGATTTTAACCTATTTGAATCCAAGAGCTTTAAAGGACTACAAGGTGAAAAAACTACAATATATTCCGACTATATAGTAAATCAGTCTATACAAATAAAAGATAAAAATAATATAGAACAAGCTACTGATTCAGCTTCAAATCCGGAATTTTGGGAACGAAATCGTCCTTTAATCCTGTCTGAAAAAGAAAAAAACGTTTACAAAATGGTAGACTCTATCAAAAAAGTACCTGCTTTTAAAATGTCATATAGTATTATGACTACCATTTTTGATGCTCACTATAATTTTGGAAAATTTAAGGTTGGTCCTTACTTCTCGTTGTACAGTTATAATAAAGTCGAAGGTCATCGGTTTCGTATTGGGGGTACTACAACTGAAAAGTTCAGCGATAAATACAAGTTTACAACATATATGGCCTATGGGACAAAAGATAAAGAATTAAAATATTGCGGCAACCTTATTTGGATGATTAGCCGTAACCCAAGGATACGGCTTAATACCACTTATCGGCACGATGTAAGCCAAATAAATATTGCCCCAAACGAAATGTTATATGAAAATATCCTTTCATCCTTCATAAGACGTAATGCGTTTACAAAGCTCCAAATGCTTAACAATTTCAGTTCAGCTTTCGAGTTCGACCTTTCTCCCGAAATCAACACCTCGCTAGGACTAAATTATATGCGAGTATTCCCCGGCCCTTATATTCCAATCGAAACCGTCAATGGTTTAACTGTTCCTTATTTATCTACCACCGAACTTGTTTTTAAAATTCATTTGGAAAAGGGTCAAACGTTTATTCAATCGAAGTTCCGCAGAAAAAGAATCCGTAATAACCATCCAGCATTCGACATTAAAATAACCCGCTCAATTCCCCATCTACTGAAAGCAAATTATTCGTATTGGAAATTTGTCGTTGCAATGCAGCAGGTAGTTGATTTAACACCATTGGGCTATAATAAATATTCAATAGAGGCATCTAACACATTTGGCACTGCACCTTGGCCTTTCCTCGATACTTTCAAAGGTAATGAAACTTACGGATTTGATAAGAAGGCGTTTAATATGATGAATGATTACGAGTTTATTGCAAATAGATTTGTATCAGTTACAACCGAACAACACCTTCAAGGAGCTATTTTAAACCACATTCCACTAATTCGAAAGTTAAATCTTCGGGAAGTCATTACTGCAAAAGGAGTTATAGGAGAGTTCGATAGTAGAAATATAAGTGAAATAAAATTGCCTAATGGAATGTTTAGCCTAAATAAACCCTATATTGAAGTAGGTTTAGGAATCGAAAATATATTTAAAGTAATCCGGATAGATGCTATGTGGCGTTTAAGCCAAAAAAAGAATCCTAACATCGAAGTTTTCGGTTTAAAAGCTCGCCTGCAAATTACGCTTTAGTAAAATCAACATTAGCACAATTAATTGAGTTCGGCAACTTTATTAAAGAAATGCGAAGGGGTTAAGATTATAAACATCTCAGCTATTACAAAATACAATTGAGTGAGATTTTTCTACAATTCAGTTTCTTTTAAAAGAATCCCTGCACTGTTATGAACTTATTTTGTCCCCTGTTACAAACAACAACAGGATGAAAGGTTTAACAATACTTCAATTAATTTTCATACTTCAATTTGCGCCTCTAACCTTGTCAGGGCAAAATCAAATTGTAGGGAAATGGCTATCTCCCAAAAGAGATGCTATTGTTGAAATCTATGAGCTTTCAGGCAAGTTCTACGGAAAAATAATCTGGATAAAAAATACAGAAAACAACAACTATCCTGTAGATTCTAACAATCCTGAAACTAAACTTCGAACACGTCCTTTAATAGGTTCAATAGTAGTAAGAAACCTCACTTATAAAGAGAATGAATGGGTAGAAGGTTCCTTATATAACCCTACTACTGGTAAAACCTACCAATGTAAACTCGAATTACCGGAACTTAATACTTTGAAAATAACGTGTTTCTTAGGTCCATTCTATACTTCGCGGATATGGACGCGACATTAAAAAATAATTACCATTAAGCTCACAATAAGGTATTTACAAATAATATATACAATAATGATAAAAGTTAAACATTTCAACTTATTACTGACTTTCATTCTATTTCAGGCCATAATAAGCAAGTCATACTCTCAAAATTCAACCACAGAAAAGGCTGTAATAAAGGGAATTGTAGTAGATTCCTCAACTAATATTCCACTTGAGTTTGCTACTATAGTGCTTTTAGGTGAAAACAATAAGGTTGTTAAATCTTCTATTACCTCAATTGATGGAGCTTTTGAAGTCACATTGAACGAAAATGGTCGTTATATTTTGTTTGTTTCATTTGTTGGTTACAAAAAGTACTATTCAAAATTGATTTCAATTAACAAATCACAACTAATAGACCTGGGTTATATCTCTCTGCAAGGAGATGGGAGTGTCTTGAGTGAGGTTGTTGTAAAGGGCAGAAAAACAATTATAAAGAATACAGGAGAAAAACTGATCTATAATGCTAAAGCTGATATAGGCAACAAAGCGGGTTCTGCTGTAGATGTATTACGAAATGCTCCTATGGTGACTGTGGATGCCACCGGGGGAATCAAATTAAGAGGGAATTCTAATATCAAAGTACTTCTCAACGGACTCCCATCCAACATAATGGCCAAAAACCTTAAAGAAGCACTAAAGACAATCCCTGCCGGTACCATTGAGTCTATTGAAGTAATAACAACACCTTCTGCAAAATACGAAGCTGAAGGGGCTGCTGGTATAATTAACATCATTACAAAAAAGAAAAGTACCGGAGTCAATGGTAGTCTTGATTTGAGTGCTGGTAACCTGGAACAATCAGTAAGTGCAGAGATGAACATTGCTACAGAGAAATTTGCTTATAACCTAAGCCTCAGTTCAAGCAGGGAAAAAGAAAACAATAAATCAGAACTAAGACGAACATCTCTTAATAATGGGTTGGAAGCGGGTAACCTCTTACAAAATACATATAGTAAGCAACGTTACATCGGGTCTAATATTGATTTTTCATTCGATTATCAGATTGACTCTACTCAAAAGATTGGTGCAACTGGTTCTTTTTGGAAGGATAATATGCCGTTAAATAGCATTAATTATCACCTATACGAAAGTAGACAGAATAAATTGGAATATAACCAAACAGTTGAGCAAAAGGATAAATTTACTTTTGATGATTTTTCAATTAATTATCAGAAAAAGTTTAAACGCAAAGGACAGGAGTTACAACTCGTAAGCCAATTTAATAATAATGCAGGCAAATCCGATTACACAACAAACCAGGTATATATTTCTGGGAAAGAGTTTTATAGTGAAAAGAGTTTTAATATCAGTAACAGTAATGATTTAGGCTTTCAGGCTGATTATGCACACCCTTTTGATAAATTGGGGAAAAACATTTTGGAAACCGGAATACGTTATGGTAGAAACACTTCTACCAGCAAATATTCTGTATTCAACAATAATCTTAGTGAAGATCTCACTCGTTCCGATGATATGGATTATTACCAGAATATTTACGCCGCTTATTTCAGCTTTAAGATTGAATTTCAAAACGAATGGACATTCCGTCCGGGGTTGCGCTATGAGTCGACAAGGTTAGGCGGAGACTTTAAAAGAAATGAGCCTTCCTTTAAAGCCTCTTTTAGTAATTGGGTTCCTTGTTTTTTGATTACAAAAAAGATAGGAGAAAAGCACAATATTAAGCTTAACTATACTGAGCGCATCCGCCGCCCTTGGCTATGGGATTTAAACCCGTATGTCAATGCAAGCGATCCAAGAAATATTACATATGGGAATCCTCACCTGCGTCCCGAAATTACCCGGATGCTTGAAGCTGGATACATGTATAGTGCTACTTCTGGCTTTAATTTTAATAACAGTATATTTTTTAATTCAAACACCAATGGAATAGAATCTCTATCCGAAGTAGATAGCTTGGGAGTCTCACGGACAACACCACGAAACATTGCCACAATTCAACGACTGGGTGCAAATGTAAATCTCTATATGCCCATTAACGAAAATTGGCTTATAAACAGCGATGTTGAATTCTACCATGTATGGTTTGAAAGCAAAGCTTTAAACGTTAAAAACGATGCAAATTTTTACTCCATCGGCCTCAACAGTTCTTATACATTTCCAGCAGATTTAACCATTCAGGTCTCTGCTGATTATAATAACGGGGACGTATCACTACAAGGAGAAAGTTCGTCTTTTTATACATATCGGTTTTCAATCCGTAAAGAACTTTTTAAGAGTAAAGCCAGTTTCACTGTGAATGTAAACAATCCTTTTCAGAACACTCAAGTACAGCGAAATTATTTAAAGTCTCAGACCTTTTTCAGTAAATCATCTGACTGGTATTATAACCGCTCGTTTACAGTATCATTCAGTTGGAGATTTGGAAGCTATCAATCAGAAAAAGAAAGTATGTATCCTAAAGTAGATGAACAGTCTAAACAAGAGGAATTAAAGAGAAGATTACCCGGTAAAAAATAATAGGAAGGAATAAAGGAGGGCTTACTTGAGGTTACCAACTCAGTCTTCTATTATTAAGGTTCAGTAATAAAAATTTACGACTCGGTTACTAATTGGTGTTTCTCACTTAAACAATTCACTTGCTTTACTGGATATAGAAATATTTCACACTAAATGATGTGGGGTATTTTAGAATCACAACCGTTTATTTTTATGAAATCTCTCCATAAAATTCCATTTATTTCAACTCTTATTACAGGTTGGAATCTCGCAACAGAAGGTTATTCTGATTGTACTCCCAAATATAGGAGAAAGCAACAACTAAAGGTTATTTATCATACCCTCTTAAACCCAAGGTTTGCTTCTAATTGGTTTGCCTTTTTTAATGCACCTGATTTTAGCCAAGTATCTCAACACCGTCCCCGACTTTATTTCAAACCCTTTAGGCCATATATATCCATTAAATGGAATAAAAAAAGAAGAGTAAATATAATTATAGATACTTATAAATTTATCGAGAACAAGAAAACTGTATTTGAACAGTTCCTAACTCAAAGTAATGGTATTGTCATTGCAAAATTGAAACTTGAAAATAACTATGATGGATTTATAAAATTAGGATATGAATACGCATTTCGGAAAGAAGGAGAACTGGCTTTGTCTCTTGTATGCGAACAGCTTGGAGGAAGAATAACTTCAGTAGTATTTTCATTTGAAGAAATAACCAGAGGGGAATGGATCTGCTTAATGGGTTGTATTCAGGGGCATAAAAACAAAAACTTTCCTGACGCTTTTAAACTAATGCAAAAATCCATATTTGGATTGCGCCCTAATTCACTTATTATATATTCTGCACAGGAATTTTTAAGAAACCTTGGTATGAGTGCAATCTATGGCATAAGCAATTCAATTCATGTGTCAAATCGTAAACATTCAATCAATTTCCCATGGGAACATAATATAACATTCGATTATGATAAATTCTGGAACGAAATAGGAGGAGGAAATATCAATAAAGATTGGTTTGCGATACCATTAAACCCAGTTCGTAAAAATATTCAAGAGATAAGTTCACATAAACGTTCAATGTATCTTAAAAGATATAAGATGCTTGAGGATATTTCATTACAAATTTCTAAGCTATTCAATGCTTAAGAATAGTTTAACGGATTAATAGTACTATTAATCCAATTTTACAGAAACAAATGTATGAATAATTCAATGGAATATATTTTAAAAACGGCCTTTATTCAATTCTCCATCAAAGGATATAAGGCAGTCACTCTAAGTGAACTGGAACAAGCTACTAAATTGACAAGAGGTGCGTTTTATCACCATTTTAGAAGTAAAGAAGAATTGTTTTTGGGTGTAATTGAGAAGTATTTACTGACATCATATAACTCTTTTCCACATAAAAGAACTACCACTCTTAGAGAACAGATAAATAGCAACATAATATTTCTGCATGATAAGATGTTGGAATTAATCAGTATTATAGGGACGAAAGTTCCCGACCCGTACTTTCTGAGTTTAATTCTCGAAGCAAAAAAACACTTCCCCTTTCTGGAAAATAAAATAAGAAGTACATTCCGAGATCAGATTAATCTTTGGGAAAGAACTATAGTAAATGCCAAAGATTCCGGAGAAATCAGGAATGATATAGATTCGTTCGCTCTTGCTGAAACTTTCACCTCAATAGGTTTAGGGATTATTAAAAACCTGGTTCTCGATGAAAATATTGATTATGCCTTAACAAAGATTCAAAATCAGTATAATCAACTATATAGGTTAATCAAAGTGTAACCAATAAATGTTCGAATGAGGATAACCCAATTCCAATACTAGAATTGGCAAAATTAAATGTGAAATTAAACTCTGTCACATTTTTCAATATCCCTCAATTTCGGATACCAAATATCTACGATTCAGAAACGATTAATCCGCATTCAGTAATATTTGTAATACTTCACTCCCCTTTTTTCAGTTGTTTTGACTTCCAAAATTCTATTATTGAATATGAAATCATTAGTTATTCATTCACGTATATCATTCAAACGATGCACTTATTTAACAATAGCAATCATAATAGCTTCATGTGGGAATAGCTCTCAAAACAAAGATCAGGAGCAACCCATCAATGTTGATTTTTTAGAGGTAAAGCCAACATCTGCAATTATTGAGAAAAAATACCCTGGTTCTATAGAAGGCTCAGTTAATGTAGAAATCAAATCGCAGGTTACAGGTTATTTGGATTATATCTATGTAAACGAAGGCGACTATGTAAAAAAAGGACAATCTCTTTTCAAAATTAGAGATGATGTTTTTAACGAACAGGTTAAAAATAGTATTGCTTTTCTTGAAGCTACTATAGCTGCCCAGAATAATGCCAAATTGGAAGTTGAAAAAATAAAACCTCCTGTTGTTGCTAAGGTGGTATCTGAGATGCAACTAAAAACAGCCGAGGCGAATTATGAATCAGCTACAGCTCAAGTAAATCAGGCTAAGGCTAATTTAAGTTCTGCAAAAATCAGTGCGTCGTTTTGTATCATAAAAGCTCCGGTAAATGGTTACCTGGGAAGAATCCCCTTTCGAATTGGAAACTTAATATCGCCATCCGATGCAACACCTCTTTCTACGCTCTCCGAGATTGACAATGTATTTGTGTATTTCTCACTAAGTGAGGTTGAATATTTAGAATATTTAAATGACTCTAAAAACAACAAATTGCCTTATACCGTCGAGCTCATTATGGCAAACAATATCCGGTTCAATCAAAAAGGACAACTTAGCTCTGCAAGTGGGAACATCGACAAAGTAACCGGAAGCATGAGCATGAAAGCTGTTTTTCCTAACCCCGATAAAACACTTCGTTCTGGAGGTTTTGCCAGAGTTGTTCTGAAGAAGACTTACAATTCTGTTTTTTTGATTCCTATGTCGAGTGTTAAAGATATTCAGGATAGATATTTTGTCTTTATCCTTACCGGCAGTAACAAGGTTACAATGAAACCAATTGAGGTAAATGGGCAAACCGGGAACTATTATATAGTAAAAACCGGATTAAAGACAGGCGATAGGTTCGCTTCCAACTGTATTGATATACTAAACGAGAATACAATTGTAAAACCGGGTAATGCTGTCAGCAAATTATAAGGAGTTCAACTATGCTTAATAAAATAATAGACAGACCTGTTCAGGCTACGGTAATATCGGTAATACTGGTTATTTTAGGAGTAATTGGTCTTACACGACTTCCCATTACCCGCTTCCCGGATATTTCGCCCACCACAGTAGTAGTTTCAGGGAGTTATCCTGGTGGTAACAGCGAAACGGTGCTTCGTTCAGTTGTAACTCCTTTGGAGGAAGAAATCAATGGAGTTGAAAATATGCAGTACATCCAATCTACTGCAAGTAATGATGGAGTATTCTCAACCACCATCATATTTAAACAAGGGGTTAACCCGGATATGGCTGCTGTAAATGTTCAAAACAGGGTACAACAGGCCATTCCCATTCTTCCTCAGGAAGTAGTGAGAACGGGGCTTACCACTTCCAAACAACAGAACAGCATGATCATGATCTTCAATATTTTCACCGAAGATAACAATAAGTATGATGAGCTGTTTTTGCAAAACTATATAAACATAAATATAGTGCCTGGTATTAAACGTATACCTGGGGTGGGTCAAGTTCAGGTTTTTGGAATAAAAGACTATTCCATGCGGGTGTGGTTAAATCCACTTAAAATGGCAACTTACGGTTTGGTGCCCGACGATGTAACCCAAGCCATTTCCAACCAAAGTTTAGAATCAGCACCAGGTAAATTAGGAGAAGAATCTGATGCTGCTTTGGAATACGTAATTCGTTATAAAGGGAAAAAGAATCAACCTGAAGAATTCGAAAATATTATAGTCAAGAACAATGGTACTAACCTTGTTCGACTAAAAGATATTGCCCGAATAGAATTTGGATCAATAAGCTATAGTAGCGATACCAAAGTTAATGGAAATAATGGAGTTACTGTTGCCATTTTACAAACTTCTGGTTCCAACGCCAATAATGTAGAAATTGGAGTTAGAAAGGAAATTGAAAAAGCTTCAAAATCGTTCCCTCCTGGTATAAAGTGCAACAGTGTAATGAGTACAAAAGATCGGCTTGATGAGGCTATTGGTCAGGTAATATCTACCCTGCTGGAAGCTTTCTTACTTGTAATTCTGGTTGTTTTATTGTTCCTAAAGGATTTTCGAACTACTATAATTCCAGCAATAGCAGTACCGGTTTCAATTATCGGTACCTTCTTCTTCCTTCTCATTTTTGGGTTTACAATTAATGTTCTTACGCTTTTTGCTTTGGTTCTTGCAATTGGTATTGTTGTGGACGATGCTATCGTAGTAGTCGAAGCTGTTCATAGCAAAATGGAAAAATCCGATATATCAGCTAAAGAAGCCACTCATGGCGCAATGCAGAATATTACCAGCGCAATTATTTCTATCACTCTTGTAATGGCAGCGGTATTTATTCCTATTGGGTTCATGTCGGGTTCTTCAGGGTTATTTTATAAACAGTTTGCCTATACTTTGGCCGTTGCTATTGCTATATCGGCAATTAATGCTTTAACCCTCACCCCTGCATTATGTGCATTGTTGTTGAAAAATACACATAGTCAAAACAAGAACTCAAAAGAGATTAATTTCAGACAACGGTTCTTTACTGCATTTAATACTGGTTTCGATAGTCTCACCGGTAAGTACATATATGGAATAAAATTACTCGCTACAAAAAAGTGGCTTAGTGCTGGTTTAATCATTTCTATTATAGCTGCTGCGGTTTTTCTGATGGCCACTACTCCCAAAAGCTTTGTTCCAATGGAAGATGATGGTATGATCATGTATAATCTCAGTATGCCTCCGGGAACTGGACTTGACCGTACACGAGAAACCACGAAACAAATTGACAAAATGCTGGAAGGTGTTGAGGCTATTGATAATTATTCATCTATAACAGGGTTTAGCTTACTTTCCAATAGCTCAGGCTCATCTTATGCTATGGGTTTTATAAAATTGAAAAACAGGAAAAACAGAGGTCAGGTAAAAGACATTGATGAAGTATTGGCAATTATTACTGAAAAACTTAATTCAGTAAAGGAAGGATCGGCTATGGCATTCCGGATGCCTCCTGTTGAGGGGTATGGCGTAACCAATGGAGCAGAATTGGTATTACAGGATAAGTATGGGAAAAATTCCGAATCACTAAAAGCGATGGCGGATACCGTTATTGCTAAAATTATGCAACAACCCGGGGTCCAATCTGCTTATACAATGTTCCGTACCGATTATCCACAATTTCAATTAGAGATTGATGAAGATAAAGCAAGCCAGATGAATGTCGACATTAGTAAAATGCTAAATGCCATACAAACTTACTTTTCTGGCGATCAGTCCATGAATTTTACACGGTTTGGTAAATTTTACAGGGTTACAGTTAAAGCTGATGCAGCATACCGTACTGATGAGAATGCATTTAACGAAATTTTTGTACGAAATGACAAAAATGAAATGGTTCCGGTTAAGTCCTTAATCACCCTTCGTAAAGTATATGGCCCGGAATCGGTAACCCGGTACAATCTTTTTAATGCGATAACCATTAATGTAGCGTCAGTTAAAGGGGTTAGTAATGGAGCCCTCATGGATATTTTGGAAAAAAACGTATTAACGAAACTACCCATTGGATATAGCTACGAGTGGTCAGGCCTTAGTTTAGAAGAGAAACTGGCTGGTAATCAAACTTTCTTTATCCTTCTGTTAAGTGTATTGTTTGTATATTTTCTATTAGCAGCACAATACGAAAGCTATCTTCTTCCTTTGGCTGTGCTATTGTCTATACCTACCGGGCTAATAGGTGCCTTTTTAGGAATAAAGGCTGTGGGATTAGACTATAACATTTACGTTCAGGTTGGAATTATTATGCTGATAGGCCTGTTGGCAAAAAATTCTATTTTGATTGTAGAGTATGCCGTACAACGAAGACGGTCGGGCCTGTCCATTTTAAGCTCCGCCATAAATGGCTCAAAGGCAAGGCTGCGACCAATTATTATGACTTCACTGGCATTCATTGTTGGTATGCTTCCTTTGATGAGGACTACCGGAGATATGGCCACCGGGAATAAATCTATAAGTGTTAGTGCTGCAATGGGTATGGCAAGCGGTGTTTTGCTGGGTATTTTTATTATTCCTCTTCTATTTATTGCATTTCAATACCTCCAGGAAAAAGCATCCGGTAAAAGATAATCAACTCTCAAATTACTGCACATGAGACCAAATAAAAAAAATATAATAACATACTTCTGTTTGATTCTTTTAATTTCTGGGTGTAGTATAAGCCAAAAATATACCCGTTCGGAACTACATATCCCCAATAATTATAGAGGTTCTGTTTCTTTAACATCCGATACAATTCAGCTTTTCTGGCGTTCTTTTTTCAAAGACACAATTCTCATTTCATTAATTGAACAGTCGTTACAAAAGAATAGCGATATTTTAGCAGCAATACTTACTTTACAACAAACAGAGCTTGCATATAAGCAATCCCGATTGGCTCCATTGCCTTCCATCGATCTGAATGGTAGTATTTCTAACACCTGGCCGTCCAAGTATTCTTCTATTTCCCAGATTTCCGGTAGCGGTAAATCATCCGACTATACAAGTTCTCTTAACCTGGCTTGGGAGATAGATATTTGGAAAAAAGCCAGTTTGCAGAAGAAGGGAGCATTGGCTGGATTCTTTGCGCAAAAAGAAAATGTATCCGCATTAAAAACCCGGATTATAGTCTTGGTTGCGCAAGCTTACTACAATCTTGTGGCACTAGATGAACAGCTTATGGTATCAAAACGAAATGTTGAGTTAAGTGACAGTACTTTAGCTATGATTGAACTTCAATATAATTCTGCATTAACTAACTCACTAGCGGTTTATCAGGCTAAAGCTCAAAAGTCGACAGCCGAAATGCTGGAGCAGTCGGTTCTTCAGAATATTGCTATCCAAGAAAATGCGATAAGTATTTTATGTGGCAATTACCCCGATAGCATTACCAGAACAAAGCAATTATTCCCAAATCTGGAGATTGAAAATACTGGAATTCCAGCAAAGTTGTTAAGTCGTCGTCCTGATGTTAAAGCAGCAGAATACAATGTGATATATGCTTGTTCAAAAACAGGTCTTGCCAAAGCTGCAATGTATCCATCTTTTAGTCTTAGCTCTTCTGTAGGAACAAATGCTAGTTTGTTTAATAACTGGTTCAATCTACCAGGTTCAATAACCAAAAGTTTTGGAGTAAACCTTACTCAACCAATCTTTCAACGCAAAGCATTAAAATCAGCCTACAACATTGCTCTTCTTGAACAGGAAAAGGCTAATGCTCAATTTAAGCAAACGGTATTAACGGCTGTTGGTGAAGTTTCTGATGCCTTAGCCAAAATTAGCTTTACTGGTACCCGCACCACTCTTATGGAAGAAAAGAGAGAAGCTCTTTCAAACGCATCGAAGGATGCCATATTATTATTTAAAAATGGAGCGGCTAATTATTTAGAAGTGATTACTGTCCAAAATAATGCTTTGCAATGTGATTTGGAGGTTGTTAGCTTAAAATATGATAGATTAATTGCTTATGTTGATTTATACAGAGCATTAGGAGGTGGTGGTGAATAATAAAAGTCAATTACTGAAAACTTATAATTCATTGGAGTTGATAAAATAGGGTTGTGCTAATCATAAGTATATATCGCTTTATTCTTCATTTAAAGCATAAACCTAGGATATTACGACCATTTTATAAAAAATAGCCTGTATTCCTATAATGGAAATATGTACGGATGAAAAGGGATATATACCTCATAATAACAGACTATCTTAAAGGAAACATCACCGATGAGAACCTCAATTTCCTTTTGAACTGGATAAATGAATCGGATAATAATAAAGCATTATTCAAACAAATAGAAAATGTTTGGGAATTAACAGGTCAGATGAAAACTAAAGTACAAATAGATATTCAAAAGGAATGGAACAATTTTTTGAACATCAGGAGCTTATCTGGCAATATTTAATAAGATTATTATATAGTTTTATTATGTAATAGATTAATTTAATGATACTTATATTAACAAGGTAAAAAAGGTGTCCCGGTGGTTTAAAATTTATTTTACTGGTTAGAAAATGGTTTTTTAGTAGCCATCAGGCCCTTTTTCATTATTCTTTGGTTAATCAGCCGAGCTCCTAGTTAGAATTTTTGTTAAGCTATAATATATGTCAGATTTAGTATTCTATGAAATAATTCGTAATGAATTTTGTATCATGAGTTTTTCAATAAGCACCAATACAATTTGGTTAAAATGGCTACCGGATAACCGACACATGTCTCAATGGGAGTTTATAGAACAAACTGATGCATTATTTAGCTCTATTGCATTCTTTAAGGTAACGACTTTATATATAGATGCTTTTGATTTTTGCTATCCTATTAACAATCGTTATATCCAACAACTTGGTAAGCAGATAAAAATGTGTAAGTTAAAACAGGTTGGTATAGTAATAAGCTCGGATTTGCTGGGACAATTTCATATAAAGGAGCTGATTAAAACTATCTCAATATTTAAAATTAGCATAACAATGTTCAATACCAGGGAAGATGGGGAATATTGGGTTTCCGGGAATAACAAATATTAACATGTCGAATCAGTCGAAACAACATCATGCCAACTCAAAACAGTCCATATTATGTTGCCTTTTATTTATGAAAAAATAAAAATACTGGATTCCGAGTTGAAACAAATAGACAATGAAACTCCTGATGTATTAAAAAAATCAGAACAATCAATTTACTGTATATGTAATTGTTTGAAGCAGTTAAAAGAATATGTCATTACAAATAATTTTCCAAACCAAGCGTGTGAAATTCAGTTTTTTAAAGAAATTAAGCCTTCTGTTTACAGTAAATTGATTTATTATGTTAGAATTTTCAATATTGAGTCTAAACGACCCAATGCCAGCGACAAGTCTCAAAAAAAGTACCTTCTCAAGGAGCTGGATAAGCTTGAGCAGTATTTTTCGGAAAATCTCGAGTTTTATCAGTACATACGCAATAATATGACTTATCTGGATGATAAGTATTTTGTTCGAGGCAAACTTGATCTCCGTCAGCATGTCGACACGTTTATTTATGATGCAGATCCGGATTTTTCAACAAGCCATGATTACAAAGTAGCTAAAATACTTGCAAATGACCTTTTAAGTATATATCTAAAATCAGAATTATCAATTATGGAACGAAAAGACTACACTGCTAATTAAAGTTTTATTATTTGGTTCAACTGGATATTTTAGAAGTTAACTAATTGTCTATTAATTAATTATATCAAATAAATATTTCTTTTTTTACTTATTGATTTAGATCAACAATAACCTTATTGCATCTTACCAACTTTACATTGTGAATTTTTGTGCAGGGCATAAAATGATTCTGTGCATAATTCAAAAAACAATGTATAAAACATCGAAATATGATTAAAAAACTATCATTCGGAAAAAGGATTTATCTCGGATTTGGTTCTATTACTTTCCTTATTGTAATTATAGCACTTGTGGCGTCGAACAGACTGCAAAAAATGAAAGAGCGGGATAATCTCTACAGGCAGCTTTTAAGTATAGAAAAAATCTTGCTGGACATGCGCAACAACGAGAATAGCTTTCTTTTGTATGAGGCTGTAAACAACGATTTTTTTACTAATGGAAAAAGTAGCTATATTGATAAATTCACACAAGAACATAATGAACTAATCCTGTTGCTGAAAGATGTTCAGGATAATAAACTTTTGCCGCAGGATACAACTACTTCTTTCAATACCATTAACGTGCATGTCGATAATTACTATAATACTTTTCTGGAAATTGTTGAAAAGAGCAGAAACCGAGGGTATAAAGATTCGGGGTTGCAAGGTACATTCAGTAATGACGTACAAGAATTTGAATCTGAGATTAACCAGAAAAAGAACTCCAATGCAGAACTAAGCAATTTCAACATTGAAACTACAAAGATTGAACCTTTGGTCAACAACTTAAAATCAAGGCTCGAAGCAGAAATTCAAACTTATATAAACAATTCCATTATTCTGTTTTTTTCAGTCATCTTAATATCCTTTCTGATTGTTGTAAGAACTTCGACCAGAATTATTTCGGATGTAAAGGAACAACTTGGAGGCGAACCTTCGGAAGTTTTTGCAATAACCAGAGAAATTGCTAACGGTAACCTGGCTGTGCAATTTGATACCCAGAGGAAAATGACAGGTGTATATAAAGCCTTGTATGATATGTCTGAAAAATTGAAAGAGATAGCCTCATCAATAATAAACGCTGCTGAGAATATAGCCGGTGCCGGTCAGCAAGTAAGCTCATCGTCACAAAATCTATCTCAAGGGGTGAATGAACAGGCTGCTTCGGTGGAGGAAATTTCTTCATCCGTAGAACAGATTGCTGGCAACATTCAACATAATGCTGAAAATGCTGGCCGAACAGAAAATATTTCAAAAGGTACAATGTGTAATTTCCATCAAAGTACAGATTCGGTAAATAAATCAGTCCTTGCAATGAAAGATATTGCTGGGAAAATCAATATAATCGGAGACTTA
Source organism: Bacteroidota bacterium (assembly GCA_023429135.1). Lineage (GTDB taxonomy): Bacteria > Bacteroidota > Bacteroidia > Bacteroidales > JAAUTT01 > JAAUTT01. Next base: position 55,243 of record JAEYWD010000024.1, on the reverse strand, counting down.
GCTTTTCAAACGAACATACTTGCCTTAAATGCTGCGGTCGAGGCTGCTCGTGCAGGGGAACATGGAAAAGGATTTGCGGTTGTTGCAGCAGAAGTACGTAAACTCGCTGAGGGCAGCCGTTCTGCTGCCGATGAAATTAATTCATTATCAAAAAGCAGTGTTCAAATTGCTGAGAATGCAGGATCTCAATTTAGCTCGCTTGTTCCAGAAATGGAACGCACCATTGCACTTGTGCAGGAAATTGCCCAAGCCAGTCACGAACAAAACCAAGGTATAGGACAAATAAATAATGCCTTACATCAACTCAATCAAATTACTCAGCAAAATGCCGCTGTATCGGAAGAAATGGCAACCAATGCAGAAGAAATGGCCAGCCAGGCAGAAGAGCTTAAAGGAATGATTAGCTTTTTTAAAGTAAGTTAAATGTCAAAAAAACTGCTTTTAGTTCTACTTGACAGATTAGTCTTATTAGCCACGAATACTCGAATTAAAGCGCATCCTGCAAAGCAGGATGTTATTCGTGTAGATAAAAAAAGGGGTAACCCTAAAATGAACCATCCATGACAGTAAAATTTTGACACTCACACCGATGATTATTGTCATGGATGCTCCATCTGACCATTAAAAAAATAAATTATAAACTGATGAATTAATAAAAATGATATCCACGAATAACCGAAAACTTGTTTTCGGAAAAAAACTTTTTATTAGTGAATTAGTGGCATAAAATAAATGTGTTAATAGAATTAGGAATAGAAATGAAGACCTTGTTAATGGAAAATTATGATCTCATCCGAAAGCTGTTTTTAACCTATGGCATAAACAGTGTAACCATGGATGATATTGCAGCAAATATTCATGTGTCAAAAAAAACTATTTACAAGGAATATACATGTAAGGACGAGTTGGTAAATGAGTTTTTTATTTCAGATTATTATGAATTTAAACGGCAGCTAAAAATATTGAAAAAAGAAAATTCTGATGCCATAGATAAAACAATTCATCTTTATAAAGTCATTCTCACAAAATTATTCTCGATAAACTCCTGTGTATTATACGATTTAAAAAAATACTATCCAACATTGCTCAATAGCTTAGTTTTACAATATAGAAAGTGTATCGTCGATTATTTTGTTTTTATATTGCAATGTGGAGAAACGGAAGGTTTATTTCATAATAAAATTTGCATAAATTCAATTGCAAATATGTTTTCATTCCTTTTCGAAGCATACGTATTTAATCATATTTCAGGGACTACTGAAAAAATTAAGTTCCAATGGAACGAGTTTTTAGATTATCATTTTATGAGTGTGTGTACTCTTTCCGGGGTTCAAAAATGGGAAGCAGCTAAGGCTAAATTAAGTCGCCAGATAACTTAAAACAACATTATTATGTTTTTAAGTTATACATCAGTACAATTTAAATAGTTTATTAATTTAGCAATTCTGTAACAGAAACCTATTTTAAGAATGAATCTACCTTCCTATATAAGAAGTATTACCAATCCTCCTCCGGAAGTAGAAGCAGAAATAATGACTAACATTAAACGCCAGGAATTATTGAAAGGCAATTATTTATATAAACAGGGTGATATTTGTCGGGATATATTTTACATTGAAAAAGGTTTAGCCCGGGTTTATTACTATGCAAATAACGGTAAAGAAATCTCAACATGGTTCTCGTTAGAGAATTCATTTAATACTGCTATTGATGGTTTCTACTACCATAAATCAACTATCTACAATTGCAAATTACTCGAAAATTCGGTTGTGTACTCAATGAATTATTCTGATTTCGATAATTTGATGAATAAATATCCGGAATTTTCAAAATTCGCCTTCAATGTTATGTATACTATTGCAAAGCAAATGGCCGATTTTATGACAAATACAAAATTCCAAACTGCTGAAGAACGTTTTAATGCTCTGATGCAGGATTATCCCTTCATTTTTCAAAGAGTATCTTTAGTCCACATTGCATCCTACCTTGGAATCACTAAGGAAACACTAAGCAGAATACGAGCCGGAAAGTAAATTACGCCTCAGCTTCATTTAGTGATCTAGATCAACAATTTCATTTCAGCCTATCTTCAACTTTGCATCATAAATATTGATGCAATGCAAAGTAAAAAAGTTATATCATCAAATATCCATCAGGTTTTCATCGCAGATGAGAAAGGGATTGTTTTTGCTTTCACTCAGTTGAAATCGTTATTAAATGAAAGTGATAATAATTGTCTTACACTTATTTATTTAATCCCTCAAGAATCCTTAACACCTTTATTTAAATCGGAACTGGGAAACATTGAAAAAAGATTTTTCCAGCAATTGGTTGTGTATTATATCGACCAGATAAATAATTTCTACAACGTAGATTACAATTTTCTGGAAATAGTTATCAATAGCAACATCAAAGAAAAAATACAATTTACAATTTACGGGGATTGTGATCTAACCGAACAAATAAAAGATCATTTGCAATTTCTTGGAATAACAAAAGAACAAATAATTCAAAAATCATTAAAACAATAGTTATGAAAGTTAATTTCTTGTTTTCATTGTTGCTGTTAGCCTCGTTAGGCCTAACCAGTTGTAATAGAAAAAAAACAGTAGATGAAAATATAAACAAACCTATTTCGGTTATTACACAACAGGTAACAATAAAGTCATCGGATACGGAGATTTCAGTAAGTGGTAATATCGAGGGAAACAAAACGGTTCGGTTGGGCTTCTTGGTTGCAGGTAAGTTAAACTTTATTGCTGCCGATGAAGGTGAAACCATCGAAGCCGGTCAACTACTGGCAAGCCTCGATCCCGAAAGTTATAGTATAGCAAAAGATATGGCCGATGCGAATCTTGATCAGACGCAGGACGAATTTAACAGGTTATCTCAGATGTATGAGCGTAAAAGCATTTCGGAAAGCGATTATTCAAAAATTACCAATGCATTAAAAGCTGCAAAAGCGCAGCAACGTTTACACGCAAAGAACCTAACGGATACTAAACTCTATTCTCCAATTAAAGGCATTTTGTTAAAGAAGGGTGTTGAAGCGGGCGAAATTATCAATGTAGGATTGCCTCTTTTTGCAGTATCCGATATTCACACCGTAAAGGTAAATGCGTCTGTTCCTCAATCTAATCTCAGCCAGGTTACGATAGGTGCAGAAGCGAAGGTTTACATCTCGTCGCTCGACTCTACATTTACAGGAAAGGTAATAGAGATAGGGTCGGTTGCCGAGGCTACTACAAGGTCGTTTAATGTTAAAATTGAACTAAGAAATCCACACCTGCTGATTCGACCGGGAATGACGGCTGAAATAAAACTTGTTTCCGGTAAAAAAGATGAATTCATTGCAATACCTGCCGATGCAATTCTACACGATGAGGACAATTCGTCATATGTTTATGTTGCTGATACTCTTAAAAAGCAAGCCTTTAAACGAAAAATAGCATTAGGCCAAATCTCAGGAAATAACATAGAGGTAAAATCCGGACTGAGCATCAATGATTTAGTTATTACCGGTGGTCAACATAATGTAAACAATGGTTCTTCAATAATATCAAAATAAGTAGTTATGAATTTTGTTAAAACAGCATTAAAATATAAACAGGTTACGATTTCGATACTGGTATTGGTATTTGCAGTTGGCATATATTCTTTGTTGACCATGCCACGGCGCGAAGATCCCAAAATAACCTCTCCTTTGGGTTTGGTTATTGCATACTATCCGGGAGCTACAGCCATTCAGGTTGAAGAACAAGTTACCAGAAAAATTGAACAATATCTTTTTCAGTTCGAAGAAGTAAATAAGTCCAAAACATATTCGACCACCCGCGATGGTATTGTAGTTGTTTCGATTTGGATTAACGACAATGTTAAAAAACCGGATATATTCTGGAATAAATTGCGGCATCAGCTTATAGTATCTAAGTTTATTGATTTGCCTCAAGGTGTTATAGGACCTGTTGTAAATTCCGACTTTGGAGACACTGAAGCTTTGCTTATTGCATTGGAATCCGAAGATGCTACCTATCAGCAGCTCAAGGATTGCAGCCGCCTGCTCGAGGACAACCTGCGAACTATAAAAGCTGCTTCCAAAATAAAACGCATAGGCGAACAAAAAGAACAAATCACAGTCTATTTCAATACCGGAAAATTATCACAATACGGGATAGGTTTACAGCAAGTAGTAAAGGTACTGCAATCGCAAAATAAAGTAAGTGCAACAGGCGAAGTAAAAACCGAAGGTAATAGTGTTTTAATCCATACTACAGGGTATTACAAAGCTGAAAATGAAATCGAAAATCAGGTAGTGGGAACATCCAAAACAGGTGAAGTAATTCGTCTGGGGCACATTGCCACTATTAAAAGGGAATATGCCGAACCAACCAGCAACATCTCGGTAAACGGTCACAAGGCAATGATAGTTACCGTTCAAATGAACGAGGGTAACAATATTGTTAAGTTTGGAGAAGAGGTAGCCGAAAAGCTCAAAGAAGTATCAAAATTGTTACCTGCCAATGTCAAACTCACAACAGTTGTAAATCAACCTCAAGTAGTTGATAATAATATATCTCATTTCTTGCTCGAATTTTTAATAGCCATCATTTCGGTAATTATTGTCATTGTACTGCTATTGCCTTTAAGAATTGCTGCAGTTGCTGCAACTGCAATACCTATGTCTATTGCGGTAACATTTGCCTTTATGTATGGGTTTGGAATTGAACTGCACCAGGTATCACTGGCTGCCCTTATTGTAGTATTAGGTATGGTGGTTGACAATGCCATTGTTGTAGCCGACAATTACGTTGAGTTATTAGATAAAGGTGTTGAGCGATGGACTGCTGCATGGCGGAGTGCTTATGACATGGTTATCCCGATACTTACAGCTACTGCTGCTATTGTTGTTGCGTTTATGCCAATGATTATCCTTTCTGGCTCTGTTGGCGAATTTATTCATGACTTGCCAATTACAGTGACTATTGCTCTTGTTTCATCATTCATAGTGGCTGTGGTGTTTACCCCTATGCTTTGTTATGGTTTTATCAAAAAGGGCTTACACGATCATTCTGTTGAGACAGAGCCTTCCGGGAAGAAAAAATCATTTCTTGATGTAATGCAGAATGGGTACAATTTTGCAATCGACTGGTGTGTAAAACACCCGGTAATTACAATTGGCGGCAGCATCGTTACTATTATTTTGGCTTTGATTATTTTCAAAACCAGTGTAGGGCAAAGGTTTTTCCCTTATGCCGAACGTAACCAGTTTGTAATTGAGTTATGGATGCCTACCGGTTCAACGCTCGATAAAACCATGCATGCAATTTCGAAGGTGGAGAATGTGGTGAAGAAAGATAATCGCGTAACATCTTATGCCACATTTTCGGGAACAAGTGCACCACGCGTATATTACAACTTTTCACCGGAGTTCCCGGTTAGCAATTACGCACAAATACTCGTTAATACGACCAATGATAAAACAACCGAAGAACTGGCAAAAGAACTTGAGCAGAAGATGGCCGGATTAGTTCCTGAAGGAATCGGTCAGGTTAAGCTCATGCAACAAGGCCAACCTCTTACTGCTCCTGTTGAAGTACGAATTATTGGAGAAGAAATTCAAACGCTGAAAAAAATAAGCAATGATGTGAAGGCTATTTTGCGCAAATCAAAAGGCAGCTTTCTGGTAAATGACAATTTTAAAGAGGATTATTACGGTGTTGCTGTCCATTTGAAAGATGATGCTATACGTTTGGGATTCACCACAGAAAGCGTTTCGCAAATGGTTTACACAAGCATGAATGGCGTGGCTGTTTCTACCATGTACGAAGGCAATAATGCCATAGACATAGTATTGCGTTTGGACGAAAGTAAACGGCAAACAACTCAAAATATCGAAGATATTTATCTCGAATCGCCTGTTACGGGAGCTAGCGTTCCGCTACGTCAAATAGCAGACATTACCCCCGAATGGCAAAACGGTAGGATTATGCACCGCAACGGTGTACGTTGTCTTACTGTACACAGCGAAACCACCGATGGTGTATTACCAGCAGCTCTGCTTGATAAAATAAGTCCTGAAATTGAAAAACTGCAATTGCCGGCTGGTTACCGGATCGAATACGGTGGTGAATATGCCAACAAATCAGAGGTTAACGGACAGATGATGTTGGCGTTAGGCATAAGCCTTATACTCATCTTTCTGATAATATTGCTCCAGTTCAGAAACCTCAAAGAAACTGCCATTATTATGATCACCATACCGTTGAGTTTGTTTGGGGCGATATTCGGTTTGGCTGTTACAGGCAATAACTTTGGGTTTACAGCATTTTTAGGTCTCGTAAGTCTTTCGGGTATTTTGGTGCGTAATGCTATCATTATGCTTGACTATACCAATGAATTACTCGAAAAAGGCTTAGATATCCGGACTGCAGCGGTTGAAGCAGGCAAACGCAGATTACGCCCAATTTTCCTGACAGCCATGGCAGCGGCAATAGGCGTGGTTCCTATGATTTTATCCGGTTCATCACTTTGGAGTCCGTTGGCAAGTGTTATTGCTTTCGGTGTTACCTGGAGTATGATTGTTGGCTTACTTACGGTACCGGTATTGTACATTATGATTATTAAGCCTAAAGATAAAATTCATCATCACGAAGGTAACGATAATAAAGGCTTTGAATTAAATAAAACCGGGATAGTGGTTTTACTTATAGCAGGGCTGTCAACAATAGTCCCAAACCTGAATGCGCAGCAAACTCCTGCGAAATTGAGTTTGCAACAGGCCTCGGATATGGCCGTTCAGAACAATCATCTGCTAAAAATAAAACAAATGCAGGTGAACGAAAAAAAACAGAAAATAAATGAAGATAAAGTAAAATACTTTCCTGTTGTAGGTATAGGTAGTGAATACATGTACAATTCTGATCTGCCAGGACTTACCATCGATAAAGGTTCATTCGGAGCGTTGCCAATGCTCTACCAGTTACCTGACGGAAACCTTACCACCGTTAATGTAGAACTTCCTGCCGAAAACAAAACCTTCGAAATGGGCGAACATAAAACGTTTAATGCCGGAGCAACATTCTATCAGCCCATTTCGCAGTTGCCTAAAATAAATGCCGGTGTTAATGTGTCAAAAACAGATCTAGCTATTACACTAACTGAACAAAAAAAGGCAACCATGCAAATAAAGCAAGCAGTTGAAAAGCTGTATTTCGGGCTTTTAATTGTTCAAAAACAAAAAGAGGAAGCTGAGTTAAAACTGGCTTTGGCCAATGCAAAACTTTACGATGTGGAAGGGGCCGTAATAGCTGGTAAAACAACGGAGTCAAATAAAATAGGGCTAAATGCAAGTGTGGCCGATGAGGAGCAAAATCTTTTAAAATTAAACATCCAATACGATGATTACGCTGCCGATTTAAAACATTTTATCGGTATGCCCGATTCTGTTTCATTTGTACTTGACTCTGTTTCATTTATCGATCCTCAATTGGGCATTTTGCCTAAGGATTCTCTTGCGGCTGAGGCACTACAGGGCAATACCGATTTAAAAATAGCGGAGCTTACCAAAACAAAAGCGGAATATGCCGTTAAAGCCGGTAGATACAGTTATATTCCTGATTTGGGAATCATAGGTGGTTATACTTATCAGAAAGGCAATTCTCTTTTCCCTGAAAATAATAAGTTTATAGGCGTTTCCATGAAATGGAATATTCAGGATATGTTTTCAACTACATACGTTAAAAAGCAACGTATTTGTATGAGAAAGCAAGCCGAAGAAAACATTGCCAATACGCAGGAGCAGGTTAATACGGATGTTGCAAAAGCTTACAGACATCTCTCACAATCGGCCGAATTGATTTCAGTCGCTAAAAAAGTGGTCTATTACCGTAGTGAAGATTTAAAGATACAAACTGATAAACAAAGTTCCGGGCTCAACATTAACTCAGATTATCTGACCGCCAAAGCAGCCCTGGCAAAAGCTGAATCTGATTTATTTGCCGCGCAATTAAACTATCGGATTGCTCTTTCTGATTTAGAGATTCTTACTGGTAAATACTAAAAAAATTTACCAGACTTATACTATGTTTTTCAATTCCTAACAATTAAAAAGCTAATGTATTATGATTAAAAATGAAATAGGTACAAATGCCGGGCGCATTTGTAATTACATGGATAGTAATGGCGAATGCGCCATGGAAACACTTAAAAAAAAGATAAAACTAAAAGATGTTGATCTTTATTTGGCCTTAGGCTGGCTTGCCAGGGAGAATAAGATCGCATTTTACAATAAGGAGAATGTTTGGATTGTCTTTCAGGTTTATTAGGTTGCCTGGGGGTTTGGTTTCCGGGTACGGGCTTGTCTCGTGTCCGGTTTAAAAAACAGACTGGAAATTGAATTTGCCACATTTTCTGTGAATTCAAAAGAAGATAATGATAAAGCTTAGGATATATATACTTCTCGCTACCATAGGGTGTACAAGTAATTTGTTCGCACAAACCGCCAGGTGGGATAGTATTTCTGCTATTTCAACAGTTAACTTGTTCTGCGAACCGGGATACATTACAGCAATGGGTGGTTACGGGAACATCGAGCCTTTAATTTTCGAAGCCGATATTGTTCCGTACTATATGCTGGGTTTTAACCCGTCGTCGCGGTGGGGTATAGCTCTTTCTCCCCGTGTTATATTACGTATGTATAATAAAGATTCCTATCCCGTTCGGACTCCATCGTATATGCCTCGTGTTGTACTCATGCGGCAATTTGTAAACGAATCTAAACAGCGTGATTGGTTCTGTTACTTCTCCTGGTATCATCATTCAAACGGTCAGGATGGCACTTTTTTCAATGCAGACAGCTCAGGTATTAATACCCAGAACGGTAGTTTCTCAACAAACTGGGTAGAGAGCGGCTTTTTCTTTTCCCGGCTCAAGGAAAACAAGAAGTATTTCCTGAAAATAAGTGCAATGTATAGCTATAAACAGGATCACGAACTCGATGGCACATATGGTCGCTTACGTTTCTTTTCCGATTTTCAATCGGAATGGAATCTGTCGAAAACATTTAAGTTTTTGGATTTATCATATCTTAAAAACAATAAGATTTTACTTACAAGCGCCCTTCGTGTCGGATTAATTGCGGATGACTTACAAAATGCGAAAATAATTGACAAAAAAAGGCTAATCTTTCGCTACACTCTGACGTTTAAACCCTCCTTCTGTCGCGATGTTAACCTTTTTGCCCAATACTATTACGGCCAGGACTATTACAATATCTATTTCAATCGCACATTGCAAGTCCTTCGCTTCGGTATAACAGCTAAAATATCCATCTTCAATTAGCTTAAAAATGAAAGTAAAATTCTATATCAATTGCTTGTTTTTATTCCTGCTCAGCAGTTGTTCGGGGCTATTTGACAAGCAATAATCATCCTTTTAAAATTTTGTTATGACAAACAAGTTGTATTCAAATAAAAACAGGAACTCAAATTCAATTTTATTGAATGACAAATTTCCCCGGAAAGCATCCCACAATGAAGATTGTGCTGTGCCTACGGTTTTAATTATTGATGATAATGATTTAACAATAATGTCATTAAAGCACCAGTTAGAGTCGCAAAGCATTTATGTGTTAGGGGCAACTTCGGGCAGCATTGCCATTACACTCCTGGCAAACATTAAAGTAGATTTAGTAGTACTTGATTATAACATGCCTGAAGATTCCGGTTTGGAAGTGCTAAAAGCTATTAGAGCTCAATTTCCCGGTTTAGAGGTTATCATTTATTCAGGATGTGAGGATAAGAAGATTGAAAAAAGAATTGATGAAAGCCGGTGCCGCCTGCCTGATCCATAAGAATGATATTAAGCTCTTGATCGATACGGTAAAATTAATGCTATAACACATCATTTTAAAATTCATTAAGATCTTAAACAAAGTACAAAATTTCGGGCTCGGGGATTAGGTTTATTTTACTGGTTAGAATTGCTCTTTTCATAGGAACCCGGGTCCACTTTTTAAAATTTAAACCAGTTTTTAAATTAAATAAAGAATTTAAAAACTGAAATACAATAAACTACATCTTGTTTATCCACAACTTGATTCTATAAAGTTCTGACACCATGAAAAATTATATTTCATATATCATCTTCAGGCTTTTCCAATTAATAGTATCTGCATTACCATTTCGCCTACTCTATATTTTTTCTGAAGTATGCTATTTTATTATTTACAAAATACTTAAATACAGAATAAAAACGGTACATAAAAACCTCAAAGATGCATTTCCTTATAAATCTGAAAAAGATTTGAAAACCATAACCATCAGGTATTACAAGAATCTTTGCGATGTTTTTCTTGAGAGTCTTAAAGGGTATTCTTCTAAACCTGACACTCTTCATAAACGATATAAATGTTCCAATCCTGAATTACTTAACATGTATTTAAATAATAATCAGGATGTAATAATTGCTATGAATCACTACGCTAATTGGGAATGGGGTACCCAGGTGGCCGGTTCAGTCTTCAAACATCAGGTTGTTTCATTCTATAAACCCTTATCAAACAAATATATTAACAGGTTTATCCTGCAAAAAAGGACAAAAAATAGAATGGAAATGGCATCTATTTACGATTCAAGATCAATATTCAGGTTATATCAGGACAAACCAAAAGCATACTTCATGGTAGGTGATCAAAGCCCGGGTCGCCAAAAGAAAGCCGTTTGGGTAAAATTTCTAAATCAGGAAACGGCATGCATTCGTGGTATTGAAGGTTATTCAAGGTTGTTTGGGTTACCCGTTTTTTTAGCCAATGTACAGCGAATAAAAAGAGGGTTTTATACAATAACCCTGGAATTACTTTGTGAATCTCCAGGACAAACAAGTGAGGGAGAAATAACAAGCCTTTATATGCATAAACTTGAAAGTATAATTCAAACAAAACCAGAAGACTGGCTTTGGTCACACAAAAGATGGAAAATGAAACATCCACGTTCAACAGGTTCAACACCACAAAAGAGTTTGGATGTATCAGGTGGTTTTAATAATAAACTATAAACACTTAAAAAATACAGGTAAAAATTGATAAACTAATTTATGGAAACAGATAAAATTTTTAAAGAACCGAAGCTAAAATCAACCGACTTCCGGTTTGATGCTGCGGTTGTTAAAGTATTTGACGATATGGTTGTTCGTTCCGTTCCTTTTTATCTCGAAATGCAACGAATGATTACAGAGATTGCGGTTGATTATGCTCAACTAGGAACATCCGTTTACGACCTAGGTTGTTCTACAGGAACCTCATTTTTATCTCTCAATACGGTTCTTGATCAGTCCATTCAGTTTGTAGGCATTGACGAATCTGAAGAAATGCTGGAAAGCTGCCGTAAAAATCTGAACCAATCCGGTATAATGCATCCCTACAGTCTATACAATGCCGATTTAAATAAAAAGGTGGAAATACGTAATGCCTCAGTAGTTATTATGTGTCTTACGCTGCAATTTGTCCGGCCAATAAACCGGCTAAGGTTGTTGCAGTCGGTTTATAATCAGCTAAATTCCGGAGGATGTCTTATTCTTGTCGAAAAGGTGCTTGGTGAAGATTCAGAGTTTAACAGGCAGTTTATTAAGCTCTATTACAACTTCAAACGTCGGAATTATTACGACGAAATGGAGATTGCCCAAAAAAGAGAAGCCCTGGAAAATATTTTAATCCCATACAAATTGAGTGAAGATATTCTATTGCTTAAAGATTCGGGGTTTAATTCCTGCGAGACTTTTTTTAAATGGTACAATTTTGCTGGCATGGTGGCCTTAAAAAACTCATAACTTTTAAACCTTCAACTTATGTTAGTCAAATTTGGAAACTGGCTTTTTCATTACAGAAACATTTTGTTTCCGGTCTTTTATGCAGCGCTGTTTATTCCCTCTCTACCAATTTCTCCAGATTACAGGTGGTCAATAATTTCTGGTTCCCTTTTTATTGCTCTTGGTATTGTAACTAGAGGCGTAACAATTGGGCTTGTTTATATTGTCAGAGGAGGCAATAAAAGGCAAATCCATGCCGACACCCTGGTGACAGGAGGGGTTTACCAGATATGCCGTAATCCTATGTATCTGGGCAACATATTGCTAATTATAGGGTTTGGCTTATTTGCCAATTCCCTGTTGTTTTTAACTTTATTTTCTTCTCTGTTTGTTCTTTTTTATATTGCAATAATCAGGGCTGAGGAAGATTTCTTACTAACAAAATTTGGAGGACAATTTGAGGCATATAAAAGCTTCGCCAATGCTTTATTACCAAAATTATCCCGGTTAAAAAATGCCTTCTCAGGTCATCGTTTCGACTTTAAAAGAGTTATCAATAAAGAACATAATTCCCTATTTTTGTACTTCTCCGGTATTTTGCTGCTTTTGTGGTATCAGCATCTTATTTCATGGCGTGTATTGTTATTCATATTCAGTCCGTTGCTGATTATTTATCTTTACGTTAAGTTGCTCAAAAAGGAGAAAAAACTTTGATAATAATGAAAAGTATAATAAAAAATGAATTCTCAGAAATTGCGTGTTCAGCTTCCGGCAATATTATTTACCAATGTTGGTATAAGGCCAGCGTACACCTCTCCGAATGGGAATTTCTGGAATGTATGGATACCTTGTGCAGCACAGCCGAAGTATTCAAATCAAAGGTTTTGTATATCGATGCACTGGATTTTGGCTATCCCATCATGGACAAATCGATGCAACAAATCAAAAAGCAGTTTGAAAAATGCGAAATTGAACAAGTCGGTATGATCCTAAATGCAGATCAGCTTGGGGCTTTTCAATTTTCAAAGCTAATTGAAACTATCTCTCTTTTTGATATAACAACAAATATTTTCAATACACGGGAACAAGGAGAGTCCTGGCTTTCCCTTGCAATTCCAACAAATTAAAAATTATTTAAGCACTTTAAAAACCTAACTCTTATGACAAAAAAAGATCAGACAAGCAATAATACTATTCAAAGCATTCCCACCGCAAAAAACAAGGTGCGAACAGGCATGGATGTAGTTTCTTTAAAGGCTGCCGTTATTGAAATTCTCTTTTACCAGCAGGGCAGAAATCCGGGAAATGCTTCTTTAAACGACGTATATATGGCTGCATCATATGCTGTTCGCGATAGAATCAAGTTAAGAGAACTCACAAACATGGATGCTGTGTTGGAAAATAAAAATGCAAAAATTATAAGCTATCTCTCAGCCGAATTCCTTATTGGTCCACAATTGGGAGCCAACCTTATTGATCTGAATATTTACAACGAAATGAAACAGGCCGTTACCGAAATAGGGTTCGATTTCGATCAGGTAATAGCTCAGGAGGAAGAACCCGGTCTTGGCAATGGCGGTTTGGGACGTCTGGCGGCGTGTTACATCGATTCAATGTCTTCTCTTGGTATACCTGCCATTGGATATGGTATAAGATACGAATTCGGCATCTTCGACCAACAAATAGTTGACGGTTGGCAGGTTGAAAAAACCGATAAATGGCTGCGTAAAGGAAACCCGTGGGAAATAGCCAGGCCGGAGCTCTCGGTAAATGTTAACTTTGGAGGGTATACCGAATCGTTCACCGATAGTGAAGGCACACACTTCAGGTGGGTCCCCGATTATATGGTTAAAGGCATACCGTGCGATACTCCCGAAATGGGGTACAGGGTTTCTTCCTGCAATTTTCTTCGCTTGTGGAAATCGGAAGCGGTGGAATCGTTCGATTTTTCTTCGTTCAACCGGGGCGATTACTATAAAGCTGTTGAAAATAACGTGAAGTCAGAAAACATCAGCAAAGTATTGTATCCTAACGATGAAATGCTCGATGGGAAAAAGCTGCGACTCAAACAGCAATACTTTTTCGTATCGTGCTCCCTTCAGGATATGATGCGCATGCATCTCAGGCACGGAGGGCAACCTCAGGACTTTCACAAACGTTTTGCCATTCAGCTTAACGATACGCATCCTGCTGTGGCCATAGCTGAATTAATGCGGATACTTTTGGATGTTCATGAACTGGAATGGGAAACAGCCTGGGAAACTACCAGCAGAACTTTCAGCTATACCAATCACACGCTTCTGCCTGAAGCGCTGGAGAAGTGGCCTGTTGGTCTATTTAAATATTTAATTCCCCGGTTGCTCGATATTATCTACCAAATAAATTTCCGGTTTCTGGAGGAAGTTGAGAAACTATATCCAGGCGACACAGGAAAATTATCCAGACTGTCAATCATCGACGAAGCCGGTGAAAAGTATATCCGCATGGCTAACCTTGCCTGCGCCGGAAGTTATGCTATTAACGGTGTGGCGGCTCTTCATACCGAACTACTCAAAAAACAGGTACTACCCGATTGGGTAGAAATGTATCCCAAACGTTTCCATAATATAACCAATGGTGTTAGCCCACGCCGGTTCATGATTTTAAGCAATCCCGGTTTAAGCGCACTTATTTCGGATACAATTGGCAACAACTGGCCTGCAAAACTCGATGAGCTCCGTAAATTGGAGCCATTTGCAAACAATCCGGCCTTTGCAGAGCAATTTAGAAAAGTAAAACTCACAAATAAAATACATCTTGCATCTGTTATTAAAGAAAAAACAGGTGTTAGCGTAGATCCCTCTTCTTTATTCGATATTCAGGTAAAACGTATTCATGAATATAAACGGCAGCATTTAAATGTTTTACACATCCTTACGCTCTATCTGCGTATCAAGAATAATCCATCAGCAGACATTACCCCTCGCACATTTATTTTCGGAGGTAAAGCTGCTCCCGGCTATTTTATGGCCAAGCTCATAATAAAGCTTATAAATGCTGTTGCCGACCTGGTGAATAACGACCCGGATGTCAATGACAGACTTAAGGTTGTTTTCTTCCCTAATTTTAATGTAACCAATGCGCAACGCATTTATCCGGCAGCCGATCTGTCGGAGCAAATATCAACAGCAGGCAAGGAGGCCAGCGGCACAGGCAACATGAAATTTGCCATGAACGGAGCCCTTACCATAGGAACGCTAGATGGCGCCAATATTGAAATACGAAACGAGGTAGGAGAAGATAATTTCTTCCTTTTCGGCCTTACCACCAATCAGGTGGAAGAAACCAGACAAAACGGCTATTCTCCGTACTTTATCTATAGCCATAACGAAGAGTTGGGTAGAGTTATTGACCTGATAAGCTCCGGACTCTTGTCGAAAGGCGATGTCACTCTGTTTAAACCCATTGTTGAGAACCTGTTATGGCACGATCCCTATCTGCTCCTGGCCGATTATCCGCTTTATATAAGTTGCCAGGAACGGGTATCGCTTACCTGGAAAGATACAGTGGATTGGAATAAAAAGGCAATCCTGAATGTTGCCAGAATAGGCAAATTCTCAAGCGACCGGTCTATCATGGATTATTGCGAAAAAATATGGAAAGTAAAGCCTTTTAGGATGCATAATTCATAAAATCTTAACAACCTCACCCCCAGCCTCTCCTGAAAGAGAGGGGAGAAAGAACGCACAAACTTAAATTCGCAGCTCCTCAAAATCCCTCTCCTTGGAGAAGAGGGATTTAGGGTGAGGTGTTTTAATTTGTGAATTAAATAGGTTAGAATGAAGTAATAAAAGACATGAAAACAAAATTAGTATTCTCTACCGAAACGACGGATACCGAATGTTGGACAGATTTGCCCTTTATTCCTCGGATAGATGAGTGGTTTAATGTGGTGGATATTCTAAAAGAAGAAGAAATCCGGCATATCCATAAATCGGCATATTGTTGGACAGGTATCCGCGGTACAGTCCAATCAGTCGAATATAGGCACAACAACAATGACTTTTACGCCGAAATATATGTTTGGTGCGAAGATTAAAGTTTGATCATATTCGATAAATTATTGATAATATAACATTTGCAGACATAATGGGTCGTCGCCGCAACCCGACAAAAGGGTTACAATCCCAAACAAAAGAGGTTGTGTAAAAGTGCCGGACACTGAGCCTGTCGAAGTGTAATCTTATTGATTTACAATGAGGTTTCGACAGGCTCAACCTCCGGTTATAGACTAATTACACAGCCTCTTTTTTCAATAGCCAAAACCGTCTACTGCCTGGCTTTTGCTTCCTTATGAAATTACATCCATCGAAACACTATCGTCTATTTGCAGGATAATTTCTAACTTTGAAACTCTAAAACTCCATCCATGCATTTTCAATTCATAAAACCTTCTGACTTTCTGGCGCCTTATATCAAACAGTATTGGGTACTCGAGGCTGCCGATTCGGATGACGAAGTGTGCGAAAGAGTTATTCCTACCGGAAATATCGAATGGATGTTTCATTTCAGGAAACCTTTTGTGGTTAAAAATAACAGCCTCAAGGTTCCTCAACCCCAATCGCTGGCAAGTGGTATCAGCAGCAATTATTTTGATGTTTCGACTCAGGGCGAAGCGGGAGTTATTGCCGTTACATTCTATCCCTGCGCTGCTTCTCATTTTTTAAGGTTTCCTTTGTCGGAAATTGAGGATTCAAGTGTTAACCTGCTGGATATTTACAACAGGCCAATGAAGGAGGTTGAAGAGCAACTTGGCAGCAGTTTCTTATTGGAAGAACGAATCCGGTTTATCGAAAATTTCCTGATAAAGTGTTTCAAACCAAGTAAAGACAACGACCTCCTGTTATTAAAAAAAGGAATTGCGTTAATCAACCAGTCGAAAGGCCAGATAAAAGCATCCGATCTGTCCAAATCTCTATTGCTTACCAATAAATCGCTTGAGCGGAAGTTTTCGCAATACCTTGGAAAAACACCAAAGCAATTTATCCGCATTGTACGTTTCCAGGGAATTATCCAGCATTTTTCGAATTCCGGTAATAAACCTCTTACTCAACTCTCGTACGACAACGGGTACTTCGATCAGGCGCATTTTATAAAGGACTTCAAAAGCCTCTCGGGTTATTCTCCCGGCGAATTCTTTGCACTTGGACCGTGCCGGGCGGATTATTTTGCATAATCGTTTTGTCGCTTTTTTACAATTATCTGTTTAATCCAAAAGATAGTTTTGCCGCAATTTCTGCAAAACAATTAAACTCACAAAATATGAACAACCACACCATCTCTGTATTAAACGCCCACACCAATAATCTGAAAAACATCGACATTGAAATTCCAAAACACAAACTGGTAGTGTTCACAGGAGTTTCGGGCTCAGGTAAATCTTCTTTACTGTTCGATACCATTTTTACGGAGGCCCAGCGACAGCTTATCGAAACATTCTCCACCTTTGCCCGCACCCGCATGCCTAAACTCTCGCGCCCAGATGTAGATGATATTCTCAATCTTTCCACGGCAATCGTAATTGATCAGAAACGGATGGGTAACAACCTGCGGAGTACTGTTGGCACAGCTACTGAAATCAACACTTATCTGCGGCTGTTATTTTCGAGGCTGGCAAAGCCTTTTATCGGGCCTTCGTTTTATTTTTCGTTTAACCATCCCGAAGGAATGTGCCAGCAATGTCACGGGCTCGGTAAACAAATAAAAATAGACCTGGTTTTGTTTCTCGACAAGGAAAAATCGATACAGGATGGCGGTATAACCCACCCCCATTACAAACCCGGCGGTTTTCTCTGGAAAGAACTGGTTACCCTGAATGTTGTGGACTCTCAAAAGCCATTAAAAGATTTTTCTGAAGATGAACTAGACCTTCTTCTTTATTCAGAACCCTTTACGGTAAAGGATGCGAAGCAAAAACTCTCGTACAACCGCAATTTCGAAGGCATTGCCCGTAAGCTTGAAAATGCTGTTACACTGAGAGCTGATGATGAAGCTGACGACGACGAGAAAAATGCTTATACAAAGTATTTCAACTATAAGCCCTGCGAACATTGCGGCGGCACCCGACTGAATGATCGTGCAAGAGGTTCAAAAATAAAAGGTTTATCCATGGGAGAAGTATGCAGGATGGAACTGTCGGACCTGCGCCTGTTTCTTTCGGATATCGACGATGAAATTTCCAGGCCAATCTTACGAAAAGCACTTTTTCTGCTCGACCAGTTAATAGAAATCGGCGTAGGTTATTTATCGCTCGAACGCCCCGTAAGTACGCTTTCGGGTGGCGAATCGCAACGTGTAAAAATGTCGAAGCAGCTCGACTGTAATTTAACCGATCTGCTTTACGTGCTCGACGAGCCTTCCATTGGCTTGCACCCGCGCGATACCCAAAAACTCCTTACCATTTTAAACCGGCTGAAAGAAAAAGGAAACAGTGTTTTTGTGGTGGAACACGATCCGGACATTATCCGCTCGGCCGAGTGGATTGTAGATATTGGTCCGCTGGCTGGAATGCAGGGTGGCACCGTGGTTTACAATGGCGAACCTGCAAGTTTTGGGAAAAGCAGCAGCATTACGGCAAAATACCTCTTTGCGAATACACATGCCAATTATACGCGCAAACAGCCGGTTAGCTTTTTCGAAATCAATAATGCCACAGCCAATAACCTGAAAAATGTATCGGTAAAAATACCCAATGGGGTTTTGACCTGTGTAACCGGCGTTGCAGGAAGCGGAAAGAGCAGTTTGATACATGAATGCTTCGCAAAACAGCATCCTGAGGCTATCATTATCGACCAGCAGCCCATTGGAAAAACGTCAAGAGCCAATGCGGCTACGTATATAGGCGTGTTCGACTTCATCCGCAAAGAGTTTTCGACTGCTACCAAAGCCGAGGCTTCTCTTTTCAGCTTTAACTCAAAGGGGGCCTGCAACAAATGCAATGGCCAGGGGGTATTGTCGTTTGAACTTCACTTTCTCGATTCGGTGAAAACGCTTTGCGATGAATGCGAGGGCAAACGCTACCATGCCGAGGTGCTTGAATTGAAATACCATGGGAAAAACATTGCCGAAGTGCTGGATATGACCATCAATCAGGCATCCGAATTCTTTAAAGTTCCTAAAATTCAAAAGCATTTAAAAGTTTTGCAGGAAGTTGGTTTAGGGTATTTAAAACTTGGCCAGTCGCTCAGCACCCTTTCGGGGGGTGAGTCGCAGCGGTTAAAAATTGCTTCCGAGCTTAGCAACGAAAGCAACATCTACATTATGGACGAACCAACAACGGGTCTTCACATGTCGGATATCGATAATTTCTACAAAATTGTGAAATCGCTTGTACGGAACAACAATACGGTGGTTATTATAGAACACAACCTGGATATCATCAAATATGCCGACTGGATTATCGACATGGGTCCCGAAGGAGGCAAAAACGGAGGCGAACTGATTTTTGAGGGAGTGCCTGAAGAGCTTGTAAAATGCAGTAATTCTTATACAGGAAAGTTTTTGAAGCCATTTATTACGATGTGAGAAATATGCAACTTTCATTCAATTTGATGTAACATATTTATTTTTCGAAGTTTGTAGTTTTGCAGGTCTAACCTGATACTTTACAATCCAATTGTTAAAAAAGGAGGTAATTATGTTGATCAAATCAAAATCATTAAAAGGTTATAAAATCAATGCCATGGATGCCGATATCGGACGCGTTAAGGAATTTTTCTTCGACGACAGATTCTGGACAATCAGGTATCTGGTAGTGGAAACAGGCAATTGGTTTAACTCCAAACAGGTGCTGATTTCACCTTACTTCATTCAGACGGTTGACTACGAATCGGAACTGGTAAACGTAAATTTAACCAAGCAGCAGGTAGCCGACAGTCCGGCCTATGATTCCGATCTGCCTGTTTCCAGGCAATATGAGGAAGAATACACCATTTATTATGGCACACCGTATTACTGGGGAAGCACAAATATGTGGGGTTCCTATCCTTATATTATCCGCGATCGCGAACTGTGGAAAAGAGATGAGAACAAGGAGAACTCGTGGAATCCAAACTTAAGAAGCTCAAAAGAAGTTCTCGATTACGATTTTCAGGCTATCGACGGCGAAATTGGCCACGTGGACGATTTTATAATAAACGACGATACCTGGACAATCCGATATCTCGTTCTTGATACCAAAAGCTGGCTACCCGGACGAAAGGTACTGATTTCCACCGAGTGGATTGACCGCATAAGTTATGATGAATCGAAGGTGTTTGTTGATTTATCGCGCGAAACTATCCGTAATGTTCCGGAATACAATGAAGACGAGGTGCTAACCAGGGAGCATGAAAATGTACTCCACCAGCATTTCAACCGTCAGGGTTACTGGGTTGATACTCCGGCTTATTCGCATTAACGCTAAATGGACTGAGCTTCGACTGCGCCAGGATTGTAACCGGACGTAATCGAAGCTCAGCAATCATTTTCAGTCAGAGACTTTAAATCATTCTCAAAACTTTACAATCTTAAACTCAGTCCTCCGGTTATCCCCACTGGACCGCTCTCAAGGTCGCCTGTGAGATCGGCGCGTACTATCGGCATATAGGAAATTTCACTATTGGCAACATCATTGTCGGGTGGGATTGTATCAAAAAAACGCGAATACGAATTTAATCATATTACCGAATCGACATAACTGGGTATAAGCCTCTATTTGTGGAAGTTGCAATAATGCGCAATTTTGCTTAATAATTCACTTATTTTTATAGGTTTTGTTATGTAATCGCTACAACCAGCTTCAATAGCATTTTTTATATCGTTTTCGTTTACAAAAGCCGATTGAGCAATTATGGGAATTCCCGACTTAATTTTTTTTATTTCCTGAGTCGCTTCTATTCCGTTCATTACAGGCATTTTCACATCCATAATCACAAGGTTTATATCCTCGTGCTCTTTAAGCATATTAACGGCATCCTTGCCATTACTTACATGGTAGCTGTTAATGTTGTTCTGTTTCAATATCTCTTTCAGCAAAATGTAACTCGGCTGGTCATCTTCAGCTATCAACACATTAACGCAGGGGAAATTATTGGAACCGCTAGCTTTTTCATCTGTTGGATTGATGTTATTTTTATAATCCTCGTATGGAATTGTAAAATAAAATACAGAACCTATACCGGGCTCAGATTCCACACCAATTTCTCCTCCGAGCATTTCAACAAGAGCTTTGCTGATTGAAAGTCCTAAACCTACGCCTTCATGAACTTCGGCTTTTGCAGTGTCTCCCTGCCGAAACCTGTCAAATATTTTGGTCTGCAGCTCCTTTCGTATCCCAAGGCCATTATCCATAACATAAAACTGAAGATATTCGCTGTCTTTAATTCCACATCCAAATTCGATGGTTCCGCCTGCCGATGTAAACTTTAAAGCATTTTTAATAAGGTTTATTATTATCTGCGATAACTTGGTACGATCTGTCTTCAGGTTTTTAATTCTGTCAAGCTTCAGCTCATATTTTAGCTCTATTTGCCTGTTTTGGGCTTCGGGAGTAAAAAATTCAAGAAGCTCATCCATTAATTCAACTAAACTGAACGTTTGTTCCTTAACTTCAATCTGTCCGGCTTCAATTTTTGAGATATCGATTAAATCGTTAATGATATCCAGCATACGTTTGCCGCTCATTTCAATAATTTCGATATATTTTTGCTGCGATTCACCCGAGAGGTTCGGCGATTTCAGCAAATCGGCAAAACCCAGAATTCCATTCATGGGTGTGCGAATCTCGTGACTCATATTGGCCATAAAAGCCGACTTCAGTCGGTCGCTCTCTTCGGCTTTTTCTTTGGCAAGCTTCAGCTCAAGATTTTGTCTTTGAAGCAATTCCTGTGTTTGCTTAAGTTCGGTAATATCGGTAAAAGTTGTAAAAACCTGGTAAGGAACACAGTTATTTTCTTCAAACTGGGGTGTTGCATTCACCATTATCCATTTATAATCTTCCTTAGCGGGATGGTATATTCCCATTACCGCCCCTCTAACATTAATTCCTTTTTTTAATGCAATAATGGCCGGATGTTCTTCTCCCGGAAATGGAGATCCATCTTCGTGAATTGACTTCCAACGGGGATCCTGGGAAGTTCTGTTGCGCATCTGATCAATTGTAAGCCCCAGAATTTTTTCTGCTGCAGAATTTGCCTCAATTATATGTCCCTTAGCATCCTGATAAACAACTCCTTGCTCCATGGTTTCGAAGAGGGTACGGAACTTCTTCTCACTTTCGCGCATTGACGCTTCAGCCTGGCGACTTTTCTTAATATTACGCCATTCTCTTATATTTCGATTAATAACATGCTTTATGTTTCTAAATGTTTCGGGCGATTTTACAATATAATCTAGTGCTCCCGATTTAAGAGCTTTCACAGCCAGTTCCTCGTCGCCATAAGAGGTCATAACCAAAACCGGCCAAGGTTGCACCTCCACATTTCCGTTAAGTAACGAAAAGGCGTTGCCATCCGGGAGATTCATGTCGGCTATTACCAGGTCGGGCTGAAAAAAATCAACCATTTGCTCAAACTCTCTCAAGGACCCAACAATGGAAATATTGCAACCATTTTGATTCTCGGATAAGCGCCGACTGATAAGTTCGGCATGGGCAGGTTCGTCTTCAAGAATTATCAGCTTAACGTCCTTTTGTTTCATTGTTGTACATTTATATATTTACCTGCAAGGGTTGTACCTATTCCATACAACCCAATAAAATCCAAATGTTTCAATCATCCTCGAGAACTTCTCTACATCCAGAGGTTTCACCAGGTAACTATTAACATTGAAATTGTATGCTTTATTAATATCTATTTCGGCTTCGGATGTGGTAAGAATAACGGTTGGAATACATTTTAGCGTTTCACTGGCTCTGATCTTTTCAAGTACTTCAAGGCCATCAACTTTTGGAAGTCGCAAATCCATCAGAATAAGATGAGGCGTAGGATAAACCTTTTCATCAGTATAATCCCCATGGTGAAACAGGTAATCCAACGCTTGTTGCCCATCGGACAAATGGATTAAATTGTTTCCGATCCGGCTTTTTTTAAAGTTTCGAATCGTAATTTCTGCATGAGCAGGATCGTCTTCAATAAACAATATTGTAATGGGTTCACCTTTATCCCAGCTTTTAAGATTATCCATAAGTTTCCCTTTAAATACAGTGCAGCAAATTTCAGTCTGAAAAGAAAAATGTCCCGGAGTTTACGGAAAGAAAATTGCAGCTAAAAAAATTGTCAATTTGTAATATTGTTTTATTTAAGATGTTAGTTGTATGATTTACAATGCTGAAAAAAAGGAGAAAATGCTGGAGTTTTTTAGGAAAAATGCTTATAATCCTTTAATTATAACTCCCCAGCAACATAAAAGAAGAGATAAATTTCCTACTGACTAATATCTGGTTTTTGGTTGTAATAATATTTTTCACATACATATCTAAAAAATAAACAACCCATTTAAGTGGAAACTTTTCCCAAAAACGTGGAAATTGAAGTACATAGTTTTAAAAAGATGTACTCAGTTTTTGTATTGATTTTGGTTTTATCGTGCGGACCTTTTCCAAAAGATCCGGATACTACATTGAAAAAAATCACAAACGGAACATTGAAAGTGGGCTACTCAGAAAATATTCCCTGGGTATTTAAAACAGAACAAGGCGCCGATGGACTTGAAGCCCGGATAATTAAGGACTTTGCATTTAAATATAATGCCCGGATTGAATGGCTGAACGGTACAGAAGAAAAACTCTTTGAAAAACTTGAAAGGAAAGAAATTGATATTGTAATTGCCGGAATTACAAGTAAAACTCCCTGGAAGAAAAAGAAAATAGGGCTTACCCGTCCTTACTACACAGTCGCCGGAAAGAAACATGTTATTGCCGTTAAACAGGGAGAAAACAGGTTCCAGATTGCCCTGGAAGAATTTCTTTACAATCTTCAGAAACAAAATGGAAGGGCAATGAAATGAAAGAAAGGTTTGAATATCCACCCGGGTTAAACCAGAAATTTCTGAGGGCTAAAAAGCTTGAATGGGTTACCATAGGATATTTGATTACTGCCGCAATTTTAATGATGGTGGTTATGGGCAATTCTCAGGCAATGAAGACTGCCTGGTTTGAGGATGTTCTAAGCCTTACTCCTCCCATCTCGTTCCTAATTGCTTCAAAATTTTACTTAAAGCCAAGGAACAGAGAATTCCCTTTTGGGTATCACCGGGTGGTTTCCATTGCTTATTTATGCAGCGCTCTAGCCTTATTTACAATTGGTGTTTACTTGTTTTCAGATTCTGCAATAAAACTTATAGAAGCTGAACACCCCGCTATTGGAACAGTGGTTATATTTGGAGAACAAGTGTGGCTAGGATATGTGATGATAGCAGCTCTTATTTACGGAAGTGTTCCGGCCATTTTTCTTGGAATGAAAAAATTACCGCTAGCTAAAGAACTTCACGAAAAAAATCTTCATACAGATGCGCAGATGAACAAAGCCGACTGGATGACCGGTGTTGCTGCCATAGTTGGAATATTGGGAATTGGCCTGGGATGGTGGTGGAGTGATGCTGCTGCAGCAATTATCATCTCATTCGATATTATTCACGATGGAGCCCGAAATCTCAATCAAGCTGTTTTCGATCTTATGAACCAGATCCCCAAAACTGCAGATAATAAAAATGATGAACCTCTTTTAAAAGAAATCAGCAATATACTGGACAAAGAGAGCTGGATTAAAGATTTTAAAATAAGAGTGAGAGAAGAAGGCCACATTTATTATGGAGAAGCTTTTGTAATACCTGAAAATGAAAAGGACCTGCTCCCGAATATTGAGAGCACGGTCGATAAAGTCTCTAAACTAAACTGGCTTATATACGAGTTTAATGTTTTCCCTGTAAGCAGTCTGAAAAACCGTTAATTAAAACCTCGTAACCAAAGCCATTCCTTGAAAGTCTCTGAGATCCTCTTCGGGAATAAATACCACATCCCCACCGTTCCTGAAATTTGTCTCAATTATTTTTTCTACAATATCTTCGGTCCCATCTTCCATTTCCATCGCAGCCTGACCTTCAACTACCTCAACAAGATTATTGTTAACCCGGGCAGGTTGAAAATAAACCTGCTGAACAAATAAGGTTTGTCCCCGTCCTTCGTTTACCGCACGCCATATTTCACCAGTATCTGTCAACAATAATCCATGATTAAGCGCTTTATGAACTTCATTGATCCGTTGTGAATTTTTTTCCTGAAGTTGTTTCAAAACCAATGGCCAGGCAATTAAGGCAAAGTTAGCTGCCTTATCATCCAAAATGGGGTGATTGAATTGACCTAAAATTTTCTCCTTATGGTCGGTAATTTTCATGTAATGCGAAAAATTTCTTTCTTCGGTGCAAACCACTACCTGATGGGGATTTCCGTTGATTGTCCGCCAAAGTGTTTTATCCACCCGGTTGAAGAATTCCTCTATCATAAGGTCTCTTTGTTTGGCTTTTGAGAGTGCCTTATTAGTAGTAAGATAAAGAGTTTCGTTCTCCACGGGGAAAGGTTCACCAACTTCGCCCACTTCTTTATCATTTTCAGCTTCAATCAATCGGGCTCTATCGCGCGTTAATACTAAAATATAATAGGATTGGATCAGTTTGGAGGCACGAATTAGGTCCCGAATAGGGAAGCTGTTACCAATAACTACCCTGTCTTCCACCTCCACAGGCAATTTTACAACTTCTGCTATATCATCATTCACAAAAAGAATCAGGCTTTCGAGATTATGCCCATGATCAATTTTCCCTGAAAGCTCTTTAATTCTTTCGATGATAGACTGTACCCTGCGTTTATCATAATTATTAATTAGTCGTTCTTCAGCCTCGGCAACAAGATTTTTAAGCATTATAGCATCTTTCTGGATGTCGGGCTTATTTCGGTGTGTATTCAGAATTATTGTAACACAACATTCCGATTCAATCTTTAACAACTTTTCAAGCATCTCTTTCATAATCATTCGGATTAAATTCTTCAGAGTTATTTAAATTCTATGCCAATGCATTTATATCACCTGGTAAACAGATTTTTTAACCTTAACATTCGTAATAACAAAATGGCTTTTGGGAAAGGTGGGCATTCGCGACAAATCTATACTCAGATCCTGGTCGGGCACCTTGTACTCAATGCACGTTGCAAGAAACTTTACCGCAACTTTGGTAGCTTCAATAGTGATCCATTCACCGGCACACCGGTGGTTCGTATAATCGTCGCCACCGTCCTGGGGAATAAAGTCAAATGCCCCTGAAGTGAAATTTTTAAACCTTTCTGGCCAGAATTCTTCGGGCCGTTCCCATTTCCGGGGATCGCGGTCGGTTCCATAAACATCCAGAAGTACCAACCGACCTTTCGGGAAATGATATCCTTTCCAGTTAAATGCGTCGCGTACCCGGGCGCCCACAAAAGGAGTGAAAGGATAAAACCTTCGTATTTCCTGCACAAACCAAACGACATAGTTTTCATGGCCACGGATAATCTTTTCTTGCGTTGCAGGATGCTGGTGCATCGCCAATGCGGCAAAAACAACGAAATTGGCAATGGCTACAATTGGTCTGAGAATATTGATAAGCTCAACTGCTGCTACTTTTAAATCAAGAAGTTTTCCGCTCTCTTTGTAGAAAGAAATAGTATACATGGCCGAACCGGGAACAGTGCTCAACCATCCTCCGCGAACCTGCGAGATCATATTTCTGATCCACCGCTCGGAACTTTTCCTGGCAGTTTTACCTTTTAGATGACGAGGTCCAACACCTCCAAAAGCATCAACCATAGACCCAAATTCTTTGCTGTGTTTTGGCACATCTTCGGATTTTATGGGAACTCCAGTCCATTGACAAGCCACAATACACATAATTTTCTGAACTTCATCGAGCAAATATATCAGCTTCTCACCTTCCCATTGTGAAGCTGCAAGTAACCACTGCTCTTGTGTAATCGAGGCAAGTTGTGAAATTTGTTCGGCCCCCATTAGTGACAAAAACATCTCTTTTCTTTGCCGATGCAACGCGTCGTCGAGGGTTTGAACGCCTCTTTCGCCGAAAAGAGTTTTCTGAACCCGTCTAGGTGCAGCTCCTTTACGCACAAAGTGCATGTTATCGTAAACAAGTGCGGCAGCTTCTACTCCCGACACACAAATTGCCGATTGAAACATCACCCTGGTTTTAAAAATATCCGATTTATAAACTTCACACCTCTTTCGAATGAAATTATAACCATCTTTCATTAAGTCTAAGGAACTGTCGAAAACCTTTTCGGTGGGGATTTGCTTTGTTTCCATAAAATCTGTTCAAGTAATAATTAAATAACCAACAAAAACCAAACGTGTTGAGAAAATAGGATATTTTATCTAACATGCGAAGTTAAACTCTTCTCAATCCCAGCCAATTTTGCGCGAAATGTTTTATCAGTTTGAACCAGATTCTGTATTGTTTTACAAGCATGCATAATGGTTGCTGGGGTTTTGTTACCAAATTCTGTCCCTATTTCGCGTAAAGATTTCCGGGTATACTTGCGGCATAGGTACATGGCTATCTGCCGGTTCTCGGCAATTTCCTGACTCCGGGACCGGATCTCAGAAAAATTTTCGGGCATATTGGTAAACACGCCAACTATCCTTTTTATAAAAGAAATTGAAAAATATTCGTTAGAATCAGAAGGTGAGGTTTCAGATTCAGAAATACTCCTTTCAATTTTAAAAATATCGACTGTAACTCCCAGGTCCTTAATAATTTTGAACAGATTAATGATGGTCCACTCTGAGGCATGGTATTCAATTTCAAGAATTACTTTCATTTCCTGATCCGTTTTGACAGTAGTTTGCTTCCTTTTAACTTTTTCGGGGTTCGGTTAACGAACCAGTTAACATACTGTCAGGATATGGAAGAGTTGGATTTTTTTGAGAGAATTTTAATCTTATCTAACAATTTTTTTATTTTGAGACTTATTGTAAAAATCAATTGGCAACTTTCGGGTTCATAGTTAAGGGTACGGAAAAATAGAAGGTTGTACCTTCTTTGTATTTGGAGGTAAACCAAATACGGCCACCCAGTATATGTACAAGTTCTTTAGATAACGATAAACCTATTCCTGAACCCCGAGTGGTTTTTACTTCTCTGGAGTCCTCATGGCGAACAAACCGGCTGAAAACTTCTGGCTGAAACTCCTCTTTAATGCCACAACCGGTATCTTCAACAAAAAATATTATATCCTGCTCACTAACTGTATAGCCAATTTTGATATATCCTTTAGTAGTATATTTGATTGCATTTCCTATCAGGTTGAATATCACTTGCTTCAATCGCATTTCATCTACCTCTATATAGGTTGTTTTTGCAGGAATTTCGAGCAGCAGATCAAACCTGCTCGCGGCCTTGGCTTGAAGCATTTCGTTATGGATAGAATATATCTGGTTTAAAAGCTTATTTAAGTTTACACGGCTTTTAACAATGCTAAGGTGCCCCGATTCGATCATAGAAACATCCAGAATATCGGAAATAAGCTTCATCAAATAATCCCCGTTTTCGGTTATTAAATTTGAATAACGCTCTCTTTTCTCTTTTGGCAGATCGCGTTCAGTTAATAACTGCGAAAATCCAACAATAGCATTAAGTGGAGTACGAATTTCGTGACTCATATTTGCCAGAAAAGCCGATTTTAATTTATCGGCTTTCTGTGCCATTTTATATTGTTTGATGTAGTTATTTTTTGCGCTTAATATAATAATTGTGAAAAACCCCAACAAAATTATAAAAGTCATATAAACATCAACAATCCGTGATTTTTCAGATGGGTAATCGGGTATTATGCCGGGAAACAATAATTCCAGGAACATCAGTAAAAGAATATTTGCTACCACAACAAGACCAATTATTCGGATACCACTTGTTTCCCAGGCAAACATTAAAATAAAAAAGTAAACTGCAAAAAAGTAAATAGCAGAACCATATGAGCCAAAATTCAAATACCAGTAAATATTGCAAAAAATCAGGGTGAAAATTGTGAAAATTAATCGGGTTAGCCAGACTTTCCCTTTAAATCGTCCTAAATAATAAGCTGTTGAAAATATAATGGTCGAAAGTGCTAACAATGTTACCAAACCTGTACCAAGACTTAACCACATATTGGTAAATACACTTAAAAAACATGCTATAGAAGCATACAATACGTAAGATATAATCAGTCTTTCTTCAAAAGAAAATTCCTCGTCACTGCCAATTGCAATTTTTAATAACTGTTTAATAAATTTAACCATAAACGTAAAGGAATCCCTTATAAAATGATCATTTTTGATAAACAAACTTTTAATACCGATGATTTGAGCGACAATCTTTAAATATTGTCTACCTATAAATGTACAAACAAAATTGTTTATTGGTATAATAAAATAGTAAAAGTTGTGCGAGGTTTCATTCGGGAAGTTCTAATTGTAATATGAAAGTCCCAAAAAATAATAGGCTCAGCGACATGGCAGGATTTGTTAATTTCTCTACTGATGATTTTCTAGGTTTAAACAGGAAATTTAGAACATATGAAGCACGAAACACTCATTTAAATGACGATGCTTTGTCTGAATGGTGTACTGTAATTTCATCCTTGAAAAGAATTTTCAAGTCCAACATACTACTCTTTCCTGACGAATCAAGTGTACATTGCTTATTATTGCAAAACCTGGTTACAAGTCATGATTTTATAGTAATGGATGAACTTGCGAACCCAAATCTAAAAATTGCGGTAAAACACTTGAACAATTTAGGGATAAAATCCCGAACAATTTCCTTGGATAATTTAGAGAAACTTACGAAAATTATTACTGAAAGAAGTAAGATTAATGGAAAGGTGTGGTTTGTAGGACAAAGCATTTATCCAACTCCAGGAAAATTTTCTCAACTCACTGTTTTAAACCATCTACTGGAAAAATATAAAAATTTGTACCTTATCCTGGAAGATTCATATGGACTTGGGCTCTTTGGCAGCTTGGGCGAGGGGATCGTTTACTCAACCTTCCAAAACTTACAAAGAGTTGTAATAGTAGCTGCACTCACAAAAGGTTTTGGGGCTGGGAATGGGGCAGTAGCAGTATCGGGCATCGAATCCTCATTTTTTAAAGAAGACTTTAATACCCAAGGATGGACAGTACAAAATCTTAATCAGATTTTTGAAATTTCAAATCTTATAAATAATAATGAAATAGTTGCTCTTCAGGAGCAACTTATGAAGAAAATAAAGTTTTTTCAAAAATTAATTCAGGATAATCTGTTTTACGAAAACGACCCTGCTTTGCCTCTGTGCTTTATTCCTGTCCGGTTACCCCAAATGTGTCATGTGATATGTTCCAACCTATTGAAAGAAGGGCTATATGTAAGTTCTGCAATTTATCCGCACACAAGTATGGAACACCCTGGAATTAAGATTAACATAACCATTGACCATACAGAGAATGATTTAAAAAAATTAGCAGTTGCATTTAAAGACTGCTATTCAATAGCTTTTAATAAATACAAAACCGTTACAAGTAACTTAAAAACTAATCTAACTTAATTTTAAACTATGAATATTGAAAAAAAAATATCAGAAATTGTCAGCCGCATCACAGGCAAAAATGTCGAGAACATTAATCTGAATAGCGAATTAAAAAATGAACTTGCTCTGGATTCAATACAAATTGTTGAACTTTTTGCACAGCTTGAAAGAGAATTCAATGTAGAGCTCCCTTTAAAGCTTATGACAGTTAGAACAAGTAAAGAGTTTATCAATATCCTTGAACAGTCTCTGAAAGAACAACAAATAGCCTAATCGATTCAAATTCCTCACCTGTTAATGGAATTGTTATGTACCAAAATCAATAATATTGTATGAATGAACTATTGAAACAGCTAAATTTTCAATGTCTCTATTTCAGAGGCGAAAGTTATGACCAGGTAAATGTGGAAAACGCAATAGATCATCTCACGAAATATCTTCAAAAGAGCTTCCGTTCTTCATCACCGTTCGTTTTCTTTTTGGCTCATAATCATATTAAAACTGTTATAGCTTATTATGCAATCTTAAAAGCGGGCAAAATTGCTGTAATAATCGATCCTCAAACTAAAAAGCTTGAATACGACGAAACCTTTTACGAGCTGTATCCCTCGGCCGTTATAAATATTGATGCACAAACAATAAAATTCGATTACAGAAATGAAATTTTATTTTATAACGAAAACCCCTATTTAGAAATAAGAACTGATCTAAGTGACGTTTGTACTCTGGCATACACGAATGCAGAAGATGGTTATTCAAAGGCAGCTATGCTTTCGGAAAAAAACCTCATTATGGAAGCAAGGGGACTTAAAGAAACTACTTTCCTGTATGATAGCTCGGTTGCATGTGCGCTATTACCTTATTCCCACCTGTATGGCTTTGCT
This sequence comes from Bacteroidota bacterium, assembly GCA_023429135.1. Classification (GTDB taxonomy): domain Bacteria; phylum Bacteroidota; class Bacteroidia; order Bacteroidales; family JAAUTT01; genus JAAUTT01. The sequence goes on along the minus strand of JAEYWD010000024.1, from coordinate 23,953 downwards.
CATGGAGTGCTTACTCCAACCTTAGCAAACGGAAAAGGGCTCATTATTGAAGTCAACCTTTTAAGAATGGAGGAAATCTTATCTGAAATAAAAGAAATCAGAGTTACCAACTTGTATACAGTCCCATCCATATATTACATCTTAAGTAAGACCCCTGGACTTGCAGAATCTTTTCAATTTATTCAAAGATTTTACTCGGGAGGAATACAACTAAATAAATTCATTTACGATAACTTCTATAAGAAGACTGGTAAAAAAATTTGCGAGGGATATGGCTTAACAGAAGCATCTCCAGCAATTGCTGGTCCCTACGACAATCCGGTTTTTGGAAGTTTTGGAAGAGCTTTCCCCGGTTGTGAGATTAAAATTGTTAACGAAGGAGGAAAAGAACTACTCCCAGGAGATATAGGTGAAATAATTGTTAAGGGGGATATGGTTTTTAAAGGTTACTTTAACTGCCCTGAAGCTACTAAAGCTGTTTTACGCAACGATTGGCTATTTACAGGTGACTTGGGCAAAAAGGACTTCGATGGGAATATTTATTTTTGTGGCCTCAAAAAAAATATGATAAATATTGCTGGAAATAAATTATATCCTCAAAAGTTGATCCGTTTGATAAAAATGAATAATAATGTAGAGTCAGTAGAAATTGGATATGAAACATCATTGTTACAAGGAAGTACTCCAACCTCACGAATACGATTAAAAAAGGATTCGCCTAAACTTCGAAACGATTTAAAGTATTGGTGCTATAGCAACATTAATAATTCAATTCTCCCAAAAATTTGGAAGTTTGAATAACACTACAATAAATTAAAAAGTTTATGACCCTTCAACATGTAAGTCTCCACTTACATGTTGAATTTCTAACGCACAAAACTCTTAAAATATTAATTATGAACAAATTCAACATTCAACCAAGTGATCTCTACTTCGCTATTAAAAAAATTCAAAATGAGGGATGCGGAGTTCTCCACTATGAAGGAGAGGAATATAATGGCAGAACATTTTCTTTAAATGAAAAAAAAATGATCCATTTAGCAAATTGTAGTTATATGGGCCTTGAGAGACATCCATTGCTTATTGAAGGAGCCAAAGAAGCGCTAGACATGCATGGAACACAGGTGTCCATGTCGCGTAGCCTTGTTGAGTCTCCCCTTTATCATGAAATAGAGATTAATTTGAAAAAAATATTCAATCATAACCCAATAGTTTATGGCTTAACAACTCTTGCCCATTATTCAGCACTTCCAATCCTTATTAAAGAGGACGATGCAATTATTCTCGATGCATATGTTCACAACAGTGTACGTACAGCAAGTGAAATTTGCAGAGCTCGTGGCACTATTGTCCTCACAGGAAAACACAACGACATGGAGAATCTTAGGTATCTTATTCGAAGACTCAAAAAAGAAGGATATAAAAATGTGTGGTATTTAGCTGATGGGATTTACAGCATGCATGGCGACGTTTGTAACGTAGAACATCTAAATCAGCTTCTGGATGAAGAAGATAATTTCTATGCCTATATTGACGATGCTCATGGAGTTAGTTGGTGCGGGAAAAATGGATCTGGTTATGTAATAGGCAATTTTGGGTTACACGAAAAAATGATTGTTGCAGGCTCTCTTTCTAAATCTTTTGCTACAACAGGAGGATTCCTGATTGTCCCGGACAAAACATTAGCCGATTATTTGAAATTAACTGGTCATACCTATATTTTTTCAAGCCCTATTCCTCCTTCATCACTCGGAGCCATCAATGCAAGTCTAAAATTCCACCTTACTCCGGAGGCGATAACATACCAGCAGGAAGTTTGGGATCTAATTATGTATTTTAAAAATCAATGTAAAAGTCTTTCCATTCCAATACATTCGAATTGCATTACTCCTATACAATTGATAAGAATAGGAAATCGTGATAAAACAATTAAGATTCAAAAACATCTTATCAATAATGGATATTTCCCATCTCTGGCTATTTACCCTGCTGTAAGTATGGAAGATTCGGGTATTAGAGTTTCCTTAACCCGAAACCTCACTAAAACTGACGTTGATCAATTCCTAAGTTGTATACAACCGGTTCTAAAGAAACATTTAATTGAAGCAGTTAATTAACTTTGTATAGCAAGTTATTTTACTCATGACGATACAAAGACTTTGACAGGAGGTAAACCCTGTCAAAGTCTTCTCTTAGAAAGAGACAATCCTTCCAAACTGTTAAAAAATGTGAAATACCTTCTAAATCTTTGCTTTAATTGGAATTTTTTGGACTTTTGTTTAAAATTCCTCTCATGATCCTAAAGCAAACTTTTAAGAAATGCCTGAAAGTAATTTTTCTTGTAATTACATTGATTTCAATCACTGAGGGTTTATTATGGATTTTAAATAAACCCTCTCAAAAGCTCTTTATCGAAAATGCTTCAGGATTGCTTGAAATAAATAAGAAATTTGTAAAGCATCTTTCAGTAAACGAGTTTGCTTCGTCCCAACATTTCAAAAAAGAAAAGAACAGCAATACCTTCCGGTTCTTTGTTATAGGCGAACAAATAAGTAACAACATTCCTCATAACCCAAACTCCAGATTCTCTCACATTTTAAATTACAAACTGCAGCACGTCTTTAAAGATAAAAATATTGAACTCGTAAATATTGCTTTCGACTCATCGTCGTCGTTCGAATTATCAAAAGTTTGCAGGCAGGTTCAGAATTATGAGCCCGACCTGGTAATGATTTGTCCGGGAAAGGATGAATTTTATGGTAAAAATGCATATCAGAACAACATTCTGACAGGAAATCCGGAGCTGGATATTTTTTTCAGAAAAACACATATTTATCAGGGAATCAAAAATCTTTTCTCACCCGGGAGAGGTACTCCGTCTGCTAATATCAACAGTTCGGTATTCAAAAAAACTGTTGAGAACTTCGAGATCAATCTTGATCAAATGGTTCTGGAATTACAGGGAAAAAATATTCCCGTTATTCTGGTCAATGCCACAAACAATCTGCTTGATGTAGCTCCTCAAAAAAGTAGTTTTTCGTCCCCAGATTCCATTCATCTGAAAAAATTGTTTGAAGAAGGGGAAAAAGCTTATGCTGAAGGTAATTACGACAAAGCATACGCCTGCTTTTCCAAAATAAGCCATAAAGAAATGTATCATGCCCAAACTCTATTCTATCTGGGAAATCTGGCATTAAAAAACCATGATTTAAAATTGGCACAAACCTATTTTAAAAAATCAGCCGACAACGATCCGGTTAAATTGAGAACCCCGTCGCAAATAAATAATGCCATTTTTCGCATAGCATCAACTCGGAACTGTCCTTTCATTGACGCCGAAAAGTTATTCTTCGAAACCACAACATTTGGTATTCCGGGTAACGACCTGTTTTTGGGCGAACAAAATATCAATCTTCGGGGTAATTTGCTATTAGCCGATGTTTGTCTGCAAACGATCTTTAAGGAAGGTTATATCAGTAAAACTAAAATTGAAGATTTAAATCCAAAATCGCAGGTAGCAATTACTCCTTTCGATTCTATTTACGATCAGATCCTTTCCAGGTCTTCCGGTTCTATCTCCAACCTGATTTTCTCCGAAGTATCAACTACTTTCGAGGAGCAAACCGTTACACTATTTGCCGAAAATAAGAACTCATGGGAGGAATCCATGAACCAGCTTTATGAGTATTATATTGAAAACAAAAATTATGGCATGGCCTTCAAAATAATTGAAAATCTTGTACTCGAAAATCCTTATAACATTTCGCTGAACGATAAGGCTTCAAAAACTGCAGCTTCTATTGGCGATTCACAAATGGTAATCCACTATGCCGCCAGAGTTTATAAAATGAAACCCGATACTGATGTTGCCCAAAGCTTAGTTATTAATTACCTGAAGCTCGACATGCCCGAAAGTGCTTTACCTTATCTGAAGTACATACGAAATCTTAACCATAGCGAGCTTAATATTATATATTCCGCTACAAACCAGATAATTGACCTGAAGAAACTTTTAAAACACAATCCAAACGACCAAAATATCCGCGCACAAATTGCTCAGCAATATCATAGTATTGGTAACGATGAAGTTGCAATGCTTTACTCCAATCCAATATCCAAAATCTGAAAATCACAGATGTGATCTATATTACATCTTAATTACTGATAAAAATCAGGTTTATTTTTTCGTCAACAAAAAACAATTGTTAGTCGATTTTATTTTATCTAACATCAACTAGATGTATCATTAATCCTGTGCTTCCGTATATTTAGGTAATGAATGAAAATATTAGTATTACATAATAAAAATTACCATGATCGCCAAAATAATTGAAAGTACAAAAGTTTCACCAAGGGTTGAACTAAATCCAGCAGGTAGCCTAACCATCCAGGGGAGATCGATAGTTGAGGACACTGTAGCATTTTACAGGCCAATAATTGAGTGGGCTGATACAGTTGAATGTACAGAAATGACAGTTTCAGTAAAACTGGAATACATGAACACCAGTAGTTCAAAGCAACTGTTAACAATCTTAAAAACCGTTGCAACAAACCCGAGAGTAAAAAGCTTATACGTAAAATGGTACTACGAAACTGATGATGAGGATATGCTGGATATGGGCCAGGATTACGAATCGATTCTTCATGTACCTTTCGATTTTTACGAACTCACAGTCGAAGAAGTTTAGTTGCCAAATATTCACACAACAAAAATCCCCGGGTTCAACTGTTCAACTGTCCGGGGATTTTTATTTTTATCACTTTTTCATCTTATTGAGAAACTCTTCCAGAATATCTTTCAGATCGGGTTTGCCAATTTCCTGAAGATCGTAATATACCCGGGTATTTTGCTTTTTAATCTTAATCAACCTGTTTAGGTCAATAGGAGTTGCAATCACAACAGCATCGCACTCGGTTTTATTAATTGTAGTTTCAAGATCGGCAAGCTGTTGGGCTCCATAGCCCATTGCCGGGAGTAAGGTGCCAATATTAGGATAGTTCCTGAAGGTTTCAGCCAGTTTCCCAACAGCAAACGGACGTGGATCCACCAGGGCGCTGGCTCCGAACTTTTGAGCAGCAACAGTTCCGGCCCCTATCTTCATCTCGCCGTGCGTTAAAGTTGGTCCATCTTCAATAACCAACACTTTTTTGCCTCTGATAATTTCGGGATTGTCGACCCTGATTGGCGATGCTCCATCCACAACAATGGCTTTGGGATTAAGTCCGGCAATGTTTTTGCGAACCACCTCAATCTGCTCAGGACCAGAAGTGTCAATTTTATTTATGATGACGATATCGGCCAGGCGTAGAGTAATTTCGCCAGGATAATACGATTTTTCGTGATTAGCACGATGCGGATCGGTAACCGTAACCATCAAATCGGGTTTAAAAAAGGGAAAGTCGTTATTTCCTCCATCCCAGAGAATTATATCACAACCATCAGGATCTTTTTCGGCGGCACGTAAAATATCTTCATAATCAACGCCGGCATAAATAACGTTTCCTCTTACAACATGCGGTTCGTATTCTTCCATTTCCTCAATGGTGCAATTATGTTTTTCGAGATCGGCCACCGAAGCAAAACGCTGAACGCGTTGTTGCACAAGATCGCCATAAGGCATCGGGTGACGAACAGCAACAACTTTCAGTCCTTTTTCAATTAAAATTTCGATAATCCGGCGGCTGGTCTGGCTCTTTCCGCATCCGGTACGGATGGCTCCAACGGCGATAACAGGCTTTGTACTTTTTATCATGGTATCGGCAGGACCAAGCATAACAAAACTTGCTCCGCAAGCATTAACCAAGGCGCCGGTTGACATAACCCTGGAATATGGAACATCGCTGTAAGAAAATATACAATCCTGTACTTTGAACTTGTCAATGAGCTGCGGCAATTCATCTTCAGCAAAAATGGGAATACCTTCGGGATAAAGACTCCCGGCCAACTCGGCAGGGTACTTTCTTCCATCAATATCAGGGATTTGAGTAGCTGTAAAGGCCACAACTTTGTATGCCGGATTATTACGGTAATAGGTATTGAAATTGTGAAAATCGCGCCCGGCTGCGCCCAAAATGATAACTCTTCTTGGTTCCATACTTATTTGGTTTTATTTCAAAATTAAGGTATTACTGGTTTAAAGGCATGATAATTCGCATAAGCAGGATATGTTAAATAATAGGTAAGGGTATTGGAGGAAACCATGGATGGTCATTTATGTCATTCTTAGTCGTTTGTTGCCATTTGTTTTAGGGTGCCGACGGAATGAATCAATGAAAGAATGAAAGGAATGAATAGAATAATGAAATGAAGAGGAAGATATGATAATACAGCTAAATTTTAATTTGCAAAAATGGGGGTTGCTTTTGCAAATCACTTAAATAATAGATATTATTGTAAAAACAGATAAGTTGTAAATGAAATTGCATTTGTGCATTATTTATATGACTTATTTAAAGATTTAAATCGATGAACTTCCTTGCTCACGTATACCTTTCGGGCGACAACGACGAAATTAAAGTCGGGAATTTTGTTGCGGACTGGATTAAAGGAAGCGACTTCAAAAAATATCCTGATAACATTCAAAAAGGTATTCTGCTGCACCGTAGCATCGATTCGTTCACCGATAATCATCCTACCATTAAAAAAAGCAAAAGCCGGCTGGCAAACGATTATGGCAAATACGCAGGAATTATTATCGATATATTTTACGATCATTTTCTGGCTGGTAACTGGAATACTTTCAGCAAAGTACCCTTAGAGTACTTCGCACAGAACCTTTACAGGATACTCGAGAACTATATACACTGCTTCCCAGTGGAAATAAGGGAATTCATCCCCAGGTTTATGCAACGTCGCTGGCTGGAATCTTATGCTACCATTGAGGGAATTCAGAACGTTCTCACAGGCATGTCGCGTCACACCTCATTACCCGATCATACCGAAGCCGCAATTAACATCCTCCGGGAACAATACGAAGGTTTCAGAGAAGAGTTTTTCGATTACTTCCCGCAATTAACAGCCTATGTAGAAGAGCAGTTTGAGATAAAGCTGTGAGTTTAGTCGTAAGCAGTAAGTCGTAAGTCTTAAGAAATACATAAATACAGGACCACAGACGAGCGTCCTCGGTCCACAGCCAATACATGTCGATAGTAAACATCATCCCGAATCCGCAACCCGTAACCCATAACCCGAATCTCGAAACTTTTCCCTATATTTGATTACTACCAAAAAACACTTTTATGGAAGCTCTGATCTTTCTGGTGGTTGCGACCACTCTGATTATCCTGCTGATAAACAACTCCAATATTTCCAGCAAACTCAACAATTTATTGAGAGAAATGGATTATTTGAGAGAAACCCTTTACAAAATAGAAAAACAGGGTATTAGTCCCAAACCTAAAGAAGAACCTAAACCGGTTGAAAAAGCTCCTGAGCCAGCGCTCAGCAGTGAGCCTATCGTTAACCCTGAGCCAAAACCTGCCGCTCCTATGGCAGAACCAGTAACCAGTTCATATCAGGATACGGTAAGAGCAAAAATGGAAGCAATGAACCAGGAAAGCACAACCAAAAAGCCGGAACCCGTCCGCCCTGCTACACCCGTTACTCCAAAGCCACCAAAACAACCTACCGACTTTGAAAAATTCATTGGCGAGAACCTGATAAGTAAGCTGGGCATTATCATTTTGGTTTTAGGTGTCGGTTTCTTTGTAAAATATGCAATCGACCAGCAGTGGATTGGTGTTTACGGGCGTACCGCCATTGGCTTGGTTACCGGAGGAATTCTTGTATCGCTGGCTCATTACTTGCGGAAATCGTATAAAACTTTCTCATCGCTTTTAACGGGCGGTGGTTTTGCTGTTTTTTATCTTACCATCGCTATTGCGTTTCATCAATATCATATATTCAGTCAAACAGCAGCGTTCGTCATTATGGTAGTTATTACCATTTTCTCAGTTCTCCTTTCACTGGCTTACGATAAAAAAGAACTTGCCATATTCTCCCAACTGGGCGGTTATGCAGCTCCATTTATGCTTTCCACGGGTGAAGGAAACTACATTGTTCTCTTCTCCTATCTGCTCATTCTTAACGCCGGATTATTAATCCTGGCTTATTATAAACGCTGGCATATTTTAAACCTGTTGGCTTTCTTTTTTACATTGATTTTATTTTCGGGATGGCTCGGAACAACGTTCTGGGGTAAAACCAATCCTCCCTATAGAAATGCAATGCTTTTTGCCACCGCATTTTATCTGGTGTTTTTTCTTGTAAACATTCTGAATAATATCAAGGAAAGAAAGCCTTTCAAAGCAGTTGAAATAATGATGATTCTCTCCAACAATTTATTTTTCTTCCTTTGGGGCATCATTATTCTGCATTCCTACGAAAAAGGAATTTATAAAGGATTATTCACCGTGCTGGCAGGCTTGTTCAACTTCGGATGGGTTGTTTATCTGTATCGCCTCAAACAAGTTGATAAAAGTTTAATTTATCTCCTGATAGGATTGGTAATGAGTTATATCAGCCTTGCAGTTCCTATCCAACTGAACGGACATTCTATCACCCTGTTCTGGACTGCCGAACTGGTAATCCTATTGTGGCTTTCGCAGGTATCGGGTATTAAAATTCTAAAAACGGGGCACCTCATCATTCTTGCACTTGTAATAATAAGTCTGACTATGGACTGGGGCAACCTCTACGCGCAAAAGGCTTTACCTGTGATTTTCAACCAGGCATTTATAACAGGTATTTTTGTAATTGCAGGTCTTGGCTTATCAAATTATCTGCTTAAACGCGAAAAAGAAGCGGAGTTTGTGAAACTGGTATTTTCTACCTCCGATTACCGGAATGTACTGGGAGTATTGCTGTTACTTGCAACTTTTATCATTCCGTTTATAGAGCTTATTTATCAGGTAAGCAGGTTCTATCCCGATGGATCGTTCCAGATAGTGGTAGCTTCGGTTTACATTTTAACTTACCTTTTTACAGTAATGCTAATCACCCAGGCTTCAAAGTGGAGTAGCGCTTTTACGGTGATCTTTATAATTGCGTGGGCTAGTTTATTGCTGTATATAACAGTTTATCAGGTTAGTGTTACCGATATCAGATTTAATCTTATATTCACAAAAACACTTACAACGGGCAACTTTTTGTTCCATTACCTTGCTATACCGTTTGTGGTTGGAATTTTATATCTGTTGAATAAAAAACAGGCAACAGTATTATCCGGTAAAGGAAATCTGACGAGCTTACTTACCTGGTTCACAATTTTTGTTATTGTCTTCATGGCTAGTGCCGAGATGGATAATCTGCTCATTCAGATTTCGGCAACAAGCGATAATTATTACTCCATTCTGGAAATGAGCCATAAAGTTGGTTATCCCATTTTATGGGGGATATGTGCATTTATCCTTATTTCGCTCGGGATAAAATTCAAAAAGAAAATTTTCAGAATTCAGGCGCTTTCTCTTTTTGCTCTTATTCTGCTTAAATTGTTCCTTTTCGATGTATGGAGCATGAGCAAAGGTGGCCGCATTGCAACACTTGTATTTCTTGGGGTAGTGTTGCTGGTGGTGTCCTTTCTTTATCAGAAACTTAAAAACCTGCTGCTCGATCCGAATGAAAAAACCAGTAATTCAGAACTATGATAAGAAACTTAACTGTATTCACCTTTATTCTGCTTTCCAACCTGTCGCTGGCCGGAAAAGAATTTAAGATAACTTCCGGAATAGATTCCGTTAAAAATACGGGATATCATAAAATTCAGCTTAGCCACGATATTATTTCGTTCGCAAAGGATAACTATGGCGATATCCGGCTCATGAATGCCAAAGGAGAGGAAATTACTTACATATTCCGGGAAGAAAAGCCAGCAATATCAACCACTGGCTTCAAAGAATATAAAATTACTGAAAATGAATATCGCGCAAGCCAGAAGTTAAGCCGGGTGGTGTTCCAAAATCCCGGAAAAAAGGTTTTGTCGGAACTGGTTCTGATAATCCGCAACTCCAATATTGAAAAAGAAATCACGCTGAAGGGAAGCGACAATAACAAGGAGTGGTTTATTATCTGGAAAGGCTATCCTGAGAAAGTAGGAATTTACAACGAGACATCGGGTGTATTCACAATCAACTTTCCCAAAAGCGACTATGCCTATTTTGAGATTTCGACAAACGATAAAAAGAAAGATCCGGTTCAAATCACGAAAGTGGGCTATTACGATTCCAGCGTTGTGCAGGGTTTGTATATCGGAATCCCTGTGAAAAGTATTTCGCAGAAGGATAGCAGCAACAAGAAAAGCTATATCACCGTGAAGTTTGAACGCCCTTATGAATTCAGCAAGATAGAATTAACTGTATCGGGACCCGACTTTTACCAGCGAAACGCATATATCGGGAATTTCAGTGAAAGCAACAATAAGGCTTTTTTCGATATATATCAGGAGTTCGATCTTTCTTCGGCCAAAGCTGCCGTTTGGGAAACCGGTAAACTCAAACGCGACGAACTGGTAGTTGTAGTTGAAAACCTGGATAATAAACCCTTGAAAATTGATGGAATTAAATTCTTTCAGCTAAATAAATACCTTATTGCAAAGTTGAATAAGGGCGAAACGTATTTTGTAAAAGCAGGCAACGAATCTCTTAACCTCCCTGAATACGACCTGAAGTATTTCGCCGACAATATTCCCGATTCCATTGCTGTGCTGCATACAACCGAAACTTCCATTCAGGGAGAAGTAAAATCACCGGTTTCGGATATTTTCTTTACAAAAACTGTTCTCTGGGTGGTAATTTCGCTGGTGATCCTTCTCCTGGGATTTTTCTCCATCAGGTTGATAAAAGAGATGAAATAATCGGAACCTGTTTATTCGTTCAACATCTGGCTTACCTCCTCTTTTTACCGGGGTAAATGATTGATAAACAATACTACTTTATAGGTCACCGCTACGCGGCTTATTGTTTCATATAAACTTTTATTTTCTACAAATAGATTACCGCTATGCGGCTATTCGGTGTCAATTTACAAAAAGTTGCTCATTATAAAACCTTCAATTGCGTTTAGTAACATCTTGGGGATAATTCGGACCTGTCATGCCTTTAGCTATGAAATGAAGTGAATTTGTGATGGCAATAGCTGCGTAGCAGTGCACTATTTGTAGAACCAGGCAAATGCGCATCACACCGTAGCCGCGTAGCGGTGATCTATTCTTCTATCCATTCAAACAGATATTTTTCATCGTAGTCAATCTCAAATTTTTTAAGGAATTCAAGGTATTCTTCTTTAAAGGACTTTTTCCGGTGGTGATCCTGTTGATTTAATATATATTTAATAACCCTGTCTATTTGAGAACGGGAATAGGAAAATACTCCGTATCCCCGTTGCCATTCAAATTTACCATTCATCCATCCATTGTCATTAATAAATCCGGAAGATATGGATTTCACTTCTTCCATAAAATCACTCATTGACATTGTTGTGCCAAAACCTACGAGTATGTGTAGATGATCGGGCATATTATTGATTGCAAGCAGCTTTTGTTTTCTGTTTCGAACTATCCCCGTGATGTACTTTTGCAATTCATCGTTGTACTTTGAAGGTATCAGGCTATTTCTGCCTTTAACAGCAAAAATATAATGAAGGTACACCTGACTGTAGGTATTGGCCATTTTACAAATAATTTATAGGTTACCGCTATGCGGCTATTCGGTGTCAATTTACAAAAAGTCGCTCATTATAAAACCTTCAATTGCGTTTAGTAACATCTTGGGGATAACTCGGACCTGTCATGCCTTTAGCTATGAAATGAATTGAATTTGTAACGACAAATAGCTGCGTAGCAGTGCACTATTTGTAGAACAAACCAAATGTGCACCGCACCGGAGCCGCGTAGCGGTGAACTGTTCTTTTGGTGAAACCTAACCTTAGCTAATTTGCCTCATTCATTTTCTCTTTCGGCTTATTTCCCTACTTTTGCTGAAAATTAAGTTTTATGAGTCTTGTTCGCGCAAAGAAATCACTGGGACAGCATTTTCTGAAAGATCAAAACATCGCTCGTAAAATTGTCGACAGTCTGAAAGCTGAAAATATTTCTACTGTTGTAGAAATTGGCCCCGGAATGGGTGTTCTTACGCAGTATCTTTTACAGCGCGAAAACATCACCACCATTCCAGTTGAAATCGATCAGGAGTCGGTTGCCTACCTTCATGCAGCCTATCCGCAGCTCAAAAGTAATCTGGTGCAGGGCGATTTTCTGGAACTGGACCTGAAAACTATTTCGTCCGATAAAATGGCTGTAATTGGTAACTTCCCTTACAATATTTCTTCGCAGATTTTCTTCCGGGTAATCGAAAACCGCACTCAGGTTGAGGAGGTGGTTTGTATGGTTCAGAAAGAAGTGGCCCAGCGCATTGCCTGTAAACCAGGAACCAAAGAATACGGAATACTAAGCGTTTTACTTCAGGCCTATTACCATATCGATTATCTGTTTACCGTCCACGAGAATGTCTTTTCGCCCCCACCAAAGGTGAAATCGGGTGTTATAAGGTTGGTTCGTAACACCACAGAACATTTAGAGTGTGATGAGAGTTTATTCTTCAAAGTGGTAAAAGCAACATTTAATCAAAGACGAAAGGTTATTTCCAACTCTGTTAAAGGGTTAACTCCCAATATCAACAAAGATCATCTGCTGTTGTCAAAACGTCCCGAACAGCTTTCGGTTAACGATTTTGTGGAGCTTACAAACCTGGTTTCTTCATCGCTAAAAAAGTAGCTATATGCAATCATTTGAACTGACAAAGGCATATATCGAGAGCCTGAAAGAGGCTATTGAGAAGGAAGACAGCAACACGGTGCTTTCGATGGTTGGCGATTTGCGAGCTGCCGACATTGCCGATGTTACGGCTGAGCTTGAAACCGAAGAGGCCCAGTTTGTATATTCGCTGCTCGACAAGGAAACCTCTGCCGATGCAATCACCGAGATGGAGGAAGACGAACGCGAAGAGCTGTTTAAAGAAATGCCTCCCGAATACATTGCCCGGGAGCTCATCAACAACATGGATTCCGATGATGCCGCCGACGTTCTCTCGGAACTTTCGGACGAGCTCCAGGTAGAAATTCTCCAGAAAATACCCGATATTGATCAGGCAGGCGATATTGCCGACCTGTTATCCTACGACGAAAACACCGCAGGTGGTTTAATGGCTACCGAGCTTATCCGTGTAAACATCAACTGGAATATCTTCACATGCCTGCGCGAAATGCGTAAACAAGCCGAGAATGTTGACGAAATTTATTATGTATATGCTGTCGACGACAACAATATTTTTAAAGGAACCGTTACGCTTAAGAACCTTCTGCTTGCCGCTGGAACCACAAAAATAAAAGCTATTTACGATCCTGATAATATTACGGTTCATACGGATATGCCGGCTGCCGAGGTAGCGTCGATCATGGAAAAGTACAACCTGGTAGCGCTGCCGGTAATTGATAACATAGGCCGTTTAAAAGGACGCATCACTATTGACGACGTGGTGGATGTGATTCGCGAAGAAGCTGAAAAAGACTACCAGTTAATGTCGGGGATTAGCGAAGATATCGACTCTGACGATAATGTCTGGATGTTAACACGTGCAAGAATTCCCTGGCTGATCATAGCGCTTTTTGGCGGAATCCTCGGATCGATGGTTATAAGCCAGTTTACGGGAGAGTTATCGCTATACCCGCAGCTTATCATTTTTATCCCCATGATCACAGCCATGGGCGGAAATGTTGGAATTCAGTCGTCGGCGATTATAGTTCAGGGTTTGGCCAATAATAGCCTTGGTCTTGAAAGTACTGCCCAAAAGCTCACCAAAGAACTGGGAGTAGCGGTTATGAACGGCCTTGTCCTTTCATCGCTTATTTTTGCCTATAACCTCATTTTTACCCATTCTTATGCCTTAACCATCTCGGTTAGTGTGGCGCTTTTTACCGTAATCGTCTTTGCATCTATTTTCGGAACTATTGTACCTCTTTTCCTCAACCGCATCAAAATAGACCCTGCCCTTGCCACAGGCCCGTTTATCACTACAGTTGATGATATTATGGGGGTTTTGATTTATCTGATGATTGGCCGTCAGTTGTTTGAGGTGATGCAGTAGTTTCAGGTTAGATACTTTGTCCTTCTGGTTTGATACTTTGAGCTCCCGGTTCCATACTTTGTGTTCCAGGTTAAATACTTTGAGCTCCTAGTTCCATAATTTGTGCTCCAGGTTAGAAACTTCGAGGTCCTAGTTCCATACTTTGCGCTCCCGGTTCCATACTGTGAGGTCAAAGTTAGATACTTTGTCCTCAAGGTTTGAAACATTGTGCTTCTGGTTTGATACTTTGAGCTCCCTGTAAGAAACAAGATGCTCTTGGTTTGAAAAATGGAGGCGCAACTCGAGACTTGTCGATTACTATATTTTATTATTCTCTCTTAACCTTTCAACCACATAATAAGCCGCCGGACAAACTGTTGTATTTTTTAAGGTAAGATCCAGAATCTGGTAAAACCGGGTACGGTCGGTATGCGGATATTCGCGACAGGCTTTGGGCCGGCTCTCGTAAACCTGGCAATAGTTGTCACTCATCAGGAACGGGCAGGGTGTTTGGCGGAATACAAAGTCGCCCTCTTCATCTTCACGGGTATATTTTCCCATGAAATCCGACGGTTTCATTCGCAGGGCAGCAGCCATACGTTCGATGTCCTTATAATAAAGTGCGGGACTAATACTTTTACAGCAATTGGCACATGCAAGACAATCGAGATTTTCAAAAACTTCGTCGTGAATTTCCTTCACAGCCTCATCGAGCTGCCGCGGTGGTTTCTTTTTCCAGCGTTTAAAAAGCTGCCGGTTCAACGGCATGGCTTTTTCGGCCATGAGTTTTAATGTTGCCGGATCAGGAATGGGATACTTCATGTTCAACTTTCTTTATCCTCTTTTTTCGAAGCTTTTTAATGGGCTTAAGCTGCGACAAAACCAATCCGCCCACAACTAAAAATATGCCGAAAATATTCTGAGGAAGCAATCGTTCATCCATCATAAAAAACGAAAAGATGGCAGTAAAAACCGGAATAGCATTGGTAAAGATATTTGCCCGGAAAGCTCCCAGATTCTGCACTCCAAAAGTATATAAGAGAAATGCTATAGACGAAGCAAAAATACTGAGGTTCAGCAGAGGAACCCACATTCCTCCTGTAAAATCGATGGTTTTAAGCTGCGGACCTTCAAAAATCAATACAAGCGGTAAAAACAAGACTGCTCCTATGGAATTCTGCCAGGCAATCAATGTAAGCGGATTATAATGGCTGGCAAGTTTTCTTAAAAAAATTGAATAGGCAACTGCCGAAACAACAGCCACGCTCATTAGCATCACACCCTTGAGTGAGGCCGCCAGCCGCAGTTCGTTGTTAAGAATAACGAGCAGCACCCCGGCAAACGAAATAAAAATCCCAACAATATTTTTACGGATTATCTGTTCTTTTAATACAAAGAATGCAAAAACAGGTACAAACAGCGGAATAAGAGCGACCATAACAGCCGCTACCGTTGGGGTAACATATTGCATTCCCAGGCTTTCGCCAATGAAATAGAAAAATGGCTCGGATAAGGCCAGCAGAAAAAAAAGCTTTAAATCCTTTTTCTTCACCTGCTGAAGCTTGCCGGCAAAAAAGGAAACAAAAAACAATATGGCACCCGAAATGGTTAAACGAAACAGAATGGTTGTAAAAGGCGACAAAAATTCGAATACATCTTTATACCAGATGAAGGAAAGACTCCAGAAAATCATTGCCGTTATAATACCCAAATACACCAGAAAATCTTTCAGTTTACCCATATCCGATTTTTGAAGGCGCAAATATAATTAATCTTTTATGGAGCAATTATGACAAAAATTTTTATCCCTAGTATAAATAAAACCTATAACAATTAAATAAAACGTAGAAGTATGAAAACAAGGATTTTAACATTTTTCTCTTTAGTTATTATTGCAGGAATGCTTACCGTTTGGTCGTGTAAGAAGGATGATGAAAAAGTTGTTACAAAAGAGGATGCTGTTGCTATCACAACAAAGGATGCGGCTTCTAATTCAGCTTACAACGATATCTATTCAGAAAGTGAGTCAATACTTTCCAATCTGGAATTGAACAATTATCCGGCCGGATCAAAAAAGTCTGGTGGCTTGGTTATTACCGTTACAAAAAACAATGGAAATACCACAACTTTTCCTAAAGAAATTACCGTTATTTACCAGAATTACACCACCAACAGCGGTATTAAAAAGAATGGCACTATTAAAATTACACAAAGTGCCAAAATGAGGGAAAACAATGCCGTTCGAACAGTTACGCTGGAAAATTTCACAGTTAATGATACCATAAAGCTTGAAGGTACCCTTACAGTTACCAATATGAGTGCAGTAAATAACAAACCTACGATCAAAGCTGAACTCACTAATGGTAAAGTAACTTTTACCAATAGTAATTATTATATTACCCGGAAATTCACACGCACCATTACCTGGGAAAGCGGATCCGACAGCCCTTTAAATATATTTGATGATGTATATTCTTTCGCCGAAAGTGTTCAAGGTACAACTAGCAACGGTTTTAGTTACTCTTCTACAACCACAATTCCTCTAGAATATAAAATTGGAGAGTGGTGTATCAAGAAAGGAAAGTACGAAGTGAATGTTGAAAATAAACTGAAAGCATACCTTGATTTCACAAGAACCACCTGTTTGGAAAAAGTTAAATTAATTATTGAAGGTGATACCTGGAACATAAGTATCTGGTAACATTATACAAAGAAGCCCGACGATAAATCGGGCTTCTATATTTTTATAGAATCCCTTTCACAAACTCCACGGTTTCCTTTCTCCAATCCTTAGCTGCATCCAGCATCCGTACAAAAGCACTTCCGATAATTGCCCCATTTGCATATTTACAAACCTCATTAAAGGTTTCCTTATTCGATATTCCAAAGCCAACCACAAGCGGATTCTTAAGATTCAAAGCATTTACCCGTTTAAAATAGTCGGTCTGGGTGGTAGTGATAGATCCCTTGGCTCCGGTAGTTGCAGAGGACGAGACCATGTAAATAAATCCATTGCTCAGACTATCAATTTTCTTCAATCGCTCGTCCGACGTCTGAGGAGAAATAAGAAAAATAAATTTCAGATCGTATTTCTCAAACATCGCTTTATATTCAGCCTCAAACTCTTCCATGGGAAGGTCAGGCAGAATCACGCCATCAATGCCGGCTTGCTGGCAATCGCGACAGAAGTTTTCCATTCCATAAAACATCACCGGATTAAGATATCCCATGAGCAATAAGGGAATCTGCACAGTTTTACGGATATCTTTTAACTGCTGAAAGAGAACCTTCAGGTTCATTCCGTTGGCAAGCGCTTTCTGAGCGCTCTGCTGAATCACCGGGCCATCGGCCAGCGGATCGGAAAAAGGCATCCCGATTTCGATCATTTGTACACCACTCTTCTCAAGTGTTTGGATCAACTCCGCTGTTGAGTTCAATTCAGGATGCCCTGCGGTAAAATATATCGAAAGTATGTTTTTGCGATTGCTTGCAAAAAGCTGATTTATGCGGTTCATTTTTAAGGGGTTTAGATATTAGCTATTAGGCTATAGGTATTAAGATATTGTTATTAAATTTTGGCTTTCTTTTGAATACCAGGCGTTTTACACCGATGAAAAGAATTTGTTTTTACTATCGACTATGGACCACGGACTATCGACTTTCTCCGGCTGTTCACTGTCGTCTGTGGTCTGAGGACCGTCGACTTTCCTAACTCCCTTCCATCCTCCTGATATACGTATCCATATCCTTATCTCCTCTTCCCGAAATGGTGATAACTACTACTTCATCCTGGCCGAACTTAAGTTTTTTAAGTGCTGCCAGGGCGTGAGAAGATTCAAGCGCGGGAATGATTCCTTCGACCTGGGTGAGTTCGAAAGCCGCATCAAGCGCTTCCTCATCGGTAGCATTCAAAATCATGGCACGGCCGGTATCGTGCAGATGCGCATGAACAGGACCAATACCCGGATAATCCAGACCCGCCGAGATGGAATAAGGTTCGGTAATTTGTCCGTCTGGACTTTGCATCAGCAGAGTTTTGCTGCCATGGATTATTCCAAGTTTTCCGCAAGCGATGGTTGCAGCGGTTTCTTGAGAGTCAACGCCAAGTCCGGCAGCTTCAACAGCCACGAGCTTCACTTCCGGATGATCGAGAAAATGATAGAAAGTACCAATGGCGTTACTGCCACCTCCTACACAGGCAATGGCATAGTCGGGCAATTCCTTTCCTGTATGCTCTTTTAACTGCCATTTTATTTCTTCGGAAATAATACTTTGAAACTTCGAGACCATATCGGGGTAAGGATGCGGTCCTACCACCGAACCGATGATGTAATGTGTGTCGACCGGATTGTTAATCCAGTCGCGGATAGCTTCGTTGGTAGCATCTTTCAGCGTTTTATTACCGCTCTTCACCGGAACAACTTCAGCGCCCAGCATTTTCATGCGCATAACGTTGGGATACTGTCTCTCCACATCGGTTTCGCCCATGTAAACAATGCACTTCAGGTTCATCAAAGCACAAACCGTAGCAGTGGCCACTCCATGCTGACCGGCTCCGGTTTCTGCAATAATCCGGTGTTTACCCAGTGCTTTGGCAATTAATATCTGCCCAATGGTGTTGTTGATCTTATGGGAACCGGTATGGTTCAGATCCTCTCGTTTCAGATAAATACGGGTTTTATAAAGTTCGCTTAACCTTGTTGCAGGGTAAAGCGGCGATGGACGACCAACATAGTGTTTCATCAGGTACTGGTAATCGTTCCTGAATTGCTGGCTGTCCATAATTTTCAGGTAGTTATTCCGGAGTTCTTCCACGTTTGCATGCAGCATCTCGGGAATATATGCGCCTCCAAATTTTCCGAAATAACCTTTTTCGTCAACAAAATAGCTCATTACTTATTTGTTTTATTGAATTGTTCTTGTTCTTTTTGAATAAAACCATTAATCATGGTCCGGTAAACGGCTTCAGCAATCTCCTGGTCCAACCCATGCTGAGCTGCCAATGTTTTAACTTTGGAAATGACGGCCTCAACTCTGGATGGTGCTTTCACCTCATCGGCAGTATTCTTAAAGCTGGCGGCTTCGTTTACATAAAGCTGCCTTTCGGCCATTAACTTAATCATCATGACATCAATCCTGTCGATATTAATTCTGACTTCCTCCAGACTGTTCACTAGAGCCTTCATTTCTCTCTGATTTTGGTTATGAAAGATTTTAAAAGGGTAACATCTTTATATGCCGGCTGAATTTCAAATCCGCTGTTCACGTCAAATCCAATGCATTGCGGGTGTTCGAAATTCGAAAGCATGTCTGCATCTTCGGGTTTAATTCCCCCGCTTAAAAGAAAAGGATGCTTCAGTGTATAATTCTCCAGTATTTTCCAGTTAAACTTTCTCCCGCTCCCCCCGTGCTGAGAGGTTTTTGTATCGAAAACAAAACCATCGGTAACCGGAATATATTGTTCCAAAATGCTCCAGTCAAAATTCTCATCAATTCCAAAAGCTTTTAAAACTTTGAATCCGTTAGTTCCAATCAAACTGCATATTTCGGGAGTTTCGCTGCCATGAAGCTGGGCAGTGTGTAATTGGTGCTTTTTCATAATTTGAATTACTTTCGACGGCTCCTCATTAACAAAAACCCCAATTCTTTTTATATCCGATGAAATTTCAGGAATATTGAAATCATTGCCAACAAAGCGCTTTGAATCCGGATAAAAAATAAAACCCATCATCTCAGGATGTAATCCCGCGACTTCCAGGATGTTGTTTTCATCGCGCATTCCGCAAACTTTTACAATCTTCTTCATCTCTGTTTCAGTTCCGAAATAAAGTTTTTGCAGGCTTCGCCGGGATTATCTGTTTTCATGAAATTTTCCCCAATTAAAAATCCATGATAACCCACCTGTTTCAGCATTTTAATACTTTCAACGCTGTCGATTCCACTCTCCGAAATTTTTAGAAACTTGGATGGGATCAATTCCGAAAGATTTACCGATTGCTGAATATCAACCACAAATGTCTTCAGATTGCGGTTATTTACACCAACAAAGGTGACTTCCTCACAGACTTTTTCAAGTTCTTCCTTGTCGTGGATCTCAAACAATATTTCCAAACCCAGTGATTTAGCCAGAGAAGCAAAAGTTTTTACCTGTCTTTTATCCAAAATGGCGGCAATCAGCAAAATTAAATCCACTCCCATGGCTTTGGCTTCCAGGATCTGGTATTCGTCAATGATAAATTCCTTTCTTAAAATCGGGATGGTCAGTTTTTCTCTCGCAGCAATCAAATCATCGGAAGAACCGCCAAAAAATTTTTCATCTGTAAGAATTGAAACTGCAGCAACACCTGCATGTTGGTAAGCAACTGTCACATCCTCTGGAGCAAACCTGTCGTTAATTACTCCTTTGGAGGGCGACTTACGCTTGAACTCAGCAATGATTCCCGAGGACTCTGGCTGCAATAACCGACTTTTAAGTGAAACCGTCTTACGGCTAAAAGAAAGCTGCGCTTCCAATTCGCGGTTACTGGTTTTCTTTTTGCTTTCGGCAACCTCAAAACGTTTTGCTGCGACTATGGTATCGAGGATGTTCATCGGTTCAGCAGTTTTTTAAATACCTGTAAAGCTTTTTGACCTTGAAGAGAATCAGTGGCCATCTCGATACAGCTCTCCAGTGATCTTTCTGGATAATAGCAGCCGAGAGCGAGAGCGGCATTGGCAATCACAACCTGGTTCTGTGCTTCAGTGCCTTTCCCTTCAAGAACATTTACAAAGATAGAAGCGGCTTCGGGAATGCTATTTCCGCCACCGATTTCCTCAGGACTGAGTGATTTCATTCCCAGGTTCTCAGGAGCAAGAATCGCATCCATTTTATTGGAAATCATTTTAAACGATCCGGTTAACGAAACCTCGTCGTATCCATCCAGACTGTGTACAATGGCATATTGTTTATTGGTTTGCTGGTAAAGATAATTGTACAAACGGGCCAGTTCCAGACTATAAACCCCAACCATCTGCTTCCCCGGGAAACTTGGATTTACCATAGGCCCCAACATATTGAAAAAGGTCTTCACCTTGAGTTCCCTGCGGACAGGAGCCACATTCTTCATGGCAGGATTGAATAAAGGCGCATGAATAAAACAAATTCCGCAACGATCCATCTCCTGCCGTAACTTATCGCTGTCGGTACTAAACTGATAACCCAGATATTCCATCACATTTGATGATCCACATGAGGATGAAACGCCGTAGTTCCCATGTTTGGCGACTTTTCCGCCTGCACCGGCAACCACAAAGGCCGTGAGGGTGGAAATGTTGAATGTGTTTTTACCATCACCACCGGTGCCACAAAGGTCGATGGTATCAAAATCCTTCAGATCGACAGGAATACACAGTTCCAGCAGAGCATCGCGGAATCCCGAGAGTTCATCCACGGTAATGCTGCGCATCAGGTAAACCGTGATGAATGCAGCAATTTCCGAGTGCGAATACATTCCCTGAGCAATTTTGGTAAGTACCTCCTTAGCCTCAGCTTTGGTGAGGGTTTTATGTTCGAATAAATAGTTTAATATTGCTTTCATTTAGTCGTAAGATTTTAGTCGTAAGTTGTAAGAAATTTAGGCTTTTAACTCCCTCTCCCTTTGGGAGAGGGCCGGGGTGAGGGCCTATATTTTCAACCAGTTCCCTATTATTTGCTGCCCAAATTCTGTTAACACCGACTCCGGATGAAACTGAACTCCCCGCAGATCATATTCTTTATGGCGCATGGCCATAATCTGGCCGTTTTCTTCAGAGGCTGTAATTTCAAAACACGATGGCAGCGTAGCCCTGTCGACAATCCAGGAGTGATACCTTCCGCCCAGAAACTTTTTAGGAAGGTTTTTGAATATCTGCTCGTCACTCACTTCGAGGTTGATGGTGGTGGCAATGCCATGAAACACCCTGTCGAGGTTGATTAACGTACCTCCAAAAACTTCCCCGATGGCCTGATGTCCAAGACAAACACCCAGAATACTTTTCTTCCCTGCGTATGTTTTGATTACATCTTTCAGAATGCCGGCTTCATCAGGAATTCCGGGTCCGGGAGAGAGAACAATCTTATCGAAGCGGTTTATTTCATCAAGCGTAATTTTATCGTTACGGTGTACCTCAACCTTTTCGCCCAAAATACTTTCGATAGCATGTACCAGGTTGTAAGTAAACGAATCGTAATTATCCAGTACTAATATCTTCATTTTTTAACTTTTTAAATTTCTTTAGCAAGATCGATGGCTTTTTTCAGAGCCATCAGTTTGTTATTCACTTCATTCAATTCACTCTCTTCTTTTGAGTCGGCCACAATACCTGCTCCTGCCTGATAGTAAAGTACATTGTTACGGCTCAGGAAAGAACGTATCATGATGGCATGGTTCAGATCACCGTTAAAGCCAATATAACCAAGACATCCGCCATAAAAGCCGCGACGCTTGTTTTCATAAGTATCGATCAGTTCCATGGCTTTAAATTTTGGAGCTCCGCTCAGGGTTCCTGCAGGAAAAGAATCAGCCATCACCTGGAAATTATTTGCACCAATAGGTAAACTTCCCGAAACCACCGAAACCATGTGAAGTACATGCGAATAATACTGGATCTCGCGGAAAGTTTCGACTTTAACATTTTCGGCATTGCGACTCAGGTCGTTACGGGCAAGATCGACCAACATCACATGTTCGGCGTTTTCTTTTGGATCGTTCGAAAGCTGTATGGCCAGTTCCTTGTCTTTTTCGTCGTCGCCGGTACGTTTGAATGTTCCGGCAATGGGGTGAATGTAAGCCTTGCTGCCCTTTACTTCAAGCTGTGCTTCGGGTGATGAACCAAAGATCCGATAACTGCCATAATCGAAATAAAAAAGATATGGTGAAGGGTTGATAGAACGCAACGAACGGTAAACGTTGAAATCGTCACCGGTAAACTGTTGTGAAAAACCACGGGAAAGCACAATCTGGAAAACATCGCCGCGATGGCAGTGTTCCTTGCCTTTGCTTACCATATGCATGTATTCCTGATCGGTAAGATTTGACTCTTCCCCATTTTGAGATGAAAAATGATAAGCTGCAAAACTCAGATTCCGCAGCAGACTTTCAATATACTCCAACTGACTTTCTTCGCCCTCAAGCAAGTTTTCGATGATGGTTAAATTATTCTGAAAATGATTGATAGCAATGATATACTTGTAAAAGGCATATCGAATTTCAGGAATCCTTTCCTCTTCCCTTTGTTTTGCCTTTAAGGTAATTGACTCGAAATACCGGATGGAATCGTATGATGAGTATCCAAACAAACCATTTACAACAATTGCCGGATCAATGGTTTCAGTTTCGAACGAACGGATAAACCGGTTCATCAAATCCATTACTGTTTGCTCACCCGTTATTTTCTCTTCCGAAATGCCCTGAGGAAAACTGAGTGTAGCCGTTTCATCTTCCACTACAAACTCTGCAACAGGTTTAAGAGCAATAAAAGAATAGCTGTTGCGGCTTCCCTGCGAATCAGCGCCTTCCATCAATATTGAATTAGGAAAGATGTCGCGCATCTTCAGATAAATACTCACCGGGGTAATGGTGTCGGATAGTATCTTTTTAACATTTGTGGTGACCTGGTAAATCATAATTTTAACTTAAAAGGTTTAAAACAAAAAAGGCTTGCCGTGATTGGCAAGCCTTCGATTTTATATACTATAAAATTGGATATAGGGCTAACTCCTCACTTCCTTTTGGGAATAAGTACTGTGCCACCACCACCAATTTTGAGTTCTGATCATTTTTTTACTTTTAATGTGTTACAAAAAAAGAATTATTTTTTT
>JAEYWD010000001.1 GCA_023429135.1 Bacteroidota bacterium | reverse complement strand
TTTTTCGAGGATTATCACGGCAACACTTTGTTCCTGAAGATGCATGCATCGACTTTCCGCATTGACGATATGCGCTATAGCTGGGAAAACCCTTTTATATTTTACGATACCGATAAGGATGGGCTCTCGGAATGGACAATCCGACTGGTGGATACCCCAAACTTCCGTCCTAAAGAAGGTGTAAATCCTGATTTTGAAAAGCTTGATAAAGAAATCGATGTGAAATACACCAAAAAGATCGATTGGGTTGGTATTGGCTGGGATCTCGATAACGACAACGGTCAGGGTAATGAATTCGATTTTGACTTTACACTGCGGTTCAATGGTCCTGGTTTCGATTATTCCGATCAGGTGCATAAGTTCAAAAGTCTTCGGAGCCTCGATGTGGGTACCGAGCTGATGTACGACTCACGCTGGCGTAAGCTCGATGAGCTTATTTATGCCGATCATAATACCGCGTGGAACCTCATTTTTAACAAAGGTGAATGGAAGGAATGCCGTCTCTCGTTTGATGAAGACGACGACTGCAACCGCTGGGAGCGCGTTGAGCTTTACGATCCCAAAGATTTGTTTGCTATGGGTCGTAACGGGGGCGGAATAGACCACAATGCTCAGGCAGATGCTGCCGGCGATCGAGGAGAATGGGACTCCGATTTCTCCGGAAAGGGTAATCTCTACATCGGAGGCTTTGATGGCCGAATCCATCTTCTGGGAGCTGAATGGGGAGCCTGGAGGATAGATCAGACAGCATATTCTTTTCAGGGATTTGGTGGATTGTACGACCGCTGGAGAGGAGGACGGATACAACGTGAACCCAAAGAATTTGCTACCGTGAAATACAACGATTCGGATAATAACGGCTTTATTGATGTAATTGCCTACGACCTCGACGGCGACAAGACTTTTGAAGACAGTGTTTCACTCAAAGCTTTGGGAATTGACGACCGTCAGTCGGTAATCACAACAAAGAATATGACCTACCCTCTATTGCAGAAACTCTTTACCGACATTACAAATAAAAACTGGATACGTGCTCTGGAGGCCATAAAATTAGCCAAGTCAATGGGCATTAATCCCGATTGGTATGCATTTTATATGAAACCCCGCACCTTGGCCGAGAAGTATGATTTTGGTTTCTGGCTCAATTTTTACCTCTATCAGGATATGCGGTTTACTGCAAAAGCCAAAAAAGATCAAAAGCTGGTGCAGAAAATTGATAAGGCTTATTACTCGGGAAACTGGAAAGGAGTTGAATTTTAAGAGGGTTTGTAAAAAGTGCCGGACACTGAGCCTGTCGAAGTGTAATCTTGCTGATTTACAATGAGGTTTCGACAGGCTCAACCTCAGGTTATGGACTAATTACACAGCCTCTTCGACCATCAGGTTATATAACAAAAAGCGCCGATGATAATTCATCCGCGCTTTTGTTTCTCTGTGGCTGTTCTCAATGGACTATCGACTGATTCCTACAACGCCTTATTCTTTACCAGATATTCCGCAATTTGAACTGCGTTTAATGCTGCACCTTTTTTAATCTGATCGCCAACGCACCAGAAAGTCATTCCGGTGGGTGAGGTATAATCCTTACGCAAACGACCCACATAAACCGGATCCTGACCAGCAACAAACAGGGGCATTGGATATTTGCTTGTTTTAGGATCATCTTCCACAACAATGCCTTCAGCTTTTTTCAGGGCTTCGCGCACCTGTTCAACCGATAATTCCTTTTCGGTATCGAGCCAGATAGCCTCGGAATGGGCACGGTAAACCGGCACACGCACGGTAGTGGCACTTACCGCTATATCCGAATGCATAATCTTGCGGGTTTCGTTGTGCATCTTCATTTCTTCCTTGGTATAGTCGTTATCCAGGAAAACATCAATCTGAGGGATCAGGTTAAAAGCAAGCTGGTATTTGAATTTTTCAACTTTTACAGGTTTGTTGCCCATCACTTCACCAACCTGATTCTCGAGTTCCTGCATTGCAGCGGCTCCGGCTCCACTTGCGGCCTGATAGGTAGCTGCATGTACACGCAGAATTTTGGATAAATCGTGAATAGGTTTCAATGCAACCACCATGATGATGGTAGAACAGTTTGGATTGGCGATAATTCTGCGGTCACGCGTTAAAGCATCGGCGGCATTCACTTCGGGAACCACAAGGGGAACATCGTTATCCATGCGGAAAGCGCTGGAATTATCGATCATCACAGCTCCGTATTTGGTAATGGTATCGGCATATTCCTTCGAAATGCTTGCGCCTGCCGAGGTGAGCGCTATATCAATACCTTTGAAATCGTCGTTATGTTTAAGTTCTTTAACTGTAATGGTTCTGCCTTTATAATTATAGGTGCTTCCGGCACTTCTTGCCGATCCGAACAGCACCAGTTCGTCGAGGGGAAAATTCCTTTCTTCCAAAACCTTCAGGAATTCCTGGCCTACTGCCCCGCTTGTGCCAACAACAGCAACTTTCATGTTTTTAGTTTTTTATACGTTTTGTGAATTGTCAAAAATACTATATTTATAGCAAATATGTTCCAAAAGATTTTTAAATCTGAATTGCCCTTGAAACCAATAAAACAAAACTATTCCTTGTATGATAACAACCTTCAGACCCTTGCTTTATTGTTTACTATTAATAACACTGCCAGGTAAAGCACAATTAACAGATTTCTTTGATGATGGCGATTTGTGGCGTATTCCGCAGTGGAGTGGTGACACTTCAAATTTTGAAGTAAATGCTGCTTTGCAGCTCCATTTGAATGCCCCGGCCGTTACCGGGAAGTCTTTTCTTGTAACACCTTCAGAGGTTTCGACCGGTGCGGTTTGGAAATTCCGGACCCAGCTCGACTTCAATCCGTCCTCGTCCAATTATGCAAAGATTTACCTGATGTCGGACAAAGCAAGGATCGACTCCTCTCTCAATGGATATTATATTCGCCTTGGAGGAACTGACGACGACATTTCGCTTTTCAGGCAGGATGGAACAACATCGAAACTGATAATAGATGGACGAAATAAAATGTTGAATGCTTCGGTAAATAAGGCTTCGGTGATGGTGACGCGATCGTTCGCAGGGGAATGGTTTTTGAACTGCGATTCTACAGGTCTCGCCAATTATGAGGAACTCGGGTCTGTAAGCGATACCACATATTGGACCTCGAAGTATTTTGGAGTGCAGTGTATTTATTCCTCTACACGCTCCAATAAATTTCTGTTCGATGATTTTGAAGTTACCGGCAAAAAGTCAACCGATACCATTCAGCCTGTAATTACAAGCCTAACCGCCGTTGATGACTCGCTGGCTGTAATGAATTTTTCGGAAGAAGTAGATCTGACCTCCGCGGGCGCCGGAAATTTCCAGCTAGCAGCAGGTTTTTTCCTGAAAAAAATCTGGTTTATTGACGGAAAAACCTTGATGCTTCAGTTTTCGTCCGTTATTCCCTGTCAGGAGAAAGTTGAAATTACGGTCTCGGGAATAAAAGATTTAGCCGGAAACGTCATGAGTTCTTCAACCCATTACCTGAGTTATTGTCCGGGAAATGCCTACGATGTGCTCATCACCGAAATTATGCCCGATCCCGACCCTCCTGTTTTACTCCCTAATGTTGAATATCTTGAGCTTGCCAACAAGAGCGGTGTTAAGCTAAACCTCGAAAAGTGGCAACTACAGGTTGGTAGTTCTAAATATAACTTTCCGGCCATTGATCTTCCTGCCGACAGCTTTCTACTTGTTTGTTCTGCCAATGGATGCAGTCAGTTTAAAAGCAGCAGCTTGTGTGTCGAAATTTTATCATCGTCTACCCTGAACAACACTGGAGAATATGTGGGGCTTCGCAATAAAAAAGGTAAACTGATTCACTGGGTAAACTATGATGAGAGTTTTTATCACGACGATTTAAAAAAGTCAGGCGGCTGGTCGATGGAAATGCTCGATATTAACCAGCCTTGTCTTGGCACTGAAAATTGGAAAGCAAGTACTGACCTGAAGGGCGGAACGCCCGGTAAAATAAATTCCGTTTCGGGTACAGTCGCCGACAACAGAGGGTTTCAATTCGAACATATTTTTTTGCCCAACGATTCCTCAGTACGGCTTTATTTTTCAAAACCTTTGAATATTGCCACTCTAAAAAGATCGATGTTTGTGCTCGATCAGGGATTTGGAGCTCCTGCAGGTTTATCTGTGGATACCTTGCAAAATCTTTATGTGGATCTGGTTTTCAGCAGAAAGTTTATTCCTGGGGTGACCTGCAGGCTTGATATTCTGGAAGACGTAAGCGCTTGTACCGGACAAAAAATATTCGGAATTTCAACAGTATTTATGAAGCCGGAACTTCCCTCTCCCGGGGATATTATCATTAACGAAGTCTTGTTTGACGCCCTTCCGGGTGCTCAGGAGTTTATTGAGTTTTATAATAACAGCAATAAATACATAAGCAGTGCCGACCTGAAATTTGCTTACCGGAGTTCTTCGTCGACATACAGTTCCACAATCACTTTTGGTGAATACCCTTTCCTTCTTCCGCCGCACACTTTTTTCGTCGCCGCAAAGAACAACGAAGGGTTTGAACAATTATACCACATGCCCGACAAGGGTTTTGTACTTTCATGCAAAAATTTTCCATCACTTAGCAATTCCGATGGTTGTGTAGCTCTTATGACCAAAAGCCTCGAAACACTCGATGAACTATGTTATTCCGACAAAATGCATTTTTCGATGCTGGTGAATAAATCGGGTGTTTCACTCGAACGCATCCGGTATAACCATCCAACCTCCGATCAGGATAATTGGCATTCGGCAGCAACAGACGGGTTTGCAACTCCTGGAGCACAGAATTCACAATTTCTGGAAGAAGTAAATTCCGAAAAGGAAATTACCCTCGAATACGAAATTTTCTCTCCCGACAACGATGGTTACAAAGATGTTGAAACCATTCACTGCCTACTCGACAAACCAGGGTTTGTTGCCAATATCATCATATTCGATGCTGTAGGCAGGCGCATCAGATTACTCGCCAATAACAAACCTCTGGGTACCAACGGCTCTTTTGTCTGGGATGGCATCGACGACAAAGGCCGGCTGGCACAAACGGGTATTTATTTGATTTATATCGAGCTGCACCATTCTTCAGGAGAAGTAAAGCAGTATAAAAAGACTTGTGTGCTGGGAGGGGAGATGAAGAGGTGAAGGGAATGAAAGAATGAAGGAAATGAATTTATCCCGAGGGGACTTTCATTTTATGTGGCTTTGGTTATTGGTGAAGATAAGGGTGTCTATGAGAATTTTAATTCTTATTGGGCACCTCTTTCTTATTTTTAGTCTATGAGTTACAAAGTATTTTCAAAAAAAGGTATTTCCGTGTCACATTTTTAAACTTAAACCGACTAATAGAAACTTATAACCTTTTGTGTTAGTAAATCAATTTTATTACCATGAAGAAGCTTCCGCTTTTTACAATAATTTTTATAGAACTTTTAAACAGCACCTGTGCCTTCGATAATCGTTCCGGAGAAGTTAAAGATATAAATCCTGAAACGGATAAAGTTCGGTATCTTCAGATTCCACAAAATGGTGAAAAAAAACTTAACACCTCTCTTTTTGCTGATACAGTGGTTTACCTTCCTCTGGAAACAAAATCGGAGTCTTTAATTGGTAGTATCAATCAATTATGGATAAACGATTCGCTTATCGTTATTAACTCTTATCAAAGTGGTCTGCTATTGTTTCAAAAAAATGGACGGTTTATTAAAAAAATAGGTAAAAACGGAAACGGACCAGGAGAATATTTAGAAATATTTCATTTTGAAGTTTTACATGATACAATTTACATATCGTCAATCAACCGTAAAGGATTTCTCAGATATAAACTTGATGGTACTTTTTGCGGTGAAATAAAGCTGAATTACCAACCTGTTTATTTTTCAAGCACTTTAGATCAAAAAATTGCTTGTTATTTACGTGAAGAAGGGAAAGTAGTGGTGTATAACAATGATTTTTCCACGTCCGATACTATTATAGTTGAATATGGCGTCACTATCGGACGATACAGATACACACAAATGGATAAACCTTATTTGCAGAAAACCAATTTTGGTTTACTATTTAATAGTTATCTGAATGATACAATCTGGAACATAAACAATAGTAAAAAAGAACCTGCTTTTATTCTTGATTTGAAGGACAAACTACCCTATGATAAACAAATAGAATTCAGCCAGGGCGATTTTCAGAAATGGGATGAGTTGGTAAATAACTTTCGTTTTGTTCATTTGCTTCCTTTTTCGGACTGTACCTTTATATTTCAATCACGATGGACAATTAAACGCCAGGATTATGATGCTATTTATTTTGCAGACAATAGAGCCGGAAAAGTAAGAAAGTTCGATTCTTCATCAATTTACGATGATATGGTTGGAGGACAAGAATTAAAGGTTTTCTATCCGGGTTATTCTGAAAATTGTTTGCTTTCTTCAATTAAACCTGAGGTCATAACGGAGCATCTCTCCCGGTCAAAAAAAGAGAGCTCCGACGCCTGGTCGAATCAAATGAAAACCATCAAGGAAGAAGATAATCCCATACTGGTATTGATCAACATTAAAAAGAGTCTTCCATAAAGCAATCTTTAATTCAGAAAAAGTAGGGTTTTCATGTCATTTTTTGGTGGGTTCAACCGACTAATAAGAAACATTTGTACTATTAACCCGCTAAACTTATCCACATGAATCGATTCTATTTGATTGCAGCATTGTATATGTTGTTTTCTGTTTCAGCGCTTCCGCAGGGACGTTCTAAACAAAGTATTCCTGTTCTTAAACTGGAAGAAATGATGAAGGTTAAAAAAACTGTTAACCTCAGTGATATTGCCGAAAGTATTGAATACGTGCGGCTGGAGTTAAACAAGGATGCCGTAATCTGCGGAAACCCTTCCATTTTGCTCACTTCAAAATACATTTTTACCCGCTGTGGATCTGTACTTCAGTTTGGGCGCGATGGTAAGTTTATCCGAAGAGTTGGAACTCAGGGAAAAGGCCCCAGGGAATATGTTTTTGCCTACCATGTCTCGGTGAATGAAAAGGCCGAACAGGTAATTGTGCATTCAGCGAATAAAATTTCAATTTATGGTTTTAACGGAACGTTTGTCCGTGAGATCCCAATTAAGGCCGGTTACTGGAAAATAGAATCGCTGAACAATGGGAATTATATAAGCTGGAAAAATGTTGCAGAAGGAGGAGAAGATAATGTTTTTGCTTTTCTTGACCCACAAGGGAAAGAGTTACAGGGTGTAAAAAATCATTTGAAATGGGCTGCAAGAGAAATGTCGTTCAGTATGGGCTGGACTAATTACAATGAGTTTTATGATTGTAATGGTAAAAAGTTCTTTAAGGATATGTATACCGATACCATTTACACCCAGAACGAGAAAAACAGAATTGTGCCGGCAATGTATCTTGATCTTGGAAAATATAAAATCCCTGATGAAAGGCGGCCATCGTTTATTACCGACCGCAAACAGGTAAAAACATTGAT
This sequence comes from Bacteroidota bacterium, assembly GCA_023429135.1. GTDB lineage: Bacteria > Bacteroidota > Bacteroidia > Bacteroidales > JAAUTT01 > JAAUTT01. Next base: position 98,004 of record JAEYWD010000001.1, on the reverse strand, counting down.
GCAGGGATACCTATGGGGAAATGTTATTGAATCGGATAAATACCGTCTGATTAATGCCGAAGGATATTCCGAGGATACCAAGCTGCTCCTAATGATGGATAAGGCAAAGAATACTTCGGTATTGGTCTCGGACAAAAAAGATAAGTATGCAGGTTTTGTAAACGATATCGACGGAGGAATTGATTTCTGGCCTCGCCATATCTATGCCGACAAGTGGGCATATACAATAATTTCGGCATCCGATTTTATTAAATTTTCTACTGAAAAGCTTAAAGCGGGTAAAACAGTAAAATCTCCCGAAAGGAGCAAACAACTGAAATCAATTGTAGAAAACATGAGTGAAGAAGACAACCAGGTAATTGTGATAGTAAAATTGAAATGAAGAAAATGAAAAGAATGAAGGAAATGAAGGGAATGAAAAAATGAAGACAATGAAAAACGATGGTCGTCGGGGTTGTTGGGTCATAAGTAGTCAGTAGGTCATTTGTAGTCATTTAAAAAGCGACTAATGACCACTAATGACCGCCAATGACTTAGTTGCAAAATTAGATAGTCCTATGGCATTGTTTTTGAGCTTTTTTGTACCTTACAACGTATTTCATGAATCGCGTCCGTGCAGCTTACTAACGACGAATGGAAGGGGAGAATGAGCCAATCCTGATCTACGAAAAAATGAGGTAGTAATTATTCTGAGTATATGAAGTCAATTATCTGTTTCGGATTGCTTTTGTTTGCCCTCGCTTGTGATTCTTCTCAAAATTTTAACCATGTGGAAAGTATTGATTTCGACAAAAACCTGGACAAATTCATTGACTTGCCTTTATCATCTATTACGGATGGGATAAGGTATATTCCGCTGGAAACATCAAAGCAATGTGTAATTCCCACGATTAATAATGTATTGTTAGAAGATGATACTATTATTGTTTCAGGTTACAATTTCTGTAAGTCGTTTAACATTGAAGGAAGGTTTATTGGCAATATTGGCAAAACGGGGAAAGGTCCCGGAGAATATGCATATGTGTCGGAACTTACGATTGACCATCATACTAATACCTTATATATATCATGTGGTAAAAAAATAGAAGCTTATTCATTGAGCGGTAAGTTCAAAGGAACGATATATTTGCCAAAGGAGGCAGATAGTAATGGATATTATCTGGGATCTGATGCTTTTTGTTCAATAATCCCAGTGCATAGAGGAAATGAGGAGAAAAGTATCGTCTTTTTTAACAACAAAGGATCAGTTCTGAATGTGATTCCCAATTTTCATAAATTCAATAGAGATGCGAATTTTATCAGTAGTGAAGATCAAGGGATAATCCGTCAGGGCTTTGATAACGAGTTTTACTATAAAGGAGGAATTTGCGATACCATTTTCTGCATAGAAAAAGACTTTAAGCTCACTCCTTCATTTTATCTGAACATGGGAAAATACCGGATGCCTTTGGAAGTTATATCTGGTTCGCAGGAAAACTATCTGGCTAATTTAAATAACTATATTCTGTTAAAGAGTTTTATCAATATCAAGGAAGGTATTTGCTTTACCTTTCACTTTAACAAATATTTAAAAGAGAACGAATCCGAAAGCCAGCATGTTGTTGTATTTGGAAAGCATGCCGAAATTAGCTCCACAAAAGTTGCAGGGTATTACGATAAGCAAAAATCCAAGCTGGTTTTTTTAAAAGGTTCTTACGGCCTTATTGGTTTTAATAATGATCTCGATGGAGGATTGCCTTTCTGGCCGCAGAGCATCGGGTCAAAAAACGAGTTGCTTACATGGTTTAGTGCAGAAGATATAAAAGAAAGTCTCACAGAAGAACAATTGCGGAAAGCAGCAGCTAAGGATAGTAAAGCCAAAGAACAATTGCTAAATATAATTAGCTCGCTTGATCCTTCTGATAACCCTGTAATCGTTACTGCTAGCAAAATTAAAGATTTCTAAATGGTATAATGAAATTGTATAACTCAATGATAAACTTACGACTTAAATACTTTGCTTTTCTAATCTTAATTGGCTCTTTTTACAATCAATGCAGCAATAAAGATGTCAAGGCCGATCAGGATGAAATGGCAGTCGATTCTGCAGCTTCAGGTGAAAAAATTGAAGTAACCACCATTCCGTTAAAAAGAGTAACCTTCTATCGCGAAATTATCAGCAATGGTAAACTGTATGCTGTTCGCAAAGCCGATCTGAGTTTCAGAATTGCCGAAACTATCGACAGAATCGAGGTTAAGAACGGCACCATGGTTCAGGCAAACCAACTGGTTGCTTCGCTTGATAACTTTCTGCTGAAGAACGATCTTCAACGGGCAAAGCAGAACCTGGAAAAAGCACGGCTCGAACTCCAGGACCAACTGATCATGCAAGGTTTTTCAATGAAAGATACCGGCAGAATTTCTCCGGAAGTTCTAAAATCATTAAGGATAAAAAGCGGATACGAAGAAGCCCTTTCGCAGCGTGATCTGGCAGAATACAATCTATTGAACTCTGAGCTAAGAGCTCCCTTTTCCGGCATCATCGCCAATTTGGAAGCAAGGGCTAAAAACCGTGCGGTGGTAGGTAACACTTTTTGTACAATCATTGATAACTCCGAATTCGATGCAGAGTTTCCCGTTCTGGAAACAGAGCTTATTCAGGTAAAAGTAAATCAGAAAGTAAAGATCGAGCCCTTTTCACTCGATTCTGCTGTATTCGAAGGGTCTGTTTCGGAGATAAACCCCCTGATTAACGAAAATGGCATGGTACGCCTCAAAGCACGGGTAAGGAATTCCGGCAAAAGGTTATGCGAAGGGATGAATGTAAAGGTGCTTGTTGGCAATTCAGTACAGGCACAGTTGGTTGTTCCCAAGGAGGCTGTTGTCATACGGCAGGGCAAACAGGTGGTTTTTACCGTCGAAAATGGGAGAGCCAAATGGAATTATGTGAAAACAGGGTTTGAAAACAGCACGGAATACACCATTGAGGAAGGATTGGAGGAAGGTGCGCAGGTGATCGTGTCGAATAATTTGAATCTGGGACATGATGCGGAAGTGGAGGTGGCGGGGGAATGAAGGGAAATGAAGGGAAATGAGGGGAATGAATAAATGAATGAATGAATAAATGAATGAATGAAAATGCATTCAATGAATTAAATGAAAACTTATGAAGGATAATTTAATAGTGACTAAATCATTTGTGTTTGCTGTAAGGATTGTTAAGCTATGCAGAAAGCTTACTTCGGAGCATAAAGAATATGTTTTAAGTAAACAGCTTTTAAGATGCGGCACTTCTATTGGAGCTAACGTTGAAGAGGCTGTTGGGGGTATTTCTAAAAAGGAATTTGCTGCAAAACTTCAGATAGCTTACAAAGAAGCTCGCGAAACCAAATATTGGCTCAGGCTAATGGTCGAAACAGATTTCCTTGAAAAAGAGGAAACCGAAAGCTTATTAGCCGATTGTGAGGAACTAATCAGAATAATAGTAGCCATCCTCAAATCTTCCAAAAACTAACTATATGCGACCCAATCATTCATTTTTTTCATTTTTTCATCCTTTTAATTTATCCTTTCATTTCCTTCATTCTTTCATTCTTTTCATTTCCGTTTTTCTGTTACATAGTGGCTGTAAACCCTCATCCCAACAAGAGATTAAATCCTCAGCGAAAGAAGTAACTCTCCCTTACATCATCGATATTGAAAAGAATATTGACAATGTAAAAGAATTGCCTGTCAGCTTAATTGCTAAAAATTTGGAATATATTCCTCTTGAGACTAAAAAAAATTGCCTGTTACGAAAAGTTTCAAAGCTTGTTTTTACTGATTCTTTCATTTTTGTAAGCGACTTTAACAAATTGCTACAATTCAACAGAAAGGGCAAATTTATCCGTCAGATTGGAAAAAACGGTAAAGGGCCGGGTGAATATGTTTATGTAATGAGTTTTGACATAGATTATTACTCCAATCAGGTTTATATTATGGATTATTCTCCTCGTATTGAGGTTTTTGATTTTTCCGGCAACTACATCCGACAGTTCGACAGGAGTAAAATTATCTCTTATCAATTTTTAGGTTTTGATAAGGATAAGTTGATTTTCCATTTTGCTAACATGCCCAAACATTACGATCCCACTGAAGTTAGTCTCATGATTACGGATACTAAAGGTAACCCACTAAAGGAATTTAAAAACTACAAAAAGCGAAAAAGCAAACCAGGAATTATGGTCAGCGAGTCTCCTTTGTATTCCTACAATAACAAGTTTTACTTTATGGAATTCCTGAACGATACACTGTTTTCAGTTGAGGAGGATAAATTAAAGCCGTATGCAATTATTAAGTTAGGAAATTGGAAAATGGATCCTGATCCCACTTGTAAGGATAAAAAAGAAATTAAAGAGCTCGAATCTAAGTTGTGGATTACAAGAATTATCGAAAATGAAAAGTTCTTATTCATAAATATGGAGTTTGGCTTTAACGATTCTTTAAAGTTTTGTGCTTTTAACAAAAGAAAAGGTGAGCTTACAGTTTTAAGGAATAGTAGTTTGCAAAATGACATAGACGGAGGTTTCTCTTTTCTGCCAAAATATATTTACAACGACAACATCTTTGTCGATTACATGGATGCTTCCGTTTTTTTAGAAAAAATAACCTCCACAGGGGAAATCTCAAACCCTGAGTTATCGCAATTGACCTCCCAAATCAAAGAGGACGACAATCCAATCCTCATTATAGCCAAACCCTAAAAAGTAAATTTATGAAAACTGGAAACCCATTCATTTTATTTTTTCCTTCCTTTCATTCCTTCTTTTTTTTCATTCCCTTTTGCCTGCTCCTTACCAGCTGCAAATCATCATCTCAACAAGAAACTAAATCAAAAGTGAAAGAAGTAACTCTCCCTTATATCATCGATATTGAAAAGAATATTGACAAGGTAAAAGAATTACCTGTCAGCTTAATTGCTAACAGCTTGGAATATATTCCTCTTGAGACCAATAAAAGTTGTCTGCTCAAAAGAGTTGATAAACTTAGCTTTACTGATTCCTTTATTTTTATTAGTGACTTTAACAAATTACTTCAGTTTGACCGTAAAGGGAAATTTATTCGTCAGATTGGTAAAAATGGTAAGGGTCCGGGCGAATATGTTTATGTGATGGCTTTTAGTGTTAACGAACAAAAGTCCAAAATTTACATCCGCGATTACATCCCGGAAATGGATGTATTTGATTTCAATGGAAAGTATAGTGGATCATTCCCGGTTAATTATCCTATCACGCCAATCCTGTGTTTTGATGGTAATAAAATTGCCGGGAGCATACCCAACGGCCCAAAGTCGGCTGATCCAATAGAGTATAATTTGGTTATTTATAGCAATAATGGGACAGTTCTGAAGGAATTTAAAAACCACCAAAAACGGAGAAGTAAGCAGGGAATTACTTTTCCTGTGTATTCTTTATATGTGTTCAACCATAACCTGCGATACAAAGATTATGGTTCCGATTCTTTATTTACAGTCAGAGGGGATTCATTGGAGCCTTATGCCATTTTCAACCTGGGAAAAATGAAAATGGAACTGGATCCTGATTATTCGAAAGGCAATCCTAAACAGCTTATTGAAGAATTAAAACACAAAATCTGGATTTCGAACGTTATCGAAAACACCGGATGTCTTTTTATTACTTTTAGATATGGCTTAACGGATTCTATGATATACTGTTCTTTTGAAAAGCAAACAAGTCAAGTTAATATACTTAAAGGATATATATTTAAGAATGCTGACAATCTTTATTTTTGGCCAAAGTATGTTTATAAGGATAGCATTCTGGTCGACTTCATAGACGCTTCTGATTTTTTGGAAAAATCATCTTCCGGTGAAAAAAAATCGAACACTGAGTTATCCCAATTAGCCTCCCGAATCAAAGAAGAAGACAACCCAATCCTCATTATTACCAAACCCTAATCCCAACACTTATGAAACCCAAAAACATATTACTTACATTTTTTCATTGTCTTCATTCATTTCATTTCTTTCATTTCCTTCATTCTTTCATTAATAAAAAATGATCCATTTTTTAATTAACCGTCCCATCGCCGTTTGCATGACCTTCATCGCTGTATTCATGCTGGGTTTGGTTGCATACCGTCAGTTGCCAATATCGCTGATGCCCGCTATTGACATTCCTGAAATTACAGTTCAGGCAAGCTACACAAATAGCTCGGCGCGTGAACTTGAGAATTCGGTAACTAAAAATCTGAGGGCGCAGTTGATGCAGGTTGCGCATTTGCGCGATATCGTTTCCGAGACCCGCGATGGCAATGTAACCATACGTCTGTTGTTTGATTACGGCACTTCCATCGATTATGCCTTTATCGAAGTAAACGAAAAGATTGACGGAGCTATGAATTATCTGCCCAGGGATATGGATCGCCCCAGGGTGATGAAAGCTTCGGCCACCGATTTGCCTGTTTTCTATCTGAACGTTACGCTTAAACAAAATCCATCACAGCCTGTAAATAAAACTACGGACGTTACAGATACCCGCTTCCTGGAGATGAGCCGTTTTTGTGAACAGGTAATCCGCCGGCGTATTGAACAACTGCCCGAGGTTGCGATGGTTGATATAAGCGGGACAGTTAACATGGAGGTGCTTGTTGTTCCCGACCGCAAAAAGATTGAGAGCCTTAGTATTTCGCTCGATATGGTAGAGCAGGCCATTGTACGGAACAATATCAATCCGGTTAGCATTCTCGTTCACGACGGGTATTATCAGTATCAGATCCAGTTTGAGTCGCAACTTCGGTCGGCTGCCGATATCGAAAATATTTACATCCAGGTTCCCGGCCGCCTCATTCAGTTGAAGGAAATTGCTTCTGTGAAGGTTCAGCCACAAAAGTCGCGTGGGTATTTCTTATCGAACAATCAACCGGGAATTTCCATGGCCATCATTCAACAGGCCGATTCGCGCATGGCCGAACTCAAAGCTTCACTATCCAAGCTTTTGGATAGTTTTGAAAAGGATTATCCCGATTTGCAGTTCGAAGCCGTTCGCGATCAAAGCGAGCTGCTTGATTTTTCCATGTCGAACCTGCAGCAGGATCTCTTCATGGGCGCGCTTATGGCGTTTCTCATCCTGTTTCTTTTTCTGAACGATTTCAGGGCTCCGGTGCTCATTGGCATAACCATTCCGCTATCGCTCATTATTAGTTTTATGTTTTTCCATGTAATGAATCTGTCGATCAATATCATTTCTCTTGCAGGATTGGCATTGGGAATCGGGATGATTATCGACTGCTCCATTATTGTGATCGAAAATATTCTTTACTACCGGAGCGAAGGGTTATCGCTGAAAGAAGCCTGCATCCGTGGCACCAGCGAAGTGATACGGCCAATGCTAAGTTCTACGCTGAGTACGAGTGCAGTTTTTCTGCCTCTTATTTTTATCAGCGGTATGGCTGGTGCCTTGTTTTACGACGAAGCAGTGAGTGTTTCTCTGGGTAACCTGGCATCGTTTATCGTAGCTATCTCCATTCTGCCGGTATTGTTCTCCTTGTTTTACAGGAAGGACGAAAAGGTCGCTGAAGTCAAAAAGCCCACAAGATTTAACTTTCAGGTTGCTGAGCGCCTCCGGAGAATAAACATAGCAGGCAGGGCCGAACATCTTTATGAACGGGGGCTCGACTGGGTTTTCAGGAATAAAGCTATTACCATAATTATGTTTGTGGGTCTTGTATTGTTGAGCATTTTGTTTTTCAGGATCATTCCCAAAGAAGCTATGCCGCGGTACAAGCAAACCGAAACCCTGGCAAGTATCGAATGGAACGAGAATATCCATATTAACGAAAATATGCGCCGAAGTACCGATCTTATTCAGAAGCTGCAACCATTTCTCGATGTGAGCAACAGTATGCTTGGTGAGCAGCAGTTTCTGCTGAACAGGGACAAGGAGCAGGATTATTTTGAAGCGGAATTGTATCTGAAAGTGAAGGATGCCGGTCGGCTGGTCGCCATGAAGGACAGTCTGCGCCTGATTATTTCGAAGTTATATCCTATGGCCGGAGTGAGCTTCAAACCACCTGAGAATATTTTTGAACGCATTTTTGCTGACAAAGAGCCTCCATTGCTTGCAAAGGTAAGTGTTTCGGACGCATCGCAATTTAACCCCGACAGTGTGATTTCTTTCGCAAGTCAGGCCGATGCCCTTGTGAAGGCGCCGATTCCCAACCAAATCCCTTTGAAACAGAATATTTCAGTGAGGGTAGATCATCAAAAGCTCTTGCTTTATGGTGTGGAATATTCAACGCTCTTAAAAACGCTTAACACTGCTTTCAGTGAAAATAACTTCACAACTTTACGGTCGTACCAGCAGTTTTTACCGGTGGTACTCGGCGATGAACCCCGCATGGCAGGAGAAGTGCTGAATACCTTAAAAGTCCCTAATAAATCTGAAGAAATGATTCCGGCAACGGCGTTAATAAAAGTTCAGCGCGACAGGGATATCAAGGTGATAACTGCCGGTCAGCAGGGTGAATATATTCCGCTTCATTATAATGTAGATGAAGCTCAGGCTGAGATTTATAAATCGAAAATAAAAAAGTTGGTAAGCAAGAAGCAATACCCCGATGTACAGTTTTCGGGATCGTTGATGAAAAGCCGCAAACTGATTGCAGAGCTCAGCATTGTACTTGTTATTTCGTTGTTGTTGCTGTATTTTATTCTGGCGGCGCAGTTTGAGTCGTTGCTTCAGCCATTAATTGTGTTACTTGAGTTACCTGCTGACATTACCGGGGCACTATTTATTCTTTGGTTGTTCGGCCATTCACTCAATATTATGTCGGGTATTGGAATCATCATAATGACAGGAGTTATTATCAACGACTCGATTCTAAAAGTAGACACCATAAATCAGTTGCGAAAGACGGGTTTCCCATTGATGGAAGCCATAAAAAAAGGCGGAAAACTTCGGCTGGGTTCTATTCTGATGACGGCTATGACTACCATATTCGCTGTTATACCTTTCTTTTTTGGTAGTGATTTGGGTTCTTCACTTCAAAAACCTCTATCGCTGGCTTTAATTGGAGGTATGCTCATGGGAACTCTGGTGAGTTTGTTTTTTGTGCCGCTGGTGTATTGGGGAATATATAGGAAGGAGGAAATGAAGAAATGAAAACAATGAAAGGAATGAAGGAATTAAGGTCAATAGAAGTCATTGGGGCATTAGTAGTCATTAGGTCAATGATTGTCATTTGGTCATTTATAATTACTGACCATCAATGATATGAAATTAAATGACCACCAAAGACAGTATTTTCAATGATCATCAATGACATAAAATAAATGACAATCAATGACTACAAATGACATGAATCTGATTTAAATGAAACTTTCCTCCTATACCATTTTAGTCCTTTTTGTGATTCTGATTTTGACGGGATCGTTGCTGGTGTTCCGGTTACCCTTTCAATTGGAACCATCGGTTTCTTTGCCATCGGTAACTGTAAGCTATAGCTTGCCCAATATGCCGGGACGAGTGGTGGAACAGGATGTTACCTCGGTACTCGAATCGGGGTTTAATCGTATGAAAGGTGTGGAGGAAATTACATCCACCTCTTCCAATGGACGTGGAACAATCAGGATTTCGTTCGATAAGACTGTTAATTTCGATGCAGCGCGTTTCGAGGTGTCTTCTATTGTCAGACAGCTTTATCATAAATTGCCCAACCAGGTGAGTTATCCATCGATTGCGGTAAACCGTCCTAAAAACTCAGAAATCAAGCCATTGCTGAGTTATACCCTCAATGCCTCGGCCAGTCCGTACCTTATTCAGAAATATGCCGAAGACAATATCAAACCTGTTCTGGCATCGGTAAACGGGATCTACAAAGTTGAGGTTTCGGGCGCCACGCCTATGGAATGGCACCTGGAATACAGAGCCGACAGGATGGAGGCGCTTGGTCTGACTTCCGAAATACTGGCTACTGCAGTGAAGAATTACATCCACCGTACTTTCATCGGAAACAGTCTCGAACTTTCAACCCGTGGCGACACGATGATGGTTTACCTGAACCTACGGAACGATCTTCTAAATGAAAGGAGTTTGGGCAACATTCCTGTGACTGCCCGCGACGGGCGAATTTTATTTCTCTCCCAACTGGTAACCATCAAATATGTTGAACGGGAGCCCGAAATGTTTTATCGTATTAACGGTCTTAACACTATCAACCTGCGGATTACTGCCAACGTTGATGCAAACCACCTGGACGTAAGCAATAAAATAAAAAAGAAAATTTCAGTTTTAAAAGCGCAACTACCCAGCGGTTACAAGCTCCTGATGAGTTACGACAGCACTGAGTATATCCGCGCCGAAATCCGGAAGATTTCCACACGTGCATTTCTTACATTGATAATACTGATGGTGCTGATTATTGCAGTTAGCCGGCAATGGAAGTTCCTGCTCCTGATTGTGCTTACCCTGATCGCCAGTTTAAGTATCACTTCCATTTTATGCTTTGCCCTGAAAATGGAAATGCATCTTTATTCCCTCACAGGCATCACGGTTTCATTGGGAATGATTCTCGATAATGCTATTCTGATGATTGACCATATTAGGCACAAGCATAACAAAAAGGTATTTCTTGCACTGCTGGCGGCAACCTTGTCGACCGTGTCGGCTTTGATGGCCGTTTTCTTTTTACCCGACGAAGTAAAATTAAGCCTTACCGATTTTGCATTTATCGTAATCATCAACCTTTCAGTTTCCTTGCTGGTGACTTTGTTTTTTATTCCGGCCATGATGGATAAGCTCGGGATGATAGAGCCAGCAAATAAGCAAATTGTTTTTTCGCGGATGAAGCGCGGTGTTGTTATATTTGGTCGCATCTACAGCAATGTTATCTTAATACTGCGAAAGAGAAAAGCAATACCGGTTATAGTCGTTATTCTCCTATTCGGATTACCTGTTTTTATGTTGCCTGCAAAACTCGAAGGAACAAAATGGTACCACAACTTCTATAACAAAGCCTTAGGAAGTGAGATTTATACGCAGAAAATAAAGCCGGTTACCGATAAAGCCCTGGGAGGGGCATTGCGTTTGTTCAGCCAGAATGTTTTCGAGAACTCGTATTACCGCAATTTCGACGAAACAGTTTTGGGAGTTTATGCTCAAATGCCTTATGGTTCAACTGTTGGTCAGTTAAACGATATGATGATTGAAATGGAACGCTACCTGCTGCAGTTTAAAGAAATACGGCAGTTTCAGACAACCATCTGGGATGGCCCCAAAGGTGCGCTTAGAATATATTTCAAAAAAGAATACGAATATTCGGGCTTTCCTTATGAGCTGAAAAATAAATTGATTGGCAAGGCTGTCGATTTTAGCGGTCCCGACTGGAATGTATATGGCGTTGGGCAGGGTTTTAGCAATGCTGCCTACGAAAATAACGGGTTCTACCGCATTATGCTTTACGGGTACAATTACGACGAACTGTTTCATTGGGGCGGAAAAGTCAAGGAAAAACTGATGGAGAATCCTCGTATCCAATCGGTGAATTTTCTGGCTGAAGATTCGTGGGAAAAGAGTCATGCATTTTATTATGCTTTCAGAATGAACCAGCAAAACATGGCGCGTAACAAAATGGCTTCCGTCGATTTATTCAATTCGGCACGAAACCTCTCAGCGGTTGAGCAAACATTTGCGCAGGCATTTATTCGCAATAATTATGAAAACATACGTCTATACTCCGGGGAGTCGCAAACCCTCGATATGTGGAACCTTTCGCAGTATCCACTGAAGAATCAAGGTAACACCAACCGTATTGCAGAAACGGCCAGCATTATTCCTGTAAAAAGCTCGTTGGATATTTGTCGCCTGAATCAACAATACCAGTTAATTCTGGCTTACGATTATGTGGGAAGCGGCAAGCTCGGAGGAAAAAACCGCGACAAAGTAATTAAAGAAATTTCGCCTCAAATGCCTATGGGCTATACTATTAAGAGTAACGAAGGAATGTGGTTCTGGCGCGATTCCCAAAAACAGTACTGGCTACTCTTATTAATAATCGTTTCTATCTTTTTCATTTGTTCCATTTTGCTCGAATCGCTTCGCCAGCCTTTTGCTGTTATTTTTATGATCCCTGTTTCGTACATCGGCCTTTTCCTTACTTTTTACCTGTTCGATATCAACTTCGATCAGGGAGGTTTTGCTGCCTTTATCCTGTTAAGCGGTATCTCGGTAAATTCGGCCTTATACATTCTCAACGATTATAACAACCTCAAACGCCAGTTTGCTTCCCGGAAAATACCTTCGATAAAGCTTTATATGAAAGCCTATCAGCAGAAAATTGTTCCCATTCTGCTTACAACGGTTTCCACCAGTTTGGGCCTTGTTCCCTTTATCATCGGCGGTCAGAACGAAGCATTCTGGTTTTCGCTGGCAGCAGGAACAATAGGAGGTATTGTTTTTTCGCTGCTGGGAATCATTTTTATTTTGCCTGTGCTAATTCAACTATCGCATAAACATCACTAACATCTAACATCATGAAAAAACTTTTGCTTTTAGTTCTGATCACATGCTTCATGCTCGCTTCATGCCGTAGCACATCCGAAAATAAATCACAAAATCCTGAGAGTGCTGCCCCATCTGATTCTTTTGTGCTAACCTCTCTTCCTGAGCTTCAAACGGGAGAAGTTAATCTTACAGAAGATTCATTGGGAAAAGTGATAGAGTTAGCCGGCGAACAGATCATCACCAACCAGATTTTTAAAGTTAGAGAAACAGAAATGCTCGTGAAAGATTCTGTTTTGATCATGAAAAGTATCTTCGGCGAAAATCAGTTCAGCGTATTCAGGCTTCCCGATTTCAAACTGTTAAAGACATTTGGGAAAACCGGACGTGGACCTGACGAATTTCAGTATTCTCACCTTGTACAGTCGGAAGACAAAAACACCCTGTGCTTTATTTACGAAATGACTAATTCGAAGCTCTATAAAGTGGATCGGCAGTTAAATCTCACTCCGGCGGAAATCCGGTTTGAAAAACCAGAAGCAATGTTTGACGAAAAACAATTGTACAGCTTTGGTGATAAAGATTTCTTTTATGTTGGAAATAGCACAAACGGGAAATCAATCTTCAGGGCACAGACTCTTAATGATTCACTTGTAACAAGGGAAGTTTATAACCTCTCATTCTCCACTAAACACCGGAACTGGGCCAATTACATCGGCGATTTTGGGGCTAATAAAGCCAAAGGTCGGTTGGTTTATGCCTATAAGTACTTCAAACGGCTTGTTTTTATGGATACCACCGGTACAAAAATCCGTATTTTAAACTTTCAGAGTGAAGAAGTTCAAAAGAAAGAAGTACTGGCGCAATTAGGCCCGGATAATGTGACCCATTACTGGGGTATGTCATGTCAGCCCGATTATGTATATGTTTTATACAGCGGCCGCACACCCATCGAGGTGACGAAACAGTTTAAGAAGGAGGACTTCTATATTTTTGTAGAACAGTTCGATTGGAACGGTAACCCTATACGCAAATTCAAACTCGACCACTGGGGCTATTTCTGTGTGGATGAAAAAAGCAACAGCCTATATATCGCTTCCGTGAATGACGATGAGCCAGTGTTCAGATATAAGTTGAAATGAAAGAAAATGAAAAAATGAAAAATATTGGCGGAACTTGCATTCCGCCTTAAAACAGATCAACATATTTTTTACGGGCATAAAGCCCTTTTGATAGAATCACGAAGATATAAGCTTTCTGGCTCAAAGAATTCATGAAAGAACTTTATTGTTTCTCATAATACTCCCTGTTTATAATCAGATCGCCTTTGTCGAGAACTGCAATCATGCAAAGTAGAACGGTACCTTCGTCGAATTTGAGATTAAGGTTGTTGCCGTTTATTTCGTATTTACCAGTATATGTTTCCCATTTGTATGTTTCCAGATCGTAATCTTTAAAAGTAAAAGTGCCATCGGTGTTAAAGCGGAAATACATGTCAGTTGAGGCACCTTCATAAGCAGCATTCAACTTGTAATTTTTTGGCAGTCCGGTTTGCCGTATCATAACGCCCATAATATCCATCTCCGAAATATCGCCATTCTGATATTTGAGTCCCATGGTGGTTGTACTTCCCGAAGCCCATGTTATTTTAATAAATGAATTATTATTCTCCTTATAAATGGTGTAAGTGCCGGTATTTTGCTGGTTGTTTTTCTTTTCGGCAACCATGTCAACCGGTTGTACTCCATTCTTCGGGTTTTTAACGAACTCGCCGTTATCGCCCATATAATACCAGTCAATAGACACTGACCCTGTTACCAGCGAATAGAGGCTTCTTACATATAATTTACCTGCCGCATTACTGCTGCCGTCTGAATCGTCCTTTTCGCATGAATTAAGCAATAGCGGAGCAATAAGAATTGCTAATATTATCCGTATTTTCATCCTGATAAAATATTTATTCATGACAAAAATCGAACTTATAAGCAACATATAAATCCCAGAAAAGGGGGATTTTTGTGGAGGGCAATTGTTGTGAAGTGTGCGAGAAGTATTTTGAAAGGAGCTCAGGTTCTGGTTGAATTACCAAAGCATCCTTTCAGTTTTGAGTACACGTTTTCTAATGGTTATACTCTTTTGCCTCATCCTGCAGGTCCTTATCCCACTTCTCCTTTGGGAGTTCCGACCATATTTCGAATAAATTGTTTTCCGGATCACGGAAGTGAGCAGCACGCATTCCCCAGCCTGTCATATCCGTGGGCTTATTAATGAATTTAACTCCTTTGCCCGATAATTCCTCATAGGTTTTATCTACATTGCCGACTTTTAAGACGATAGCAACTTTTTCTCTGGCATCTGAAGGGAGAGATTTGTCAGAATTTCCAATTGCCGTAGCCATCAAATCGGATTTAAAAACCGATAGTCCGGATGGAATGCCAATGTCAAAGCTGGCATAGGCTCCGCCAATTTTACCCCATGTAACATTCAATCCGAGAACCTCGGCGTAGAACCTGAAGCATTTGTCGAAATCATTGACCAATAAACGAATATTATTTAATTCCATAATTTTTTGATTTTAATGATTAAGCCCCAAAGCTAAAGCGATTCAAAATTATAGTATTGTATAAATCGGTCATTGTTTTTTAAATTGAGTCTCTGGGGAGTTAGTCCGGTAAATTGTTTAATGTCGCGGATATAGTGCGATTGGTCGTAATAAAGCGCAAAGTCAGATTGGTTATTTTGTATATCGCGCAAGCTTTTTTTAAACCGCACAATTTTGGAATAATCTTTAATTCCAATTCCTATCATATTGTTCACTAACCTGTGTAACTGACGTGAACTTAGCCCGAT
Organism: Bacteroidota bacterium; assembly: GCA_023429135.1. GTDB lineage: Bacteria > Bacteroidota > Bacteroidia > Bacteroidales > JAAUTT01 > JAAUTT01. The sequence goes on along the minus strand of JAEYWD010000001.1, from coordinate 82,678 downwards.
TGTTTTTGAAATCTCGTCGACCGGAATATTCCCGGCTGAAGTGTCGACCAGGTTAAAGCACTTTTTTAATCTTGTATCAGTATTGGTTTCAGGATTTAGCTGTAAAAATTGTTTATTCAGGTGATTCACAAGAAACTCCGGGAAACCGTTCAAGCTATCCAGTAAAAGCTGTTCATTCAGGCTAAAGTCCTTTAAAGTAACGGTTAGAGAATTATCCAAAGCTTCTTTAATATTGAATTTGAACAAACCGCCAATGGATAAGGGTTTAAACCGAATGCCGAACACTTCGGTATTTTCGTTGTAATTTATCGGTACCGATATACTCCAGATTCCGGTTAATTGGGTTTTAATAATTCGGTTTTCTTTAATAACTACCAATAAATCGAAATAACCATCGGGCAGAATGTCGAAGGGCTTGTCGGTATTGGTTCGGATGCTAAAATACCAATAGGACTTTATGTAATCCTTTAACCTGAAATCGGGTTCAAATTCGCGATATGTTATATTGGTTGATGGCATTTTGATGTTTAAACATAACTAATTTGCTGTTAACATAAAATCATTGGAGAATAATTTTTTAAAGTAGATACATTTCTAAAATAATATTATTTTTACCAATATTAACTCGCTATCGATGTTAGCAAATCCTAACAAACTACATCTTAAATGACAACCAGCTTTTTTAAACTAACTTTCATATTTGTTCTTTTTCAATTTTTTGTACAGACCAGTTCGTGTCAATATGCTAAGGTGTTTGATTTTTCTGATACTTTAGGTTCATATCCTCAAGGTTCTTTAGTAAACTCAGGAGATACATTATTTGGTACTGTGCAATGGGGGAAAGCTGGCACTACCAGTGGAGGTATGATTTACAGAATAAAAGCTGATGGAACTGATTACAAAATTCTGTATGACTTTAATGGGACCAATGGGTACAATCCACTCGGAGGAATGATTATTAAAGACAATACATTGTATGGCGCTACACGGGGTGGCACATCATATAAAGGTAATCTGTTCAGGATAGGTACTAATGGCAGCAATTTCGAATCTTTTTTCAGTTTTCATGATACGTTGGGCGAAATGCCCGCGACACCTCTGTTGATTAGAGGAGATACTATTTTTGGTGTTACTTCCTATGGAGGAAAGTATAACCAGGGTGTTCTGTATCGGATGAAAATTGACGGGAGCAATTATAAAAAGTTAAAGGACTTTAACATGCCTCCTACCCCGGTGATTTATTACAATCATTTTTTGTATGGTGTTGCCAGCAATGATTACGGCGGTACAAGCATTATTTACCGGATCAGGACCAACGGCTCTGAATATGAAATTCTTGGTGAGTATAGTAGCGGCGCCAATGCAACTCCCGTTCCTAAATCACCTCTTCTTCTGATAGATTCCGAATTATACGGCGGAGCTTGTGCCGGAAATACAAACACGCATATTTATAAGATCAAGCCCGACGGGAGCGGATATGAAGTGGTATATAATTTTCAGGCTTTCAGCGACATTCTTCCTGTTTATTCCTTAACTTACTGGAATGGGAATTTTTTTGGTATCGGATCGGCCGGGAACCGGATCTTTAAAGTGAGTAAAGATAACAAGCAGGGAGGTGTAATTTACAGTTTTGGTAACCAGGAAGGGGATCTCTCGTACGGGTCGTTGTTGCTGTATAACGATTGTCTTTACGGAACCACCATCTGGGGAGGAAAACAAGGCAGAGGAGTTATTTATAAGTATAATCTGAATTCGGCTATCCCTTCCGTTCAGGCCAGCAATATAAAAATTGACGATGTTACCTGTAACCAGATGAAAATTTCGTGGAAGCGGGGTAATGGAACCCATTGTGCTGTGTTTATGAGAGAAGGAAATGAAAGGGATATTTCTATTCCCGGGAATTCCCGGTACATTGGAAACCCTCAGTTTGGCGATGGTAGTCCTATAATTAATTCAGGATGGTTTTGTGTTTATAATGGTAAGGATACTGTGGTGTATGTTTCGGGAACTAAGCCAACTGTTCAGTATCAGGTCAGGGTTTGTGAGTATAATGTTGCTTTGCTAAATGATGAAAAGTATAATGTTCTACCGGCCTCAAACAATCCTGCTTCAATTTATTCACCCAAATGTAAGCAAACCATCTTTTTAGATTTAATGCCTGTTTGTACTTACGGAGATCCGCCTTTTGATCCTGAAGGTGTTTCGAGCTCAGGCCTGCCCGTAAGTTACAGTATCGACAATACCAATGTTGCTACTTTACAGGGTAATATGATTTATCTGAAAAATACCGGAACTGCTAATGTAACCGCAACGCAGAATGGAAATGAGTTTTATTCTCCTGCAGCATCTGTTTCCCAACAGCTTAAAGTGGAAAAAGCTCTTTTATATGTTACCGCCGGTGATACCAGCAAAATTCAGGGTGAAGCAAATCCAGCTTTCAGGTTAAAATATCGTGGATTTGTGAAGGGAGAAAATGTCAGTAATCTTTCGAAACAGCCTGTAATCTCATGCGGGGCAAGAAACGACAGTCCATCCGGTAAATATGAAATAGTTGTTTCCGGAGGAGCCGATGAGCATTACGATTTTAAGTATATTAACGGTATTCTTACTGTAAATATTAGTACCGGAGTTGAGTCACTTACCGGAGGGTATCCTGAAATTTATCCTAATCCGGCAGAAAATTATCTGCATATTGATATGGATAACCTTTCTCCCTGTGTGATTCAAATATTGGATCTCTCTGGAAGAGTAGTTATTAACAATGTCCTTAACGGCAATGTAATTGATATAAGTTCCCTAAAGAGTGGATTCTATTTGTTAAAAATCAACCAACTTACCTATAAATTTGCTAAACGCTAATCTGATGATTCGGATACTGATACCTGTTGTTTATTTTTTGCTCTTTGCATTTTTTATTGATGCACGGGGGCAATCATGCGGAATGAGATCATTAAGTCTGAGCTATAGTTTAAATGATGTGGCTTTTGTTTCCGAAGAAGCCTTTGTAGCAATTGGGGGTAGCGGCAAAATTCTAAAAACGGAAAATGGGGGTAAGAACTGGAAAGAAATTATTACCGACGCAAACTCCTACCTGCGGAAAATTCAAATGGTGAATAAAAGTATTGGATATATTCTGGGAGATTACGGAGTACTTCTTAAAACTGATGATGGGGGGAATTCCTGGTTTCCTCTGAAGAAAATTGTAACCGAATATCCTTATTGCCAAGGACTTCACTTTCTAACTCCCGATACTGGTTTTGTTTTCGGGGGCGATGGTAAAATCTTTAAAACTAACGATGGCGGAAGGTCCTGGACTAAGAAATCATATTATAGTTTCGACGAACTGAACTCTATGGCATTCATCAACGATAGTACGGGGTTTGTATGTGGAAGATCTAATACGCTGATGAAAACCTCAAATTGCGGGGAGTCATGGAATTATGTAAATATGAGCCCCTTAGGGTTTGCCCGATTTGTAAAAATTATTTTTGCAGACGAGAACACCGGATATATTTTATGTGAGGATGGTAAAGTTATTAAGACCACAAATGGTGGAGATAACTGGGTAAAAGTAGGAGAGGCGTATACCGACTTTGCTGTTTCCATGGTCTTCCAAAATAAAAACATTGGTTTTATGGTTGGAGGCTGGACGTTCCCGTCGTTCTACCGAACTATGAATGGCGGATTGACGTGGCAGCGGGTAAGTTTTGGTCAGGCAGGAAGTTTGTCGGGGATAGCCATAAATAAATCAGGAACCAAAGGAGTGGTTGTTGGGCATGGGGCAGGTTATGGATATACTTCGGAGGCCGGCAGGTTTATTTTGTATTACAACGACATGGACAAAAGCTGGAAGAATGCATGTTACTTAAACGGATCGAATGATTTTCGTACCGTAGCTTTCCCCGATAGTTTAACCGGCTATCTTACCGGAGGGTATTATCAATCGCAGGGGATAATTTATAAAACTTATGACAAAGGGCTTACTTGGAATCCTTTATCCTTTTATCCAAAAAATAATGTTTTTGAGATATTTACCCGAAGCCGGGATACTATTTATGTGTCAGCCGATAGTACCTACAAAACCACCGATGGAGGAGTAACCTGGCAATCCCTGACTCCCGTTACAGGCAAAATGTATTTTAACAGAAATAATGGGGTTCTTCAGGACTTTTATAGTATTTACCGATCGGATAACCACGGAAAAACGTGGGATAAGACATTAACCGTAAGCGGGTTCTTAACCGACATGTTTTTTAAGGATCCCTCTAACGGATATGCCGTGGGGTATTATTGCTCTTATTCATCAACCGACTCAGGAAAGAATTGGTCACCATATACATCCCTTCCTGCCCGGTTCTATAGCTCAATTTATTTCCAAAATAAAGATACAGGGTTTGCCGGAGGAGACAATGGACTACTTTACCGTACGCGAAATGGCGGGATAAGCTGGGACAGCATTGCAACCGGTATAACAAATCTCAAAATTTATGATATAAAATTTATAAACGACACTCTTGGCTATCTCATTGGTAATAACGATGGAGGCTTAACAAATGTTTACTCAAGCATTGACGGTGGTAATACCTGGAAATTCCTTCAACAAACCAGTGAAGATATCAGAAATATTGTATTGGACAGGGACGGGAATCTTTATTTTCCGGGTAAAAGAGGGGTATTAAATCAGATTGTCAGTAAATCTCCACCGGGAATTGCCAGCTCAATTACAGGCCCGCTTAAACTGTTGAAAAATACAGATACAGTTTATTCAGTCCTTCCTTATCCGGGTTCTTCATTTCGTTGGAAGGTATCGAATAATTTGTCGTACCAGGATTACGGTGACAGCATAAAGCTTAATTTCCCGGTGAGCGGAATTTACGAAATTAGTATTGTTCCTTATAATGGTTGTGGTACTGGTGTTTTGCGAAAGATTGAAATATCGGTTCTTGATTCTTTTCCGGTAATTAATCCTGGAAATCCAACCAATATAATCGACGTTGAAGAAAAAGCAATCCCTGTTTATCCTAATCCATTTGATAAGGAACTCAATGTGGTCTTGCCTGCTGAAGGCAAATATCTGATCTCATTATACAATTCCCAGGGAAAAGCTGTAATGAAAGCTGTTTACGAGCAACATAGTCACTGTGAAGTCCGGATTACGGTTCCGTCTAACCTGCACTCTGGTATTTACATGATGGAGATTGAGAGAAATCAGTTTAAATCAAGAGTTAAACTGGTGAAAATAAATTAACTAATAACTAACTGACCTTACAAGTTATATGAAAACAATAGCTTATTTCCGTATTCTAAGTGTACTTATTGGATTATTTGCTTATCAGTTAAGTTTTGCCCAAAAATATGCAAATAACTGGTTGTCGGGAAATTTTGGGCTTGTTTTTGGCGATAATGTGACTATACGAAAGGATTTTGTTTCTGCAGATGTACGTGGCGCCGGAATCATCAGCAATGCCGACGGGCAATTGCTTTTCTATACAAACGGTTTGGAAGTCAGAAACAAGAATCATGAGATAATGCCACATGGGGACAGTATTCTTCTTAAACCAGCCACAACTTCTGTTCAGGAATCATTAATCGTTCCACAGCCATCATCGGGTTCTCTTTATTATATTTTTACAACCGACCAGTGGAATGGTCAGGAAACTTCAGGCCTTTATTATTCAGTGGTTGATATGAGCCGGGATAATGGCAAAGGGGATGTAACCATAAAAAGGGTTAGACTTCTTGAAAACGGCTCCAGCAAAATTACCGCTGTTTATCATCAAAATCAAAAAGATGTCTGGGTGCTTACCCATCAGCATAATACAAATCTCTACTATGCATTTTTGGTGACTGCTTCAGGGTTGTCGAAAACTCCTGTTGTAAGTCAGATTGGGAATTCCCAATCATATAATACTGAGGGACAGCTTAAAGCTTCACCCGACGGGAAAAAAGTAGCATGCAGTTACGATTATCATGGGCAAGGTTTCGGACTCTTTGATTTTAATAACAGCACCGGAGAATTATCCAATTCTATGAATTTTATCTTGCCCGCTTCATACCGGGCATGCTATGGTTTGGAATTTTCGCCCGATGCCCGGAAGTTATTTGTTCATCAGGGGGGAAGTACCGGGGAAAGTGGGTTATACCAGTTCAACCTTATGTCTTCTGTATTTGAAAATATCAATAAATCAAGAGTTTTATTGCATCGCGAAATCTATAATAGTTTCCGAAAAATGCAACTGGCTCCCGATGGTAAAATTTATATTACCAAAGGTGGTGGAGGAGGCGGTACTGATTATCTTGGGGTTATCGATCGTACAAATGAACTGGGAAAAGAATGCATTGTAAAAGAAAATGGGTTGTATCTGGAAGGTCAAAGTTCGTTTGTAGCCAGCACTCCTAATTTTATTCAAAACTACTTTTTCCGGACAAGCTTTGAATGGGATCAGACTTGTCAGTCCCAGCCTGTTAATTTCATGATAACCAATACATACAGGCTCGATTCGGTTCGTTGGGAATTTGGCGAAGGGAGCAGCTCTAAAATCCTGAATCCAAAGGCAGTCTTTAATCTCCCCGGTAATTATAAAATAAGCCTGATTGTTTATTATCCCGACAAAACAGATACAATAGTAAAAACCATTACAATTAACCCTTTCTCGGTTTTTGACCTGGGAAAGGATACCCTGGTATGCCCGGGATACAACCTGGGCTCGTCAGAAAAGTTTCCTCAATATAAGTGGAGTACTGGCGATACCACACGCTCTGTTACTGTTAAAGAGAAAGGTTGGTACAAACTCACGGTTAAAAATTTATATGGATGTTATTCTTCCGATTCAATTCTAATGGATGTCGCGGCTGTACCTGTCATAAATCTTCCAGAAACTGTGCAAGCCGGAGTTCTCGATTCCGTATTGCTGGATGCAGGCGATTTTACATCCTATTCCTGGAATACGGGGGCAACAACGTCGTCAATCTATGCCCGTAACGAAGGATGGTACTCGGTGGCTGTTAGTAATAATTCGGGTTGCATTGCTGTTGGAACTGTTTTTTTACAGCGAAATACTATTCCTCAAAATGGCGAAAACAGCGATTGGGTATTACTTAATCCTAAGCCATCCCTGAATTCAGGGTCAGATATTTTCTTTCTGAGTAAAAACATTGGCTTTATAGTTACTGACAAAGAGCTTCTTAAAACTGATGACGGAGGAACAACATGGAAAAAAGTTTGGAACCTGACTTCAGGAAAACGAATTTCATTTAAAAACCGGATTGGTTACATCATTGGTAATGGTGGTACGATTTACAGATCCACCCACGATGGAATAGGATGGAATAAAATAAATACAGGTTTTACTGATGACCTGAATGCGATTACTGTAATTCATCCCGACACCATTTTTGTTACCGGCGATCGCAAAGTTTTTGCCTCTAACGATGGAGGGAAAAACTGGAAAGTAACAACTATTAGCGGGGTAGATATTGAAGACTCTTATTTTAACAATTCTAAAACCGGGCATGTTGCATGTAAGAATGGAAGGATACTTAAGACAGTGAATGGAGGAACTACTTGGTACGTTACAGAAACTTCCAACATAATTCCTTCCAATTTTTTCAGAATCACTTTTGTGAATGATAAAATTGGATATGCTTCGCAGCAACACAGTGAAGTATACAAAACTACTGATGGAGGCGAAACATGGAAAGAAATTGCAAGTCTCGATGCCGCTTATTGCCTCTACTTTTTCAACAAAGATACAGGCTATATTGCCGGAGAATACGGAGCTATTCATAAAACTACCGATGGTGGAAAAACCTGGCAGTGGAAAGGGGGAAATGGTCGTTATTCAGGTGCCGGTTTGTACGGGATTTTCTTTACAGATGAGGAGACAGGTTTTGCAGTCGGGATGAATGGGCGTATTCTTAAAACAAAAAATGACGGCAATACCTGGAGTGAGTATGCCTCTATCTCCGGGGAAATACGAAAAATTCAGTTCCCTTCGGTTAATAAAGGTTATATGCTGGCGGGCAGCGATTTGTATACAACTCAAAATAAAGGTGAAAATTGGACTCGCATGGGCCCTGTGCTCAATTCATTCGATTATATAAACGACACTATCGGATATGCGATATCTTCGGGTTCCACATCAGGTTCATGGATAAGTAACCGGGTTTACAAAACCACTGATGGTGGTAAAACCTGGAGCAAAACAAATGATGTGGAAACTTCCTATTACTCAAACCTTAATTTCGTTGAATTTTTTGATTCGCAAACCGGATTTGTCAGCACTGGTTCATATGGGGCTACTTACAGAACATCCAATGGTGGAAACTCCTGGGAACTGGTTTCACAGAGCGGGCTCTATCAAATTCAGTTTTTAAACCCTCAGATTGGTTATGCCGCCGGTAACTACAATAAATTCTACAAAACCATTGATGGAGGTAAAACCTGGACGCTCATTTTTGAAAGAAGTGAGTTTATCCGGTCGTTTCACTTTACCGATGATTTACATGGATTTATAACGGGAGATAACTCTATGTTGTATCGCACAGTTGATGGCGGGAGTAACTGGAAAAAATTGGAAATACCCTATGAATATTATACCGCGATACGGTTTATCTCCGATAATGTAGGTTATTTGTTAGATGAGGAGGGGAAACTTTATCAGACTCAGGATGCGGGGGCAAGCTGGAGAAGCATTCATAGCATGTATGGAATAAACAGGATGGAATTAACCAATCAGAACATATATATTGCTGGCAACTATGGGCGAATCTTAAGAAATACCATTCGGTACGATTCTGTAGCTGTTTCTTTGACCCCGGTTAAAAACCCGTTGAGCAAAAGGGCTACTTTAAAAGGAACTGTTGCTTCTAATGGTTCAGACATATCGGAAATTGAGTTTCAGTATGCTGCTGATATGAGTTTCTCAAATCAGGTAAAATCTATTCCTGAAAAGGTTGCTGGTCTTAAATCCGATAGTATTTACGCGAATATTGCTGGGTTAAAAGGAAATACTGTTTATTATTTCCGGATTAAATATCAATATAATGGTAAAGTTTATACCAGTAATTACACAAGCTTTAAAACGCCACCGGATTACATCATGAACCTTTATGTTTTAAGTTCTAATCGTTGTGATGAACAGCAGTTAGCAGGCCAAATAATTTCGAATGCCGAGGAAATTTCACAGATTAAATTTCAGTATGGTAAGGACACGCTTCTTAACTTTACTATGAATGCCAGTCCTTCGATTGTTGCCGGTGAAAGTTCCGTAGAAGTGAAAGCCAACCTTACCAACCTGGACCCTTCTACAAAATATTACTGCCGTATAAAAGCCCTATACAATGGAAAAGAGATAAGGAGTGGTATATCAAGTTTTCAGACCTTACCCGAAACTAATTTTTACTTCTACAATGCGGTTGCCAATGGTGCAGAGGCTAGAATAAGTGTCCAAATCAGTGCATACCGCGATACCCTCGACAGCATATATATTGAGTATGGTAGAACGCGGGAGTATTTACAAAAGGTCCAAACAGCTCCCAATCAGGTTCTTTTGAGTAATGTAGCTTTTACTGAGGCAACTCTGACTGGCTTACAGGCAAATAGTAACTACTTTTACCGTGTCAGGGCAAAACAGGGTAACAGCACAATATATTCGAAGGAAAACATTCTTAATATGACAGGGAGTGTGGTGATAGAACCTGCCAATACTTTGCAGCAGTCGGATAGTTCGCTATTGCTGCAGGGGCTGATACATGCGGGCGGAAAGTATCTTTATGGGTTTAAGTTCGAGTATGGAACCACTCCTCAACTGGGAGATTCGGTTACAGCCAACTTAGTATCCACATATGATCCCACACGAAACATTTATTTTCTGCTTCGTGGTCTATCTCCCGCTACACGATATTATTTCAGGATAAAGGCAACAGATGGTAAAACATATTATTATTCGGAAGTTTACAGTTATACTTTAGGGGTAAAAACCGGAGCTTCAATAAATAGAGCACAGGATCAAATTGAAGTATATCCTAATCCGGCAACTGATTATGTTGTGATAGATTCACCCGGAGAAATTGATCTCATAAAAATTGTTGATATTAATGGGAAACTGATGAATGTAAAAGCCGAAGGTCGTAGGTTGAACTTATCGGGCCTTAAGAAAGGTGTTTATTTTATCAGAATATTAATAAATAATAGAGAGATAAGCTATAAAATAATAATTCAGTGATAATAGGGCTTTTAATTACTAAAACTCTGATCTTTACAATTACTGTCTATTGGAAATGAATTGTGAGGTTGTTGAACTGACCTTATTTATTGAATCAGGTCAGTTCAACAGTATTTCCTATTTTATGGAGTTTTTTCCTACAATCCTGTTACCAACTCCTTCAGCAACCTGGTCATATCGGGTTCCGCTTTGCCGGCAGCGTCCAGCACATCCTGGAGGGTTACGTGTTTAATTTTCCCGGGAACCCCCAGGTCCGTGATAATGGAAACCGCAAAGCACTTCAGGTTCATGTGGCGGGCAACAATTACTTCGGGAATGGTCGACATGCCTACTGTGTCGGCGCCTATAATTCTTAAATACTGATATTCTTTCGGCGTTTCGAGCGATGGTCCGGTTACGGCAACATAGCAGCCCTTCTGCACTTTTATGTTGAGGTTGGCTGCTATGGCAAGCGCCTTTTCAATAAGTTTTTTGTCGTAAGGTGCGCTCATATCGGGGAAGCGGGGACCGAGTTCGTCAATGTTTTTCCCGATAAGCGGGTTGGGTAAAAGATTGATATGGTCGTCGATAATCATAATATCGCCTACTTCGTAATCAGGGTTCAAGCCACCGCTGGCATTTGAAACAAACAACGCTTTGATGCCGAGCAGTTTCATTACCCTCACCGGGAAGGTAACCTGTTCCATGCTGTAGCCTTCGTAATAGTGGAAACGGCCTTGCATGGCCACTACCTTTTTGTTTCCCAGAGTTCCGAAAATTAGTTTCCCATGATGACTTTCAACCGTTGAAACCGGGAAATTTGGTATTTCTTCATAGGGAAGCGTGTATCTTACCTCCATTTCCTTTACAAGGCCACCAAGTCCTGTTCCCAGGATGATGCCGTATTCGGGTTCAAAGTTGGTTTTACTTTTTAAATAGGAGACTGTTGCGGTTATTGTTTCTAACATAATGGAAAATGTATTTGGAAAAAAGTTCGGCTTCACCGGGATGAAATTCAATTTTGATAGGCAGGTAGTACCAGTTGTGGGTTCCGACCATTACTGATGCAAACTCCTTTAGACGGGCAACATCTTTTTCGGTTGTCATCACTATTTTATTTTCGCCAGGCATTGCGTCCAGTTCATTTTGAATTTTCTTCAGGTCCTCCTGGGTGAAGTAATGATGATCGGGGAAAAACAGTGGTTTTACATCGGGAGAATGCTTTTCGAGCTCACATTGAAGAGGCTTGGGGTTTGCAATACCAGCAACCAGCAGGATGCTGTATTTCCCATCGGAGATCTCCTGAAGTGTGAGCGGGGCTGTTTCCGGCAGTAAAGCCCGAGGTTCGTTGTATGCTATGGTTGTGAAATAGGCATGCTGATTTGCCATCAAACTCAGTTTATCAATGACTAAACGCTTATCAATAGGAGCGATTTTCTTTGGCGATTTGGTCATGATGATCACGTCGGCTCTGTACCTTTCTCTTGCCGATTCGCGCAGCCATCCGTAAGGCATCATTTTATCCTCCTGTATTGGACGACTGTAATCAATGAGTAAAATATTCACTCCCGGCTTTACATAGCGGTGCTGAAAAGCATCGTCGAGTAATATTACATCTATGTCGGGAATGGACTGCGTTAGCTTTTCAATTCCCCGCACCCGTTGGGAATCCACTGCAACGGTAACTTGCGGATATTTTTCCTTCAACTGCCAGGGCTCGTCACCAATAAAGCTGACGGGGGTGTTTTCGCCGGCAATTAAAAAACCTTGGGTTTTTCTTTTATATCCGCGACTAAGAATTGCAATTTTATATTCGCCCGAAAGCATTTCGATCAGGTATTCAATGTGAGGAGTCTTACCTGTTCCCCCTACGGTAATGTTACCCACAGAGATTACCGGAATACGAAATTCTTTCGATTTCAGGATGTTATAGTCAAAAAGTTTATTCCGTATAGCAACTATAAAACCATAAATCAGGCTAAGCGGGTATAATAAAAATTTAAGTACAAATGGCGCTTTCTCTCCCATATCCTTCCGCACTGCGCATTTACAAAATTAATGTAAGTCGATGTTGTACGGTAACCTTGCCTGAACTCCTTTTTGCGACAACACTTTTTCAAGTTCCGATATCATACGGGCGTATTGATAGGTTTCCTTGCCAACTACCATCTGGTGTGCTTTTGCGCTGAAACCCTGCATCAACGATTCAAAGGGATCTTCCAGGTCAGGCAGTTCAACAATGCGGTAATCTTTTAACTTTGCTTTACCAGCAGCAATTTCAATGGCTTTATTCATGTCTCCCATAACATCAACAAGTCCGATTTTCAAGGCATCGGTAGCATTCCATACGCGTCCCTGGCCGATGGAGTCAACCTGAGCTTTGGTTAATCCGCGGCCTTCGGCTACATGAGAGATAAACTGGTCGTATATTTCTTCAATTTGAAGCATGAGTACTTCTTTTTCCTGCGGGGTCATAGCGCGCGACAGTGTACCAAAATCTGAAAATTTATTTGTTTTGGCTACATCGAATGTGATCCCCAGCTTATTCTGAAAGAATTTGCTCGTGTTGAAGGTCATACCAAAAACTCCGATAGAACCGGTTATGGTATTGTTGTCGGAAACAATGGTGTCGGCAGGACTAACAATGTAATACCCACCCGAAGCTGCAACATCTCCAAGAGAGGCTATTACGGGTTTTACCTGAGTGGCAAGCTTTACTTCGCGCCAGATAACCTCCGAAGCCAAAGCGCTTCCTCCCGGGGAGTTGACTCTCAATACAATTGCTTTAACAGAGCTGTCTTTGCGTGCTTTGCGAATTGCCTCGGAAGTTTTTTTCGAGCCAACGGTGTTGTCGTCGCCATCGCCGGGCATAATGTCACCTGCAGCATAAACTATGGCAATTTTGTTTTTCGAGATACCCGTAGATGTTTTGGGTCTGGGGGTCTTAACATAATCGTCAAGTGATGTAAACTTTATTTTGGTTTCGGATTTGGCTCCGCTGAGTTTAGCCAGGTCAGTCAAAACTTCGTCTTCGTATTTTAAATCGTCAATTAGTTTATTAGCTTTTGCAGAAGTCGCATTCCGGACAGTTAAATTGTCGGCGAGCTCGTTTAGCTTTTCAACCGATATTTTACGTTGTTGTGAAATGCCTTTTAAAATGTGATTCCATATTCCCGATAAAAGAGCATTGAGCTGTACGCGGTTCTCATTGCTCATTTTGTCGTTGGTATAGGGTTCAACGGCGCTTTTGTATTTCCCGTGACGAAGAATCTCCGGTTCAATATCGAGCTTCTGAAAAGTGCCTTTAAGAAAAGTAAGTTCCGAACGCATTCCTACCAGAGGCATGAACCCCGATGGATTAAGGTACACCTTATCGGCTACCGATGCCAGATAATAACTGCTCTGGGTATAAATTTCGGCATAACTGATGATGAATTTTTTGGACCCTTTAAAGTCGATCAGCGCATTTCTTATTTCCTCTATGGTGGCGAGCCCGCTAGGTATAACGGTAAGATCAAGATAAATACCTTTTATGTTATCGTCTGTTTTAGCTTTTCCGATGTAATCAACAATATCGCGAATGCCAAGTTTGGTACTTGGACTTAACGTTTGAAAATCAAAGTTCTTAAATGGATTGTTGGATGTTCTTTCTGTAATGGGTTTTGCAAATTCAATTTTCAGAATTGAGTTCGGAGCAACAGTAACGGTCTTTTCCGTCGACGAGATAATGGCTCCGATAATACCCATGGTAATAAAAAAGAACAGAATTGAAGTAATAATAATGCCAACAATGGTTGCAAGCGTGTATTTCAAAAAGCTTTTCATGTTTGGGAGTAATTTTATGATGTTCAGATTTGTATTTATAGTGTTTCAGATTTTAGCTGCCGGGCAGTTAAAATTGATATAAAAATAGTCAAATTCTTTTTCCACTTTTGCAAACAGTTAAAATTGTTTTATGGCGATTACGTTTTTGTCTGTTGGCAGTAATTCGGGCGATAGGAGTGCTTATCTTCAGCAGGCGGTTAATAAGATTGGGCTGGAGATTGGTCGTATTATCGGCTTGTCGCATGTCTACGAAACTCAGTCGTGGGGTTACGAAGGCCAAAATTACCTGAATATGGTTGTTAAAGTTGAAACAGCATTGACCCCGCATAAAATAATTGATTCCATTCATGCCATTGAGCAGGTAATGGGGCGGGTGCGCATTTCAGGTCAGTATGCTGACAGGACAATCGATCTTGATATTCTTTTTTATAATGATGAAATTGTTTCGGATGAACATCTCATTATTCCGCACCCCAGGTTACACGAACGTTTGTTTGTGCTGGAGCCGATGATGGATATTGATCCTGATTTCAGACATCCCGTTTTAAAGAAAACCATAAGGCAGTTAAAAGAGGAATGCAGGGACGAAGGGTGGATAAAGAAACTTCCTGAAAGTTAGTATCCTATATTGAAGGTTTTTGAGTACATTTGTTGTATGTCAGCGACTAACAAAATATTATTCAGAATTAAACAGTTGGTTAATCTTGCAGAACCAAGTGCAACTGTTATATTATATGGTTCTTATGCCCGGGGGCAGGAGAACAAACAATCTGATATTGATGTTTTGATACTTGTAGACAATGAAAAAATTACATACACTGATGAGCAGAGAATAAAATATCCGCTCTATGATCTTGAGTTCGAGACTGGTATGATTATAAGCCCTTTGATCATAAGTCGTAACGATTGGGAAACCCGCCATGTGGAGACCCCTTTTTACAAAAATGTTAAAAAAGATGGGGTCTTATTATGAATGAAAGTAAGTACGACCTTGTCAGTTATCGGGTAAGCAGATCTCTAGAAACACTTGCGGAAGCCAAGCTGTTGTTAAATAATAGTTTTTGGAACGCTTCTGTTAATCGGATTTATTATGCTTGTTATTATGTCGTTATTGCACTATTGCTTAAAAAAGATATTGATACAGGTACTCACAAGGGAGTCAGAATGATGTTTGGTCTCCACTTTGTTCAGTCCGGTGTAGTTTCAAAAGAAGATGGACGATTCTTTTCCGATCTTTTCGATAGGAGGCAAACTGGAGATTATGATGATTATGTCTCGTTTGATGAGGAAACCGTTAATAAATTGTTTCTTCGGGCAGAAACATTTGTAAACAAAATGATAGAATTAATTGGAAAGCTTGAATGACAGTTTCTTAGATTATCGGCGGCTTATATCCGAAAGCCAGATCGCCAACATCGCCAATTCCAGGGACTACAAAAGAACGCACAGTTAGCTCGGCATCGAGCGCTCCCAGCCAAATGGTAACCGACTGCGGGGAATAGCGCTTTCGTATTGCTTCAATACCTTCTTTGCTGGCAACAAGAGATACAAAATGTGTATGTTTTGGGGTGCCATATTGAAGCAGTGTTTGATAGGCCATGGTAATTGATGCTCCGGAAGCAATAATTGCGTCGATCAGAATCAGTTGTTTGCCGTCTATTTCGGGACAGGAAACATATTCAGGCTTCAGGGTTACACTCCCTGCTTTTTCAACATTGCGAAACACTGAAACAAAACCGTTGTCGGCTTTATCGAAAAATCGCATCATTCCCTGATGAATTGGCAAACCAGCCCTCATTACCGAAATAACCACCGGATTTTCGTTCAGAAGTCTTTCCTCGGCTATGCCAAGTGGAGTGGTAACGTCTTTGGTTTCGTAGCCCATAGTTTTACTTATCTCATAAGCAAAAATACTTCCCATCCGTTCGAGGTTGTACCTGAAGCGCAAACTATCGGTTTGGACATTCGAATCGCGTACCTCGGCGAGGTATTGGTTGAAAAGGGAGTTCTGTTTGTTTAAAATAATCATGTCACGAAAGGTTTAAGATACCACGGTAATTGATTCCTATATAGAAAAAAACTTTCGGACCTTTTAGCTCCGATTTTTTCGAATGCCGGTATTAGTTTTGAGTTCGAATTTATTTCGAAATGCAAAATAAGATTTTTTTCCGAGTTATTGCGGATAAAATCGTCGATAAGAAAAAAGAAAGCAGGGAGTTGCAGCTTTCTATCGTTAAAAAGGCAAAATGCCATACTTGCTTTTTGATGCGACCAGACAAAAAATGCAAGTGCAGTCAGGTTGTTGTTATTGTCGTAAAGTCTGCATATCTGTCCCATTTTGTTATTTATCGAAGCTGCAATAAGAAGTTGCAACGTAATCAGTTCTTCCGGATGAAAGTAGGTGTGAAAGAGCGATTTCTTCTGCTCGAATCTTGCAATGGAATCTATAGGAATTTTGGTAATTACTTTAAAGTCCATATGGTAAGCTGTTTCGAGAAGGACCTTAAATGAGTCGGAGTATAGCTCTCTAAGTTTCTCATAAGGCTTTATCAGATCAATGTCAAGGTTAATTTTATTTCCTTCTTTTTTATAGGGTTCCTGAATTTGGTTGTGTTTGTTTAGTTTAAGGTTTATGTACCTGAAATCGGGAGGTATGGAATTGATAAATCCCACAACATTGTATTCATTTAATGTAGGGATTGAAAATATTCCAAGTTGTCCGGCCAGCTTGGGCTGTATAACAATGTCGTTACCGGCAAACCTCGAATATGGCAATGGCATTACTCTTTCGTAATCGTTTTCAACGAGAGCATTCCACTTTTTCGAAACAATATTCAGATACCATGAATAAGCAAATATATTCCCGTTAAATGCCCGGTTTATGCATTTGTCCCACTTTTTAAAGTCGATATTTTCGTTTGGAATAAAGTCTATCAAGGGTTCGATATATTGTTGTAGGAAATTATAACAGATAATGTTTATGCTTAGTTTAAAGCTTTTTTAAATTACGCCTTCATCGGCAAAGCTGTAATAGTTTTTTTCGCAAACAATAATATGGTCCAATACGGCAATATCCATAAACTTCGCTGCTTCTTTGGCTTTTTGTGTTATTGAAATATCGTTTTCGCTCGGGCGGTTGTTCCCTGAAGGATGATTATGGCAGAGTATAATAGATGAAGCCAGTTTCTCTATGGCTGGTTTTAAAATTAACCGTATATCAGTAACAGTACCACTTACACCTCCCTGGCTAACTCTAAGTTTTTCTATAATTCTGTTGGACCGGTTGAGCAGCAACACCCAGAATTCCTCGTGAGGAATATCTGCAAACTTTGGCTGAAATATTTCAAAAACATCATTGCTTGATTGTATTTGTTTTTTGTCGGGTGCATCTTCTTTTTTACGCCGGCGGCCAAGTTCCAGAGCCGCTACAATGCTGATAGCTTTAGCTTCGCCAATTCCTTTAAATTTCTGAAGGTCGTTAACTGTAAATTTCCCCAGCAAATTCAGGTTATTATCAGCGCTCTGAAGTATTTTCCGCGACAGCTCCACAGCCGAATCTTCAGCATTACCCGAGCCTATGATTATTGCTATAAGCTCAGCATCGGAAAGGGACATGGTTCCTTTTGCAAGAAGTTTTTCGCGCGGTCGGTCCTCTTCAGCCCAGTGTTTGATAGTAAGCGTCATTGTTGGTGAATTTGGTGTTTACCAAAAATAGGAATAAAAAGGGAATTGTCAATTTATTAGTTGGTTAGGGAAATAAAATTAAAAACGAAAAGCCCTTGCACCGCGGCACAAGGGCTATCATTAAGTTTTCAGATATAATTAAGCTAACGCGTTAATGTGTTTAGCCAAACTTGATTTCAGGTTGGATGCTTTATTCTTGTGAATTACATTTTTCTTAGCAAGTTTATCAAGCATAGAAGCTACCTTGGGTAAAAGCTCGGCCGCTTCACTCTTTGCTGATGATGCACGTAATGCTTTAACTGCGTTACGGGTAGTTCTTGCATAGTAACGGTTTTCCAATCTGCGGGTTTCGTTCTGCCTGAGAGCCTTTTCTGATGAATGATGATTTGCCATTTTTAAATCACTGTTTATTAAAATTGAGGACGCAAAAATAATGATCTTTTCAAATAAAAAAAACTATTGCGTTATTTAATTCTTATATCCCAATATTTTTTTTAGTTCTTTACTAATGGTTCCTTCGGCTTGTAAAACAGTGTTTTCGTCGAGCTTTCGGGCGAGCCGTAAATTTCCTTTCTTAATTTTTTTCGATGCCGTTGATGACAACATGCTTCCGGGAAAGGCATATTCAGCGTATTTTTTCAATTCACCAGTATCTTCAAAGTGAATGACAGATACGGCTGGTGTTTTGTCTTCCGATGGTACAAGCCACATATAATAACCTGCAACATCATCGAGATACGATAATGCCTGGGGATAAACGTTGCTCAGCGATATTTCTCCTTTGAGGTAAATTAATTTGCTGCTTTTGTCTGCAAAATAAGGATATTGCGGAAACGGAATCTCTTTACCGGAGATTTGACTGGCAAACTTTCCGGCTAATTCGGCCGAAATATCCTGGGCTGCTTGTGAGCCTGTCTGGTTGATGATCGAGATGTAATAATCGCCCTGGACTATTTGTACCTGGTATTTATTGAAACAATGCAAAGTCTTAAACCCGGCAATTTGTTTACAGTTGTGGCGTTGAACCGAAAAAATTCCAAATGCGCTTAATGGCTCTTTCATTTTATATATTTCACACTTAACAGGAATATTGTTGTAAGTTATTTCCTGTACCAGCAATCCTTCAAAGCCATATTCCAGATAAAGATCGGCGCCTCCGTCCATGTAACCCCAGAGGCCTTTGCCATCGTAATAATTTGCAGTTTCAATCTTATAGTTCTCAATTCCGGTTTTTTGTACCGAAAGGAAATCGGCAGGCTGGGCTAACGCAAGACTTGGGACGAACAGCAAACAATATAAAAGAGAACGATATATCATCCGAGCTTTATCTTTTTATGATCAATTTTTTTTATGTCGGCTACCCCCAGTTGAAGTTTTTCGGCCATTTCCAAAAAGGTGCGGCCACGGGGCGATTCTTCCTTCTGGATATTTTCTTCAACTCTCTTTTTAAATATAATTTCGTAACCCATCCGGTCTACAGCCACCGGGTCAGTTCCAATTAATAAGGTGTTGAAATTGGTAATAAACTGAGGGTTAGCTGCCGGTCCGCCCTGGTAACAACCTATCAGTCCGTCTACTATATTAAGCACTACTTTGTCGCGGATAGGAGGGAAAGCGCAAACTTCGGCACAGGTATCCGACCATAACTGCTCATGCAGGCGGCCTGTGTTAGAAACAGCTCCGTAAGCCAGGTTCTTTAGGCATAAGGTTACCGAGGCTCCTGCATTCTTCAAAATAGGAATGTTGATAATTTTGTCGACCATTTCGGTGCATATCTTCGAAAAATAGGAGTTCTTGCCTTCATTCACCATATAGGGAAGGGTTTCCGCATCGTATTTGCCTTCCACATCGGCCCAGTAGAACCAGTTTTTATCTATCCGGTCCTCACTGTAAAGTTTTCCTGAGGCGTCAACAAACGAACCTTTTTCGTCCTTGCATTCGGTGCCGGTAATTTTAACACCAGGGAAGTTTTCAGCAGTGAAGCCGACTTCGTGCATCTCAAATTCGCGACGGTCCCATATTACAATATCGCTTTTACTAATACCTGCTTTCTCGAGCTGACTGATAATTACTTTCACAATCTCGAGACTGGTGGAGAGGTCTTTTCCGGCAACGGGGTTTACTTTCAGCCCAATTTTTTCGCCGGGTTTTACAAACATACCCCATGCCTTTTCAATCTTTTTAGTCCCTGTTAACTCCAGCATGCCTTTGGTTAACATGTCGTTCACAATGTCGATGCTTATTTTCTTTTCCTTAACGCTGCCCGAATGAAATACTTCGGCTACTTTGCCGGGAAATAAACCGGGCATCGATTTGCTGTTGCGGGCATACTTCATTGCCTCTGCAATATTGGTGGCTGGTTTCGCCAGGCCGGCAAGACTGTTTACAGTGGCATTCGATTGCGTGGCAAGAATAGCGCCTATGCCTGTAAGCACAGACGATTTAACGAATTTTCTTCGTGTGAAATCCTGTTTATTTGTTTTCATAGGTGTTGGTTGAAAATTAGTTCAGTAAAATAACTAAAAACAAACAAAATAGCCAATAAATTTAGCCATTGGTTACTTTGAATTTGCTAATGGTTATTTCATAGGTTTAATTTTGAGTTCGGTC
Organism: Bacteroidota bacterium; assembly: GCA_023429135.1. Lineage (GTDB taxonomy): Bacteria > Bacteroidota > Bacteroidia > Bacteroidales > JAAUTT01 > JAAUTT01. Next base: position 62,354 of record JAEYWD010000001.1, on the reverse strand, counting down.
TGAGGTTCGGCAGCCATAAGCGTTTTTAATTCATCCAGATTGGTTTCTCCATAATGATAGGGATACAAAATTTTGGGCTCGAACTTATCCACGGCATCAACTACCTGCTTAGGAAGCATGGTGTATGGCTGATTCATGGGTAAAAAAGCTATATTTATATTTTTAAGGAAGGCCATTTCGGGAATGTTTTCGGTGTCGCCGGCAACATAAACCCTGCGGTTTCCAAAATTGAATACATAACCATTATCGCGGCCTTTGGGGTGGAATTTATCTCTGTCGGGGGTAATATTGTATGCTGGAACGGCTTCAACCTTTATATCGCCAAAGACTTTGGAGTCGCCGTTTTTCATCATTTCTCCCTTACTATAAGTTTCGTACAAACCACTGTTTAAAACCAGCGTTGTGTTTTTCTTCCAAACCTGTTTAATGGCTGTAGTGTCGAAATGATCACCATGGTGGTGAGTTATAAAAATATAATCGGCTTTGGGAAGCGTAGAATAGTCGGCTAATTTAGTCCATGGATCCACATGGATAATTTTGCCGTTGAACTCGAACATCAGTGTCCCATGTCCAATAAAATAAATGCTTAGTTTCCCTTTGGATGTGTTATATACATCGGACTCAAACTTTTGTGCATCCATAGTCAGCATTGATGCTATCGTGAAAATTGAGAAAAGTAGTATCTGTTTCATTTTTAAGGATTTTAGAGGAGTAAATTTAAACATCTTTAAGTAAATGCGGATATTTTACCTAAAAAACAATGAACCCTGGAAACTGTTATGTTTAATTTCTTTGAATTAGGCTCATAATGAGTAAAAAGAAATAGTTTTGTCCAAACAGCCTGTTAACTGAACGCCTGTTTCAAAAAAATTAAAAAATCCTGTTTGCTATAAAAAGAGTTCACTGTATAACTTTTTCAGAAATTTTTTGTTAAATTTCGAAAACCGATCAATTGGTATTTTCTTTTTAATCTTAACTTTTATTTAAAACCCTTGAGTTATGGCAAACAAATCACCCGTAAAAGAAAAAGGCAAAAAAGAACCTGAAAAAACATTAAAGGAAAAACGCGCTGCTAAAAAAGAAAAACGAGAAAAAAGAGGATAACATCCTCTTTTTTTATAATCATTTAAAGGGATGAAAAAGTTTACAAGACGGGAATTTGTTGCTTCAGGCTCTGCAGGACTGGCCGGTTTGATAGCTCTTCCGGGAATAACTTCCGAGTCTGCAGTTATTGACAAGGTAAATCTCGGAAAAACTGGTTTAAAGGTATCCAGGGTTGCTTTAGGAACAGGTTCATACGGATGGAAGCATGTTTCGAACCAGACTAAGCTTGGGACAAAAGGGTTTGTTGAACTTGTGCAGCATTGCTACGATAGAGGAATCCGTTTTTTGGATACTGCCGATATGTATGGCTCGCATCCATATGCACGTGAAGCTTTTAAGGTTTTGCCCCGAGAAAAAATTACATTGCTTACCAAGGTTATGGTGTACAAGCATCAGGATTGGTACACTCCCGAGCCATTCAATGTTAGTTTGGATCGTTTCAGAAAAGAACTGGGAACCGATTATATCGATATATTCCTGCTTCACTGCATGGTGAATGGCAACTGGACTGTTGAATACAAGAGCTACATGGACGCTCTTTCGGAGGCAAAGAACAAGGGCATTGTAAAAACGGTTGGAGTTTCCTGTCATAGCCTCGATGCCTTGAGAGTTGCGGCCGCCAATCCGTGGGTGGATGTTATTTTAGCCCGAATTAATCATAGTGGCGCTAAAATGGATGGTAAACCGGAAGAGGTTATGAATGTTCTAGAAACAGCGAAAGCAAACGGGAAAGGAATTATTGGTATGAAAATATTTGGTTGCGGAGAGCTCGTAAAAGATGAAGACCGCGAGAAGTCACTTAATTATGTGATTAAAAGTGGGAATGTTGATTGTATGACTCTTGGTCTTGAAAGCAAAGCGCAGGTTGATGACGCCGTGAACCGGATAGCCAGGATTGTTGGATCATGAGAGGTTAATTTTTAAAGAGTCTGTGGTTTCTTTGTAGATCTGTTATTCCCCTGCGGTTCTCAGTGTAAGTAATTATTTCACTGAGAACCACAGAGTGAGAGCTTCCTTAATTATATTACAGGAACCGTATTATCTTCTTTTGGCATTCTTTCTCTCAGAACAGATTCGTAAAGACTTGCAAAAGATGCTCCGATCCATATCAATGCCGGAAAAACTCCAACAATACACAGGATTAATCCCACTATAAAGATAAAGAACGAAACTATGGCCATCCCGAAAATGGTCCAGCCGTGACCACTGGTCATTCGCCAGCTTTCTTCAACAGCAGCAATGGGATCAAGCTTTTTATCCATCACCAGGTATGACACAAAAACCAGTCGGCACGCAACAATTATCCCGGGAATAATAAGCGCGAAAAATCCTATCATTATTAACCCGAAAACCAGCAGGTTTGCCAGTACAATCTGGAAATAATTTTCTTTAAATCCCTGGATCAGATAATTAAAATCAGGCTTAACCCGGCGGGCTGCCTGCACAAACATCATATCTCTTCCGAATTTTAAAATAGGAAGCAGCAAAAAGCTGTAAGCCAGGGCAAAGATTACGAATACCAGGGCCATAGCGCCCAATGCAGCCCATATACCTGAAAATTGTGCGAAGTTTTCCCAATTGAAATTTTCCAGGTTATGAGGGAAGTCACCTGGGTTGACTTTATACTGAAACATGTTTTTGGGACCATCCAGTATTGCCAGGATAAAGGTAACCAGGAACAGTGGTAAAAAATAGAGGTTCATAATTTTCCAGCCATTGTCGAAACTATCGCCCAGGCCTGTACCATAATTGAAAGTATTTTTTGTTTCCATAATAATTTGTGATTTAAAAACACAACAAATCTATGAACACCTTCTGCCTAAAGCTTCATACTAAAGTAGTGTTTTACTATTTTCCTACTTTGGTATGCATACCGCTACTAAAGTTGAGATTATTTTTACTTCAAAATTGAATGCTTTAATTTTTATATTTATGTCATGTTAAATCTGATTGTTATAGGTCTATTTATTGTATCGGCTACTTTGGCAACCGGAAGTATCACGCTTGTATCCCAGCTCCGCAGTCAGTTCCGGTTCAATTGGGTTTCAACCCTGCTTTATATGCAGGTTTTTTATTTTATGTTTGGCTTTTATGCAATTTGGGGTCAGTTAATTATTGTTTCATATCTCTCTAACCTGATCGACCCTAAAAGTCTCGACAGAATAAATGAAATATCGGTACTGCTTGGTTCTCCTTTTATTGTTTTTGGCTGGCTGATGTTTCTGCGTTTTATTTTTGAGTTTACAGAAAGCAAAACCCAGCGCTTTTTCAATTCGGTGTTTCTGGGTGGAAACATTATTTTCCTGATAATTATTGGAGTTTGGAATTCGAAAGCTGAATTCGTTAAAAACATTGATATACTTAAATATTATTTTCTGGCTTCAAGTTTCATTTATTCTCTATTCGCCTGCTTTAAACTGATTAAAAAGGAAACCTTTTCCTTTCTGAACAAGAAAGGAAAAATACGGCTGGTTCTCGGAATAGCATTGTTCATAATTGCTCAAAATACTGCATTGCTCTTTTATGATCGTAGCATTTACCTGGTATTGATATTTATTTTCCTCTTTTTTGCTGGCACCGCGTTTATTCCTGTTTTTCTGAAATTTAACCTTAAGCCTCCAGCGTTAATAAAACAAATTCCTCAGGAGAAACTTTCGTTTGAGACTTTTTGTAAAAAATATGAAATTTCACCCCGCGAAAAAGAAATTATTTGTGAAATATGCAATGGATTAACTAATCAACAAATTGCGGATAAGCTTTTTATAAGTCTTCAAACGGTGAAGGATCATACCCATCGTATTTATGGTAAAACGCTTGCAACCAGCCGCATGCAATTGATGAAAATGGTGCAGGAGGTTTCCGGTACGTAAGTTTTATTAATAGCCTCCGATTTGAACAAAATCTCTGGCATTTGTTTTATCCATGAATATAATTTTAATGAAATGGAAAAGATAAAGGTCGAAATCTGGTCGGATATACGTTGCCCGTTTTGCTATCTGGGGAAGAGGAGATTTGAAATAGCGCTGGATCAGTTTCAGTACAGGAGTGAAGTTGATGTGGAGTGGCATAGTTTTCAGCTCGATCCTTATTTGATAACACAACCTGGAGTGAACGTTTTTGATCATTTAGCCGAAGTAAAAGGAATTAGCCGGCAGCAATCGGAGCAGGCTCACGAACAAATTGTTCTGCAAGGCAAACAATTGGGTATCGAGTATAATTTTAATAAAGCGATAGTTGCAAATTCGTTTCACGCACACAGGCTGACACCCCTGGCTAAATTGCATAAACGTCAAAACGAAGTGGAGGAGTTGCTTTTTAAAGCATATTTTACTGATGGCGTTAATATCAGCGATATAGATTCTTTAATAAAACTTGGTATTGAAGCAGGAATTCCTGCCGATGAGGTCCAACGGACCATGAACAGCGAAGACTTTACCGATAATGTAACCATGGACGAAGCATATGCCCGGGAATTAGGAATAACCGGTGTGCCGTTTTTTCTGTTTAATGAAAAAATAAGTGTCCGTGGCGCCCAACCGCCTGAGACATTTTTGAGAGCTTTGCTCAAAACCTGGGAAATGGCTAATAGTAAAGAGAGTTCATCGGATACTTCAAAATCATATTTTCTTAGAAAGTTTTGATTACCTGCAATAGTTTTTATTCTGAAACTTTATTGACTGTTGACATAGGCTTGTCACTCTCAATTTTTAATTTTGAGAAAAACAAGTTGTATGACAAACATGATCAAACTTGAAGAGTTATTTCAAACCCTTGAAAGCAAGGATAATAATATCAGGTACGAAGCATTTAAAAAGCTTCTGGAGTTAACTGAACGGAAAGTTGATTGGGTTTATGATTATTGGCAAACTCTGGTTGATAAGCTTTCTTCGGGGAATTCATATCATAGGAGCATAGGCCTGATGTTGCTTGCCAATCTTACCCTGAGCGATTCTGAAGATAAGTTTTCTGAAATTGAAGAAAGGTATTATTCTTTTTTTGACGATGAAAAGTTTATTACTGCCCGCCAGTGTCTTCAGAATGTTTGGAGAGTAGCAGTGAACAAAGAGGTATACAGGTTATCTGTTATAGAGGCGCTTCAAAGAGCATATTCCGGAAATGTTCATCTTGAACGCAATCCTAATCTTATTAAACAGGATATCATTTTCAGCCTGAAAAAGATCGCGAATTTTTATAACGATAGTAAACTGGATCGCGAAATGGAAGCTTTGATCCTGAAGGAGACCGATAGGAAGATTCAAAAAAGTTTAAGAGACGTGATTGTAACCGCTTAGCTAAACAGCTATTAATCCTAATTCTTTTAAAGCTTTGAACGCTTTCCCGTTCCAAAGTTCCTGGAAACCGGCGCCAAATTTTTGGATGTATTCCTGCTCAATTTGACCAAAGTTTATCCTTTCGGAGTTGTGTACTGAAATATTCTGGAGCATTTCAACAAGCCATTTTCCGAGCTCAGCATCCATCCGGATGGTTGTTTCGTGTTTTTTGGTGCGGAGCGTCAAAACAGCAATTTCAGTTCTAACGCCCTTTTTAATTTTTGTTTGAATCTCCCACTGCGGGATATTGCCCAACCAAACCAAATGGGCATTTGGACTAATAGCATTATTGCTGTCGGAGCTGATGGCCCGCGAAATAAAATTGGGAGGTATTGTAGTTTGTGGTATTTTAAAGCTGAACCAGTCCTGTAATGGAAAATCAAAACCAATGCCATGCATGAAGTTGAAAAGCGATTTGCTTAATCCTTCGCCAAACTGTTCGTGGTTGCACCCGGTTGGGTCGTCGTACACAAGATCGTTGTTGGCAAATGTGCCGGGCAAAGGGTTCGGGATGCTGATTTTAAACTGATCGGGATTTTCCCCCACCGGACTATGAACCGTTAAAGCAAACTGGTGCCAGAAACCCGATTGTACCAATCCATTCATAAAAAGCTGACGCACCACTTCGAGCGAATCCACGGTTTCCTGAACGCTCTGAGTAGGGAAACCATACATCAGATAAGAATGCACCATAATTCCGGCTTGTGTAAAATTGTCGCAAACCTGCGCCACCTGGGTTACATTCACCCCTTTGTTAATCATTCGCAGAATTTTATCCGATGCTACTTCCAAGCCCCCCGAAACGGCAATACATCCGGCTTCTTTCATCAACCGGCAAAGGTCGGAAGTGAAATTCTTTTCGAACCGGATGTTAGCCCACCACACTATTTTAATGTTTCGGCGGATAAGTTCGAGCGATAGACCCTTCAGTAAGGCAGGAGGAGCAGCTTCGTCCACAAAGTGAAACCCGGTTTGTTTTGTCTGGCCGACAATTGCTTCAATTCTGTCGCATAACAGGTTAATGGTGTTGGGCTCGAATCGCTTTATGTAATCGAGGGTGGTATCGCAAAAGGTACAGCGTCCCCAGTAGCAGCCGTGTGCAAGGGTTAGTTTATTCCAGCGGCCATCGCTCCATAAACGGTGCATGGGGTTGGTGACTTCAATTACCGAGATATATTTATCAAGCAGCAGATCTGAATAGTCGGGGGTGCCGGTATCGCGCTGAGACACATCTTTTTCATCAGAGCCGTTTATAAAAGTAATCCGATCGTCAATTTTGCAATAAGTGCGTTTCAGATCGTCAATTTTTCTCTCGCCGCTTAAATATTGGACAATGTGTTTCAATGGGGCTTCTCCGTCGTCGAGCGTGATAAAATCGATATAGTTGAAAACCCTCACATCGCTAACCGAGCGTAGTTCAGTATTGACAAAACCTCCGCCCATTATAACCTTAATATCAGAATGGTTATTTTTAATCCATTGGCCGCATTTAAAGGCACAGAAAAGGTTTCCGGGAAACGGAACAGAAAGCCCTATGATTGTTGGGTTAAGTTCAATAATTTTCTTTTCAAGAATTTCAAAAAGCAGCCTGTCGATGAGGGTGGGAGGTTGGTTAAGTGATTGGTTAAGCTCGTCGAACGAATTTGCCGAACGACCCAGCCGCTCGGCATACCTGCTGAAGCCAAAGTGAGGATCGATGGCGTCGATAATAAAGTCGGAAACATCTTCGAGATAAAGCGTGGCAAGGTGTTTTGCCTTGTCTATCATGCCCATGGTACCGAAAGCCCATTCAAGATCTTCGTTCTGGTCGAATCGCGATGCTTCAGGCAAAAAATTCCCTTCACAAATCAGATGGGCTAGTGTTGGATTTTTCCCTTGCAGAAAATCGATTACCAGATCGATGGTTTGAATATATTCATTCTGTAGTTCAAATATGCGATTGCTGTTTTCGGAAAAGTGAGATTTAAAAATTTCAGCCTCACTGAAAAGAGCTTCAAAACCCTGCTTCGAAAAGAGCGCAAGTATAACTTCAATACCCAGATCGGCCTGAGAGGATTGTATATCAATTGTTTTTAAAAATCCTTTCAGGTAGGCCGTAGCCGGATAAGGAGTATTAAGTTGTGTAAAAGGGGGCGTTATAAGAAGAATTGAAGTTCTCAAGCTTTCTGAACTTAATTGTTGCGCAAATATAAATGATTAAAGGGATATGTTTTAAAAGGTAATCACAAACAATTATCCATGTAGATTTTATGTGTTCTTAGAGTATTCGCAAAACTATTAAAAATAAGTTGATAATAATATTTGCAATTAATTGTACTAGGGTCAAAATACAATTAAGAAATAAGGTTTTTCTAAAAAAAACCTTATTCCGTTTCCGCTAACCTAGGGGGCGTGCGGGGCTATTTTTTTTATATGGTGTTTAGTAAAGTTATTTTCATCGGACTGACGTTTTTTATGTTTTAGTTGGGGTGCTTTTTAATTCTGACAAAATGTAGTTAAAAGTTTAAAAGGATTTTTAATTTTATCTTCTGTGAAATTTAATTCAAAAACCATGAAAAGTCTTTCAATAATTATTGCTGTTATTCTTTTTTATTCTTTTACAAATCTTAATGCGCAGGAAAGTCAAAAGGATTTTTATTGGAAAAAGGCAGCTAAGTTTGAACGAATGAAAAACGCTGGTGTGGGATTAACCATTGGAGGGATTGTAGCCACAGTAATTGGTGTGAAATTGATAAGTGACGCTGCAAGAGAAGAGGCTAACAATAGTAACTATGGATCCGGCACCGACGATAACAGCGAAAAATTTTTAGGCGGGCTGATTTTTACGGAATTAGGAGTGGGCATGACAGCAGGAGGTATTGTGCTTTGGTCGATAGGTGGAGCAAAAAAAAGCAAGTATTTGGCTAAGGCAAAGTCATTGTCGTTTGAACTCAATCCCGAGTCCACCCGTAAATTGGCATTAACCTATAAATTCTGAGATTTCAGATGAACGGGATAAAAATAGCTGCCCTTTTCAAGGACAGCTTTTTTTATAATTCAAAAAATTAATTTCTATTTTTTACCACTTTTTTTACGTTCTTTAGCAACACCCCCAACAAGCATTTTGGCGGCTTTGCCATAACTTTCCACCAAACGGGAAGTAACATCGTAATCAAAACCCATGGCTTGTGCGCCTACGGCATTCTTAACGAAAAATACACAAAGTGCTTTTCCTGTTTTATCCTGAAAAGTACATTCCAGATCAATGTATGCAGGTTTCCTGTAAATCCCGATATTCACTCCCGGCTCAATAAAAACGGTATGCACAACAAGAGTATACTCATTATCCGTTGAATAATTTGTACCTGTCATGTTAATATCCTTTTCGGCATATTTTTTAAAGAGTTCTTCGAAATGTGGTTCAAATGATTTTTTCCTGTCGTTTATCCAGCTTTCTTTAAATTTGTCTCCTCTGCCTTTTTCTTTTTCTTCAAGTTCTTTATAGCGTTTGTCGATATAATCCTGTTCCTTGCGAAAAGCGCCTACTCCAAGATCGGAATAATCGTAAACAATATTGACTTTTTTTACTTCGGCCAGGGAACTTATCTCTCCTGAATTTAAAGCGGTCATTGGTGCTACTTGAGCATTGGAGAGAAAACAAAAAAGTGCTGCTGCACAGGATAAAATAATTTTTTTCATAATAATTTAGGTTATTTGGTTTATTCAAATATAAGTAATTCTCAGTTTTTACTATCAAAACATTTAAAAATGTTGATTCGGATTCTTGTTACCCCTCATTTCTGCGATCAAGTATCCTGGAGATTTTTCTTCCATGCCCCACCACCTGCTTTTTACGAATTTCCTCAATATCCGCAAATATAATTTCCGGACGTACGCGTAATGCCGCATGGAGATAGGACTTCAGCATTGTTGCTGTTTTTTCGGTCGGATTGTCCATGGCTATATGAATAAGAATTTCGTCGGTTTCTAGATTATTTGTATAAACTTCTACCAGATAATCTTTTATTTCTCTACGGGCATTCAGAATATCAAAAATAGCAGGAGGATAAAGCGTTGTTCCTTTGAATTTAATCATTTGGCGTTTCCGCCCATAAATGGGAGATATTCTAAGTGTATTGCGGCCACACGAGCAAGGGTCGTTATAGATTCTGCAAATATCTCCCGTTCTGTAGCGTAAAAGAGGCATTCCTTCAATTCCTAATGTAGTAATGGTTAACTCTCCATAATTTCCTGGAGTGGTCTGGTTTCCGGCATCGTCGAGAACCTCGGCAATTAATAGTTCAGAATGAAGGTGACCGCCCTGACCTGCTTCGCATTCGGTAAAAGCTGTCTGCATTTCAGTTGAAGCGTATGTGGAAAACATGCTGACATTCCAATTGTCGGCAATTAGTTTACTTAAACTGTTTACTTCAAATTTGTCATTACGAATGTTTTCGCCTATGCAGATAATCTTTTTTACCGGCGACGAATTAAGATCAATGCCTTGTTCATGGGCAAAGTCAATTAGTTTCACTATAAATGATGGAACAGCAACCAGAACTGTGGTATTTAAACGGAATATTGTTTCCCATTGCATGGATGGCACTCCGGGCCCTGTGCGTACTACTGAGGCTCCCAATAGGTTCGATCCGAGATAATAGGCCATACCTGCCATAAATTGCTTATCGAGTGTTAAGGCAAGTTGAAAAACATCGGAGCGGGTGCAACCGGCGCATGTGAACGATAGATATTCATTATATGCAAGCCGTTCCAGGTCGTTCTTTGTTAATGCTATTGTTACGGGTGTACCCAGGGTTCCCGAGGTTGTTGTATATTCCAGTATTTCTTTACGTTCTACGCATAAAAACTGCCAGTTATGAAGTTGAAGGTCTTCTTTGGTGGTTGTAGGAAACTGTTGTAACTGGTCCAGAGAGTGGATTTTTGTCACATCGGGATCTTTCTTCTTCAAAAGGTTGCTGTAAAATGGAGATTTTTTTTTCAGATACGATATGAGCTCCTGAAGTTTCTCCAGTTGAATCTTCTGAATCTCGTCAATGGTGAGTAAATCGATATCTTTCCTGAATGTGTTCATTGCTTTTCCAGTATAACAATTGCTGAGGCAATGCTGGCGGTATGAGTTAATGAAACATGTACTGCCTCAATTTTTCTGTTTTCAACGATAGTTTTTGCTTCGCCGGATAATGAGATGTAAGGTTTTCCCTGAGAGTCGGAACGGATTTCAATCTGATTGAAGTCGAGATTGCCGGTGAAGCCAGTGCCGAGAGCTTTTACAAATGCTTCTTTGGCAGCAAATCTTGCGGCAAACGATTGAGCATAATTAGTTTGTTTCGAGCAATATTCAATTTCTACTGGCGAGAAAACGCGATCTCTAAATGCATTGCCTCTTTTCAATATTTCCTCCATACGGGTAATTTCGACATTATCTATACCCAAACCCTCAATCATTTGTTGCAAGTGTTAATCAATTTTTCAATTTCCTTTTTTTCTTTCAAAGTAGCTATTTCTCTTTTTAAAGCCATGTTAAACGAGTTAGCGGCTTTGGTGGTATCGCCCTGGGTAAGCCACAAATTTCCGGCATCGACATAACTCTGATAATAGTTCGGGTTAAAGGCAATAATACTGTCGGGGGCAACCGACATTCTGCCTGTTCTTACCATCTCAAAATGCGCCTTTCTGTATTTTCTGAAAGCAGGAAATTCCTTTTGTAAAAATGCCGAGTCGGCAGGAATGTTGAAAGCTGTTAACGGGAGCGGAATTCCGTTTTTCTTTTGTTTTCCGTAAAAAACCGAATCGAGATTATATGCAATATATTCCCCTGATTGAAAGGGGGCTGTTGAAATCCATACCATTTTTTTTTGCGGTGAGAAAATTATCGAGTGATGCGCAATAAGTTGATTTATTGCTTTTTCGTTTCCTAATCCTATGTTTTCACCGTTTTTACCTTTGGTGTCGCGTAGTATAGATGCCACTTCTGCCGGAGTAAGTTTTTTATTCCGGGTCAAAAGCTCCGAAAGCCTTTCGTACCGGTACCCCGATGCGGTGTTCTCTTTCTGGTAAATGGCATCCTTGTTTTGGGATAATTGTTCTGTTTGAAAGTGATTGGTGGAAATAATCTGGTTTTCGCCTGTTTTATAAACTTCGGTAGTTTTTGGTGTCTTTTCAATTACAACTGCAATTCCATCGGTTACTGAACTTATCAGAAATTGCTCCGAAACAAATGATGATCTGCGTTTTGCAATGTTTAATGCTTGTTCAATGTTTGCGGCATATTGTAATATTTCGCGTCCTATAATCGAAACAGGAGTGGCCGATTTAAAAGGTATTTTGGTGTTTGAGGCATTTAATGTCACTGTCAACCCTTTTTCGTTCATGCCGGAAACTACGCCAATCATTCCTCCCCAGGTAACAAACATGTGCTTGTAACCTTCCGAAGGACTTATAAAAGCAATTATTTTGTCTTCGGCGAACTTGTCTCCAACATAAAAATCGAAATTACGGCCTACCAGCAGTGAGCTGTCTTTGGTATTGGCACCCCATGAAGCAAATGATGTACAACCTACCATTCCCATCGATTGAAGCGCATGCCCAATATCGTGAGCAGCGTGATAATTCATCTGCCGCTGATAAGGCGTTCCGATAAAACTATATTGTTTTGATGAATAAGACGAAACAGCAAAAATCTCTTCTTTATATTCTTCTGGTATAGCTTCGCCAAGTTTCCGGTTAAAAAAACCGATAAAATATCTGAGAAATTTCAAATAGCTGTTTGACGGAATCATTTGCTTAATTTGTTCCACAAAAGCGTCTTCCTGTTTTTCGATAAGCGGTTGGGTAAGAACACCAATACGAGCTCCGCGTTCCAGTGGTGTTCCTTCAACATACAATTCCCAGAAACCTTCTTTCCTTTTGTGAAGCCAGGAATTACCACTAAAAAAAGTTGCAGTGTCGGTTTTTGTCACCAGAGCCTGCGGAATTTTATTATTAACAGGGAAGGAGGGTTTATAATTTGCAATATAGTAAACCCATATTCCTGCGGATAATAGTAGCAAAATCAGAGCAACTGCAAAATATTTCAGTTTTCTTTTCATACTAAGAGTTTTTTACCTCGGTAAGAATATTATCCAGTCCTAAAAATTCTCCACATGTTATTACTGCACTCATGGCAACTCCTAAAACCCCATGAACGCTCATGTTCTGACCGGTTAGGTATAAATTGGGAATTTTTGTTTTGGATGGGAAATAATTCTTCAAAGGTTCGCTGCTGTCCTTCAAAACACCATATAAACTACCTTCAGGATTTCCAATGTAGTCGCGATAGGTAAGCGGAGTTGCTGCATGATATTCTTCGATCATGTTTGTTATTCCGGGGTATTTGAACTCCACGAGTTTTAACAATCTATCAACTCGCTCCTGTTTAAATGCTTCGTAATCTTTACCTCTGGAACCTGGCTGGAAAACTGTGTTGAAGGTGTTCTCCCATTTGGCTACATCGGAATAGTTCATGTAGGTCATTATGCATCCTGTTTTTGCCATGTTAGTACCTTCGTATTTTGTTGAAGTGAACAACACAAAGCTTTTTGGCCACTGTTCGGGAGTATATTCTGCACTATCCCAAACATTTTCCGAATGGTAATGATAATGGTTGTAATCGAAAAAAGGAAGAGTATTGGGCTTCAGCTTAATGCTTAGTATAAAGGGCGAAGTTGTATTCTCGAGTTGTGATATGCGTTTACGATATATTTGCCTGAACTGTGTCGATGCTGTTAACGACAAAGTTACAGAAGGGTGCAGGCTCGAGATGAAGTTACGACCATAGTATTCTTCCCCTGTTTTGGTTACGGCTTTTGAAACCAGGCTATCTTTTTCCTCAAACGATTTAACCTCGGCGTTATTTTTAAGTACACCTCCATTCTTTTTGATTACATTAATCAAAGCTTTTGAAATGGATGAACCTCCATCCTTGCAACGCCAGCTACTTTCGATAAGGCTGTTGATAATCAATGCATGAATATAGAAAGGTGTTTTATCGGCTACCCCTGCATACAGCGGATTGTTGCCTGCCAAAATGGCTCTCAATGTGGGGTTTTTAACGTATGAACAAATGATATCGTTCGCATTCGAGTACAACAGATCTAATTTGTTTTCGAAATCGATTCCTTTAAAAGTATAAAGTGGAAAACGATGGCATGTATCGAGCATGCTGCTGCAATACTTTTCTATTCCTTCTTTTTCCTCGGGGAAACGCTCTGATAATGCTTTTTTGAATAAATCGTAACCCTGTGCGACACCAAAATATTCCGGGTTGTTGCCAAATGTAAATTTATCGAAGGCTTCAATGCCCAATCGCTCAAATTCTACTGCAGGGAGTATTTCCAGATAATTGAAAAGTTTATTCAATATCTGCCCTTTTTCGAGACTTCCCAGATAATGGACGCCGGTCTCGTATTTTGCCCCATTACGGTAATACGACTGCAAACAACCACCAAATACAGTATTTTTTTCAAGAATGCACACACTATATCCTTTTTTGCTGAGGATTGCACCACAGGTAAGCCCCCCTAATCCACTTCCAATTATTACAAAATCGTACTGTTTCATTTGTTTTTGTTCAAGACAATCAGAATGTTCGATGTTAATTTAGTATTATCAATAGTTTTTGCTTTTAATCCATTCCTGGAGGCAAGTTCAATAATATCGGCGCTGGAGAAAAAAGTTAATGCGTTCTGGGTTTTATTAAACCGGAATATTTTTGTCGAAAATATTTCAGTCAGAACGCTGCCTTTATGTCGAGCTTCCTTACTCTGGTCGGCATCACGTATAATAATCGAACCGCCTTCATTTAACTGCGCAAAACAGTTCAGCAAAAATCTTATTCTGCCAGCTTCGCTCATATAATGAAGCACGTCGCTTATAATGATACAGTCGGCAGGCTTAACCTCGTAATTTTCCAAATCGGCAGCAACAAAGGATACGTGAGGTCTCTTAAAAAACACGTTGCTGGCTACTTCAATTTTATCTTCGTCGTAATCTATTCCAAGAATATCTCTATCGGAAGATAAAAACGAAAGCATGTGCGACAGGAAGCCATATCCACAACCGGCATCCAGAATCACTCCTTTAGCGGGCACCAGTTCTTGAAAAATCTGATAGTCGTTTTCCAGTCGTATTTTAACTTTAAGATACCACTCTAACACAGGACCCTTGTATAGATAGCCAGAAATTAGTTCGTTCCGGTAATAACGTGGGGTTTCCTGCTCTTGTGCAAATTTTGCATATTCAGCTTTAAATGCACGCGAAATATGCTTAGCTCTTTCCTGGTAAGTCACTCCAACTGAAGTGTCGGTTGCGTCTATCCTTTTTAATATTTTGTACGAAATAGTCTCGTCGCGTAAAACAAAACTTCCCTTGGTTAAACAGCGGCTTGTTCCATGTATCAGAACCGGAATTATATCGAGTCCGAGTTCTTGAGCCAGATAAAAAGCTCCCTTATGGAATCGTTGCAGTTTGCCATCGGGGGTTCTTGTTCCTTCGGGGAAAACAGCAATGGAATACCCATTGGCTACTGCTTTTGAAAGTTTATCTATGCTGGTTTCAACACCTTCCACAATAGGGTGATATCCGGCCATGCGCACCACAAACCCAAAAACAGGCGAATTCCATACCCATTTGTTGGTTAAAAGTATTATTTTGGGGTGAATAGAAATAATTAAAAGAATGTCTAGTACCGACTGATGATTGCTAATAATAATTGCCGGTTTCGAAAAACTTTCGTTGAAAGGGTTTAAATATGCCTTCCGTACATTGGCCATTATGGATAGCAGCGATTTTACAAATTTCTGTATAAACCAGTGATAAATATAATTGCTCCTTTTTTTAGCTATCAGTCTGAAAGGCATTATAGTAGGTCCAATTGCAGAAAGTATTATGCTGCCAAAAACAAAGTACGAGAAAGCAAAAACAGATTTCAGGATAATAGTAAATGTTAACGGCGGCCTCCTATTTTGTTGTTGCTGTGTTATTAACCGGTTGAAAAGATAGGGTTCAAGCGTTTGGGATATAAACAAAACAGACATAATTCCTAAAATAGAAACAAAAGCCAGGGAGCGCAATGCCGGATGTTGTGCAAAAATCAATACCCCAAAACCTATTATTGTTGTAATTGCAGACAGGTATATTCCCATTCGGATTGACGCAAGACTTTTTCTGCCTGTTTTGTTCTGTTGTTGTAAGCCATCCATCACAAAAATGCAGAAGTCGTCGCCTAATCCAAAAATAAACGTTGAAAGTATGATATTGACAAAATTGAATTTTAGCCCAAAAACTGCCATAAGTCCCAGAATCCAGATCCACGAAACTACCATCGGAATAATAGTAACCAGGGTAAGCTCAATTCTTCCGTAAGTAAGCAACAGAGCAATAAAAACAAGGGAAATGGTGAGTATAAACAATAAATTAAAATCGACATTGATAATTTGTAGCAACCGATCGGCCATTTGTTTCCAGTTGATGGTAGCAGTCCCGTTAAGGTTTGTCAGAGCAGCGAGAAGCATTTGCTGGTTCTCCGGACTAACTTTAATTTGCGAAACAAATGTGTAAAGAGAGTCTTTTCCAGACAATAAATCGTTTGTAAATCCGTCGATCAGCAAATTATAATCTTCAGAAGACAGAATTGCGGCCTTTTGAGACAGCATTTGCGAAAAATTTTCAAAAGCTTCAGGAGTGAAGCCAAGTTCCAATCCTACCTTGCTCAGGTTTTTAAGAGCCAATTCCTTGCGTTCCGGGGTCCAGTAGCCATTCCATAACTCAACCCTTTGCTCCTGAATATGAACCGGTGGCAAAACACTTGCAGGACTCTGGAACTGGCACTCAATGCCATTTCTGTTTAGACTGTCGGTTAATTCCTTAATGGTAAATACATTGGAAATAACCTCTTCTTTATTTTTTCCATACGAAATTGCCTGAACGGTTTGCTTTTGTCCTCCGTTAATTTGATTTAAAAGATTTTCGGATTCTTTAAGGTGTTTGGGAAGATAATTAAGCTTTGTTAAATCGCTTTCGAAACTAACCTGAAATGAGAAATATAGCAATACCGGAGTGAGGATGAATATTATGGCAATCGGTAATTTTTTCTGTTCAAACGAAATTTTGCCTATTTTTTCGAAATATTCTGCTGCCCTGGTTTTATTATCCTGATTAATATCGCCCATCAGGTGGGGGAAGAATATTAAAGTAAATAATGCCGCTCCAATTAAACTGCAAGCTCCAAATAATCCGAGATCGCGTAGGAGTTCCGTTTTCATGAATAACAGGCATAAAAAACCTCCTACCGTTGTTGCGCTGCCTATGGTAAGCGGAACAACCATATCACGAATTACTTCACGGATATTTTTTGAGTGCAGATTGTGCGACAACAAATGGATGGGATAATTTACTGCAATGCCCAGTATAACAGAGCCGGCTCCTATTGCTATTAACGATATTGATGTTTTTATAAGAGCTACTGCAGCAAGGGCAAATCCTCCGCCAAAAGCCACAGTGAGCAGGATCAATAAAGAAATTCGACGTTTACGAAATACCAGAACCAAAAGTGAAAACAGGAATAAACCTGAGAGTCCGAGTGTAAGAAATGTATCGTGTCGTAACTGGCGGGAATTACCTACAGCAACTGCCGCCGCTCCGTAGTATCTGCATTCGGTATTTTTAAAAGATGGAAGGCTCGTAAGCTTTTTAATTTCTATATCAATATTGTCGATTAACTGGCCGTTATGCTTTGTTTCGTTCGAAATATTCGATGGCTCAAGATAGAAAACCAGGTGTTTACTGTCTTTTGAAAAAAGATACCCGTTATAAGTTGTAAGAGATGTTGTTGTTTGTAAGGTGCGTAAACGCTTAAAGAAGTTATTGCCAACACCTGCCGGATCGTACATCAGATTATACTTCGACATCACTCCAAGCGGGGTGGAAAGCGTCTGGAGGTTAGCATTTATATTGTTTCTTAAGCTGTTTTCAGTAAATAGTGAATCAAGGTTTTTATAATCGTTCTTTTCCAGGAAAACGGGTAAGTTGTTGAGAAATATCGAATAAAAAGATTGAAGGTGATCCTCCTCAATTTTTAAAGAAATGTTTTTAATTAAATTTCCCGTGTTGTTCGCTAAGGATGAACCAAGGCTGTCAGCAAAGCTAATTAACTTCTCCTGATCTGTTATTGCAGTGTCGTTATGAGAAACAATGAAAATAAGCTTATGCGTAACATTGGAGCTTTGAACAATCAGATTGTTTTTCCTGGTTTTACTATCGAGATTTAAAATTTTGGATATATCTTCTTCGAAAATTATTTGGGTTGCCATAAATGCAAATACGGCAAAAAGGGCAATGAGAATAGCCCATAACAGAGGTTTACGGTTTTCGAAAAAGTTATATATGCTAATGAAAATCAATTTCATAAAAAAACTCAGGTCTTGATTTTGTTTTTTATCAGCAAATAAGCATAGGTTGCCGATCCAAATGCTACTGCTGCAATAATTGCCAAAGATATACTTCCTGCAATGTATTGCAAAAGAAATGGCTTAACATAGTTCAGATCCATTTTATCTGGTATAAAAAACAGCGGTGTCGTACTTGTAACCCATATCGATCCGCATAACATGCTCAAATATAAAATAAAAGGAAGGAAGGGAGGAATGCTGATGTTAGCAAAAAGAATTACCAGTGGTTTGTTAAGTTTTAACAGGAATGCAAGAAGTATTGCAGTTGCCAGTTGAAATCCCCAAATGGGAATTATTCCCATAAAAACTCCGAAAGCTACGCTGAATGCTTGTGTGGATGGTTTGCTATTTGTTCCGAGGAGGTGTTTAATGCCGTTTTTTTTTAATGTCCGCAGATACATTACCGGGCGGAAATAGGCAAAAGCAAGGAATACCAGAAAGGTATTGAGTATACTGATTCTGGTAAAATCCTGAAAGGGCCTGAAATGCGATACTCGTGTTTCTTTTGGCATATAAATTACCGAAACAGGAACGGAAGTTACCGGAAAGCCTTTCCATGCCAGGCGAACTATGCTTTCAATTTCAAATTCGAACTTACGGGTAAAAAGCTTCATCTTTTTGAAGGGACGGAGCGGGTAAAGCCTAAAGCCCGATTGTGTATCGTTATTTTTGATTCCTGTTTCTACCCAAAACCAAAAGTTGGAAAATCGACGGCCAAAGTTGCTTTTCTTAGGAATTCCTGGCTGATCCATATTCCGGTTACCAATAATCATTGCTTCGCCCTCGGACTCCAGTTTCTCAAGAAAGAAAGTAATGTCGGCAGGATTATGCTGACCATCCGAATCAATTGTAATTGCATATTCGAATCCCATCTCTGCCGCTTTGGCAAACCCGGTTTTTAGGGCATAGCCTTTGCCTTTATTTACCTGATAGCTTATAAGGTAAATACCAGGGATGTTTTCCAGTAATTGCGGGGTATTGTCAGTTGAGCCATCGTTAACTACAATCACATCAGAACAGTACGATGTCGTTTTTGTAACAACATCTGCTACAGTGTTGCAGTTGTTATAGGTTGGAATTATAACACAAACTTTATGCTTTTTGCATAAATTATTGGTTTGCTCATTATTTAACATTTGAACCGTCCCTTAAATTTAAGAAAAACAATTCCATTTCCCGAAATTGAAGCCGAAGCTAAAAGATCGCCCTCACTGTTAGTTTTATATGTAAACTCCAGATCAAGCTCAGGATTTTCGTCGGGATTTATTATTCCAAGAAATTTAATGTTCTCGCCTTCGCAAAGTATTAGTTTTGAGGAGACAGCTTTTTGGGCTAATTCCTGAATCATCTGAACCGAACATACACCCGGAACCACCGGTACCGTCGGGAAATGTCCGCTAAATATGGGATGTTTTCTGTTAAGCTTTACTTTGGCTTTGGCTCCGTTATTTTCGGTAGCAAAGTGTATGGTGGAGTAAAAATTATTCTCAAGCATTGTTTAGTTAAGTTTTTTGAAATAATAACTCATATTAAATGATAAATGCTCAATAACAACCGAGTCGGGATGGTTCTTATTGTCGTAAAAATAGCTAATTTTTGTTTTCATGTCAGGCCCTTCCATGAAATATGCACTTGATGGGGATAATTGCTTTGTCTCATAATTGTAACAGGCCGTAAGTTTCTTACGCACAGGAAAACAAACGGATTCTGAGGAGGTAGGTAATGATTCGTTTTTGGCAAAAATATTCACCATTGTTCCAAAATCCTCCCAGAGCATGTTTAGAAGTGCCTTTCGGTTCAACTGTTTAATTGCGTAAAGTTTAGTGTAGCCTTTCGAGGTGATATTCATATCAATAAGCTTAGGTCCTACTCCTGTTGTAAGTATAACACGGTAAGAGCTGTCGTTCTCCCTGTTTAAAATCATCATCCCGGTATAATCTCTGTTTAATACAGTAATATTGGCTTTAAAGGTAGTAATGGTGTCCCATTGAAAAACCGGGATTTTATTGCCTGTTGATTGTTGCGAAATTTTTTTTGATGTAGTGCATGCCATCAGAATTAACATGCTACTTAAGAGTAAATAACGCATCACTTAAAGGTAAATTTGTTTTTTTATCGGTAAATGTAATCATAGTTTTATCGCCCGAAACCTCCGTCATTTCTATAGTGTTTATAAGATTATCGGTACGGCTGATATAAATCTGGAATAATTTAAATATTTCTTTAATCTCTTTGCTTTGAGGTGTAAGTTGTAACATATACTGCGAGCTGTTTTCGAAGATATTCACCTTGAAGTCTTTACTGTTTAGAATATCCCCGCTTACTGAACTAACGGTAATTTGACTTATTTTTTTGAATAACTTATTTCCCGCAGCCGAAATCTCTGTTTTTTTCTGATTATCCTGGATAAAAATTTTGTTTCCGTTCAAGATAAAAACATAATGATAAGGTTGTTTAAATTCCATTCGGAGTTTGTCCGTCTTTTTAAATACAAATTCTCCATTCGAAACAAGCTTATCCTTGAGCATTGAAATACTTTTTTCCTGGATAAAATTGCATTTGAGTGTTTCCAGTGCTTTTGAAGTTTCAATATATTGAGCTTTGAAAGCAGCAATATCCTTGCATGGAACAAAGTTTTTTTGCCCGAAAAGCATTGCAGGGATCAGCAGAATTGATATTGTAATTGCTCTAAGCATAGTGCCCGGTTTTAAGTGCTTGTTCTATTGTAACGGTTATAAGGCCTCTTTTCGTGATTTCTTCCAGAACCTGCGGAACCGCGTCTACCGTGATTTTCAGCCGGTCGTGCATCAGTATAACTGCTCCCGGTTTAAGTTCGGCAGCAACTTTCCGAAAAACATCATCCGCATGTTTCTTAGTTGTATCGAAAGTACGAATATTCCAGCCAATGCTCACTAGTTTATTCTTTTTTATACTTTTTCCGATTATTGGATTGGTAATGCCATAGGGAGGTCTGAATAACAGGGTTCTTTTCCCGGTAATCTGTTCTATGGCGTCTATACCTCGGGTTATTTCCGTTGTTGTTTCTCTGTAACTGCTTAAGGTAAATTTCCAGGTGTGATTGTATGTGTGAGAACCTATGCTATGTCCCGACTGAATTATTCTCTTAACTATTCCGGGATATTTTTCAACTTGGGTTCCAATGCAAAAAAATGTAGCTTTTGCATTGTAGCGATCAAGAATATCTAAAAGTCTTCCGGTTTCAGGATGTGGTCCATCGTCGAAGGTGAGCGCTATTTCGTTAACTGAAGCCGGAATGGAACAGAAGTTTTTAGCAAAAAAGCTCCATTGAACTTTAACGACCCCTGCTACAAGCAATAAACTCCCAATAAGACTGACTGCTGCCGGATAGATTATATAATTTCTTAAGGAGGGCGTAATCATAAAAACCAGAAGAGAGATCAGCCCAACGCTTAAAAGAAAATATGTAATTGGTTTTATCATTTTTTTATGACCGAAAAGGAATGGTTTCTTCCTTCAAAATGGTTGTATATCAGTATGCTCTCCGGTTGTTTGTTGTTGAAGCCATTTCTCAGCATATAACAAGCCAGCCAGTGAGCAAAAGCTGAAGCCGTAGGATATTCGCCACAATAATTTTTATAAGCAATTACCGGTATTTCTTTCTCCAACGAAAGCAGCCAGTTATAATGCTTATCGTTTTTGAAGCTGCCATTGATCCCTGCGAGTATTACACCGGGCCTTTCTTCGCATTCCACTATGGACGAGTATGTTGAAGCAAGTATATCGGCCGTTGGATTGAATAGTGTTTCAAAATGTACCAGTTCTAAGGCATTAGGTGCATAGGCCCCTGACAGGTTAAAGAAAATAACACCTTCGCCGGAACCTGCCATGTTTTTGTTCGAAGGTTTCAGTTCTCGGAGCTGATTCAGTATCGTAGACACTGGTTCGATAAGTTCATCCAGGGCTCCCAGCAAAATATTACCGTTCTGTTTTTCGCGCAGCAGAAGCATAGCATCGGTTAATGCACTTTCAAACGAAAAGCCCTGATGCGAGAAAGTATTATTGTAGCTGTTGCATTTCAATTGTAAGGCAATTGCGCCGCCAACTGTGTTATGTGTGGACTGTATAAAAGGTGTTGGGTTGAGTAACTGCCCTTCCTTATGCGAAAGTTTGTTTAAAAAGGCTGCTGTATCCTCAAGACAACCAAGGGCTGTTGCGGTTATTATAGCGTCGGGATTTCCTGTGTTCGTTTTATTAAGACAGGCAAGCGCTGTGGTAAGACCCATTTTCATTATGCGGCTCATTCGTCGCATAGCTCTGGGATCCAGGTAATCGGAATAATTGGGTTCTATGCACGGGTAAGCACCACCTTTAGCCGGCGATGAAAAATCATGGTCCCATGGAGAAATAGCAGCCTCACTTGTAATATATATTTTCATTGCCTAAACTTTCGAAAATAAAAGGGAAGAGCAGTTGCCTCCAAATCCAAAAGAATTTGAAAGTACATTTTGAATGTTTTCTTCTTTGCCATAAAGAACCGGAGGTACACCAATTTCCGGCATCACTGACGAAAACCGGAGGTTGGGGAACAGGAATTTTTTCTGAATGGCCAATATGCTATAAACGGCTTCAATTCCGCCACTAGCCCCAAGGGTATGTCCCGTAAAGCTTTTGGTAGAGCTGTGGGCCGGAATATGCTCCTGAAAAAGCTTTTTAATGGCCGAAGCTTCCGAGGCATCGTTATTTGAAGTTCCTGTTCCGTGTAAATTTATGTAGTCGACCTTGATACTGGGTACCCCTGCCATTTTAAGCGCCTGGCTCATGGCCAGGTACGATCCTACTCCTTCGGGTGAAGATGCTGTTTGATGAAAAGCGTCGTTAGCATTTGCATACCCTTTAAGTTCGCACAAAACATTCAGATGGTTTTGGTCAATTGCCTTTTCACCAGCCAGAACAATATACCCAGCACCTTCTCCAAGATTTAAACCCGACCTGGATTGGTCGAACGGTCGACAATGTTGCTGATCGAGAATAAGCAAAGTGTTAAAGCCATTCAGGGTGAAACGCGTTAAAGCGTCGGTGCCACCGGCAATGGCAATATCAACAATTCCCTGTTTAATAAGCCTTGAGGCAAGAATTATTGCATTTGCCGAAGACGAACACGCTGTGTTAATTGTGGAAACAAAGCTATTGATGCCTAATTTACCAGCTACCAGCTCGGTTGTTTTGCCGCATTCGTGATTAATAAAATTCCGGTTATCGAATTTTCCGGTATTTTCCCATTTTTCATACCCTGTCTCAGTTAGGTCCATTCCGCCAACAGTTGTTGCCGAGATAAATCCCACTTTCAGATTGCGATAATTGAGTTGACTAATGGCTTCTTTGGCAGCCACAAGGCTCAAAAGTGCGGCACGTGGCCATTTTTTGTTCCCTCCGCTTAGTTCGGCAAGTTGCAAGTTGTTTAGGTTTACGCAGCCCATGGGAAGTCCGGGAAGAAACGGATCCAGATCTTCCGATTTTCCTGTTATACCATGTCGGGAAGCGACAAGAGAACCGAAATTTTCTTCAACACCTGTTCCGATGCACGATATTACACCTATTCCGGCTACATAAACTTTCATTAATCAAGCCCTGTTTTGATTAATAAAATCGGCCATAGTTCTTATTGACCTGAAAACGCTTTTCCCTTCCTCTGCATTTTTAATTTTCACTCCATAATCCTGTTGAAGAAGCACAATAAGCTCCAGTGCGTCAATAGAATCCAATCCTAAGCCTGCGCCAAAAAGCGGAGCATCATTGTCAATTTGTTCCGGTGTAACATCTTGAAGTTTCAGGTGATTAATCACAGATTGCTTCAATTCAGTCATTAACTGTTCCATTGTTATGTTTTTTATATATGGTTGTAATATTTTCTTCGGTAAATTCTAACATATTTGCGTGCTGCTTTTCTTCCACCAAAAAAAGAAAGGCGTCGAAATTATTTTCGAGTACTTCAACCCATCCTCCCAAACAAGCTTCAAGCCTTTTACTTATGAACATTTCAGTTATGTAAGTATGCAGTAAGTTGAAGTCGGGCTTTTCGGAGATAAAAAAATAGTTTTCTCCTTTGAATTTGTTCTTAATACTTATTTCGGCGAGAACAATGTTGGGGAGCGTATACACAAAAAGTGCAGGGCTCGGAATGCCTGAGGTCGACTCCCAATACTTTATATCGGTATCGAGGCTTGAGGATGAATTGCTTAGGACCATTCCCAGTTTAAAGGGATCGTGAGTATCGGCAAGATGGGTGTTTTGAAGTATCATGTCCGCTATAGTAAATCCGAGCTGCGATAATCGGTCCATTTTTCCGAAACGGGGATGGGTAACTTTATATTTTTGAATAAGAGCTTCAATAAGTGACTCCAAGTTTTTTACAGGCGAATCAAGGCATGGCTCTCCGTTGAGATATGCCTGACCATTCGAAGCATTGCAATATCCTGAAATCAGTAGCATTAATCGGGTAGTTTACATTTTACAATAGTATGGCTAACACCAATATTGTCAATCATCTCTTCTACCGCTAAACCTGCTTTTTCAATCAAAGCAGTAAAAATTTCGGAATTATACATCTGGCTATTGCCATTAGCAATGCTTGTAAAGTATAAAGAGGTCATCTGAAGGCAGAAAGCTGATGTTTTAAACTGCTGACGATCCCAGAATGTTTCCATTATGTAAACCCGGCCTGCGCTATTCATAGCTTTAGCACAACGGCGAAGTATAGATATTATCTCGTCGTCGGAGAAACAATCGAGGAACTGACTCATCCAGATTATATCGTAACCGGAAGGAATGCTCTGATTCTGATCGAGAATGTTAGCTTCAATAAACTCCATGCGGTTTGTCAGCCCCAGAGAACTTGCATTATTTTTAGCGAATTCCAATTGTCCGGGCAGGTCCATAATCGAAACATGGACATTACTGGAATAATCTAGGCATTTAAATGCCCATTTCCCGGTGTTACCGCCAATATCGAGAATTTTGGAAGGGTTGCCGGCAAAAACTATCGGTAGGGCATAAGGGAACGATCCATCGGAATAATAATGATCGAATTTGAACCAACTTTCCTGGATGTTTGCGGGCAATTTTGAAAGCGCTTCATAAACAGTATTCCAGGTTCCGAAAACTTTTAAACCTTCGGGCTTCCCGTTTTTTATCGAATCTTCGAGGCTGAAAAGTCCTTTGTAGCAAACATCGTGTATAAAATCGGTGTTGGCTTCGGTTAGCTGATCGTTCAAAAAAAAGATGCCAGCTTTTGAAATATAGTAACGGTTATTGTCGAAATACAATAAGCCAATTCCCAGGCTTGCTTCGCAAAGTACTCTAAGGCCGTAATTACTCAGGTTTATTTGTTTCCTAAGATCGTCGAAGGTAATTCCTTCTTTACGTGAATTGTTGATAGCATCAAGAATTCCAAAATTCCTCAACGCACGGGAAGCCTGAAAAACAACAGGCGCAAAAGCAATCCACTGTGCTAACTCCATCCCTTCCAGGGCGCTTTTCTGGTCCTTATTAAAAAACTCCATTTTTTATCTGATATCCTGTTGAAAAACTAACGCAGCATTGCATCCTCCGAAGCCGGCCATTGTTTTAATTGCTGCTCCCGGCGAGATTTCCGATGAAGATGTATAAATATTGACATATTCACTGGTTCCCTGATGCTCAAAACCGGTGCTGGGAATAAAAATCTGATTCCGGAGAGACATAAAACAAACGATTGATTCGATTAATCCGGCCGCTCCCAGGGTATGGCCGAAGTATCCTTTTAAGCTATGGGTTTTAAGATGCGATAATCCGGCCAATGTTAAGGCCTTTGCCTCCATTTCGTCGTTGTAAGAGGTTGCCGTTCCGTGAGCTGATACAAATTGCAGGTCGTTTTTTGTAAGTCCGGCTTCGTTGAGCGCATTACCTATAGCTCTGGACAGCTCTTCGCCAGTTCGTGAAGGAGCTGAAACGTGATTAGCATCGTTTGTTACACTGCCTCCGAGGATTTCAATATCCGAATTTCCGGCTCTTTCTTTGACCTTTAGAACTATAGCTGCACTCCCTTCTCCAAGGTTAATTCCTGTACGGTCTTTGTCGAACGGGCGGCAGGGTTCTGTACTTAAGGCATTTAAAGCATTAAAGCCCGAAATGATAAATTCACAAAGAACATCTGCACCAGCCACTATTGCAGTATGATACCGCTCTACTTTTAAAAGCCGCACACCTGCTATAATTGCTGCAACCCCCGAAATACAGGCATTCGAAATTATTAACGGAGAATTGGTAAAACCTAGTGCGTTTGCTATTGATTTTGCTGTACGGTGAAGGTATAAATGATCCAGCGGCATTGTTGAAAGCTGTTCGATATTCCCTTTAGTGGTTGCAATAATTAAAATGGTGCCATTATCGGAAGGATTAATATCAGCTTCGGAAATTACATCAATAATTGAACTGGTAAGCAATTGCTCGAACCGGGAATGTAGATTGTAATTTTGTGTTTTAGCAATAATATTTGTCCATTGTTCCTGAGAAAATGCAGAAGTAAAAGTTTGATTTGTAAGATATTCGTGATTAGTAGGACGTAACCCACTTTTCCCTTCTGAAACCGCTCTGAAAGTTTCGGAAGCTGTTAGCCCCAGGGGAGATACAATGCTGTTTGCTATTGCAAAAACTCTTTTCATTGTATAATCCCCATTTTCTTTTTCCATTCGGCAAAAAACTCAGGTACTGTTAAATGCAACTCAAATGTTTCTCTGGTAAGAAATACCTGGGTCGACGATCCTGTTGCAACCACTTCCTTGTTTGCAGCATTGAATATCTTAAAACGAAATTGAATTTTGGCAGCCGGAGTGTTAATAAAAGTAGCTTCAACAATTGCTTTATCGCCATACATCAAAGGTCTCTTAAATTCACAATCGAGTTTTACAATTGGAGTTACGAACCCATTTTTGTATACATCCATGTAGCCCAGGCCATATTGGAGGCCGAACTTCTCTCTGGCATCTTCGAAATATTTCACATAGTGTCCATGCCAAACTATAGTGAGAGAGTCGACCTCACTGAAACGAACTAATACTTCTGTACTTACTTTAAGAGCAGGCTGCATTCAACATTTATTTGATACCGTAATCTGTTTTCCAGGCCTTAAGATATGCTTTGTTATAATCTTTAAGAAAACTGTAAACAGTGGAAGCCCAAAAGTTGCGCAATCCAAACCCCGCAGGTTTTGCACCCACCGGTTTGCTTAATATAACTTTGCCTTCGGGCATTTTAACATAAGCGAAATACATGGTTGCATATAAATCTTGTTTGCTGATCGATTCGTATATCAACACTGCTCCTATGCCTTCTTTCCCTTTCAGATCGTAACCCGAAACAATTTTGTTAATGGTTGCTTCATCAAGTTTTGTTTTTTCATCCTGGGTCATCATCCCCGGGTCAATAGCGCTGTTGGCTTTGGTTACCGATTGTATGTCGGTGGTGAAGGAAGCTTTGTTAAGAAATTTCGCAAAATCGTATTTGGTAGGTTCTGCCAGGATTACATTATTTATTGCCGGAATAAATTGTGATACAAATTGTTCGGGCGTACAATCAAAGGTGCCTTTTATTTTGCAATGCGAAAAATCGGCCCCGAGCCAGGTAACCTTTAAACTGGTATTGGTGAGAGCGTCTTTTACATCTTGGTCCGATGTTTGAGCCGATAATTGTAAACTAATTGCTGGTATTAATACGGCCAGGAATATAAAAATACGTTTCATTCGTGCAAAATTATTTTTTATAGGTCGGATGCAGCTCGCATGTTGCTTTTGTTCATGCAAGTTTAACTTCGTTGAGCTCACAAGCTCTGTGTTTTGGTAAAAACATGCTCGGTTCATATTATTAAGTTTTAGAGATAAAAATTCGCATTTCACATGTTGCCATCAATTGCTCTCCTGCACATATTTCACCTTTCACAATAGTTACATCCATCACTTCATTTATAATGGTCACAACCGTTTTCAAAGTTTGACCAACTGCTGGTAAAGCATTTATTTTTAAATCGCGAATGGCTGCAATAAATCCCAACAATACAGGAATCCCCTGCGATACTTGTTTGTATCCTGCTCCGGCGGCAATTGTCTGAGCTATATTTTCAATTAATCCCGGTTCTTTTAAATGGCCATCTTCTACAAAGATATTATTTGTATCGACATACAGCCCTGAAATTATTCCTGTCTCCGACACTTCTTCAAGTCTGTCAATCATAACAACAGGCGGTCTTTGAGGAATATACTGAAATAACTGATCTCCTATGGCTATCATTTATCTTCCCAAAAATTATAATAATTAAACCAATGTGTTGGATGTAGGTATACCTTTTCCTCAAGTGCTTCAATATAATCAGACACCAGTTCCTGTTTGCTTTCTTCCTTTGTTTTTCCAGAGTATACCTTGGGAGGCGTTGCATCAAAATGGTAATGCCTTGAATTCTCTTTAAAAGCAAAGACAAAAGAAATGGGTACCTGGCATAAAACAGCCAGATGGA
Organism: Bacteroidota bacterium; assembly: GCA_023429135.1. Classification (GTDB taxonomy): domain Bacteria; phylum Bacteroidota; class Bacteroidia; order Bacteroidales; family JAAUTT01; genus JAAUTT01. The sequence goes on along the minus strand of JAEYWD010000001.1, from coordinate 33,909 downwards.
ATACACCTTCTGGAAACTTAGCCGGTTTTCCCAGGAAATTTCTTTCAATAGAACGGTTACCTTCAATATACCTGTCGGCATGAATACAAACCAGTTCGTTGTTTTTTAATGCTTCAAAAATTTGGTAAACATGCGAAAGATCTTCTTTTAAAGGGATGATATTAAAATCCTTCCCGCCGGTTACAGAATTGAGGTATTTTTTTATGTTTTCCGATTCCGCATCGAGCATAACCAGATTAACCCTTGTTTTAATACGCTTCAGGTAATATCCTGCAATTTCCCAGTTTCCGATGTGGGCACTTAACAAAAGCCCTCCTCTGCCTTCATCAACAATTTTGTGGAGGTAGTTTTCTCCTTCGTAGGTAAAGGTGAATGCGCCTCCCATGTTACCCATGGTAAATACTTTGTCGATGAGGGTTTGACCAAATGTATAGTAATTTTTATATAAAGAAAAATATGCTTTTAAGTTGGAATACCCTAGCCTTCCACGAAAGTAATATAGCATGTTTGCTGATGATTTCCACGAGAAAAAAAAATAATAAAGGGCAACAAACCGAAGCAGGAAATAAGCTGAACCAACTCCTCCTAAGCGCAGGGTATAAATGAAAATTTTATATCCGAGCGGAGTTCCTTTTGATTTGCCATCCCACTTCTGCATGCTTTATTTATTTTCCGACCTGCTGATCACGTAATCATAGAAATGGTCGAAGGTTACAATGTTGGTGAAATCACCAGGTTGAACCTTGAAACCGAAATTGCTTTCAATTACAACTACGAGGTCAATATAATCGAGGCTGTCCAGTTGTAATGTTTCTCTCAGATTAGCCTCAGGAGTTATTTTGGCCCCATCCACTTCAAATTCTTCAATCAAAAAATAATTGATTTTTTCCGCTACTTCATTTTTGGTCATATGTAGTTTTTATTGATTATACTTTGAAACAATGAGCGACGAGTTTGTTCCTCCAAACCCAAAGGAGTTTGATAACAATATTCTGATATCTTTTTCAACAACTTTGGAAGCTATGTTTAATTTGGCTGAGTCTTCATCGGGGTTTTCAAAATTGATATTGGGAGCAACAAAGCCTTTATCCATCATGATCATGGAATAAACAACTTCGCTTGCGCCTGCCATCCAACATTCGTGGCCAGTCATCGATTTTGTTGAACTTACAAGTGGCCCCTTGTCGCCAAAAACATTGAATATAGCTTTCGCTTCGGTAGCGTCGCCAGCAGGGGTTGAGGTTGCATGTGCGTTTATATAGTCGATAGCCGAAGGAACTATATCTGCTTGCTTAACGGCCATTTCCAATGCACGGGAAGGACCTTCAACAGTAGGGTTGGAGATGTGACCGCCATTTGACGAAAATCCATATCCCAAAACTTCGCCCAGAATTGGAGCACCGCGCTTAAGAGCATGTTCCAGACTTTCGAGGATAATTGTTGCAGCTCCACCACTGGGAACGAGACCATCGCGGTCTTTGTCGAACGGTCGGGATGCTTTTTCGGGCTCATCCTCCCGGATCGAAAAGGCGCCCAGTGCATCGAAGTTACCCATGGAGTAATTATTTACTTCCTGAGCTCCTCCGCAAATAATACAATCCTGGTAACCATGTTTGATCATCATATAACCTAAACCAATTGAATGCGATCCGCTGGCGCAGGCAGCACTTATGGTGAAATTGATGCCTTTTAACCTGAAAATTGTTGCCAGATTCATGGTTACGGTTGAGTTCATGGTTTGAAATACCGAACCAGAGCCAACCATTATGGTTTGGCCCTTTTCACGTATTATATCATTGGCCTCAATTACAGATTGAGCTGAGCTATCGTTCCCGAATAATATTCCAACTTCGTGATTTTCTATATAATCCTGAGGGAGGTTTGCTTTTTTCAAAGCTTCCAGGGTGGACATGTATGCAAATTCGCCTTGCTCGGGCAACATTATTCTTGCTCTGCGATCCAGCAATTCTTTAAGGTTTGGACGCTCTAGCTTTCCCGACAAGCCCGACCGATAACCATATTTCTTTCTTTCATCGATCAGGACTATGCCCGATTTCCCTTTGTAGAGTGATTGTGCTACCTCATCAAGGTTTCTCCCAATGCAAGAGTATATACCTATTCCCGTAATTACAACTCTGTTGAGCATATATTTTCATTTTTTTATTCTAAAGTATTCCACCATTAATGGAAATTACCTCTCCTGTTATATACGATGCCTTTTTAGAGGCTACGAAGCTAACAAGGTCGGCAACTTCTTCAGGTGTTCCAAATCGTTTCATCGGTACTAGTTCTGCAAGTTCTTTTTCGTTTAGGTCCTTAGTCATATCGGTTCTTACAAAACCAGGTGCCACAGCGTTTACAGTAACACACCGGCGGGCAACTTCCTGGGCTAAAGCTTTCGTGGCTCCTATTATACCGGCTTTCGCGGCCGAATAGTTTACCTGCCCGGGTAAGCCTTTAATTCCCGATAAGGATACAATATTAATTATTCTTCCATATCGTTTCATCAACATATGGTTTAAAATTAATCGTGTAATATAAAAAAAGCTCGATAAGTTTGTTTCCATAACTGAGTTCCATTGCTGGTCGGTCATCCACATCATCAGACTGTCATCGCGAATTCCTGCATTGTTAACCAGAATTTCAACAGTTTTGTCCTTGTTATTTTCCATCCAGCCGCCTAAAACCAACTCTGCCTGTTCTTTCGACACTACATCGAATTTAAGTAACTCGCAGGTTCCTCCTTTCGATACTATTTCGTTAAGGGTTTTTGTTGCCTCTTCGTCGTTACTTTTATAATTCAGTAAAATATGATATCCCTCACTGGCGAGGTTTAAAGCAATTGCTTTTCCAATTCCCCGTGAAGCGCCTGTTACAATCGCACAATTCATCTGTTAATGTTTAATTTATTAAGGTCAGATGGAACATCCCGGATAATCATTCCGGTGTATATAGAAATTTTTAAACAGGGATGTTTCATTCTTGGTTAAGTATTTGAAGATTAGTTGACTGCATGTATGTTTTTAGTTTTGCAAGGTTTTCGTATTGAGGTTTATCATCAATAATTAGCGGGAATAAAGCTCTTAATGAGCGATAGATGTTTTGCGTGGAGCCTGCCATTTTATTTTCAAGTCCCAGATAATCTATTGCCTGGATAATCGCTGCCGCTTCGATAGCCAAAACTTCAAATGTGTTGTTAACAACGGTGCCGGCTATTTTGGATGAGTTAAATCCCATACTTACCACATCCTGGTTGTCGTTGTTATTTGGTATATTATGAACACACATCGGGTTACTTAAAGTCATGTTTTCGGCAGTTGTTGAAGTTGCAGTAAATTGCATTCCCTGCAGCCCAAAGTTTAAGCCCAGTACTCCTATATTTATAAAAGGTGGAAGTACTTCGTTTAACTTATCGTTCAAAAGATAATTTAATTGTCTTTCGGCTAAAATTGACATTTTGGTCATGGCAATTTTTAACTTATCCATTTCCATCGAAATGTAATCGCCATGAAAATTGCCTCCATGGTATACTTCTTCTGAATCAACGTCTACAATAGGATTATCGCTTGTGGAGTTAAGTTCGTTTTCAACCACGAGCTTTGCATTTAATATTGTATCGAGAATGGGTCCAATTATCTGAGGAACACAACGTAAACTATAGTATTCCTGAACTTTTTTCGATACTATTCTCCCTTCCTGATCATGAAAAAGATGACCCGAACGGGACTTGATTAATTGAGAACCGGCAAGTAAATCCAGCATCATTCGCGAAACAGTTTGCTGGCCGGGATGACATTTGGTTTTGTTTAATTCGGTTGAAAAATGGTCGTCGAAAGATTGCATTATTTCGTTCAGAATAGCTGAGAAAGCCAGAGACCATTGAACTGCATTCAACGCCCAAAAAACATTTAGGGATGCAAGTCCGGTCATGCCAGAAACTCCGTTCATCAATGCTATGCCTTCACGCAGTTGTATTTTAAACGGAGTGAGACCTGCCTCGGTGAATGCCTCCTCAGAACTAACTATTTTTCCTTTATAATAAACTAAACCTTCACCAATTATAGCTAAGGCCAGGTGAGCAAGCTGAACCAGATCTCCACTTGCTCCAACACCACCATGGTTTGGTAAACAGGGAATTACTTGCTTATTAAGCATTTCGGCTAATATGGCAGGTAAGTTGGGATGAACACCAGAATAGCCTTGTAAGAAACAGTTTAAGCGGGCCAGCAGAATACCACGGCATTCGGTTTCGGATGCAAAACCATTTAACCCCGATGAGTGACTACGAATGATATTGTATTGAAGTTCGATAAGTTTATTGTCTTCAATTTTATATTGTGCCATGGGGCCAAAACCCGTGTTGATGCCATATATTAGTTTGTTGGCAGCGAACGACTTAAGAAACTCATAACTTTTTTCTACTCTTTGATTAGCTTCTGTTTTTATCTGTACAATTTCATTGTCAAAAACAATTTGCTTGAATCGGTTGATAGTCAAAGAGGAACCATCTAATTCCATTAAATTTTTTTTAGGCGAAAATATCAAAAACTTCCAGACTTAGCAATAATTAGAAAAATTTTGAGGAAAAATAGTGGAAAGGAGGTAATAATGTACATAAGTCAAAATTAAAAGATGCTATTTCTTAATTAAACAAAAAATAAACAGACAAAGACTGTTTCAATTTTTTCTATTTTGAGAATTTCAGGACAAGCTTGATGCCGCTTTACCGATTCTTTGCTTCACTATCCGGGGAAAATAATTAGATGTAAGAACTTAGAAAAGCTATCTCGCCCCAGGTAAATCTAAACTAAAAAGTTACCGGGCAATATTGTTTTGTTTTATTATTGTCGCCAAATTATTGGACATAATTGTTATAATATTGAATTTAGATTGTCCCGTAAAGTTTTGTATTATACCGGGCCTAAATTGGAAATCGAAAGGAAGTCTCATTTGCTTTAAAATCTCTGTTATATGAATTTTAAAACTTCAGTTATCCTTTTTTTTCTTGTATTGGCTTTGAGTAATTGCACTACTACATATTTAGGGCGATATGTGGTATGGAATTTTCCGAAAACGAATGATTTTAAGCAAATGCCGTATCAGACTATTAAACATTCTGATAATGAGTTTCGATTTGTGAGAAGGATTAATGATTCTCTTTTTAAGGATATGGAATTAAGTTTCGAAAACATGAAGTTCCGAGGAGATTTTAATGAATATCTTAAGATATTAGAGACTAATGCTTTTCTTGTAATACATCGCGACACCATAATTTACGAACAATATTATAACGGTTATACTGACAGTACCATTAGCAAGTCCTTTTCTGTGACCAAATCATTTCTTTCTTCCCTTATTGGAATTGCTATTGAGAGAAAATTTATAAGTAGTGTCGATGATAAAATAGTGAACTATATTCCTGCTATTGATTCTGCAAAATTTGGGGATGTTACTATCGCTTCGTTATTAAATATGAATTCAGGACTTACTTCTGCAAATAACTACATGCCATGGGGCGATTTGCCGAAAACGTATCATGCTCCCAATGTGCGCAGTTTGACATTGAAAAACTTAAAAAAGCTGCGAAATGCCGGGATGCAATTCGAATATAATAATTACAATACATTTCTTTTGGGAATGATTCTGGAAAATGCTACCCATGTGTCAATATCGAAATTCTTTGAAGAATATTTATGGAAGCAGATGGGAACCTCTCATAATGCTCTATTCTCCCTTGATAGTCGGAAAAATAAATTCGAGAAGGTGGAAACAGGTTTGGCTGCTTCAGCAATCGATCTGGCCAAATTCGGCCGCTTATACCTGAATAATGGAAATTGGAATAATAGTCAGATTGTTAATACTTCCTGGATAGGACAATCAGCTATAATCGACACAATTCTTTTGCAAAAACGAAATTATTACACCCACCGCATGATTGATAACAATATTGCATACCATTACGGGTGGTGGCAGAAATATGACGAACAAAACAACTGCCTGGCTTTCTGGGCTGCCGGATTCCTTGGACAATATATATGGATAGAGCCGGAGAGGGAACTGATAATTGTTCGTTTGGGAGAAAATAAGGGAGGAAATGACTGGATCGAGTTCTTTTTAAACATAAATTCTTGTATTTCCAATAAATCAGATCATTAATTTTTTTTCACTGTCTTGTTCCCTCGATTGTTTTAAAATTTGAGTATCTGTTTCTTTTTTTTTCTCAATATTTAATGAAATAATAAATTTGATTAACATCAATGTAGATCTTGCTTTCAGTTGATTTCTTGTGGAACTCTAAACATTAGGTTTATAAGGAAAAAGTATTTTTTTTTCTGAAAACTGTAACCAACTTTTTTTTACCCCGTTTAAAATCCAAAACCAATTAATTTTTTTTAACCTAATTTTTTATCACATGAAAAATCTAATTTTAATTGCCTTAGCTGTTTGTGTTCTTGGTGTGTCAAATGTTAATGGTCAAGATTACAGAAAATTTAAATTTGGTACTGGTATGCTGTATGCTGTTCCTACAGGTGAAGGTGCTGGCGGTGGTATTGGCTTTTACATGGAGCCTAAACTCAATCTTAACAATAAGTTTGATGTCGGTTTTTTAATGGAATGGGCATTAATGGTTCAAAACATTGAAGGTACTTCCAGTAGTATATCAGGATGTTCAACTTACTCATTAACAGGAGACTATATGATGGGTAAAGGTAAGATTCGTCCTTTTGTAGGTACTGGTCTAGGTTTCTATAGACTAGGTTCGGTGGACGTTAGTATCGAAGGTCAACAGGTTACTAATGGTGACGTTGATCTTGGATCTAAATTTGGTTTTTCTCCAAGAATTGGTATTAACTTCAGCCATTTCCAGATGATGTTACAATATCATGCCATTATGGGACAGGAATCGTTGATTAATAAAAACTACCTGGGTATTAAAATAGGTGTTGAATTTGGTGGAGGTTTAAAGAAATAAGCTTAACCTGATTACAATATAGGGAGCTGTCTTTTTTATATAGGCAGCTCTTTTTTTATATAAATAAATCCAGTACCAATACTCCCGCTAACCCTGCTGTACTTACAATACATTCCATTACGGTCCAGCTCATAAAGGTTTGTTTAATGGAGAGATTAAAGTATTCTTTAAACATCCAGAATCCGGTATCGTTGAAGTGCGAAAACATTAAACTGCCCGATCCTGCTGCCAGCACCACCAGTTCTGGCGCAACAACCGTACCAGCCACAATTGGAGCCATCATTCCGGCTGCTGTTATAGTTGCTACGGTTGCCGAGCCAAAAGCAAGCCGGAGCAAGGCGGCTGTACCCCATGCAAGAATCAGGGGTGAGGCATGCATGTTATTGGCAACATCTTCAATATATTTACCAACACCACTGTCGATAAGAACCTGTTTAAATGCGCCGCCGGCTGCAATTATTAAAATAATGAGAGATACACTGCCTACAGAATTGGTGAGGCTTTTCATCACACTATCCATTTTTCTGCCATTCCTGGCACCAAGGGTGTAAATGCCAATTATTACAGCAAAGAATAAGGCAAAATTCGGATCGCTTATAAAATGGAAAAAGGAAGCGGTTTTTCCATCGCCACCAATGGATAAATTATAAACGGCCCCTGCTATCATTAATATAATTGGAATGAGAACGGTGATTAGACTAACGCTTATTTTTGGTAATTCAGCTTTTGAGAATTCCCGGGGGGTAAAAAGTTCAACCGGTGGTTGTGCATTTGAATTTTTAAAAAACCGGGCAAGAAACGGTCCTCCCATAATAATTGCCGGAATACCTATGATAATGCCGTACAAAAGTGTGAGATTCACATCGGCTTTTAACATGGCAGCTACTGCTGTAGGAGCAGGATGCGGCGGCAGATAGCCATGGGCAACCGACATGGTGGCGCACAACGGAATCCCTAAATAAAGCAGTGGAAACCTGGTAGTGGCAGCAAATGTATATACAAGGGGTATTAGTACCAGAAAGCTGGCATTGTAAATCATAGGCAGACCTATGGCAAAACCTGTAAGTATTAAAGCGAGGGGTAACCTTTTTTCTCCAAATATGGAAATAAACCAGTAGGTAATGGTATGTGCAGCTCCGCTTTCTTCTATCAACTTGCCGAGCATGGCCCCAAAAACAATTATAAGCACAATTTTTCCGGTAGTTTCGCCAATCCCAAATAAAACTGATTTGAGAATATCGTTTACATTCATGCCGTTAAATGCTCCCACAACAAACGACGATACCAGAAGAGCGATGAAGATGTTCCACCTGAGTTTCGATACCAGAAAAAGGATAACTATTATTCCCAGAGCAATAGATATTAGCGGCATAGTTATGTTATTTAATATTTAGCAAAGAAAGATAAACCTGGTCTACAACTTTGGACATCCGGTAAAAATCCAGAGTGGCAGTCGCGTCTCCAGGGGTATGATAATTTTTATTCCGGTAAAAAGCAGTGTTAGTAACCATTATAGCATTGTAGCCGAAGCTCCAGTAGTTGCGGTGATCCGAAAAATCTACTCCGGTTATAAATTTTGGACTTCGCAGAAATTTTGTTTTTATGGTTGCGTGCTCTTTGATCAATCGGTTGAATTGCCTGCCAAACTTTCCGTTTCCAAACCTTTGGACAACGAGAATATAATCGCCGGTTCCGCCATATAACCATCTCATCGGTCCAAATGGGTAGGATTGCGATTTGGGCTCATCACTGAAATAGCCGATCATTTCCAGGCAAACCATTCCTTTAACAGCGATCTTGTTATTCCATAGATGTTGAGCATGGATAAAGCTCCCCATACCATTGCTTTTGAAATACGGAGGTTCTTCGAGTGTATAGGCTACCAGATCGATCCTGTATTTCAATGTTTGATTTTTCAATAGCCTGGCAAGTTCCAGGAGTCCGGCAACACCACTTGCGTTATCATCAGCTCCTGGCTGATTCCCATGTACATCATAATGGACCCCTATAATTATCCGTTCTCCCGAATCGGGGCCTAATGTGCAGATTACATTTTTATAAACCTTTCCAGCAAGTTTGTAAGGTTGAAAACTTACCCTGACGGAATGTTTCCTGAGTTCTCTTTCTATATATCCTGCAACTTTATTTAGAGCTGTTGTGTCGAGATGATTCCGGAAGTTTATGGATGTAATCTGTTCTACATGGTCTTTAAGAATTGCGCTATCGGAGTAGTTTTTTGAAGCATGGGGCTGAACATTTACACAGGCATTATTTATAAGGAAAGGCATGAAACATGCCACAAAAAACAGAAACCTTTTCATGCTCGCAAAAATTAACTATATGGCAAATTACCAATTTCAATTTAATAAACAATAAGAACAAAAAACCGTTGGGAAGCTACCTGGCTTTTTCGTAAAATTCGTTCTGCAACATCAGCGTTTTGGTATCAGCCTTAACTGCCTGAATCATTTTTATCAATTGGTCAGTGTTGTATTGATATATGTATTCGCCCAGTTCTTTTGTAGCTACTTTTCCATTGCCTGAGTAATGATTGGGAAATTTTGCATACCACCAGATGCCTGTATAGGCATAAGGTAACGAAAGTCTGTTTTGATCCGAACCACTCTGACTTTCCGCCGCTTCCTGATGAACAAGATCTGGTCGGTGGGTTAACATGGTAGCAGTTTCTGTTTCGCCGGCATGTTGGTCCGGTCCTTTCGACTTTCTCATTTCCATAATATTTTTGTTGTATTCGGCACTTTCGTCGGGCGAGAAGAGAAATACAGCGTAGTTCTTTTTATTTGCAAGCTGCGATTGACAGAAAAATGGTAAAAAACTATTGTTACCTCCATGCCCATTTACAAGAATTATTTTTTCAAAGCCATTACGGGCAAGTTCATCGCATGTCTCCTGAAGCATGTCCCATATTAATTTGTTACTGTAGGCAATCACGCCCGGTTGATGTTTGGCTTCATATATCTGCCCAAAATAATAATGAGGAAAAACCACGGCATATTCTTTCGAAACAGCACGTCGTGTAAGTTCTCTCGCTTCCATTATATCGGTTCCAACCGGCAAGTGTGGACCGTGTTTTTCAAGGATTCCCATCGGGATTATCACCGTTTTCGAAGAAAGTTTCAGGGCTTCCTCAAACTGAGGCGACGTAAGTTCTTCGAAATAGAATGGAAGGTTTGCTTTTTGACTTTCAGCGAAAAAACAAACGTATAGGAGCAAGCTGGTAAGTAATACTTTCATGTTAGTAGTGTTTTATGTTTTTGTTGAGTTGATGTGATAACCGGAGGTTGAGCCTGTCGAAACCTCCGGTTATAGATTATTTGGTAAGCATCAACGTAATCTTATTTCTTTAGTAAGTCGCGGATTTCCATCAGAAGTTTTTCTTCATTCGAAGGAGTTGCCGGAGCTGCTGGTTTAGCTTCTTCTTTTTTCTTAAACCGGTTAATGCCTTTAATAAGTAAAAAGATTGCAAAGGCCACGATCAGAAAATCGAATATCACCTGTAGAAAATTGCCATAATTTAATGTTACGGCAGGAGCATCTCCAACCGCAGCTTTCATCACTATTTTAAGATCGGTAAAATTGACTCCGCCAATAAGAAGTCCCAGAGGAGGCATTATAACATCGGCTACAAGCGAGGTTACAATTTTGCCAAAAGCTGCTCCAATAACAATACCTATGGCTAGATCGATCACGTTGCCACGCATGGCAAATTCCTTAAATTCTTTTAAGACTGACATGGTTTAAAGTTTTAGGTTAAAAACTTGGGTTTATAATCTTTGCAAATAATTATTTGCCATTTTTACCAAATTTATAAGAAAAACCTACACCAAGGATTTCTTTAAACTGAATTTTTGGTGGGTCAAGCTCATTTGTGTTTTTGTTTTTGGGCCTGATGTCCTCGTCATAGATCAGATGCGTTGATAAAGATGCACTGATAAATTTATTGATTTTCATCGAAATCAGCACCTGCCAGTTAACATCTAAATTTTCGGGGTTTTTTACGTAATTCGAGAAAAGGTCTATTTTAGTCGAGAGGTTTACATTTTTCATGATGTCTTTTTGGAACGCTATTTTGCAGTATCCTCCCAATTCTTCGCGTATGTTTTTTCCGTTGGCAATTTTTTCTTTGGTCACCGGGTCGAACCTGGCGGCCTCCACCCCAAAAGCTCCAAGATCAGCCAGCGAGTCGTTTGCAACAATTGTTATTTTGCCTGTAAGGGGCGAAATAAAAGCCGTGAAAAATTTAGCAGGCTTATAGTCCATACCTATTGCAGTTACAATGTAAGCGGGAGCTAAAAACTCCGATATTTTCAGACGGGTGGTATCGTTGGGGTATTTATAACCATTGCTGAATTGCGATTTGAAGTTGAATAATGCCGAATAATACCACTTTTTCGATGCTGCCATGCCAAATTTTGTTGAGAAATCAATCTTGTCGTCAGTTTTGCGGTTTTGTTCGTTCTGCCTTAGCATACCGTATCCCAGATCTATGGTATTATCCCAGGTTATATTCTTTTTTTTGTAGTTGGCAAAAAAATTGAAAAAGCTGTTGCCCGACTGGGAGTTTTCGCCACCGGCAGCCCAGTTTGATAGCGCTGTTTGCCCAAAGTTCAGCATCACAACGCCTCCATATTGCCAGTATCTTACCGAGTCCTTCTGCTGAGAATTCTTGTCGGGTTCTATCACCTGGCTATAAACAGAATTCATTATTAGAATTGCTAAGAAAAGTAAAACTGTATTTTTCATCCTTAATTAAAAATTTCAACTAGCTGAATTAGTTCAACTGTGAGGTTAAGAGTTAGAGCTATTCGATGTAAAACAAATTTAGAATAAAATTGAAATCTGAAATATGCAAAGTTAAGTTTTCAGGTTTTTTGAGGTTAAGAAAGGATTAAAATAAAAAAGCCGGGGTGTAATTTCCGGCTTGTGTTAGGTGTTGTCGATTAAATTCTTTTCCGGTTGCCCGGTGTAAAATATTGTTATGTTGTTAAGTTCTTTTTAATACTGCCTGATACGTCGCTTTTCCAATGAGGTTACGTTTTTCAGGAGATTTTTTATTTTTTTTATTGTTTTAAGTAATTTCTTATTGCCTGTTCGGTTTTTTCCACCAGTTCCTCTGCCGGGATCATTCCTGGCTCTATGGGATCGAGGACAGTGTAGGTAAGCTTTACGCCAGGATTTATTATCCACGATTTATTCGTCTGTAGCTTGTAGTTGCCGTCTATTACAAAAGGTACAATTATAGCCGAGGGAGCTGCTTTGAGAAGTGTTTTGATTCCCCCGGGCTGAAATTTTTTCATTTTACCATCGGCACTGCGGGTGCCTTCAGGATATATGCAAACGGCATAGTTATTCTTCTCAATCTTTTCGCCCAGCTTGATAAGCTCACGAATTGATTGAGATCCGTTTTTTCTGTCGATCAATGCCGAACCTCCATGCCGCAGGTTGTATGAAATGCTTGGGATATTTTTTGCCAGCTCAATTTTCGAAATAAACTTTGGATGATGTTTCCGAAACCCCCACACCACCGGTGGAATATCCCATTGACTTTGATGATTTGAAACAATTATCAAGGGTCGTTTTTGGGGAAGTTTTTCAAATCCCTGAAATTTTACACGCGATCCTACAAGTAGAAAGCACTTTATTATAAGGTAATTAAGTATTTCGACCGATTTTTTATGTGCATGATAGCCTCCGAGATGGAGAGCCAAAACCTGGATCAGATGAAAAATAACAAGCAATAGTCCAAAAAAGGTGTAGAAAATAATTGTTAGTGGAATTGCGATAAGTTTAACGATGGATGTCATTGAAATAATTTTTGGAGCAAAAGAACAAAAAATATTTTAATACGATTCATTCAATGCGGGTTCCCTGTAAAGTTAAACGTTTATTTTTTAACCGGGTGGCAGTGCTCAATGGCAACCCGAATGATTGTAAATTAATAATTACTAAATTTTATATCTTAGCAGTTTGTATCAGGTTTTTTTGTAAATTCTATATTTATTTTATTTATGTCTGAAGGGCTTGAGGTTTTGGATGGGATTCGTTTGAACTTTAATGGAGATGGTTTTTTGTTTCTGAATATAATTCTGGCTCTTATAATGTTTGGTGTTGCTTTAGAAATAAAGCCGGTGAATTTTAAAATAATAGCTGTAAATCCTCGACCCGTGCTGGTGGGTTTTCTGTCGCAGCATATTCTTGTCCCGGCTGTTACATTTCTTTTGGTTCTGATATTGCATCCTACACCTTCTATTGCATTGGGGATGATTTTGGTTGCAGCCTGTCCCGGAGGTAACATCTCCAATTTCCTTTCGCTTATGGCTAAGGGCAATGTTGAACTGTCAGTATCATTAACAGCTATTTCCACAATAGTTGCAGTGGTGATGACTCCTTTCAATTTTGCATTATACGGAAGTTTATACTCTGAAGCCTCGCATCTGCTTTTACCCATCTCTATTGATGCCTGGGAAATGGTTAGAACGGTGTTTATATTACTGGGAATTCCTTTGGCACTGGGAATTTTTATTGCCTGGAAGTTTCCTGGTTTAGCGCAGAAACTGAATAAACCCATGCGGATTTTTTCGCTGATAGTATTTGCAATATTTGTATTTGCAGCACTGGCTGCTAACTTTAACTACTTTTTGAGATATATTCATTTAATATTTCTAATTGTGTTAATTCAGAATGCATCGGCATTTTTTACCGGACATTATACGGCTAAACTTTTCAGGCTTGGTAATAACGATGTGAAAACAATCGGGATCGAATCGGGAATTCATAACTCGGGACTGGCACTGGTTTTAATATTTAATCCAAACCTTTTCAATGGTTTGGGCGGAATGGCCTTTATTGCCGCATGGTGGGGTATCTGGCATATTATTGCCGGAATGGGACTTGCTTTATTTTATTCGAAAAAGTTAAAGGAAAAAACCGTTGAAGTTTAATATATTCACACCGTCAAGAAGGCTTTTATATTAATGAAAATGAACGCTGACCATTTGTATTCGCACTCAAAACCTTATGATATTCTAAAAAGAATAACATCTTTGTATCATTCGGTTTATTATGAGGAAATCTGTCTCATGAACGAGCATAATATTCCTGAAGAGGGGCCTGTAATTTTTACTCCCAACCATCAGAATGCCTTGATGGATGCTCTTGCTATTATTTATTCCACCCGTCGTCAGCCTGTTTTTATGGCCAGAGCCGATATCTTTAAACAGGAGAAGGTTAAGAAGATTCTCACCTTTTTAAAAATTATCCCTGTGTATCGAATCCGTGATGGAATAGAATCACTATCGAATAACGACGACAGTTTCGAGATGGCTTTTCAGGTGCTTAAACATAACGGTGCTATTGGAATTATGCCGGAAGGAAATCACGGCGAACAGCGAAGATTGCGTCCGTTGAAGAAAGGAGTTGCCCGCCTTGCCATTCAGGCACAGGAGCTGTTAGGAAACGAAGCCTTTATCAAAATTGTCCCGGTAGGGATTGAGTTTAGCACATATCAGGGATTCCGGGGAAACATGGTTGTTAACTTCGGGAAACCAATCGAGATTAAGGACTTTTTAGCTGAATATGAGGAGAATGCCGCAAAAGGTCTTCAGTCTATAAGAAACCGCCTGACTGATGCACTAAAATCGGTTATGATTAATATTGATTCCGACGAGTTTTACGAAACCATTTATATGGCTAAGGAATTACTTTCTTATCATAATCGGGAAAAACATGAGGGTTTTTGTGACAAATTCAATGAAGACAAAGTGTTGACAGATAATCTTGTTGCTTTGTCGGCTCAGGATCCGGGAGAACTTAACATACTAAAAAAACAGTTAGGTGAGTTGAATTCCGCTTCGCAAAAACTTAAAATCAGTCCGTGGATCTTCTCCTGGAAACCACCCCAAAAGGCTTCTGAATGGATTTCAGATATTTTACGTTACTCGTTTTTCTTTCCATTATTTGTATTTGCTGCCTTTTTTCATGCTGTACCATATTTCATTTCCGAATTTTATTCAAATAAAGTTAAGGATAAACAATTTGTAAGTTCAATGCGTTTTGTAACCAGTTTTGTGTGTTATCTGCTGTGGTACCTGATAGTTCTGATTATTCCGTTCAGCGTTTTTTTAAAGCTGATTTTGTTTCTTACAATGCCAGTACTTGGTATTATGAGTTTCGATTATTGGGATTCGATTAAGAAAGTCCCCGTCAAACTTCAGTATCTTTTGCTTAAAAGAAGAAATGACCGGGCTTTGAAAAATACACAATCGCTTCATGTAGAAATAATCGAATGGCTCTCCCGAAAAAATGCATAAAATGAACACTAAATTTTCAGGAAAAACTATCTGGATAACAGGGGCGTCTTCGGGAATTGGCAAGGCGTTGGCTTTGATGTTTGCAGAACACCAAACAGTGCTTATTCTTTCATCACGGCGGAAGGATGAACTGGAATTGGTGGCAAAAGAATGTACAGCGGCTGGTAGTAAAGCTTATGTATTTCCATTCGATCTCACCAATCCTGCTGAAGTTGGAGCTACCGCTCAACTTGTAGTTTCAAAGTTCGGAAAGGTTGACATACTCATCAATAACGGAGGAATCAGCCAGCGTTCTTTTGTTTTGGAAACTCCGGTTGAAATTGACCGTAAAGTTATGGAAACTGATTTTTTCAGCGGTGTTATTTTAACCAAAGCAGTATTGCCTGCCATGGTAAAAAGCGGACAAGGGCATATTGTTGTCATAAGCAGTATAACCGGTTTGTTCGGATTTCCGCTCCGGTCGGCTTATGCAGCGGCAAAACATGCCATGAATGGATTTTATGAAACACTTTGGGCCGAACTTAATCCATCAGGAATTGATGTTACCATTGTTTGTCCCGGCCGTGTTAATACAAATGTTAGCCTTAATGCCATTACAAGTTCGGGGGTGCCTCATGGGATTATGGATCATGATATTAAAAAGGGAATTACACCCGAAAAGTGTGCCAGCTTAATTCTCAGAGCTATTGAACGGAAAAAGAAAATTGTTTATATTGCAGGAAAAGAATTACTTATGGTGTATTTTAAGAGGTATCTTCCTTGGTTATTCTATAAGCTTGTAACAAAAGTAAAGCCATCATAAACTTAGAAAAATGAGCAGGGTTATTATCAGCGGAATTCAGCAGGTGGGAATTGGCGTATCCAATATGCACGAGGCTTGGAAATGGTACAGAAAAAACTTTGGGGTCGACATTCGTATTTTCGAAGAGGAGGCAACAGCAAATCTGATGTTGCCCTATACAGGCGGAAAACCTCGCAGGCGTCACGCGGCTCTGGCTATGAATATGCAGGGAGGCGGCGGATTTGAAATATGGCAATATAAAGACCGTGTTCCCGAAGCTCCGAAAAAGGAGATTATGCTGGGCGATTACGGAATTTTTGCCGTTAAAATCAAGAGTCGCGATGTTAAAAAAGCGTACGACTTTTACCATGCCCAAGGCTTGAATATAACTGCCGTTTCGACTGCTCCCGATGGTAAACAAAGCTTTTTTCTGAAAGATCCTTATGGCAATTATTTCCAGATAGTGGAAGGCGCTTCCTGGTTTCATAAGAATAATCAGTTAACCGGAGCGGTTTATGGCACTTTGATTGGCGTGTCGGATATGGATAAGTCGGTGCAGTTTTACAGCGAAATTTTAGGTTACGACCAGATAGTGTATGATAAAACTGAAGTTTTTTCCGATTTGGGTGGCGTTTCAGGTGGAAGTTACCGCCACCGCAGGGTGTTGTTAAATCACAGCAAATCGAGGATTGGTGCTTTTAGCCGGCTTTTGGGCGATAGCCAGATGGAGCTGTTTCAGGTGCTCGATCGCGAAGCTTCCGATATATTTAGTAACCGTTTTTGGGGCGATTTAGGCTTTATCCATCTCTGCTTCGATATAAACGGCATGAGCGCTCTGCGTGAAAATTGCCAGGCCATGGGACATCCATTCACTGTCGATAGCAGCAATAGTTTCGATATGGGCGAGGCCGCAGGTCATTTTTCGTATATCGAAGATCCGGACGGGACATTGATTGAATTTGTGGAAACCCATAAAATTCCGGTGTTGAAAAAGATTGGATGGTACCTCAATCTTCAGAAACGAAACCCTGAAAAATCTCTTCCGGGATGGATGCTGAAGGCGCTATCGCTGAACAGGATAAAGGACTGATTTTAAAGTCAGATAGAAAATAGTCAAGAAGGCCAGAGTCTTGTTGATCAATTCTGATCATTGATATTGCAATAAGATCAGAACCTAACCTCACCTTTGGGGATTTCCCATAAACTCTAATCGAAGCTTGGCGAAGCCTTAAACACAAATTCCTTATTGACGGCGCGCCGTTCAAGGGAAGTCGACGTAAGGAGACGGACCGCGTTTGCGCCGTTAAGGATTCTTTGCCTACTTTCTTTTCCCAAAGAAAGTAGGAGAAAAGGCTGTTTAAAGGGTTAAATGGTTGTACTGGTGCTTGCTGAGATAGATACCAGATGATTTTTATAAAATGAATGCATTACTGGTATTGCTTTAAAAACCAAATAAGTACTATCTTTATCAGTCTCAAATCCTTTCCGAATGAAAGAATTATTAGTCTCGACCGATTCGGGACACCCTTTTACATGGATTGATATTACACAACCTTCGCTGGAGGAACTTAACCTTATTGCCCGTGAATACGATCTTCACGAGTACACTGTCAGGGACTGCCTCGAGCCCGACCATCTGCCCAAATTCGAACTTTTTGGCAATACCCGGTTCCTGATTTCAAGGGTTTACGCTCCCAAAAACATGCGGAATCCTCATACCATCCAGGAGTTAACAAGTAAAATCGCTATTTTCTATAACAGTACTTTTATTATCACCATTCACCGGCAACCGCTTTCGTTTATTCATATTGTACGTGATCAGTGTCACGAAACAAACTTTTGCTCTTCGCCCGAAGGTTTGATCACCCGTATTCTTTGGAATGCTTTGCATACCTACGAGGGACCGGCGGTTGAACTCGGGGGGAAAATAGATTTTTATGAAGAGGAACTGTTTCTGAAAGATCATGTTCCAAATGTGCAGAAGAGCCTTTATTTCCTGAAGAGAAAAGCCGCTTCGTGCAAAAAAGTAATTCATCTCACCACTGATGTTATCAATAAATCGCACCTTGGTGTTCCTAACAATCCCTTTGTCCAGGATATGCTCGACCTCCATCTGAAACTGCTGACCCAGTACGATCAGATTATGGAAGATTGCAATAACCTTCTGAATTTATACATAGCTCTTGCTTCGCAGAAAACAAACGAAGTGGTAAAAATTCTCACCATTTTTTCGGTGTTCTTTTTGCCATTAACATTTATTGTTGGTATTTATGGAATGAACTTTGATTTTATGCCCGAATTGAGAAGTAAGTGGGGGTACCCTGGGGTTTTGCTTTTAATGGTTGCTGTTACTGTTTTTATTTATTTCTGGTTTCGACATAAAAAGCTCATTAAGAAATGAAGTATTTATAAATATTTAACTAAAACTCAGGTAACAAAACTCCTGTTTGCTCCAAAAAATCTTAAATTTGTACAGCATAATTTTCAGTGATATGTTAAAAAGTTTATTTACACTAACACTAGCGCTTGTGTTTACCGGCCTGTTTGCTCAGGAGAAGGACGAAACACCTGTTATTGATATAAATAAAACTGTTATTGACACAACTCCTTTTTTTAAAAAACCTGAGCTCGCCAAAAAAATCGATTTTGATCTTTCGGCCGGAACCAGCTTTATGTATTCCAAAGATTTTGGCAGTGGCACAGCAACCTACATTGCTCCTGGCCTCAAATACAAGTTCACCCCACGGCTGCATTTGAATGTAGGGGTGATGTTCGTAAATTCTAACATCGTATATAACCGTTATACGCCTTTTTATCAGGAGCCAAGCGTTGTTTTCCGTACAAAGCCGGTGAACAAAATTCTTGCCTATGCTTCGGCCGATTATCTTTTAAGCGACCGGTTAACTGTTTCGGGAAGTGTGGTGCGCGATTTAAGCGGTTCTCAGGGCTATGGGGCAAATGCAACTCCTTCTGTTCAATCCATGTCGTTACGGATGGATTATAAGCTTACCAAAAATATTTCTGTAGGAGCAGGAATGCATATGAGCCAGGGTGGATATTTTGGAACACCCGGAAGTAATTTTGGTTTTAATCCCGCATATAATTATAATCCACTTTACGGTTATTGAAATCCGGGCCATAATCCGCGATCTCTTATTTAGCCTCCATATGAAAAATCTGCTTTTATTTTTCGTGATAAAACATCATGTCACTTTTCTATTTGCCCAACCTTTGTTGTCCGTTATAAAACGGGAGCTTGCATTTATTAAACAATAACCGTCCATATTTATATTAATTGTTTTTTATACCTTTATTTTTTAATCTAAACCTGATTTATATGAACAAACTGATCACCCTTTTAATTATTGCCTTAATTGGCTTCACATCCTGCAAAAGCGGGAAACAGGAGTCTAATGAACAAAAAACCGACAGTCTTTCTATCTCCAAAGAAAACTGGGGTAAGGCCGGCGACCAGGATGTATCCCTCTACACCCTGAAAAATAAGAATGGCCTGACCGTTAGAATTACCAACTACGGCGGTATTGTAACCACAATCAACACCAAAGACAAGAATGACAGCATTGCCAACATTGTTCTTGGTTTCGACAGTATTGGCGGATATACCGGCAAGCATCCATTCTTTGGCGCTTTGGTAGGACGTTATGCCAACCGCATAGGCGGTGCTAAATTCAAACTCGAAGGAAAAGAATACAAGCTGGCTGCCAATGATGGCAAGAATACCCTTCACGGCGGTCTTGCGGGTTTCGACAAGAAAGTTTGGACTGCTACCGAAGTTCCTGGTAAGGACAGTGTAGCCCTTCAGCTTACCTACACTAGCGCTGATATGGAAGAAGGATTCCCTGGAACGCTAAAATCCACCGTAACCTATGTGCTGAACGATAACGATGAATTAAAAATTTACTACAGCGCCGAAACTGATAAGCCAACGGTGATCAACCTCACCAACCACAGCTATTTCAACCTTAGCGGCGGCAAAGAAAGTATCCTGAATCATAGCGTAGTACTTTATGCTGATTCCATTACTCCGGTAAACGCCGAACTTATCCCAACCGGTAAAATTGAAAGTCTTGCAGGTACCGCTTTCGATTTCAAAACCCCGCATACCATTGGTGAACGTATTGCCCAGGTGCCAGGTGGTTACGACCACAACTTTGTTTTGTCGAAAGCCAAAGGAACTTACGGTAAAGTTGCCGAGATAACCGACACCACTTCGGGTCGTGTTCTTGAGATGTATTCTTCGGAGCCAGGCGTTCAGTTCTATACCGGCAACTTTCTCGACGGAACCATTACCGGCCACAATAACACCGTGTATAATAAGAACTGGGGATTCTGCCTCGAGGCACAGCATTATCCAAACTCCCCAAATCAACCAAACTTCCCCTCGGTAGTTTTACGCCCTGGCGAGAAATATTACCAACTTACAACCTATAAGTTTGGAGTGAAGAAGTAGGGGATAGCCGATAGCTTATAGTCGAAGGACGATAGTGAAGAAGAGAGAATGTTGTAAATTACGGCATTCTCTTTTTTGTTTGCCTAAATAAAAGTCCGCGCCCGTAGCTGCAAAAATTATAGAAAGGTTGGGGGAGGTATCCACTTCGTTTAATTAGTCCATAGCCGGAGGTTGAGCTTGTCGAAACCTCATAGTAAATCAGCGAGATTACACTTCGACAGGCTCAGTGTCTGGCACTTTTCCCCTGGATGTCCGTAGTTTGCAGTAAAGATTATAGAACGGATGGGCGAAGTTCCGATAGCTATCGGAACCACTTCGTCCAACTATTTTGGGTAGCATTTGCTACCAAACCGATTAATGGAGTTGCTTGGTTTAGTTTTAATAGCAAATGCTACGACAAACAGCCTTTAGCGGTCAATTTACCCGAATGACTTTGTTAAATTAAAATCAAGTAAGGAAATGACTAAATCCCTTATTAGAAAAAAAAATTTCTAGTAAGGAAACGATGCAATCCTTTACTAGAAAAATATTTTTCCTTACTAGAAGTTAATCAATCCCCCCTGATGCCCGTTTGCAATAATATTAAATCAAAAGCGGTGGGGCGAAGGAAATCCGTAGTTCCGGTCAAAACTATATCAAAGCTATTACTTACCTGGAACCACAAACATCAGTACCCACATCAGCTTACAGGAATAGTGAGGTTATACAATATTTCGATGGCCTGGGACGATTGTCTCAAACCGTTCAGGTAGGTGCATCTCCTGCAGGGAACGACATAATTTTGCCAACGCTTTATGACAGTTATGGCAGGGAGGATAAGAAACTGTTACCTTATACCGAGACACGTTCGGGTGAGTTCAGAACAGGCGTAACGGAATCCACGGTCAATAACTACTACAATTTATCAACTCTCGCTTGAGCGCGATTGTATCGCGTTCCATTCTTTACAGTCGTTTGTAACGACATTTGCGCAGCAAGAAATAGAGTTTAACAAAAACCGGGCAGTTCGGTTTTTTTATGGTATAAGCTTAATAAATTCAAGGATTTCTTTATCGGTAAGATTCTCAATGTCCGATTTATCGTAAATGGAAAGCAGATAAACGGTGTCATCTTTAAAAACCACGTGGGTTATCACACGTGCACCACCAGATTTGCCCTTGCCTTTGCTGGCAATGGAAAGGCGTATTTTATAGCAGTTGTGTCCAATAGAGGTGCCTTTTTCAGGTTCTTCTTTTAGCTCTTTTATAAGTTCCAATATCTCTTTTTTAAGCGATGGGAATTTTTTAACCAGGCGTTTGGCCTGCCGTTCAAAAACAGATATAGTCTTAACATTAAAGCTCATTGAGAAAATCTTCTGCGTTACGAGCTTTTAGTTTATCTTCCTTTATCAGCTTCATTTCTTCAACAGCTTCGGCCAGCTCGGCCATGAACAGTTTTTTGTTCCTGAGGCGTTCCAGTTCTCCCAGGTCTTTTTGTATCTGTTCCCAATCTTTTAAGGGAAGCTGTACGGCACTTTTGTGTCCTTTGGTATCGGTAATATATTGTAATTTCATAATCTGTAACTTTATAGTGCAAATATATTACTTTCCAAGTGAATTATTTTATTGAAGCAGGCGTTTAGTTAATAGGCATAACATCGGGTCAATGGTCCACAGTCAATACTGTTTAGTCCATAGACAAGAGACAATATAGCCAATACATGTCTTTTTTAACATGCAATGGCTGTTAGCTGTCGTCTGTGGTCTGAGGACTGTGGGCAAAACTATTTCTTAAGAGCCTAATTCAATTATTTTAATTCTAGCTAGCGTCCTGTGATGGAGATCTCTTTCGGATCATAGACATATTTTTTACTTTTAAAAACTTGCCCGATAACCGTTATTTCCCCCAATTGTTAATAAGTTTTTCAAACTGGCTTAAGTTCTTAAAAACAGTTTCTTACGCATTTCTTGAATTTTGCGGGTCAAAATCATGCTTTTGCCCGTGAAACCTGAAAGTTTTATTTTTTCAATCCGGTTTTCACCTAAAAAACATAGCTAATTTTAGCTATCTTCCTGTAATTTAGAAGTTTTCCAAATAGAAGGTTTTGCTTTTCATTAACCTTTTGTTTTTCTATTTTCGGATCGTGAAAGTTTTTGAAGCTATTTTGTTTTGTGTTGTATGAATTTAGATGTTGTTGGAAAGAACCGGATAGCGCGGAATAATCGCATATACTAATTACTATAAAGGTTAACAGCCAAACCATGAACCTGACTTTGCCAATGTTTAAGGATATTCGTTATATGGCTACCTGGTGCCTTATAACAGAAAGCTATCCACCTTTCCCGGTTAGCGTCGCTGCTGTTAGCTCCATGAGCAGCATTGTTTCTGATGCTGTTAAGGTATTTTCGAACACCATTCGCCGGTTTTCGGCTCTTGTACACGGAGTTTGGCAATGCGTTCATACGATTCCTGAGAGCATCCTCATTCTTCCCGATACTGTTCCGTTAATTCCGGCGACCGTTCCACCTGTTTCGCCGCATGTTAGCGTAATTTCGGAAAGCGTTCACACATTTCCGGGAACCGTCCCACCGATTCCGGAAGCTTTCCCGTTGTTTTCGGATGCCGTCCCGGTAGTTCCGGATGCTATCCCATCATCTCCGGCGCCTGTTCGCATAATTTCTGAAGATGTTCCATCGATCCCGGATGATGTATGCACAATTGCCGGAAGTGACCGCATGGTTCCGGATGTTGTCCCAACGATTCCGGGAGCTGAACTTTCGGAGGGTGTACGGTTGAAACCTTTCTTTTCAAAAAATATTCGCTATTAACCTTTAAAAACAAGAGTGCTTTTGGAATTAAAAAAAGGAAATAGAAAGCCTTAAACTGAAAATAAATTAACATAAATGAAAACGAAACTATTTTTCTTAATCATTTTAATCCTATCAGCTAGTATTTACAATCAGCAAGTAAATGGTCAAACATTGTATATTCCAGGGGGAAGTAATGGCATAGGGAACAATACTTTGGATAGTAATGTAGGAGTTGGTACATCGAATACTCGAGGAGATAAATTTCATGTTAATACTGGTGGCCAATTTTTCAGAGCTGCCAATTGGGGAATTGGTGTAGCAGATGCAGGTTGGAGAAATACCCTTATACTAAGCAATAGTTATAACTATTGTGAAATGTTTAATAATGATGGGCGTCCAATTGTACTTCAAATCCCTAATGGAGGAAATGTCGGAATTGGTACCTATTCGCCTTCTAATCAACAAGGTTGGGGGAGAGTGTTGGATGTGAATGGAAGCAATCATTCAAAAATTCTTGCTACTGCAGATGGAGAAACTTATCGGACAGGCATGTATGCTCATCAGAGCTGGCACGGAGGGGGAGGTTTTATAGGTACTGAAAGTACCCATAATTTATTTTTAATTACTGGTTACAGCCCTAAAATGGCCATTCTAACAAATGGCAACGTGCTTATTGGAAAAACCACCCAACTCAATACGGAATTCAAACTAGATGTTGATGGGAAGATTCGGGCAAACGAAATCGTTGTCAACACCACCGGCGCCGACTTCGTATTTGACCCCTCCTACAAGCTCCGCACCCTCTCCGAACTCGAAACTTTTATCCGCACAAACAAACACCTCCCCGATATTGCACCTGCCAAAGATATGCAGGAGAATGGTGTAAGCGCCGGGGAGATGCAGGCAAAGCTGCTGCAGAAGGTTGAGGAGCTGACGTTGTATGTGATTGAGCAGTCTAAACTTATGGAGGCATTGAAAATGGAGAATGATAAACTCAGAGTAGAAAGAGATATGCAATTTAAAGGACAGTTAATACTAAATAAGGAGCTTCAAAAAACGATATTGGTAATGAAAAAGGAAATTGAATCCTTGAAGAAGAACTAATAATACTCAAATGAGACAGAAACTAATTTTATTGACATCAGCTATAGCATTTTTTTGTACAAGTAAGGGACAAGCACAATGGTTGACGAACGAGAATAATATTTATAATACCAATAGTGGGAATGTGGGAATTGGTACCTGGAAGCCGGGACAGAAGCTTGATGTTTCTGGTTATATAAGGATGTATGGTGCCGATATTTCAGAAGGTGAAAACATTATTGGATATTTTAGTCGGGGCGGAAATACTACCCAAGGTTGGAACAACACTCCTGATGTGATGGCTATATCGTACATGAACAGAGACTTTGCTATTGGAGGTTGGGCAAAGAATGGCACAGGATGGAAGGGTGCAAGTTTTTATATTAATTCAAATAATGGAAATATCGGTATAGGAACAACAGATCCCAAAAATAAATTGGATGTTGCGGGATTTGCTAGTCTACAAGGAACAGTAATAAGTGAAGGAGGGAACATCATTGGATATATAAGTCAAGGAGGAAGTACTACACAAGGTTGGAACACCTCGCCTGATGTATTGGCTATATCTTACATGAACAGAGACTTTGCTATTGGAGGTTGGGCAAAAAATGGTACCGGTTGGAAAGGAAGTAGTTTATATATTAATTCGGATAATGGTAATATTGGGATAGGTACTATTACCCCTGGCAATTACAAACTCAACGTCGCCGGCCGCATCCGAGCCGACGAAATCATTGTTAGTTCAGATGGTGCCGACTTTGTCTTCGAGCCCACCTACAAACTCCGCTCCCTCTCCGAACTCGAAACATTTATACGCACAAACAAGCACTTGCCCGACATTGCACCTGCCAAAGAGATGCAGGAAAACGGCGTAAGCGCAGGGGAAATGCAGGCCAAGCTGCTGCAGAAAGTTGAGGAGTTGACGTTGTATGTGATTGAACAACAAAAAACAATAGAGCTCCAAAATCAGCGCATAAAAGTGCTAGAACAGAAAATAAATCAATAGTAAAATATGAAGAAAATTTTTTCTTTTTTGGGGATTTTGTTACTTGTCTGGAATCTTGGAGCTCAAACTGTCAATACTTCGCCACTACCAGCAGGAGAAACAATAATTGGAGGGCATTTGCATGTAGGAGCAGGAAATGAAGTTTGGACTGATGCTGGTGATTTGTACTTTAATTACAGGGGATCAGCTTCGAAAACACATTTCTGGAATTTGGAAGGTGGTACTGGTAAATCAATAATGACTTTATTGAGTAATGGTAATGTTGGAGTGGGAAATAGTCAGCCTGGTTTTAGGTTGGATATTGAAGGTTGGGGCGCAAGATTGAAAAATCCATCAATATCTCCTAATTCATATACTACACTTCGAATACAAGGTGGACAAGAGTTTGAGCATGGTCTTGAAATTGACTTTTTTGGCAATCCTAATATTCCAAGTTCAGCTTGGGCATACGGTGGTGGATATGGAACTGCAGCAATAGTAAATGTGAATCCCAAACCATTAGTATTGGGTACTTCAAATTCACCGAGACTTTTTATAACCGGCGATGGCAATGTCCTTATCGGCAAAACCTCCCAAACCGGAACAAGATACAAGCTCGATGTAGAAGGACCTATTCGAGCCCACGAAATTGTTGTCAATACCACTGGTGCCGACTTTGTCTTTGACCCCGCCTACAAGCTTCGCCCCCTCTCCGAACTCGAAACTTTTATACGCACAAACAAACACCTGCCCGATATTGCACCTGCTAAAGAAATGCAGGAAAATGGTGTTAGTGCCGGCGAGATGCAGGCAAAGCTATTGCAAAAGGTGGAGGAGTTGACGTTGTATGTGATTGAGAAGGATAAGGAGATAGTTACTTTGAAAGCTGAAAATCAAAAGCAGCTTGAAGAACAAAAAAAGATAAATGAAAAGCAGTATGTATTATTACTTGAATTAAGAAAAGAACTAGAGAATCTTAAAAAATAACCAGATACAATATGAAAAGATTATTCACAAGTTATATATTGATAAGTCTCACCATCAATATATTCGGGCAAAGTACGCAGTGGACCTATACCCCTGTTAGCGCTCAGAATTCGATTTGGACAGGGGCAAAAGTTGCCATTGGAACTCCCACCTACGGAAACCCAATTAAATTAACTGTTAAGAGCGATTACACCGCATGGTCCTATTTTGCTGCAATTAATGCTTTACCATCCGATGGAAACGATGGAGGTTTATATTTGGGAAGTTTACAGACCGATAACGCTATTCTGGGTTCTGGTGGAACTTATAATAATGCCGGTAAATGGCTTTCAAAAGGATCAACTTTATCAGCAATTAACCTTAATAGTGGCAATATTTATTTTATAAACAACATAGGCTTAACAGCAAATACGGAATTTTATCCTACAACAACAATGGCTATAACCCCAGTAGGTGTTGGCATTGGTACCAGCTCTCCAAATTCATTGCTAACCATAAGAAATCCATCCCTGCCTGATGATTCTAATACAGGCACAATCGATTTAAGATTTGCTACAACCCAATCGGGTATTGGCAATAAAATCTCCACTTATAAGGAATCATTTAATACTGCTGGCATGATTTTCAGTACTCAATATGGATATGCCGAGCCATATGAGAGAATGAGAATCTCTGCAATTGGCAATTTAGGTATAGGTACTCCCGATCCTCAAAACAAAATTACTATATGTGGTACTATTGGTCTTTTCGGCGAGGGACTTAACGGTAGCACCTATCAAAGAACTGTTATATATTCAGATGCGATCAATGGATTATATTTCGATGCGCCTATAAAACCTGATAACACAGGCCTTCCAATAAATTTTGCATGGCGTGGTGGATCACCCAAAATTACGTTTCTGCCAACAGGAAATGTCCTAATTGGCAAAACCTCCCAAACCACAACCGGAACAAGATACAAACTTGATGTCGAGGGTCCTATCCGTGCCCACGAAATCGTAGTCAACACCACCGGTGCCGACTTTGTCTTTGAACCCACCTACAAACTTCGCTCCCTCTCCGAACTCGAAACTTTTATACGCACAAACAAACACCTGCCCGATATTGCGCCTGCTAAAGAAATGCAGGAAAATGGTGTTAGTGCCGGCGAGATGCAGGCCAAGCTGTTGCAGAAAGTGGAGGAGTTGACGTTGTATGTGATTGAGCTAAAGAAGGAGAATGAGCAATTGAAAATACAAAACCTAAATTTCCAAAACAGATTAATTGAAGTCGAAACTTTTTTAAACCACAATAAAAAATGAAAAGATTTTATATAAGTGTCATTATCTTACTAATTACTTTACCTGGCTTTTCACAAGCTACGAATTTGACTTCAGACTATAAAATAATGGATATTGGGTGGAATGGTTATGGAGATTACACCAGAAGTTTAATTCTTCTTCATGAAGTTTTTAACGGATCTTTTGTAGGGAAAAATTACGCAATTGGAACTATTCGTGCCATGAGAGGGAATTCCACTGCTTTTGACCGGACAGATGTGGTCCAGGTAAATTCATCATCTGCTTATAGTAATATCAATGGCTCTGCTGTTTCCTTCGTCACCTGGGAATCAAAGTGGTCTCTGAAAACTGCAATGTATAATGGGAAGAAGTATCTTGCACTTGATGTTCCTTATAGTGGTGCCTACCACAATTGGGGATATCAATTTGTTGGTTGGACCTCTTCAACAGGAGAAAATATGAAATGCATATCATATGAAGTGAGCGGACAGCCTGTAAACCAAAATATTTTATCCAATATACAAGACTTTACACCAACAATTGCGGAAAGCCATGATGTTACTAGTTTTGTTATCAATGGCAATGTTGGTATAAATACTGTAGCTTCGAGTAATTATAAACTTAACGTAAAAGGACGGGTACGCGCCGACGAAATCGTCGTCAACACCACCGGCGCCGACTTCGTATTTGACCCCTCCTACAAGCTCCGCACCCTCTCCGAACTCGAAACTTTTATACGCACAAACAAACACCTGCCCGATATTGCCCCTGCCAAAGAAATGCAGGAAAACGGCGTAAGTGCCGGGGAAATGCAGGCCAAGTTGCTTCAGAAGGTGGAGGAGTTGACGTTGTATGTGATTGAGAAGGACAAGGAGATTACAAAGTTACGTGCTGAAAATAATCAGAAGTTACAAGAGCTAAGTAGTGAAATTGAAAAATTAAAATCTCAAAAATGAAAAAATTATTTGAAGTTAAGGTCGGCATAATAACTATAACTTACTTGCTTCTGTTTCACTCAAATATAAATAGTCAAGTAATGGTCACTCCTGGTGGTGTAGTGGGGAGTTCTATTAATTCAAATGTCGGAATTGGAACAAATAATAGTCCATCTGAAAAGCTTGACGTAAATGGTAATATTTTGCTAAGAAACTTTTCAAATGTAAGTAATGCTGGTGCATATATCCATTTTTCATCTTACTCAGATGAGCATCCTGGACCAAAAATACGTTCCTCCCTATCATATGCGAGTGGAAGTATTTCAAAATCTAAGTTGATTTTAAGCTCATATTGGGAAGGATATAAAGATGAAATTACTCTAATGAACGGAAAGGTTGGTATTGGAACATCAGCTCCAAGCTGGAATTTGACAGTAGATGGATGCACAGCTTTGAGTGGGAGTAGAAATCAAATTTTTCATCTTAGGCCTAACTCAGGTTATGCAGGATATATTTATTGGGCTGAGAATAATGTGGCTGAGCGTGGTATACTGGGCTTTAATGCAGGTAGTGGTGATCTTGTTTA
This sequence comes from Bacteroidota bacterium, assembly GCA_023429135.1. Lineage (GTDB taxonomy): Bacteria > Bacteroidota > Bacteroidia > Bacteroidales > JAAUTT01 > JAAUTT01. The sequence continues at coordinate 4,709 of JAEYWD010000001.1, read as the reverse complement.
CCGTTCAGGAGCATATGATTTCAATAATGGTACAGAAAGGTTTAGAGTCACCTCAACAGGGAATTTTCTCATTGGTAAGGATAATCAAACAAATACCTCCTACAAACTCGACATTGCCGGCAAAATCCGCGCCGACGAAGTCGTTGTCAACACAACTGGTGCCGACTTCGTCTTCGAGCCCACCTACAAGCTCCGCTCCCTTTCTGAACTCGAAACATTTATACGCACAAACAAGCACCTGCCTGATATTGCCCCGGCAAAAGAGATGCAGGAAAACGGTGTAAGCGCCGGAGAGATGCAGGCGAAACTGCTGCAGAAAGTTGAGGAGTTGACGTTGTATGTGATTGAGAAGGATAAGGAAATAGCAAAACTAAAAGCAGAAAAAGATAACCAATTAGCTGAACAACAAAAGCTTTTATTGGAACTGAAAAAAGAAATAGAAATTCTAAAAAATAAATAACATCATGTTAAAACTTTCCTCAATTTTTATTTTCCTCACACTTTTGTGTTTCCAGATATCCGCACAATGGCAGGCGAACGGAACAGCAATTTATAATACCAATTCAGGAAATGTTGGAATTGGAACCACAATTCCATCAGCAAAATTAAGTGTGGTAGGAAGTATTTATAAACTTACCTTAAGTGGTATTGATGGAACATACGATAATCTAATAAAATACGGGCATAAGTCGGATCTTGAGAGTGGAACATCTTATGCCAATCGCTGGCATGGGATTGATGCAACCATAACCGCAGGAGCCGCTTTGGATAATAAATTAAAGTTTCGGTTGTACAGTGGTGGTTATGGTAATTTGGAACCTATTGATGTTTTAACATTATTGGGAAATGGGAATGTTGGAATTGGGACCATATCTCCAAATGTCAAGTTAGTTATAGCAGGTTCCGAAGTAATGAATTTAAATCCTGATAGGACGGCTGTAAGTAATATAAGAAGTGGAAGTTCCTTTTCATATTCTGGGAACATGACCCTATTTACCGAAGATGGAATCAGCGGAGAAGGAATAGATATTGATTATTGGAATGGAAGTTCATACTATTCTGCGATGAGGATTAATAACGTCTCATCTGGCTTTGGTAATATTTTATTGATGAAAGATGGTGGTAACGTTCTCATCGGCAAATCCTCTCAAACCGGAACCGGAACAAGGTACAAACTCGATGTAGAAGGACCTGTTCGTGCCCACGAAATTGTTGTCAACACCACCGGTGCCGACTTTGTCTTCGAGCCCACCTACAAGCTCCGCTCCCTCTCCGAACTCGAAACTTTTATACGCACAAACAAACACTTGCCCGATATTGCACCTGCTAAAGAAATGCAGGAAAATGGTATTAGTGCCGGCGAGATGCAGGCCAAGCTGTTGCAGAAAGTGGAGGAATTGACGTTGTATGTGATTGAGAAGGATAAGGAGATAGCCGAACAAAGAAAAGTGATCCTAGAAATGAAGAAACGGCTTGATGCTCTTGAAGGCAGTCTTATTAGTAATTGATCTTATTAACAACATTAAAATGAAGAATCTTTTTCAAATTATTTCAATTTTCTTTTTGGTATGTAACAACCTATATAGCCAAAATGAATTTTATTTCAATGGTGCAGCTGATGTTATTTTCAGATATACGCCAAGAGGTTCTGGTGGTAGGGCCCTCGTACACGATGATGGAAATATTCTCACCCTAAATTATGGTGGAGATTTTTCAGGAGGAACACGAATTGGTACAAATGTTTATTTCTCTCAAAATGGAAATTCGTATATAAGTGCTGGGAATCTTGGAATTGGAACTTATAATACTTTCGAAAGGCTAACGGTTTTTGGCGGAATCACATCAAGATACCTTTCAGAAAGCTATCCTGCCGTACGGGGAATTTTTCAGCATTATGGTAATGCCGGAGGACTATGTATAACAGCTCAAGGTTCCAATAGTACTACTTATGGCTCCGGTGATATCAGATTTAATACGTCAATCTCAAATAGTGCAACTTCTTCCATTGATGCTCCTACTGACTTAAGGATGATAATAAAGTATGATGGTAATGTTGGAATAGGTGTTCAAACTCCATCCTATAAGCTACATGTTAAAGGATCAATCACTACCGATGGAGATGGAGCCGGAGGGTATTCCGATTTCAATCTTAAAAATGGAAATCAAAGATGGCATATTTCCGGTCCAAGATATGGTGAAGGAAACAGACTTGGGATTTTCTGGAACGACGGAACAAATTATTACGATTATTTAACTATAGCGACTAATGGGTTTGTAGGTATTGGTAAGTCTAACCCCCAAAACCTCCTTGACGTAAACGGTACCATCCACGCCCGCGAGGTAAAAGTTGACCTTACCGGCTGGAGCGACTTTGTTTTTCACCCCTCGTACCAGCTTAAACCGTTAACGGAAGTGGAAAAGTTTATAAAAGCTAACGGCCATTTGCAGGATATTCCCTCAGCCACCGAAGTGGAGCAGAATGGGGTGAATGTGGGAGAGATGCAAAAGAAGCTTTTGCAGAAGGTGGAGGAACTTGTGTTGTACACAATTGAACAGAATAAAAAGTTGGAAAAGCAAACTGCCGAATTGGAAGAATTAAAGGCAGTTGTAAAGAAGCAGAATGAAAAAATAATAATGCTTGAATCAAATAAAGAATAAAACTTAATGAGATAACTAATAAAGTATGAGAATAAAGTCAATTTTATCCGTCTTTCTGATATTCTACCTAGGAATAGTACTGACAGCTCAGGATTTTTCTACGCAAAATTTACTTTCAAATTTAAACAACCATTCTAGCGGATTTAGTGCTTATGCTCAACATGCTTCTTTAAATGTTCCAACAGGGTACGGGACTGTTTTAGGTTTAAGGTTTTGGGATGGTCTGGGATCTGATTGGAGAACGCAATTAGCGTTTGGTACTGATAACAATTTTTATTACAGACAATCAACAAATACGAATGGAACTTCCTGGACCAGTTGGTATAAGGTTTTTCATTCCGGGAATTTAAATAGTAGTGAATGCGATTTTAGTGCTAAGCAACTTGTTGCTAAAGAGTTATTTATAAATAGCGAGGAAAGCTATCCAAATGGTTGGGGAATATCTCATTTATTATGGAAGGGACATACATTATTTCTTGGTTCACCGCGAGGTTGGTGGAGACATAATCAGTTTATATTAAGACCTGGAGGAAGTAACAATGCAGGAGAGGTTTGTGAGAACTATTTTGCACTTGATAAAGCATTCGGCGTTGATAACTATGAAACTTGTGTTCAATTTTCAACCGATGGTTCTAGTAATTTTATAAAAAACGGGAATTTCCTTATAGGTAAAACATCTCAAACAAATACTTCCTATAAGTTAGACGTGGCCGGTAAAATCCGCGCCGACGAAATCGTAGTCAACACCACCGGTGCCGACTTTGTATTCGAGCCTACCTACAAGCTCCGCTCCCTCTCCGAACTCGAAACTTTTATACGCACAAACAAACACCTGCCCGATATTGCACCAGCAAAAGAAATGCAGGAAAACGGTGTAAGCGCCGGGGAGATGCAGACAAAGTTGTTGCAGAAGGTGGAGGAGTTGACATTGTATGTGATTGAGAAGGATAGACAAATCGCTGAACAACAACAAATGCTTATGGTATTAAAGAAAGAGATTGAAACCCTAAAAGCTAAACCCTAAAACTCAAAATTTATGTTTAAATTTTACTCCATTTTATTTATTCTATCCACTTTTGCCTGTTCCCAGCTCTCAGCACAATGGCAGGCTAACGGAAATTCAATCTATAATATAAACTCGGGCAATGTTGGAATTGGAACAACTAACCCAGGTTCAAAATTACATGTTACTTATAGTGAAGGCAACTCATTAAGTTCTGCAAATTCTTTAATTTGGATCGGAGGACGAAATGATCAGTTTGAAGGTCAATATATAAATTTTAGAAATCCTTCAACCACTGATGCAAATGGAATGTATTGGTGGTCTCCTGATATCATCTTTGGAAGAATTAAGAATGAAGCAAGATGGGGAATACAGGAAATGCATGGTTCTCCATATGGAACATCATATAAAAGTATAATCTCGGCTTATTTATTGGATCAAAATGGATATAACGTCATTAGTAAAGTTGTAATCGCACCAACGGAAGGCAATGTGGGTATTGGTACATACAACCCCACAAACAAGCTCGATGTCAAAGGCACCATCCACGCCCAGGAAGTTAAAGTAGACATGAATAACTGGAGCGACTTTGTATTTCACCCCTCGTACCAGCTCAAACCTTTAACGGAAGTGGAAAAGTTTATAAAAACCAATGGCCACCTGCAGGATATCCCCTCGGCTGCCGAAGTGGAACAGAACGGAGTAAACATGGGCGAAATGCAAAAGAAGCTGCTGCAGAAGGTGGAGGAGCTGACGTTGTATGTGATTGAGCTTGAGAAGAAAATTAAAGATTTGGAAACAAAAACAAATACTAAATGAGAAAAATAATTTTAAGTTTAATGTTTTGCTCAATGTTTATTGGTTTAAGAAGTCAATCTTATGTTGAATCAAACCAACCTGACGCAATACCTACCGGGATTTTACCTCAAGCTGGACCTGGAGATGGAAATTCCACCAACTGGACTTATCCATATGGAACAAAATTAACCGTAAATATCGGTAACTATAGAAATTTTGAAATCTGTACCTCTACTTACCCAAATGGAGA
>JAEYWD010000102.1 GCA_023429135.1 Bacteroidota bacterium | reverse complement strand
ATATAAACCTTATGCAGTTTGGTGTTCCAGCGCCTTGAAGTTCCGTCAAACGAATGGGCCGAAGGCCCCGCGCCCAGATAAAGATGGTTCTTCCAATACCCCAGATTATGCTTTGAAAAATATCCCTCTTTGGCAAAATTCGATATTTCATAATGTTGATAACCTCGTTTTGCGGTTTCTTCCAAAAGAATCTCAAATTGGGTTACACTTGCTTCCTCTTCTATTTCAGTAAGTTTTCCCTTTTTTTTCTGGACGCCAAAAACAGTTTTGGGTTCTATAGTAAGATGATAGGCTGAAAGGTGCGGAATTTCGAGCTCAAAAAACTTATTGAGATTATATTTCCATTCCTCGTTGCTCATTCCGAGAATACCGTATATTAAATCAATATTAATATTGGAGAATCCATTGTCATAAGCGAATTTAACGGAATCAACGGACTTTTCGGCACTGTGGCGCCGGTTCATCCATTTCAGGTCGCGCTCTATAAACGATTGCACACCAATGCTCAACCGGTTTATTCCAACGCTTTTGATGTTTTTAAAGTACGAAGGATGAAGATCATCCGGATTTGCTTCCAGGGTAATCTCGGGGTTTTCAGCGATGGTAAATTCCCCGTAAATCTTCTCAAGAATGGTTTTAATGTTTACAAAATCAACAGCCGAAGGTGTTCCTCCTCCAAAATAAATTGTATCAATTTTTTCACCTTTCAGGTAATGCTTTCTTTCTTCAAGTTCCCTGATTATGGCACTTATCACCGGATCAACATCCCTGAACGAAGCCGTAAAGTGAAAATCGCAATAGTAACAAACCTTACGGCAATAAGGGATATGTATATAAATTCCGGCCAATTATCAAATTGCTATCTGATTTTGTGAAGTTTTGATTTTTTCTACCAGTATACCAATGTTTTCCGACTGAAACAGATCTTTTAACTGTTCTCTGATTCCCGAATAACTGCTGTGGATAGGGCAAAAAGCATGACTCTCGGTGCAGGTTTTCAAACCCAGCACGCACATGTTGAAACTATCCAACCCGTCAATTATTTCAACAATATCCATTAACGAAACATCATAAGCACTTTTGCCCAGAGAAAAACCGCCATGGGGACCTTTTGTTGATGCAAGAAGCTTATGTTTTGCAAGCGATTGTAGAATCTTGCCCAGGAATGGAGTTGGGATTTCGAGATCTTTTGATATTTGCTTTATTCCTATTTTGGAATCTTTATTTCCGTTTAAAGCTAGGTAAATAACAGCGCGGATAGCATATTTACTGGTATTGGAGAGCATATTTTAAATATTAGGTAATGGTATTTTGTTAATTCTGTTCAGGTGGCGACCTCCCTCAAAATTGGTATTCAGAAACTGGTCCAGTATCTCAATGGCTTGTTCCTCGTTTATAAATCGCCCTGGTAAAGCACAAATATTCGCGTTATTATGTAAACGGGCCAAATGGCTTATTTCAGGGTTCCAGCATAGTGCCGATCGCACTCCCTGATGCTTGTTGGCAGCAATGTTAATTCCATTTCCGCTCCCGCAAATTGAAATCCCAAGATCTACTTCGTTCTTTTCAACAGCAAAAGCAAGCTGATGGGCATAATCAGCATAGTCAACAGATACATTGGAATCGGAGCCAAAATCAACCAGTTCATAACCCTTCGATACTAAATAAGGTTTAATCTGCTGCTTTAACTCAAATCCGGCATGATCGTTTGCAATCCCTATTTTCATTCTAAAATAATATTAATTGTTTGTTATAGTGACATTTAACTTCAACAAACAATGTGTTACTTAAAAAGTTGTAAAATAAAGGAAAATTATACTCTTAAGTATTATTTTATAGGGAATTTTTATTGCCAGGTGTCTTTTAACAAATGGTTTTGAAAAATTGTTAATAACTGTTTGATGTGGGTAGGAAAAATTTTCATGAAAAAATGATGGTAGTTTGGCAAGGATTTTTCATTATACCTTTTTTCCACCATTCCAAAAATGATTATGAAAATGAATTACCACTTTTTAACATAAAATAAACGTGGTGGAACAAAAATTGAATAGGCTTTTTATTAGTAGAACCCGATATGAACAGACTGTTAATAACCCAATAATTGCTTAATTTTAAATTAATTTAAAGTTTAATTTATGTTTATAACCTGTTTTTATAATCTTGATATCGAAAAAATCAACAGTTTTGCAATTATTTTTTAAACACAATTAACAGCACATCATTATCATCATTAATTTTTTAATAAAAAAGAAATAAAATATAATATGAATATAGTTGTTAATAAGGCGGAAGTATCTCAGCAAATCCTTGAACTTAAGAAAAAGCGCAATGCTATTATTCTCGCGCACTATTACCAGGTTGACGAAGTTCAGGAAATTGCCGATTTTATTGGCGATAGCCTTGCTCTCGCCCAGGAAGCTGAAAAAACAAGTGCTGATGTGATCGTTTTTGCCGGTGTTCACTTTATGGCTGAAACGGCTAAAATTATATGTCCGGACAAAAAAGTATTTTTACCCGATTTAAATGCTGGCTGCTCGTTGGCAGACTCTTGCCCACCAGATGAATTTGAAGCTTTTGTTAAAGCGCATCCCAATCATACTGTTGTCAGTTATGTGAATACAACAGCCAAAATAAAAGCTTTGTCCGATATTATCTGCACTTCTTCCAATGCTTACGAAGTTGTTAACAGTATTCCGGCTGGGGAAAAAATTATTTTTGGTCCTGACCGTAATCTGGGCGATTATATTAAAAGTAAAACAGGCCGTGATATGGTTATTTGGAATGGTCATTGTCATGTTCACCAGCGTTTTTCACTCGAAAAAATTTTGGCTCTTAAAAAGGAGAATCCTGATGCCAGAATTATTGCACACCCCGAATGCGATAAACCGGTGTTAATTATTTCGGATTATATTGGCTCTACTGCAGCCTTGTTAAAATATACTATTCAGGATAATTCCAATACTTATATTGTAGCTACCGAATCGGGAATTTTGCACCAGATGAGAAAGGAAAATCCCGGGAAGAATTTTATTCCTGCTCCGCCAAACGATTCTACCTGTGCCTGCAACGATTGCCAGTTTATGAAGATGATTGACCTAAATAAAATCCTGAATTCTTTAAAAAATGATACTTATGAGATAAATTTGGAAATGGATTTAATGGAAAAAGCTCGCAGACCAATTATGCGTATGCTTGAGATTTCCAGAAATATTAAGAGTAAATAACGATTTGTAATTTCAAATAACTGCAATATGTACAAACTCACTATTCTGTTTCTTTTATGTGTAAACGTTGCGTTTGCTCAGGAAAAGGCCGAGAATGGATATGTAAAATTACATTATCCGAACGGGAAGATATCGAGCGAAGGTACAATGGTTAACGGTAAGCCAGATGGTTATTGGAAAACCTATTATTTGAACGGGGTGGTTAAATCAGAGGGTAATCGACGGAATTTACTACTGGATAGCCTTTGGATCTTTTATGATGAGAAAGGTGATACGACTGAAAAAATAAATTTTGTTCTCGGTAAAAGAAATGGGTACTATTATAAATACAACGTAAGGAATGTACTCAATGTAGGAAGTGTAAATTATATGGCGTCCAAAGAGCTGTATGTGAACGATAAAAAAGAAGGCCTGTCGTATTATTATTTTGAAAATGGTAAGATTAAGGAAGTTATAAATTATAAAAACGGTAAAAAGAGCGGCCCTGGAAAAGAGTTTAACCAAGATGGTCTGGTTATTACTTTGTATGAATTTTTTAACGATTATATGATTGACCGTCAATATGTGAACCGCATTAACGATAAGGGTCTGAAACAGGGTACATGGATAGAACTATATGATAATGGCAGGATTAAAAGTGAAAAGGTATTTGTTAACGATACTTTGAACGGGTATGCCAACGAGTTTAATGAGAGAGGCGATGTTTCAGTTTCGTTGCTATATGATCAGGGTAATCTGAAACAACCTGAAAAGTCGCAGGAATTTTCTTTAGACGAGCGTATTGATCGTTATCCGAATGGAAATGTTAAACGAAAGGGTTTTTACAGAGCCAATATTCCGATAGGTATTCATACCTTCTACAAGGAGGATGGAACTATTGAAACAGCCCGTATTTTTAACGATAATGGGATAGTGGTAAGTGAGGGTTACTTAACTGAGGATGGTAAAAAAGAAGGTCACTGGAAGAACCTTTATGAAAATGGAGAATTAAAATCCGAAGGTATATTTAAGAATAACCGGCAGGTCGGAGAGTGGAAGTTCTTTTTCGCTGGCGGTGGAGCAGAGCAAGTTGGAAATTTTAACAATGGTTCTTTCGATGGCGAATGGAAATGGTTTTATAAAAATGGTAAGCCTTTACGTGTTGAGGAGTATTCGCGTGGCAAGCGCGATGGTGTTTTTATGGAATTCAATGAATTAGGCGATACTGTTACCATTGGAAGGTTTGTTGAAGGCGAAATGGATGGTGATTGGGAGATCAGGGTTGGCGATAATATCGAAAAAGGTAAATATGTAGTTGGACTGAAGGAAGGTTTGTGGAAGGAATATTATAAAAATGGCGTTCTTAAGTCGGAGGGTAATTATATCCAGGGTAATCCTGATGGAAAATTTCTCATTTATTACGATAACGGTAAGTTAAAGGAAGAACAGTTTTATGTGAATGGTTTTAAGGAAAAGACCTGGCGTAAGTTTGATGAACTTGGTGTGATATCCCTAACTATAGCCTACGAAAACGATATCGAAAAAAGAATTAACGGTATTAAAATTGAAGATATAAAGAGGAATTGATGAGTGAAGATTTTGATATTCGGAACGATAACAAATCTTCCGACTCAGATATTGATGTTAAATTAAGGCCAATTGGATTTCAGGAGTTTTCAGGGCAGGGACAAGTTGTAGAAAATTTGAGAGTTTTTGTCCAGGCTGCCCGAATGAGGAATGAAGCGTTGGATCATGTTTTGTTGCATGGACCTCCGGGCCTTGGAAAAACAACATTGTCCAATATTATTGCAAATGAATTAAATACAAAGATTCGGGTTACCTCTGGTCCTGTTTTGGATAAACCTGGCGATTTGGCCGGGATCCTTACCAATCTCGAACCTAATGACGTTTTGTTTATCGATGAAATTCACCGGTTAAGTCCTGTTGTTGAAGAATATCTTTATTCGGCAATGGAGGATTATGTAATTGATATTGTATTGGATAAAGGTCCTAGTGCCCGGTCCATACAGCTTAATCTTAATCCGTTTACTTTGATTGGTGCAACTACACGATCGGGTTTATTAACCAGTCCGTTACGTGCTCGTTTTGGTATTTCATGCCATTTGGAGTATTACGATGTCGATACAATTAAGGGCATTATTAAGCGTTCTGCGAGTATATTATGTGTTGAAATACACGAGGATGCTGCTTTTGAAATTGCCCGAAGGAGTAGGGGAACACCACGTATCTGCAATTCGTTGTTGCGACGCGTTCGTGATTTTGCTCAGGTTAAGGGTTCTGGTGTTATCGACATGGATATTACCAAATACGCTTTAAATGCTTTGAATATCGATATGCATGGTCTTGATGAGATGGACCATAAGATTTTGCGTACTATCATTGAGAAATTTAAAGGCGGTCCGGTTGGGTTAAATACTATAGCTACAGCAATAGGAGAGGATGCTGGTACGATTGAAGAAGTTTACGAACCTTATCTTATTAAGGAAGGTTTTATGAAAAGAACGCCTCGTGGTAGAGAGGTTACCGAACTGGCTTATAAGACTTTTGGTTTGAATAAGGATTTATCCCAATTTAAACTTTTCTGATTACAGATTCGCTAGTTTTTGTAGCGCATTGTAGTTCAATATTTTAATCTTTCTGCCATCTATGTCAATATAGTGATCTGATTTGAATTCTGATAAGAGGCGGATTACCGATTCAGTTGCCGTTCCTACTATATTTGCAAGTTCTTCCCTTGTTAAGGATATCTGGAGAACATTTTCCGAATCTAGACCAAAACTGTCTTTTAAATGTATCAGAATTTCTGCCAGACGCTCGCGTACTGTTTTTTGAGCAATGTCTGTAATATACTCATTTGCTTCACCTAATTCTCTGCAAATAAGTTGCATAAGTTCCAGTGAAAAACTTCCGTTGTTTTTAACCAAGTGATAAAAAGTATCTTGTGGAATGTAGCATAAAACAGCGTCTTCCATTACCTTTGCAGTTGTACAGGCCAGTTCGCCACTTAATACAGAGCGGAAACCAATAATTTCGTGAGGTTTGGCAAAACGGATAATTTGTTCTTTTCCGTCAATTCCGGTTTTGTAAATTTTTAAAATACCTTTAAAAACCACATAGCAGCCGTTTATTCTGTTTCCTTCGTGATATATGTATGTTCCTTTTTTATAGGAACCAGTAGATTTTTCTGAATTTACTTTATCGATTTCATCGTTCGACAAGCTTTTAAAAAGTTGAGCACTTGAGATATTACATTCTTCGGTGTTATGATGAATAGCGGGTTGCCTCATATTTTCAGTTTTATATAAATTTTGGTTTATTGAACAAAAATGCAAAAAAAAGGTTAAAAATAGACATATATGGAGAACTATATTTCTTTATAATTCTTGTGATTAAAGTTAAAAATTTTTTCAATAAGCAAAACTTAACATTTTTTTATGAAACTCGAGACAAACATTCTCTGGAAGAATAATATGAATTTTATTTCACAGCTTGGTAAACATACAATTAGTATGGATTCTTTACCTGAGTTTGGTGGCGAAGATCTGGGTGTTCGGCCAAAAGGTTTGTTAATGGTTGCTTTAGGTGGTTGTACGGGGATGGATGTTGTTTCAATACTGAAAAAGATGAAGGTGGAGCTGGATTATTTTAATATTAAGATAGAAGGAAATACTGCCGATGAGCATCCTAAAAAGTTTCTCGATATGAAGGTTATTTATGAGTTTAAGGGATTCAATCTCGATTATTCCAAGCTGGAAAAGGCCGTAACACTTTCGCAGGAGAAGTATTGTGGTGTAAAAGCCTCGTTTGAAGGGGCAATAAAAATGAGTTACGAGATTATTGTCTTGTAACTCATTTTATATTATCAGATGGTTGATTTAAACTGATTTAAGAATCTGACATCGTTTTCAAAGTAAATTCTGATGTCTTTAATGTTGTATTTCAGCATTGTAATTCGTTCAATGCCCATGCCAAAAGCAAAACCTGTGTATTCTTTTGAATCTATTCCACAGTTATCCAATACATTAGGATCAACCATTCCACAACCTAATATTTCGAGCCATCCGGTATATTTACACAAATTACATCCTTTTCCACCACAGTTGCACGAAATATCCATTTCGGCCGATGGTTCAGTAAAAGGGAAAAATGAAGGCCGGAGGCGGATTTTTGTTTCGGGTCCAAACATTTCTTTGGCAAAGAACAACAGGGTTTGTTTCAAATCAGCAAACGATACTTTTTTGTCAATAAACAATCCTTCCACCTGGTGAAACATACAATGCGAACGTGCCGAGATTGCTTCGTTTCTGAACACTCTTCCCGGCATGAGTAGTCGGATTGGTGGTTGCGTTTTTTCCATTACCCTCACCTGAACTGATGATGTGTGTGTTCTGAGCAAAATATCAGGTGTTTTGCTTATAAAAAAGGTGTCCTGCATATCTCTTGCCGGGTGTTCCATGGGAAAGTTCAGAGCCGAGAATACATGCCAGTCATCTTCTACTTCAGGTCCGTCGCTCACTGCAAATCCAAGTCGTTCGAATATGGACACAATTTCGTTTTTAACAATAGAAATTGGGTGACGAGTACCCACTTTTAAGGGTTCTCCTGTCAGGGTTAAGTCTATTTGAGCTGATTCCTGAACAGAATCCAGTGTCTCCTTGAACGACTGGTATTTGGAATTAGCATTGACTTTTAGATCATTTATTTTTTTACCGAAGTCGCGTTTTTTATCAGGTGCAACTGTTTTGAATTCTTCAAACAGTTCATTTATCAAACCTTTTTTACTCAGATATTTTAAACGGAACTCTTCAAGTTCTGCCAGATTGTTTATCGAATAGCTTTCTACTTCACTTAAGTAACTGTCTACCTGCTCTATCATTTTAATTCTTCATTTTTATTGTAAACCTGATATCCTCTATAGGTCTATCGTTTTTATCGGTTTGCAAGTTAACAATTTTATCAACTACTTCCATACCGTCTATCACTTCACCAAAAACTGTATAGTTTTGATCGAGGTGAGGTGTTCCTCCGTCTTTTATGTATGTTGACCTGTGTTTCTTTGGTATTTTAAACATTGTTTTTTCCAGGAGCTTTTTTGCTTTAAGTGTATCCTCTTTAGTGGAGGCTTTTAATTTTTCAAGCTTTTTTTTAAGAAGAGGTTGATTTCTCTTGTTTTCCAAGGTAACCAGATCTTTTTCGGTAAATTTTTTACCTACTACAATATAAAATTGTGTCGAGGACGATTCTTTTTTCGGGTTTGTGGAATCGCCTTCCCTTGCGGCAGCCAATACTCCTCTTTTATGATACAGTTTTTTATCGAATTCTGCTGGGATAGTATAAGGTAATCCGCCTTCTCCCAAAAACTGACCTGGCTTTGCAGTTTTGGAATCTGGATCGCCTCCCTGAATCATAAAACTTTTAATTGTTCTGTGAAAAAGCAAATTTGTATAAACCGAATCTTTGATTAGTTTTATAAAGTTATCTCTATGTTTTGGCGTTTCATTATAAAGTTCCAGGGTTATATTTCCATAATTTGTAATAATAATCACCTGTTTACGTTTCTGAAACAAGGAGCAATTAATTATTAGCAAGAACAGCAAACTAAATGTTGTAGTTTTTAATATTCTGACAATCATTGTTTAAATATTATAACAAAAAGGTTAATTAATATTGTTAAACTATTTTTTAAATAAATTTATAGCTATTAGCTTTGTCAGTTATGTTTTCATTAAAAACAAAGCTTAATAATTTTGCTAAGAAACTTATTTTATGGTTATCAAAGTTATAAATAAATCAAATAATTCATTGCCGGAATATTCAACTGAACATTCTGCCGGAATGGATCTCAGGGCAAATCTTGATCAGCCTCTTACCCTTAAACCTGGAGAACGAAAGCTTGTTCCCACGGGTTTGGTTTTTGAAATACCTGAAGGATTTGAAGTGCAGGTTCGGCCACGAAGTGGTTTGGCTATTAAAAATGGTATAAGTGTTTTGAACTCTCCTGGAACTATTGATGCAGATTATAGAGGTGAAGTTTGTGTTATTTTGATCAATTTGGGTACTGAAGATTTTGTTATTAACAATGGTGATCGTGTTGCTCAAATGGTTGTTGCAAAATACGAAAAGTGTTCTTGGAAGCAGGTGGATGAACTCAGTTCCACCGATCGGGGAGCGGGAGGTTTCGGTCATACAGGTAAGTAGATGAGGTACAGTATTTTATTATTCATTTTATTATTTTCATCCTGTTCGGTATTTAAGGTTTTTAAACGAGATAAAACTAATTATTCCGAAACAGATGAATCGTCAATTGCTTATAATTTTGCCTTTACTGAGGCAACCAAGCAGAAGCTTTTTGGTAATTATAGTCAGGCTTTGGCATTGCTGTTTAGATGTGTAGAAGTTAAACCTAACAGTTCCGCGGCTTATTATTTAATATCTGAAATTTACCTTAAAAACGATCAAAAAGAGAAGGCTTTGGATTATTGCAGGTTAGCTGTGAAATCCGATCCTACTAATAACTGGTACTGGCTCGATCTGGCTGATTTGTATAAAATGAATAATAAAATTGATAGCGCTATTACTCAGTACAAGGTGATTGTAAAGCGCAATCCTAATAATTTTCGTTATAAATATAACTTAGCTGCCCTTTATTTTGAATATGGTGAACTTTATAAGTCTTTAAAAATTATTCGTAAACTTTTTGATGATGATAAAAAGAATGAAGAGCTAGCTATTACTAAGTTTCAGATTGAAAGAAAATTAAAAAAATATAGAAGTGCTGAGCGTACATTAAAAAAGATTTATAAAAGGTTACCTACTGATTATAAATATTTGGGTTTACTTGCTGAGCATTATAAATCGATTGATAAGTTATCAAAAGGAGAAAGGACTTATAGAGAACTTCTCAAAAAGGATAGTCTTAACGAAATTGGAGTAGTGGGCCTTGCTACATTCTATATAGAAACTAAACGTTTGGATGAGGCTGAAGATATTATTGAAAATAAACTTATCGTTGATGCAGAGTTGTCCGAAATTGAAATTCAGTTTTTAATTAATACCTTAAAGGTTAATGGAATCAAGCCTGATTTTAAAACTAAAATTGTTGGAATTATTAAAAATTGGTTTGTCAATAATCTTGATAACGATATTGATTTGAAAAATCTTGCCGATGTTTTTGTAAGCGCCGGATTAACTAAAGATGCCACTGAACTACTGGAATTTATTTTTAATAATAAAGATAATTTTAAGGATTTAGATATATATCTGATGCTACTTAATTTAGAGGAGCGAAATGATGACATTCTGAAAATTACAAATGACTCTATTAGCTTAGGTGAGGCCTCTGATTATTTGTATTATTACAAAGGTATTGGTCATTATAAAAAGAAGCAATTTAAAGAAGCAGGTGACGCATTTCAGAAAGGACTGAATTTTCTTGAGGAAAGCAGGACCTATGAAGAGCAGTTACTTACTTTACTTGGCGAATCCTATTATAAAATGAACGATACGGAGAAAGCTTTCGAGTATTTTGAGAAAGTGTTGGAAATAAATGGTTATAATTTATACGTGCTGAATAATTATAGTTATTATTTGGCTTTATTAAATTCTTCGCTCGACAAGGCCGAAGAGATGAGTAAAAAATGCGTGATGTTGGATCGGCATAATTTTAATTATCTGGATACTTATGCCTGGGTATTAATTAAACAAGGGAAGTACAGGGAAGCGTATGATATTTTAAAAAGGGCTCTTGAGTTAGGAGGGAAGACTGATCAAAATGTTATCAATCATTATCAGGAACTTTTGAAAATTATGAATCTTAAGGAATAACTTGAAAAAATTTCTTTTTATATTTTTGATTTTTTCTTCCTGTCATAGCAGCAGATATGCTATCGAAGCAGGAAATAATCATTTTACTAAGATGAATGTAGAGTTATTCTCTTCTGAATCAGAGGTAAAATTCAACTGCTTGTCGTATTTAAGTACTGATAGTAATTTGATTAATGTTTATGGACCTTTGGGAATTAACGTCTTAAAAGTTTTTTCTAGGTACGATTCCTTGATCATTGTCGATATTCATAATAAAAAAAGGTATCTGGCAAAAATTTATAACGCTTCAGGTAGCCTGTATAGTTTTTTTAATGGCAAATTTGGATCTATCGAGAAACATATCTTGTGTAACTTGTGTTCTTTATTTGTTAGTGGAATAAAATGTACGAATTCAGAAGCTTTAGAAACTATGTTTGATTATAGGATACAAAGTAAGAAGAACCGGCAGTACATTAATTGCAAATTTTTTACACGAGAGGAAACTTACACTGCAAAATTTAAATTAGCAAAAGATAATATTAATCAGTCCCTATCTTTTAGCATGGCTAAATATATTAATTTTGAAACCGTTTATTTAATGTCGCAATGAGAATTGGTATTTTCTTTTTATTTCTTTTTTTCATTTATGTTGGCACTTTTGCTCAGCAGAAGGATTATTTTGAAAAGAAAAGGAAAGAAGCATTAAAAGATATTGAAAATACGCAATCAATTTTGAATGAAGTTAGCAAGAATAAAAATTCTTCTGTAGAGCGGTTAAAGTTGATTGATAAGCAAATTTCTTCTCGTACGAGTTTATTAACTAATTTATCAACTGAAATCGAATCGAAAGATAAAGAAATTTCGGAACAACAGGTGTTAATTTTCTCCATTGAAAATGATATAAAAGTTATTAGAAGTTTATATGCTAAATTGATTTTTATTGCCTATAAAAAGCATCGTAAAGGAAATTATATCACATATATTTTGTCAGCCGATAATATTGGGCAGGCTTATAAAAGATTGATGTATATTAGGCAATATTCTTATTTTCGTAGAAAACAACTTGCCACAATCGAAGAAATTCGATCAAATTTGAATATTCGAAAAAGGGAGCTTGAAATTTCAAAAACAACCAAGCAGGGTTTATTGAAGGAGAAGGAAAAGGAAATAGTAAAACTCGATAGCGAAAAGAAAACTAAAGATGAAGAATATAAACAATTGGTGAAAAAGGAAGGTCAGTTAAAAAGAGAGTTAGCTGAGAAAACTAAGATTGCAAATAAACTTCAGAAAGAGATTGAGGCGTTAATTAAAATGGAGTTGGCCAAAAAGAAAACGGAAGTCCCAAAAGCACGGGAAGAGAATCGTGTTCTTACTGGTAATTTTAAGGAGAATAGGGGAAGATTGCCGTGGCCCACTGACAAAGGTATTATAATTAATCCTTTTGGCGAGCAGAATCATCCTGTGTTAAAAGGCGTAGTTGTTCAAAATAACGGTGTTGATATCAGTACGCAATCTAATGCGAAAGTATATTCTGTTTTTGAGGGGGAAGTAAAAAGGGTGTTTTCATTTCTTGGCGCCAACTATACTGTTATTGTTAGGCATGGCGAATATTTGACGCTTTACCAGAATCTGGCGAATGTTTCTGTTAAGGTTGGCGATCGGATTAAATCAAGGCAGGAAATTGGGTCCTTATTTTCCGAATCAAATGCCAGAACTTCTGTTTTACACCTCGAAATTTGGGAAGAATCTAATAAGTTAAACCCGGAGGTATGGTTATCAAAAAATTAATATTTTTGTGTTTTTAACTGATTAATTTTGCTTATTTTTATTGAACATTTGAAACATATTTCTTGTAAAACTGTATAATGCGGAAAAAGTCAAATGATGGAAAAGAGCTTAAATATCACCTCTAAAATCGATAATTTAAGAGTTGTTGAAAAACTGATTGATGAGATATCATCAGAGTGTAATCTTTCATCCGAAATTTATGGAAATATTTTAATAGCTACCTTAGAGGCTACCAATAATGCTATAATGCATGGCAATAAGCTCGACGAAGGGAAACTTGTAAACATAAATTGTAGATTTCAGGACGATGAGCTTAAAATCTCTGTTAAAGATCAGGGAAAAGGATTCGATTATCAAAATATTCCAGATCCTACTGCTCCTGAAAACATTGAAAATATCAATGGCCGAGGTGTTTTTCTTATGGAAAAGCTGTCCGACAGCATTTCATTTTTTGAAAATGGAAGTAAAGTTGAATTAACTTTTAAAGTATAGCTTGGCGATAAATTATTTCTCTGAGAAACCGGAATTCAAATTTAAAAACAAGCGCAATACCACAAATTGGTTAAATGGGGTTATTTCTGCCAACCGTAAAGTTCTGGGTGAACTTTCTTTTATTTTTTGCACTGACGAACAGCTTCTCGAAATTAATCAAACTTATTTAAAACACTTTTATTTAACCGACGTTATAACTTTTAATTATAACACCGGCGAAGTTATAAATGGCGATATTTATATTAGTGTTGATCGTATTTCTGAAAATGCATCTATCTTTGAAGTCTCATTTGATAGTGAACTACACCGGATAATGGTTCATGGTGTTTTGCATTTGTTAGGGTTTAATGATAAAACCAAAAAGCAGAAGAGGGAGATGAGAGCGTTGGAGGATTTTTATCTGAAGGAGATTCAAAAGCAATGAAATTATTATATGATGTTATTGTTGTAGGAGGTGGTCATGCAGGGTGCGAGGCTGCTGCTGCTGCTGCCAATATTGGTGCTAAAACTTTGTTGATTACCATGGACATGACCAAATTTGGTCAGATGTCTTGTAATCCAGCAATGGGGGGCATTGCAAAAGGTCAGATTGTGCGTGAAATTGATGCTTTGGGAGGTTATTCAGGTATTATTACTGATTTAACAACCATTCAATTTCGGATGTTGAATAGGTCAAAAGGACCTGCTATGTGGAGTCCAAGAGCCCAATGTGACCGTATACAGTTTTCTCTTAAGTGGCGGGAAGTATTGGAGTCAACCCCAAATCTTGACTTATGGCAGGATACTGTCACCTCATTGATTATTTCTGGAAACAAGGTAGAAGGTGTTGTTACTCGTCAGGGTGTTAGTTTTCATTCCAAAACGGTTGTTTTAACGAATGGCACATTTATCAATGGAATTATTCATGTTGGAAAAAACACTTCTGAGGGAGGTCGTATTTCTGAGCCATCCTCTAAAGGAATTTCCGAGCAATTAAAAGATTTTGGTTTCGAAGTTGGTCGTATGAAAACTGGGACACCAGCCAGAATTGATGGAAGGACAATCAATTTTGAATTGCTGGAAGCTCAACCTGGTGAAGAGGATGGAGGCAAATTTTCGTATTTGCCCGAGATAAAAAATAATGCAACATTAAAGCCCTGCTATATTACTTATACCAATAATGAAGTTCATAGAATATTAGAGCGCGGATTTGCTGAATCTCCTTTATATACAGGTCGGATTAAAGGTATTGGTCCCCGATATTGTCCAAGCATTGAAGATAAAATAGTCACATTTGCCAGTAAGGAATCTCATCAGTTGTTTCTGGAGCCGGAAGGTTTAACTACCAATGAGTATTATATTAATGGCTTTTCTTCTTCGTTGCCTTGGCAGGTACAATATGAAGCTCTTCGGAAAATCAAAGGGCTGGAGAATGTAAAGATTTACCGGCCCGGGTATGCCATTGAATACGATTATTATCCACCTACCCAATTAAAGGCGACTCTGGAGACAAAAAATTTGCCTAATTTATTTTTTGCGGGCCAAATTAATGGCACGACAGGATATGAAGAAGCTGCCGGGCAAGGTTTAATCGCAGGCATCAATGCTGCACTTAATGTTTTTGAGAAGGAACCTTTTGTATTGCTTCGAAACCAGGCCTATATAGGGGTTTTGATTGATGATTTAATCACGAAGGGCGTTGACGAGCCTTATCGGATGTTCACTTCGCGTGCTGAGTATCGCACTTTATTGCGTCAGGATGATGCGGATGCACGTCTTACCCCTATGTCGTTTAAAATTGGGCTTGCCTCTGATGTTCGGATGCGAAATCTTGATGCTAAAATCAAATCTACACGGGATATAATTTCATATCTAAAAGACCGAAGCGTAAATCCTGCAGAAGTTGAAGATTATTTAAACTCAAAAAACACTTCTCCACTTAAACAAACCGTTAAAGCTTTCGATATTCTCACGCGACCTCAGGTTAACATTCTCGAATTAGCAGAGATTTTGAAGGCCGAATTTGATAAATCTATTAATCCTGTTTTGTTTAGCGAAGCTGTTGAGGAAGCTGAAATTATTGTGAAGTATTCGGGATATATTGAAAGAGAAAGGTCAATTGCCGAAAAACTAAAGCGCCTGGAGACTATTAAAATTTATTCAGACTTCGATTATAAAAAAATCACCTCTTTATCTACTGAAGCGCGGCAAAAACTTAGTCGTATTAAGCCCGATTCCATTGGACAGGCATCCCGTATCTCTGGCATTACACCATCGGATATTAATGTATTATTAGTTCACCTAGGTCGGTAAATTTGTTCCACGTGGAACATTTTCCAAAATGTTCCACGTGGAACACTCAAATAAAATCCAATGAATACTCAAATTCAAGGAATGTTGGTCGATATTCACTCTCAGGAAATCTACCCTGCTCAGATTTTCATTGAGAATGGTTTGATTAAATCGATTCGGAGAACAGAAAGTGCCGAAAATAGATTTATTCTTCCTGGTTTTGTCGATGCGCATGTGCATATTGAAAGCTCGTTGCTCGTTCCGGAGAATTTTTCAAAAATTGCTATTAAACACGGAACTGTCGCTACCGTTTCCGATCCGCACGAAATTGCTAATGTTTGCGGAATAGATGGCGTTGAGTTTATGATAAGGAACGGTGAAGGGAGTAGTCTGAAGTTTTTCTGGACAGCTCCATCATGCGTGCCTGCAACTTCATTTGAAACCTCTGGTGCTGTTCTTGATTCTGACGTGATTGAGGTTCTTCTAAATAAGAATTCAGTCGTTGCTCTTGGTGAAATGATGAATTACCCTGGAGTAATTTATAAGGATCGGGAGGTTTTGCGAAAAATCAAATTATCTCACAACTATAATAAGCCAGTTGATGGACATATTCCGGCAATAACCGGAAATGATTTGAAAAGCTATGTTAAGGCTGGAATTTCAACTGATCATGAATGTGCCACATTGGAAGAGGCGCTCGAAAAGATTGGTTTGGGGATGAAAGTTTTAATTCGAGAAGGTAGTTCGGCTAAGAACTTTGAAGCTCTTTATTCGCTTATAGAAACTCATCCTGAGCATGTAATGCTGTGTTCGGATGATCTTCATGCCGACGATTTAATGAATGGGCATATTAATTTGCTCATTAAGCGTGCTCTGAATGGTGGAATTTCTCTGTTTAAAATTCTAAGAGCTGTAAGTTTAAATCCCGTTCAACATTATAATTTGCCTGTAGGATTGATTCGGGAGGGCGATTCTGCTGATTTTATAGTTGTAGACAATCTTGCTGAATTTAATATTCAGCAAACATGGATTAATGGTGAAATTGTTTTTGATGCCGGGTGTAGGTTTGAAGATGTCAAAACATCAAGCGAAGCTGGTATAGTTGTAAATAATTTTAATTCCTCCCTGGTTTCTGAAGACGATTTAGAATTTAACTGGATTTCCTCAAAAGTAAAGGTTATATTGGTTGAGGAGGGAAGTATTTTAACCGAATGTGAAATTCTCGAATCTGGAGTTGATGCTAATTCTTTTTTGAAGAATACCGAAACTTTGATGCTTTTCGTTAAAGACCGCTATAAAAATAGTTTGCCAGCGAATGCTCTCGTAAAGGGTTTTGGCTCTTTGAGGGGCGCTATAGCAAGCACGATTGCTCACGATAGTCATAATATTATTGCTGTAGGTGATAATTCTGGTGATATTAGCGCAGCTATAAATGCTTTGGTTGAGCATAAAGGTGGGATTGCCTTTGTTTCAGGTGAAGTAAAGGAGGTTTTGCCGCTTCCGGTTGGCGGACTTATGTCTGATAAGGATGCTTTATTTGTTGCTGAGCGGTATGGGAAAATAATAGAACTGACTCACCAGCATGGTTGTGTTTTGAAGTCACCTTTAATGACACTGTCGTTTTTGGCTTTACCGGTGATTCCTTCATTAAAACTTACCGATAGGGGATTGTTTGACGTAAATAAATTTGAGTTTACAGATCTATTTGTTCAATAGTGGAGCATATTTTAAATCATATTTTACCCAATTTGCCCGATCGTCCTGGGGTTTATCAGTTTCTGAACGTCCAGGGAGAGATAATTTATGTTGGGAAGGCAATTAATCTTAAGAAACGTGTCTCGAGTTATTTCCACAAAAATCATTATGATAACCGTAAACTGTATCTTTTAGTAAAAAAGATTACCGATATCCGGTATATTGTCGTTAATTCGGAGCAGGATGCTCTTTTACTCGAAAATAATCTTATTAAGGAACTACAACCCCGATATAATTTTTTGCTGAAGGACGATAAATCTTTTCCATGGATTTGTATAAAAAATGAACCATTTCCCAGGGTTTTTTCCACGCGGAACATAATTAAGGATGGTTCTCTTTATTATGGACCTTATACTTCAGCAACTATGGTCAGGACCTTACTGGAACTCATTCGTCAGTTGTTTCCATTGCGGACCTGTAGTCTTAATTTGAATGATGAATCCATTTTAGCAGGAAAATACAAGATTTGCCTGGAGTTTCATCTCGGGAACTGCTTAGCTCCCTGCGAAGGGAAGTTTTCTTTGAAGGATTACAATGAAAATATCGAGCGGGTTAAAGATATTTTGAAGGGTAATTTAACACAGGTTTCAAATTATCTTCGTGATTTGATGAATAAATTTGCTGAAGATTTCAGGTTCGAGGAGGCAAATACGATCAAAGAGAAGTTGGAAATTTTAGAGAAATTCCAAAGCAAATCGACTATTGTAAACCCTTCCATCAAAAATGTTGATGTCTTTTCTATTTATAGGGAAGAAGACTTGGTAGTTGTTAATTTCCTTAAGGTAGTTGATGGGGCTGTTTTATTAGCTCATTCGTTCGAGCTTGAGTTAAAGCTGGATGAATCAAATGAAGAACTTTTAGCATCTGCCGTATTAGAGCTTCGTAATCGTTTTGGGAGCAATTCATGCGAGATTATTCTCCCTTTTCCTTTGGAATATCATATCGAAGGTGTGAGTTTTACAATTCCCCGTATAGGTGATAAGAAGAAACTTCTCGAATTATCAGAGCGAAATGCTAAGTTTTATTTATTGAATATTAAAAAACGGAAAGAAGAATTTGACAAGGAAAAGCCGTCAAATAAAATACTGGAGCGTATTCAGAAGGACTTACATTTAAACGAATTACCTGTATTTATTGAATGCTTTGATAACAGTAATATTCAGGGTACAAATCCGGTTGCAGCCTGTGTGGTTTTTAAAGATGGAAAACCTTTTAAATCGGAATACCGCCATTTTAATGTGAAAACCGTTGTTGGTCCCGACGACTTTTCCTCTATGGAAGAGATTGTATACAGGCGTTATCATCGATTGATAGAGGAAAATAAGCCGCTTCCGCAGCTTGTTGTTATAGATGGAGGGAAAGGGCAGCTTCATGCAGCGGTAAATAGTCTTAATAAATTGGGTATATATGGTAAGATGGGAATTATTGGCATTGCCAAAAAGCTTGAAGAAATCTATTTTCCTGGAGATTCTCTGCCTGTTTATCTCGATAAAAGTTCTGTAACTTTAAAAGTAATCCAGCAAATCCGCGACGAAGCTCATCGTTTTGGAATTACATTTCACCGGCAGAAAAGAAGTTCTTCGATGATTAAATCGGAGCTGGAATCCATTCCAGGAGTAGGAGAGAAGACTATGACGGTTTTATTTAAAGAATTCAAATCGATTAACGGCCTTAAGAAGGCTGAAATGAACAAAATAATTAAGCTGGTAGGCAAAAAAAAAGCTGAAATTATCATCAGTTTTCTTAATAAAATAACTCATGAAACCTAGGATGCACGAATGAAATATATGATAATGCAAAAGTTTAGTTAGACTTATGTATTGAATTGTTTATCTGAAAGTTTTTACCTCAGGTTAGCTTTTACTCGCCATTCTTCTGGTTTAATAAACTAATCAATGGTCTTGATAACTAATTGTTTTAGCGATTCCACTGCATCGGAAAATGGCAGTTCTGTGATATCCTCAACAGCTTTGGTTTTATAATCTTCTAATAGTTTAATGGCTTCGGATACGCCATTTTTCTTCTCCGTATAACTTTGTAAATACGCTGTTAATTTCTTTTCAACAGGATAATGCAGGTATTTCATCATTTTAATTTTTTCCTGTTCATCCGAATTAATAAGAGCCAATATATAAGGAAGTGTAATTCGGTATTTCGAATTTATTATCGTGTTTTTTATTTGAAGATCGTTATTAATAAATAATGCAATTCCGTAGTTTCGGCCATAGGAGGTAAGTATATTAATCGTTTCGTTGTCTGCACCCACTGATAGGGCACCGGCTTTTGTACATGCAGCATAAAGCGAAGCCGATTTTTTTTGAATTATATCCAGATATTCTTTTTTGTCAAAGGTTAAATTACTGGTAATATTTAACATTTGTATTTCCCCTTCAGTAATTTGTTTAACTGATTTCGAGAAAATTTCAAGCAATTGGTAATTTTTGTT
The DNA here is from genome assembly GCA_023429135.1 of Bacteroidota bacterium. Taxonomy (GTDB): domain Bacteria; phylum Bacteroidota; class Bacteroidia; order Bacteroidales; family JAAUTT01; genus JAAUTT01. The sequence continues at coordinate 181,806 of JAEYWD010000102.1, read as the reverse complement.
TTTAACAGAAATTAAAAGACCCTGGGCCAGAAAATAATCACCCATTAATACCGAAAGCTTTTCTTTCCATAATGAATCTATTTTATTGAATATATTGGTAGAATAGGATTCATTTTCTACATCGTCGTGAATTTTTGTTGCTGTATACAGCAGATCTATTATGGCAGCGGCAACATAGGTGGTATCGGTTATTTTGCCCGAAGCCTTTGCCGAGAGTATGGTAATTATGGGAAGTATTTTATTTTCTTTTCTTTGATGTACAAATGAAGAAATAATATCAAGAATTTTAGTTTTGCTTTTTAGCGATGTTTTATAATATTCCTTGTATTTGAAGATTTCCTCTTTTAACGAAATTTCCAATGTTTTTGTTTGAGCCATGTGTTTATTACTGAAATTGAACATAAACTTCCACAAGATACAAATGCTTTGGCTGAATTTATGCAATTTAATTTAATTAATTGTGGGCATATTATTTATATATTTGTATATTAATATATTTCTAACATGAAATTTAGTGAATTAACCCCAGAACAATTGGACCAGGCTGCCAATATGCTTAAAGCGATTGCTCATCCGGTAAGGATTTCTATTTTGAATTGTTTGGAGGATGGCAAAAAGCTTACAGTTTCCGAGATTCATTCTACTTTAAAAATAGAGCAGGCAACTGCCTCGCATCATTTAGGAATACTGAAGGATAAAGGAGTGCTAAGTTCCAAGAGGGATGGTAAGAATACTTTTTACTTCCTCAAACATGATAATTTAACCAGCATCCTCGATTGCGTCAGTAAATGTTCCTGTTCTTAATCCCTTTCTAAAATGAATAGTCACAACCGTTTATTCCTGCTCGATGCTTACGCATTGATTTACCGATCGTATTATGCGTTTCTCCGCAGTCCTATGTTTAATGCCGAAGGCTTCAATACCTCCACTGTATTTGGTTTTCTCAATACAATTGAAGACATAATTACCAAGGAAAGTCCCACTCATATGGCGGTGGCTTTTGATCCTCCCGGTAATACTTTCCGTAACGAAATTTACCCGTTATATAAGGCAAACAGAGAATCAACGCCTGAGGAAATTAAGAAATCAATTCCTATTATTAAGGAATTGCTTCAGGCTTATGATATTCCTATTTTAGAATGTGACGGTTATGAAGCAGATGATATAATAGGCACCATTGCAAAAAGGGCTTCAAAAGAAGATTTTCAGGTTTACATGGTAACTCCTGACAAGGATTACATCCAGCTCCTTGATAGAAACATTTATATTCTCAGGCCGAGCAAGCCTGGAACACCTTCCGAGATTATTTCCCTTGATAATATTAGAAGTTATTTTGATGTAGAATCGCCTGAGCAGTTTCTGGAGTTTTTAGCACTGGTTGGAGATAAATCCGACAATGTTCCTGGTGCCCCCGGAATTGGCGAAAAAACTGCTGCTAAACTTTTGGCCGATCATGGAACGCTTGAAAATCTGTTTAACAATCTGCATACCTTGAAAGGTAAAGTGCTTGAGGTAATGTCCAATCATAAGGAAACTGTTTACCTTGCCAAACAACTTTGTACCATTAGCACCGATGTGGAGGTCGACTGTATTATAAGAGATCTGAGTTTTAAAAAGCAGGATTTAAATAAAATTCGTCCTTTGTTGAGCAAGATGAATTTCAACAGTCTTGAAAAGCGGATAACAGCCAGAGTTAATAAACCAGTTGCATTGCAGGGCAATCTTTTCGATATGGTGCTTCCTGAGCCTGTGGAGCAGCAAAAATTGTACAACAGTATTGATAATACCCCTCATAAATATCTGATAATTAATAATCAAGGCGAATTGCAGTCCCTAATAGGTCAAATAAAATCTCTTCCGGAATTTTGTATTGATACCGAAACCACCTCTCTTAATACCCTTGATGCAGAACTTGTGGGTATTTCGGTTTCCTGGAAAGAGCGAGAAGCTTATTATATTGCTTTCCCTAGAGAGAAGGAAAATATACAGCAATATGTTGAATTATTGGCATTGGTGCTCGAAGATGAGAATATTTCCAAAATAGGGCAGAATATAAAATTTGATATACTTGTTTTCAAGAAGTATGGTATTGAAGTGAAAGGCCGGATATTTGACACGATGCTGGCACACTACCTTATTGAGCCGGAGCAGAGGCATAATATGACTTACCTTTCGGAGAAGTATCTGAAATATACCCCTGTTCCTATTGAGGATTTGATTGGTAAAGGAAGACAGCAAATCAGCATGTCATCGGTTGCGCTGGAAAATATTGCGGAATATGCTGCCGAGGATGCCGATGTAACCTGGCAGTTGAAGCTTATTCTGGAAAAGGAGCTTGAAAAGAATTCCTTAGCAGAATTGGCAGAAACGCTTGAAATGCCACTCATTAATGTATTGGCCGACATGGAATTTGCCGGCATTAACCTGGATAAGTCTGCGTTGAATGAATTAGCTAACGAACTGCGGACTGATCTTTTGAAAATTGAGGAGGAAATATTTAAACTTGCCGGAACTCAGTTTAACATTCAATCGCCCAGACAATTAGGTGAAATTTTATTTGAAAAGCTGGGAATTGATTCCAACAACAAAAAAACCAAAACAAAGCAGTACTCCACTTCAGAAGATGTTTTGCTTGATCTTGCCGATAAGCACCCTATTATTCCATTTATACTGGATTACCGTATGTTGCGTAAGTTGTTGAATACATATGTGGAAGCTCTTCCTGAGCTGGTAAATAATTTAACCGGAAGGTTACATACCACATTTAATCAGGCTCTTGCTGCGACCGGTCGTTTGAGTTCGATTAACCCGAACCTCCAGAATATTCCAATAAGAACCGAAAGGGGAAGAGAAATCAGAAAGGCATTTATTCCCCGGAATGAAAATCATTTGATTGTTTCGGCTGATTATTCTCAGATTGAGTTACGCATTATGGCTCATATGAGTGAGGATTTGAATATGATGGATGCTTTTCGTAATAACGAGGACATTCATACTGCCACTGCAGCAAAAATTTATAATGTGCCGGTTGAGGAGGTAACACGCGAAATGCGAAATAACGCTAAAACGGCCAATTTTGGAATTATTTATGGTATATCGGCATTCGGCCTTTCCCAGCGACTAAAAATTCCAAGAAAGGAGGCTTCAATGCTTATAGAAGGATATTTTGCTACCTTCCCTGGTGTGAAAACTTATATGGATATGTCAATTCAGGCTGGAAAGTCTCTTGGATATGTTAAAACCCTGTTTGGGCGGAGACGTCACCTGCCGGATATTGTATCGGCCAATGCCACCGTTCGGAGTATGGCTGAACGAAATGCAATAAATTCTCCTATTCAGGGTACAGCAGCCGATATTATTAAAATGGCAATGATCAATATTCATAAAGCTCTGAAGCGTCATAACCTGAAAACCGAAATGATTCTTCAGGTACACGACGAATTGGTATTCGATGTTCCCATGGAAGAGCTTGATATTGTTAAAAAGCTTGCAAAAGAAGAAATGGAAAGCGCAGTGGAATTAAAAGTTCCATTGGTTGTTGAAGTGGGAGCGGGTAAAAACTGGCTCGAAGCCCACTAGTTTTCCTCGTATCGGTAATAAGTACGTTTGCTTGCGATATCCGACTTTATTGTTCCATTCAGGATATTGGCATAGTGCTTATCATTTGAGAGAACTTCTATTGCTTTTTTGACGTGGGTATCTTTTTTAAGTGACGAACCTATCCTTCCTTTCTGAAAGTAATAACGGCTGGCAATTTCTTCCATTAGCAACTCGCTTATTTCTTCACGGTTTTCTTCCAGATCGCGGAATTTGTCATGGGTTATTTTCTTTTGAAGCTGAGCAAATTCATCTTTCGAATTCTCGAAATAGTTTTCTGCTTTGGCGATCTCCTGCAGTTTCTCGAGTACTTGTTCCGATTCCGACATATAATCGAAATTTTTGGTAGAAATGAATTCTACAAAATTTTTAAATATATCATCGGTTATCTCAAATTTCATAATATTTGGAATACTGTCGTATTTGTGATAAAAAGCGGTTGCATAATTAAAGAATAGCCCTCTGGTATATAGAGAAATAGAAATTTTACTTAAAGTCTCCGGATTCATTGTAATGTCGGGAACAATACCGCCTCCATCGTAAACTTTGCGTCCGTTTTTGGTGTTGAATTCATTTATGAGCGAATCGGGTATGTAGCTCACTCTACCATCGAATCTTCTTTTCGAATAATCCAAAGCCTGAATGCACCTTCCGCTAGGAATGTAATATTTTGCTGTGGTTACTTTAAGCTGTGCATTGTAGCTTAACGGCCGGGTGGTTTGTACAAGGCCTTTTCCATAGGTACGCTGACCAATAATAACTGCGCGATCCAGATCCTGCATCGAGCCTGCAACAATTTCGGCTGATGAAGCAGAACTTCTGTTCACAAGAACTACCAAAGGAATTTGAGTATCGTAGGGACTATTGCGAGTTTTGTATATGTTATCGAATTGTTTCATTTTTCCTTTAGTGCTGACAACCTCCTGACTTTTATTTACAAAAAGGTTAACAACATCAACTGCTTCGATAAGCAGACCACCAGGATTACCTCTTAAATCAAGAATAAGCCCTTTTGCACCCGATTTTTCTTTCAGATTCATCAACGCCTGTCTTACTTCTTTGTGGGCGTCGCCGGTAAAATTCATAAGTTTGATATAACCGATTTCTTCATTTACCATTCCATAATAAGGCACATTTGATAAACTTATTTTTTCCCTTTTTAAACTCTTCTTAATAAGTTTGTTTTCGTTGGGACGCTCTATCGTGAGCAGAATTTCGGTACCTGGTTCGCCTTTCAGCAATTCGCTGATTTCCGAAGATTCTTTAAAATATAACGGTTGACCATCTATCTCATGAATAATATCGCCGGTTTTTAAATCGGCCCGGTCGGCCGGATAATTTTCGTATATTTCGGAAATAACTACATAGCCTCCAATTTTCCGGGTTGTTGCGCCAATACCACCATATTTTCCTGTGGTTAATATGCTGTAATCATCCGCTTCATTTTCGGGAATGTAAACTGTATACGGGTCGAGCGATTGCAACATGCCATCGATCCCGGTTTTTATAAGTAGTTCAGGGTCGGTATTGTCAACGTAATATAAGTTCAGTTCACGAAAAAGGGTATAAAAAATATCCAGATTCTTCAGAATCTTGAAATCACTGTCGGTAAACGCATAAATACTAAACATGGACGATAATACAACTGCTATTCCTGCAATCTTCCACCTTTTCCGGATCTGCTTAAATGTTCTCATACCCCTTCTGGAAATTTTATTCTTAAGTTACAAATATACTGATTAAACTCAAACTTTATTTTTTTATCTTCTCTAGTTCAGGCTTTTGCAGAAAAAATTTTTCAATTATAAACAAAAATGTAATTTTTTGATCTTTAAACTTTCGTCCAGTTTACTTGAATAAAAAATTTAATCCCGAAGCATAACCCTTTTTAAAATAATTCTGTTTTAAAGAATATTTAATTAAATTTCAGTACCAAACAACCTAATTTTTATACGTATGAAAAAATTGTTTTTACTTGTTTTCATAACTTTTTTTACATTAAATTTTTTTTCAGGATGTAAAAAAAGCAAACTAACCATCGATCCGGGATTTAGCGAGCACATTGCCGCTTTTACCTCGGGCGATATTTCGGTAGCTTCTTCTATCCGCATAGAGTTGACTGATGAAGTTCAGTTGCAGGTTGAAAACAATACGGAAGCAACCGAAGATCTTTTTGATTTCTCTCCAGGTATTAGTGGTAAAGCTTATTGGATTGATAAGAGGACAATTGAGTTTCGGCCCGACAAATGGATGGACGCTGGAAAGACTTACACCGCTGAGTTCTATTTAAAAAAAATCAAGGATGTTGAAAGTAAATTCAAAGTCTTCAAATTCGAGTTTACTACCATTAAGCAATCATTTGCTGTGAATATTGATGGGTACGAACCTTATCATGTAGAAGACCTTTCGCGAAATAAAATAACAGGCTCCCTGTTAACGGCCGATGTAGTGAATGAAAAGAACTTATCGCAGATTCTTACTGCAACTCAAAACGGCAAAAATCTGAACGTTACCTGGGTTCAGAGCGAGAACAACAAGTTTTCTTTTCAGGTGGATAGTGTTGTTCGTGGGGAAAAGGCCAGTGAAGTAATTGTAAAATGGGATGGGAATAAGATTGATGTGGATGCTTCAGGCGAAGAAAAAGTTGCTATTCCTTCTATTTTTGATTTTTTGGTAATCGAGGCAAAAGCAATTCTGGAACCTAATCAATATATTGAAGTACGGTTTTCCGATCCATTAAATAAATCGCAGGATTTGAATGGTTTAGTAACTATCAATAAAGAGGCAGATGTTAATTTTGAAGTTAATAAAAATATTTTAAAGGTCTATTTTTCAAATCATATAAATGGATCAGTTCACCTAAAAGTTGACAAAGGTGTTAAAAACAGTATGTCGTATCCGCTAAAATCGGCTTTTGAAGCTGATTTAATATTTGAGAATATTAAACCCGCTGTACGTTTGCTTGGAAAAGGAACAATTTTACCTGATTCTAAAGGATTAAATTTCCCGTTTGAAGCAGTTAACCTTCGTGCTGTTGATGTGCGCATTGTGAAGATTTTCGATAATAATGTTCCCCAATTTTTGCAGGTTAACAATTACGATGGCCAGTATGAGTTAAAACGGGCTGGCCGGTTAATTATAGCGAAAACCATTTCTCTTACAGGAACCGATAAACCTATCGACTATGGAAAATGGAACACTTTTTCTCTGGACCTGTCTACGCTTATAAAGCAGGAACCTGGCGCTATTTATCGCATTGAACTTAGTTTTAAAAAGGCTTATTCCACCTATCCATGCGAAGATGAAAAAGCCGAGCCTATTGAAGAAATTACCATGGATCAGTTTGAGGAAGAACTGGCCTACTGGGATGCGGGCGAGAGCTATTATGATTATCAGTATAGTTATGATGAATACGAATATTACGAGGAATCGGACGGTGAGGAAAATAATTACAATCGTCGTGATGATCCCTGTTCTGCTTCGTACTATAATGATAGCCGAAAAGTCACCAGCAATGTGATTGCCTCCAATTTTGGTATTACTGCCAAATCATTTGGAAACAACAAAATTGCAGTTGCAATTGCCGATATTGTTACAACAAAACCTTTAAACGGAGTTAAAGTAGATGTTTTAAATTATCAGCAACAGATTATTGCCAGCGAAACAACGGATGGGGATGGCTTTTGCACCATCGACGCCAAAGGTAAAGCTTTTCTTATTGTTGCCAGTCGCGATCAGCAAAAGGGCTATCTGAAATTGTCTGATGGAAATGCTCTTTCGTACAGCCAGTTTGATGTTGCAGGCCAGGTTGTTCAAAAAGGCATCAAAGGTTTTATCTATGGGGAACGCGGAGTTTGGCGCCCTGGCGATACTATTTATCTCACTTGTATTATCGAGGATAAATTGAATTCACTGCCCGCTAACCACCCGGTTATTTTCGAATTGTATACTCCGCAAGGACAGCTTTTCAGGAAAATTGTAAAAACCTCAGGAATGAATGGCTTTTATAATTTTACTTTTAAAACCAATGAAGAATCACCCACAGGTAATTGGCTGTCTAAAATTAAGATAGGATCTGTTGAGTTTACCAAATATTTAAAGATTGAGACCATAAAACCTAATCGTATTAAAGTTAATCTCGATTTAGGGAAAACTATGATCAATACCGGCTCGTTTGCTGCAAACCTTACGGCCAAATGGCTGCATGGAGCTCCGGCAAGCGGACTTAAGACAGAAGTTACCGCTAATCTGTCATCTGTTGCTACATCCTTCAAAGGCTACGATGCCTTTATTTTTGATGATCCCACACGCAAATTCGATGTGGAGGAAAAGAGTATTTTCTCCGGTACGCTTGATTCCAATGGCGATGCGACCATTAATGCCGATATTAGTCTGGAAAGAAATGCGCCAGGTATGTTGCGTGCTGCCATCCTGACCCGGGTTTATGAACCTGGTGGAGAATTCAGTATCGATAACCAGGTGGTTTCGGTTTCGCCTTATGGAAATTATGTTGGGCTAAAAATTCCTAAATTACAATTTGGATACCTTGAAACCGACACTAATCAGGTTTTTGAAATTGCTACGGTTAGCAAGGATGGTAAACCTGTTAGTAAGAATAATATTGAAGTTTACATCTATAAACTGGATCGTAACTGGTGGTGGAACGCATCTAACGAATCTCTTGCAAATTATGAGTCGAACTCATATGCTACACCGGTTTATCATACTAAAACATCAACCATCAATGGTAAAGGAAAGTTTACTTACCGTTTGAAATATCCCGACTGGGGAAGATTTCTTGTAAGAGTTGTCGATAATGATGGCGGACATGCTACAGGAGAAGTATTATTTTTTGATTGGCCGGGATGGCGTGGCCGTGCCGATAGAGGTGATTCGAAAAGCGCATCTATGTTAAGTTTTAATGCAGATAAAGCATCGTATAATGTAGGAGAAGAAGCTTCTATTACTTTCCCTTCTACAAAAACCGGGCGTATTCTGGTTTCGCTTGAATCGGGTTCTAACATCATTAAACAATGGTGGGAAGATTGTGATGGCAAGGAAAAGAAAGTGAGTTTCCAGGTTACTGAAGAAATGGCGCCCAATATTTATGTTTATGCTTCGCTTATTCAGCCACACGCGAGTTCAGGAAACGACAGGCCAATTCGTATGTATGGTGTAATTCCGCTTAAAATTGAAAATCCTGAATCGCACCTCAATCCAGAATTATCAGCTCCTGCTGAAGTTCGACCTGAACAATCTTTTGATGTTCAGGTGAAGGAAAAAAATAACAAAAAAATGACTTACACCTTGGCCATTGTAGACGAAGGCTTACTTGATATTACCAGGTTTAAAACTCCCGATCCATGGACTGAGTTTTATGGTCGTGAAGCGCTGGGAGTAAGAACCTGGGACCTGTACGATTATATCATCGGAGCTTATGGTGGAAGTATTGAACGTCTGTTTGCCATTGGCGGCGATGGCGATCTTCGTGGTAAAGGAGACAAAAAGGCTAATAGGTTCAAATCGATAGTTAAATTCTTAGGTCCTTTTGAATTGGACGGAGGTTCTGCCAAACATACCATTACATTACCCCAGTATATCGGTTCTGTTAAAGTGATGGTAGTGGCAGGGAATGGAAAAGCCTATGGAAATGCGGATAAGACAATTGCTGTGCGTAAACCGCTGATGATACTTGCAACTTTACCTCGTGTTGTTAGTCCTGGCGAATCCTTATCGCTTCCTGTTTCGGTGTTTGCCATGGATCCGAATATTAAGAAAGTCTCGCTGGAATTACAAGCCAATTCATTTTTCTCCATCGAAGACGATCACAAAAAGCAAGTCTCGTTCAGTAAGCCCGGCGAAAATGATGTGGCATTTAATATTAAAGTTTTACCTAAAATTGGTGTAGGAAAAGTTAAAGTAATTGCTACCAGTGGCGGCGAAACAGACATTTATGAAATTGAAATAGATGTTCGCAATGCAAACCCGAAAGTGACGAAATATTTTGAAGCGGTTGTTGATGCCGGCAAATCTGCGGATATCGCCTATACTTTGCCGGGAATTTCAGGAACGAATAAAGCAACACTCGAAATTTCTTCCATTCCTGCAATTGATTTAACGCGTCGTTTAGGTTATCTGATAGCTTATCCGCATGGATGTGCCGAGCAAACAACATCAGCAGCTTTCCCACAGTTATTCCTCGATAAGTTTGTCGATCTGGATGAATTAGCCAAAAAGCGTGTCAAGGAAAATGTAAGTGCGGCCATCATCCGTTTAAATACCATGCAGATGTCTGATGGTGGTATTTCCTACTGGCCTGGAAATCAGGATGCGAATCTGTGGGCTACCTCGTATGTTGGTCATTTCATGCTTATGGCCAAAGAGAAAGGATATGATTTGCCTTCTGGATTTCTTAGAAACTGGTTAAAGTTTCAGAAAAAGGAAGCCCGAAACTGGACAATGCCTTCACATTCCGGAGAAGCTTATTACTATTACCAAAGCGATCTTATTCAGGCATACCGCCTGTATACTCTTGCTCTGGCTGGCGAACCTGATATGGGAGCTATGAACCGGATGAAGGAAGTTAAAGGGTTATCTTCACAGGCATTGTGGCGTTTGGCTGCAACGTACGCTTTAGCTGGTCAGCCGGAAGTAGCACGTCAATTAATGGTTAAAGGCGTTGATGAGCTTAAACCTTATTCGGGTTTCAATTATACTTTCGGATCACTGGAGCGCGACTGGGCCATGGTTCTGGAAACATACACACTTGTAAAGGACCGTACGTCTGCATTTAACTTTATTAAAAAGCTGGCGAATGCTTTAAGCAGTGAATATTGGATGAGTACACAAAGTACAGCTTACTGTCTTTACGCTATTGGAAAGTCGATGGAAGAAATGAATCTTGGAGGACCGATAAGTTGCTCTGTTTCCGGAAGCGGAATTAATGCAACAAAACTTCAGTCGACACTACCTGTTAAACAGATGAATATGAATGCAAATATAATCAACGGGTCGGTTAAGATTGCCAACTCAGGAAAGGGTTCTCTGTTTGTAAGGGTCATCGCCGAGGGAGTTCCTGAAACTGGTCCTACCCAGGCTTCTGAGAATAACCTTTCTATGAATGTTAGTTATACCGATTTGCAAGGTAACAGAATTGATGTAGATAATATCCAACAAGGTAAGGACTTTATCATGGAAGTTACTGTAAAAAATCCTGGTCAGTTAGGATATTACAAGGACATGGCTCTTACCCAGATTGTTCCTTCGGGTTGTGAGATTATTAATACCCGCTTTCTGGAGATGGCATCGGAGAAAACTGAAAGTCCTTATACTTATATCGATTTCCGCGACGATCGCGTTCTTACTTATTTTAATCTCGATCGGGGAGAGACCAAAACTTTTAAGGTCCGGATGAATGCCTCCTATGGCGGAAAATTCTATTTACCAGGGGTATATTGCGAAGCCATGTACGAGTCGAAGGTGAATGCTCTTTCGGCTGGAAAATGGATTGAAATTAAGTAACTTAGTTTGATTTTTTGCCATCCGGGATTAAGTTAACGTCTTAAGATCGGATGGCTTTTATATTTTTGAGGGTTTTAATGAAGAGTTTGGCAGGTCTTAAAAAAATTAGGTTTAAGAAACGGATCTTTGTATTGATTCTTTTGGTGGCGTATTTAATTTTTATTTCGCCCGAAAAATGGCTTCAGAATCCTGTATCGACAGTTGTGTACGATTCGTCAGGTGAATTATTGGGCGCACGATTGGCAAAGGACCATCAGTGGAGGTTTCCTCCTGATTCTTCGTTGCCTGAAAAAGTAGAGAAGGGCATTCTGTTATTCGAAGATGAATATTTTTACTATCATCCGGGATTTAACCCTGTTTCGCTTGTCAAGGCTTTGGTTGCGAATATTAGTCATGGCCGGATAGAACGTGGTGGAAGTACTATTACCATGCAGTTATGCCGGCTTCATCGTAATTCGAGTAAACGTACAATCCTGGAGAAATTTTACGAAATTATTTTAGCCACTCGGGTCGAAATTCATTATTCAAAAAAGGAAATACTAGGAAAGTATTTGGCTAATGCTCCTTTTGGAGGTAATGTTGTGGGTCTTCAGGCAGCTTCGTGGCGATATTTCGGTCGTTCTGCCGATAATCTCTCCTGGGCCGAAGCTGCAACACTCGCTGTTTTGCCAAATGCACCTGCTTTAATTCATCCGGGGCGAAACCGGAGCTTCCTTACAGCCAAACGGAATAATTTGCTATTAAAGCTTTTAAATAATAAAATTATAAGTTTGGTAGAATATCAAACTTCTATTCTTGAAGATATTCCTGAAAAGCCTTCACCTTTACCCTCCGATGCAAAGCATGTAACCGATTATTTTGCCGGGCGGAATAAATCATTAGTAAAAACTACGATTATTAAACGTATTCAGGAGAATACGGAAAGAATTACAAGAGATTATCTGAGTATACTCGAAGTGAATCAGATTAATAACATTTCGGCCCTGATAATCGATGTAAAAACAAATACCATTTTGGCTTATGTGGGAAATATGTGTCAGAATAAGGTTTCCAACAGTCCGGACGTTGATATTGCCCAATCTCCCAGGAGTACAGGAAGTGTGATCAAGCCCTTGTTGTATGCATTGATGCTTCAGGAGGGGAAAATATTGCCTGGGACTTTAGTACCTGATATCCCCACTAAAATTTCGGGTTTTAACCCGAATAATTATGACGAAACTTTTAACGGAGCTATTCCGGCTAAAAAAGCATTGTCGCGCTCGCTTAATGTTCCTGTTGTGCGGATGCTTCAGACTTATGGAGTCGATAAATTCTATAATGCACTGAAGACGTTGGGCATGACTACGCTCAAATATAATCCCGACCGGTATGGATTAACATTGGTTGTTGGAGGTGCCGAAGGTAAACTGTTGGATTTATGTGGAATTTATGCCGGGATGGCAAGAGTACTGAATCATTACAACCGGACTCAGAAATATTTACCGGGAGAGTATCGCACACCTTCATTAATTGAATCCATTAAATCAGGAGTTAAACCTTCGGATTTTCCTGAAATGTATGATGCGGGAAGTATTTTTCTTACCTTTGAGGCACTTTTGGAAGTGAATCGCCCTGATGAAGATTCAAACTGGAAAAATTTATCATCGTCCCGTAAAATTGCCTGGAAAACCGGTACAAGTTATGGCTTTCGCGATGCATGGGCCATAGGTACAACTCCCGAATATGTTGTTGGGGTTTGGGTAGGCAATGCTTCGGGTGAAGGGAGGCCCGGATTGACCGGAATTACAGCCGCAGCTCCTTTGATGTTTAATATTTTCAGTTCTTTACCTTCAACATCTTGGTTTAAAATTCCCTATGATGAATTATCTGAAGTAACAGTTTGCAAGGAAAGCGGATTTAAGGCTGGTCGATTCTGCCCTGTTACCGATACAATTTTTAGCTCCCGGAATGCAACAAGAACGTCGGTTTGCTCATATCATCAGCTTGTGCATTTAACCTCCGACAAAAAATATCGCGTTTCTGTAAACTGCTCCGATTCCTTGGAAATGATTTCTGTACCCTGGTTTGTTTTACCTCCGGCTCAGGAGTGGTATTATCGTAAGAAAAATCCGTTTTATAAAACATTACCGCCCTTTAAAGCCAATTGCGGAACTGACGATATTCAACCTATGGAAATTGTATATCCGGCTGATGTTTACAAAATTTTCATTCCCCGGGAGCTCGATGGGAGTAAAGGTAAATTTGTGCTTGAAGTGGCGCATCGTAATCCCAAAGCCTCTCTGTTCTGGCATATCGATGATAACTTTGTTGCAGAGACGCATTATTTTCATCAATTGGCTATAAACCCAGGCCCCGGTTGGCATAAGATTACCATTGTGGATAACGAAGGGAACAGTCTGGAGAAAAAATTTCAGGTGTTGGAATAGTCAGGGTACAGGATCATACCCGTGACCGCCCCAGGGATGGCATCGTAATATTCTTTTAACCGACAGGTATAAACCTTTGATGGGACCATGTTTTTTAAGCGACTCCACCGAATATTCGGAACAAGATGGCGTAAACCGGCATCTTCCACCAAGAAACGGCGACAAAGTATATTGGTAAATACGAACCAACAGGATGAATGGGTAACTAAAGATTTTTTTCAACTTTACTTAATGCTTTAGTTAAAACAGATTGGATAGTCTGGTAATTTTCAATTTCTTTTGAAATATACATAATCATCAGATACAGATTTTCATTCTCCGGGGTTTGAAGTTTATGATGCCTGTAAGCTTCGCGCAAGAGCCTTTTTATTCTGTTTCTCTTGTTGGCTCTTTTGAAATTTCTTTTGCTTACGCCAAAGGCGGCCTGAACAGCAGAGGGGCCTTCAGTTTTTTGTTTGGCAAAAATAATTTTCAGAGGATGGTGGAATACTGTTTTACCATTGGCAAATAAAAATTCAAAAGCCTTTTTGCTACAAAGGCGTTCCGTTTTTTTCAGGGAAAAATCCGGCGACGGTGGCAAAAAGGCTTCTGTTTGCAACGATTTACTTATTGATCAGTTTTCCATTGGCTTTTTCAGCTTTAACCTCAGCTTTGTCGTTTTTATTATAATCTTTAATAAATTGCTCCAGTGCCATGGTCATCGAAGGAGCCTGAGGCATGGGGGCCTGAATATCCAGTCGTAATCCTGCTTCTTTTATTGCTTTCGCTGTGGCATCGCCAAAGCTTGCAATTTTAATTTCCTTTTGTTCGAAATTGGGGAAGTTTTCAAACAGGGCTTTTATACCCGAAGGACTGTAAAATACCATGATATCGTAGTTAATGGTCGACAGATCGGATAGATTGCTGCTTACATTCTTGTAGAATATCACTTTGGTACTTTTAATTTTAAGTTTATCAAGATATTTGGTGATATCTTGCTTAAACTGGTCCGAAACAGGAATCAGATATTTGTCTTCTTTGTGTTTCAAAAAGAGCTCTGTCATATCTGTAATGTTCCCGTTGCCATAGAAAATTTTCCTTTTGCGGTAAACAATGTACTTCTGCAGGTAAAAAGCTGTAGATTCCGAATTACAGAAATACTTCATCGTATCGGGAATAGTAATTCTCATTTCTTCAGCAATTCTGAAAAAATGATCGATAGCTGTTTTACTTGAGAAAATAACAGCAGTATGAGCCAAAATATCTACCCTATACTGCCTGAATTCTTTGGATGAGACTCCTTCAACATGGCAAAAGGGCCTGAAATCAATTTTTAAGTTATTTTTCTCTGCCAGCTCAAAATATGGAGATTTTTCCGATTCAGAGGGCTGAGGCTGGGTAACTAAAATTTTTTTAATTTTCAAGGTAATAGATATTAAATTTATTTAACACAATAGACTTATATTATTGTAATAGAAGTTTTTATCAGTAAAGCAACCGGTAAAATTTCAACCGCACAAAGATATAAAATCAAAAAGAAAACTGATACCTGCTTTCTTGTTACAATTTGGAAGCCGCGAAAGAAAAATAACAGGATGTAAATTCCTAAAACTATAAAAAGGCTGACCAGCACAATGTTTTTAATTGTGTCGTTCAGGAAGGGAATTGAAATAACAAAAGGTAACAAAACAACTCCAAGCGATTGACTAAAAATATTGAGATGATGCTGTATTTCGTAAAAGTCTTCCTGTACTTTAAAAACCAGGCCTAAAAACTTATATAACCAGTTCTTTAAACGGAAGAAAATGAAAACGGAAACACTATAAATTGCTATGCTGACTATAGGGTATTCCGAGACATGATTAAACCGATAAAAATCTATAAGGAAATATATCAATAATCCTAGGTTGATTGGGAAGAGAATTTGCAGAATTATGGAAAGATTGCGGAACAAAGCATTTTTATCGCGGAATAATTGAATGGATATCTGATAATTATAAACTGAATTGAAAATTTGTAACAGATACTTCTGATACAGCGACTTCCCCCAGGCAAAAACCGAAAGTGAAATTAACAGCATAAATACATACCAGCCACTTGTTCCGTCACTGCGGAGCCTCCCTTCGAAACCTGAAGGCGGTTGTTGTTTCGGCACTGACGCAACAGTTACGGTTGATGTGGTTTGCGCCGTTGTATCCTTAACTTTGTAATGGATATTAATGGTTTTCTCGGCAATATTCAGCATAAAGTTCTGCTGGGCAAGCTCCTTATCGTATGCTTCTTTCTGAAAAGAAGGAGTATAGTCAGAATATATTCTGCTGATACTGCCTTTTTCTGCAGTGGAATCTTCAACTATCTCTATTTTTTTGAGTTTAGGGCGAGCCATCTTTAGTTCCCGTTCCTCAGCAATTTTGAATAACCTTTCGAGGCGAAGCTTTTCCAGCGAATCCGATTCGGAACCGGTAATCCTGGCTTTAGGTACTTGCAGCACTGAAGGGGTGTTGAGAGTCTTAGACCGGATGGTGTCCTGGGTTAAAACTCGTTCGGAAGAAAGCAAAGGGATATAAGTAAAATCAGATGAATTGCTACTTTCAGATGAAATTCCCTTTACCATAATAAAGGATTAAAATTTTGCGCAAAGATAATAACTATTTTGACAAAATTTTTTAGAATCTTAAAATATTTTTGTAACTAGGAAAAAGGACGCAATTTTTCGTTTTTCTTGTGCCTGTCAGCATCTCGGGAGGTTTTCTTTTGTATGTTTTTCTCCAGGGCTGATGTCAGATCCACGCCTGTTTGGTTTGCCAGGCAAATGAGCACAAAAAGAACATCGGCCATTTCATCTTCCAGATTTTTATCCAGGTCACTTTCTTTAGAAGACTGCTCTCCATATTTCCGGGCTATTATCCGAGATAATTCTCCTACTTCTTCCATCAGCAGGGCCAAATTGGTCAGTTCGCCAAAATACTTTACCCCGTATTCTTTAATCCAATTGTCAACTTTTTGCTGGGCTTCCTGAAGTGTCATTATTCTTTATTTTTTGTGTCGATACAAATGGTTACAGGGCCATCATTGATTAAACTTACTTTCATATCAGCTCCGAATTCGCCTGTTTGGACGGGAATACCGGTAGATTTCATTCTTCCAACAAATTGTTCGTACATGGGTGTGGCTTTATCCGGTTTCGAGGCACGGATATACGATGGCCGGTTTCCTTTTTTGGTTTGTGCAAAAAGTGTAAACTGACTAATAATCAGAATTTCACCTTTGATATCTTTAACCGAAAGATTCATTATTCCTTCGCTATCATTAAATATCCGGAGGTTAACAATTTTATTGGTTAACCATTCAATATCGTCGTCTGTATCAGTATCCTCTACAGCAGCTAAAACTAAGATTCCTCTGGTTATTGATCCATGAATTTTTCCGCTTATACTTACTGAGGCTTGTGAAACTCTTTGTAATACAGCTCTCATTAACCAAAATATTTGTTTATAGTGTCCATCAATGTTTTTGGCTTTATTGGTTTGGTTATATAATCGTTACAACCCGAATTAATAATCTTTTCTTTTTCTCCGGCAAATGCGTAAGCTGTTTGGGCAATAATGGGAACAGTTGGATTTTTTTTGCGGATGAGCTTTGTAGCATCATATCCGTTAAGCTCTGGTAACTGTATATCCATCAGAATTATATCGGGATTAAAGGTACTGCAGAATTCCAGTGCCTGTTTTCCGGTTTTTGCCCAGGATATTTTTGCTTTTGTTTTTGAGATCAAAGTTTCGAGAAACAGAAAATTGGATTCCACATCCTCCACAACCAGAATCTTTTTGTTTTCCCAATTGTATTTCTTTTCTTTCGGATTAATTACTTCGAGTAAACCGTCTTTTTTGTAGTCGTCCTGAATATAATAGGGGAGAGTAAAGCTGAATTTTGATCCTTTGCCGTATTCGGATTCCACGTACATAAATCCGCCAAGCTCTTCCACAATTTTTTTGGAAATCGTAAGTCCCAGGCCGGTACCTGCATAAATACGCCGATCATCATCCAGCTTATTGAACCTCTCGAAGATCATTCCAATTTTTTCTGGCCGTATTCCAATACCCGAATCTTTCACATAAAAATGCAGAACAGGATCGGAACCTATTGAATAACCGAGTTCAACTATTCCGGTTTCCGTAAATTTAAGTGCATTGCCTACGAGGTTGTTTACTACCTGCCTGAAACGCACTGGATCAGTCTCTATGCGTATTTTATCCGAATCTGGCGGAACGTTCAGTTTTATTTCAACATTGGTTTTGCCAAGTCTTTCCCGGTCGCCAATAAAGAACATGGCAATTTCATTAAGATGGTAATTGACATTCACGGAAGTCATATTCAACTTTAAATGACCGGCTTCCATGATACTTATATCAATTATATCATCAATAAGCTTCAAAAGAGATGAACCGCTGTTTTTAATGAGGTTCCCGAATTCTTTCTTTTCTTCGTCGGTATACTCATCGCTGATTAAAAGATCGCTGAACCCAATTATTGCGTTCATGGGCGTTCTGATCTCATGGCTCATATTCGCTAAAAATGCCGATTTTAATTTGTCCGCTTCTTCTGCTTTCTCTTTGGCTTTTTTCAGGTTTTCTTCGCGATGTTTTCTTTCCGAAATATCTTTAACATAAGCAAAAGCAAATTCACTTCCTTCATGGTCAACATAGTTAAGGGCCACTTCAACGGGAAATACTGATCCCGATTTTCTTTTATGATAGCTCTCGAAGTTAAGCGATTTGTCTGTCTTTATTATCTCCCAGAATTGTTCCCAGTCTTGTTTATTGAAGTTAGGAAGAATATCTGTTATGGTAAGGTGTTCGAGCTCTTCTTTTGTATATTCCAGGTGTACGCATCCCGATTTATTTGCAAAAATGTAGTTTCCCCCTGGAGAAAGCCAGTAAATGGGATCGGATGCCTGGTCGACTGAATATTGGGTGAGCCGCAAGTCCGATGTTCTTTCTTTAACCCTTTGGTCGAGTTCCTCATTTATGCGCTCTATTTTCTTACCTTTTACTTCCAGAATTTTATACTGACGGTACAATCCGAACGAAAGGATTAGAACAACCAGAACGCCAAAAGCAAAAATGTACAACTGATATTTTTGCTTTTGAAGTTTTGCTTTGTTTTTGTTAATCTCCTGTTCTTTCAGTCGAAGCTCCTTTTTGTTGCGTTCACTTTCGAACCGGGTCTGTAACTGCGCTATGCGCTCGTTTCTATACTTATTCTGAATGGAATCGCTTAATTGCTGAAATTTTTTGTAATAGCTTAGAGAGGCTTTATATTGCCCTAATGCATCGTAATATTTTGAGAAGCATAGAAAATTATCTTTTTGAAGGGACCAGTTCTTTAATACTTTGGCGGTAGCTTCTCCGGCTTTCAGATTATTGAGCGCTTCATCGTAACTTTTAATATCGATCTGATAATTAGCCAGACTGGTGTACAACGAAGTATTAAACCATTTGTCTTCGAAAACACCTCCAATTTTCAATGCAGTTTTTGCTAATTCAATAGCTTCATTATTTTTCCCCAGGTTGTGCATTACCTGGCTCTTTGCATGGGTTATCCAGGCAACTCTGAGTTCGTTACCCAACGATTGATAAAGTTTGAGGGATGAATTGAAATATTTAAGAGCTTCGCTGTTATTTTTCATTTTTGAGTGCGATTCGCCCATTCTGAAATATAGATCGGCCTGAACATCTTTATCATATTTTTCTTCCAGAATTTTTTCGGAACGCGCAAAATATTCGAGCGATTTATCGTAGTATGATGTTATGTAGTAAATAAGCCCAATTTTGATATAAATTTTAGCCAGACCTTCAGAATATTCCAGATCCTGGAAAGTGTTGAGGGTATTAAGATAATATTCCAGCGCTTTGTCGAAGTTGTTAGTTATCCAATAAACATTTCCAATTTTTGAAAATGTGTTGCCGATTGATAACCTGTCGCCAAGTTCCTGATATTTTTTTAAAGCAACATTGTAATAAAAAAGAGCCGAGTCGCCCGAGTTCAGCCCATAATAAGCATCGCCCAAGGCGCTGTACACCTTGTTTACATCATCTGTTTTTCCTTGTTTTTTAAAAAGGTCCAGCGATGTCCGGTAATAAGGAATTGCTTTAGAGGGAAAATTCAGCTTGCCGAAAATATCAGCAACTGCTTTTGCTGAGAGAGCTTCAAAAATTTTGTCATTCTTTTTCTTCGAAAGATCGTAAGCAGCTAATGCATACTGAAGTGCTTTTGTTTGCTGCTTTTCGTAAACTTTTGTGGACAGGTCAAGCAGAATGCTAATGTTATCAACTGTATTAAGATTTTCGTTTTTAGTGTTATTGGTTTTGGAACAAGAAAGAATGAAAATTGACGAAACCATTATGGTGGAGAGTATACCTGTTATTGTGCCTCGTATTCCCATGAGTTATCTGCTGATTGCGGTAAAAAGTAATGAGCAAACTAATTTGGACCAAATATAAATATATTTCTTTTGTGAATGATACTCATGCGATTAATTTAAAAATATTGAGTAATTCAAAAAAAGAGGCTATCGTTTTCGACAGCCTCATGGTATTTATTTTCTGAGTATTTACTCGTATTTTAATGCTTCAACCGGATTTTGCTTTATTAGTTTTACAATATGATAGCTGATGGTGAGAATTGCAACCCCAAAAATTAGTCCGGCAGCAAATAAAAATTCCCAAGCCTGAATTTGATATTTATGGGCGCCGGGTAAAGCTTTAAAAACCATAAATGAAGCGGGCCAGGCAATGAAGTTTGCTATTAAAAGTAACCAAAGAAATTCTTTTGATAAGCTCAGGTAAAGGTTGTGAATGGAGAAACCCAAAACTTTGCGGATACTAATTTCTTTCATTTTTTTCCTTGCAAAGAACATAACCAGCCCGAACAATCCGACCGATGAAATAATAATCGACAGAATAGCAAAGAAAATGCTGATATTTCGGATTACTTTCCAGGCCTGTGTCGCAGCTTCCTCCTGAATGGTACTTTCAATATGTTTAAATTCAAAAGGATCTTCCGGGAAAAAGTCGGAAAATTCTTCTTTAACAATCTTCAGGCCTTCAGAGCTGTTAGATGCCAGTTGAACCGAAAATATCCCATTCAGGCTTCCACTGTCGGGAATAACATGATACCAATGAGGTTCAATGGGATTATGCATGGATTGCGCTATGTAATCGCGGATTACTCCTATCACTTCAATTTTTTTATTGCCTTCTATAATGAACTTTCCAACCGGATCGTCCCATCCCATAACCCTGGTAGCAGTTTCGTTGATGATACATTTCTTGTAATCATCGGGGAACTCTGGCGAGAAGTTGCGGCCTTTTACAATGGATATTTTGTATGTTGAAAAGAAACTGTGAGAGACTCGATAATCCCGGAAGAATACTTTTTCGTCCGATTTTGCTCCTTCCCATGTTAGATCGTCTCCACCTGGAATAATAAAAGGGATATAATCAGAAAAGCAGGCGTCTTTTATTTCGGGATGCTGCAGCAGGCTTTGTCTTAAAGATTCGAACGAGCCGTTTTTATAAGATGTTATGTTTGCATAAACAATATTCTGTGAATTGAAACCGAAGTTTCCTTTCATCATATGCTGGGTTTGCCTGAAAACAATAAATGAGTTTATGAGTAAAAACAGCGAAATTGTGAATTGAAGTGTTACAAGAATCTTTTTTAGTTCAAAACGTTCACGGTCGTTTAAAACCTTTTCTTTTAGTGCTTTTATAGGATTAAATGAAGCAATTATGTAAGCGGGATATAAACCTGATAAAAAGCCGCTTATCAGAGATACTCCTAGTACAAGGAATATTAAACCTGGAACTGTAAAAACATTTGATGTTATGGCAATTCCAATTATTCCGGTAGAGCCAATCAAATACCTGAAAACCGGTAAAACCATCTGTGCAATAATAACAGCCAGCAATCCGGCAATAAACGAAATCATTACCGATTCAAATATGAATTGGAGGTAAAGGGTTTTCCTGGAAAAACCAACTGTTTTTTTGATGCCGATTTCTTTAAGCCTTGTTGTACTTCTGGCGGTTTGCAGATTGATATAGTTTACCGACGATAGAATCAGAATAAGAATGGCAATAAATGAGATCAGTCCTAAAACTATATAAATATCTTTCTGAAAATATGGATTTATATGAAGATTTTTTAGTGGTCGTAAATAGGGATGGTGCTCTTTCCTGTATTTTTCAAGTGCGTTATTAATTTTATTGTCCACTGATTGCGGACTGGCATTTGGTTTTAACAAAACATAAGTATTGAAAGAATAAGCCCAGTAATTACTTTCGTAATCCTTCCAGTTCGCCAACTGAGCAAAGGAGTTCATGGGTAAAAGGTAAGCAGGACGCCACTCCGAGTTCCTTGGCAGATCTTCGTAAACACCGGTAACTTTGAAACTTACCTTATTTTCGCCGAACACCTGTTTTCCGATAGCAGTGGTTCCGGGAAAAAGCTTGTTCGCTACCGATTGACTCAATACCAAGGAGTAAGGCTCCTCCAATGCCTTTGCGGGATCTCCTTCCAGAAAGTTAAAGCTAAATATATCGAATGTTGATGGATCACAGTAAAATCCCCACCGTACCTTAAACTGATTTTTTTTGTCGACCGACAGAAATATGCCATCTTTATTGTTATCACCCACATCATGGATAAGTGTTATTTTCTCAATCTCTGGGATGGTTGTTAATTCATGACGACTTAATGCTGCCGTAACACTCCAGGTATGCTTGATTACATTTTCAGCCTGGTCCATAAACAACTGAACACGATAAATTCTATCGTAGTGTTTATTATGCTTATCCCAGGTTAATTCACTGTAAACAAATAAGCTTATCAGGATAAAAGTAACAAAACCTGCAACCAGATTTATGAAATTTATTGATGATAAAATTTTATCTTTTAATATATTTCTTAGGGCTATTGTTATAAATTGTTTAATCATTGGTTGAGTTACTTAAGTTACACAAAGAATTTTTCTTTATTCTCGGCAACAATGTGTCCGTCGAATAGATGCATGATGCGGTGTGCCCTGTCGGCATGCGCTGGAGAGTGGGTTACCATCACTATGGTTGTACCTTCGGCATTTAGCTGTTCCAGCAATTGCATTACCTGTTCGCCATTAGCGGAGTCGAGATTACCGGTAGGTTCATCGGCAAGTAAAAGTTTGGGTTTGGTTACTACTGCCCGTCCTACTGCAACTCTTTGCTGTTGTCCGCCCGAGAGCTGCTGCGGAAAATGGTTCTTACGGTGACCTATCTGCATTCGTTCCAATGCTTCTTCCACTCTCTTTTTTCTTTCGGAGCTCTTTACTTTCATGGCTATCAGCGGAAGTTCTATATTCTCGAAAACGGTTAGTTCATCAATAAGATTGAAATTCTGGAAAATGAAACCTATGTTTCCTTTTCTAAGATCGGTACGCTGATTTTCTTTGTATTGCGAAACATCTATATTATCGAAAAGGTATGTTCCTGAAGTAGGACTATCAAGAAGTCCTATGATATTCAGTAGTGTTGATTTTCCGCATCCCGACGGTCCCATAATGGCCAGAAATTCTCCTTTCGAAACTTCAAATGTGAGGGAGTTCAGGGCAGTGGTTTCTATTTCTTCGGTTCTGAATAGCTTTCTGAGTTGAATCGTTTTGATCATATATCCGTTTTTTGATTTTATTAAACGGAATCCAATTCCATACCAATATTTTTTTATTCTGTTATTCAGGGAAATACACTATTAACTGCAAATTTATTTGTAAAATTTCTTTACATTTATCCGTAAAGAAACTTTACAAAATCTCAACTTTTATGGCCCGACAAGGCAGGCTTCTGATAGCCGATGATAACCGGAATATTTTGCAGGCACTTGCGCTTTTTCTGCAATTCGAATTCGAATTCCTACAAACAGTCTCGAATACAAATAACCTTATACAGGAATTAGAGAAAGGCGATTTTGATATTGTTCTGCTGGATATGAATTTCAAAACGGGGCAGAATAGTGGTAATGAAGGCTTGTTCTGGCTACGGGAAATTAAAAGCAAGTTTCCGGATATTGAAATTGTCATGATTACAGCTTATGGCGATGTGAACCTGGCAGTGACTGCTTTAAAGGAAGGAGCTGCAGATTTTGTGTTGAAGCCTTGGGATAATGATAAGCTTGTCGCTACGCTTAAATCGGCCTTAAGATTAAGGAAATCGGGTCAGGAAATTTTGGAGCTTCGAAGGAAGGAAAAATCTATTAAATCAGAATTGAATCCGGTTAATTCTTTTGTTGTTGGCACATCTGAGGCAATGCGGAATGTTTCCGGTCTGATTTCGAAAGTAGCTCCTACTGATGCCAATATTTTAATTACCGGAGAAAATGGAACCGGCAAAGAAATGGTTGCCAGAGAGATTCACAGGTTATCAGCCCGCAAGGATGAGCTGTTTGTACTTGTCGATCTTTCCTCCATTTCCGAGAGCCTATTCGAGAGTGAATTATTTGGTCATAAAAAAGGTGCTTTTACCGATGCTCACGAAGATCGTGCAGGGAAATTTGCTGTTGCCCATAAAGGAACTCTTTTCCTGGATGAAATCGGAAATATTCCTTTGCATTTGCAATCGAAACTCTTAACAGTGCTTCAAACACGTGTTATTCGCCCTGTTGGTTCAAATAAAGAGATACCGGTTGATATACGTCTGATTTGTGCAACCAATAAACCCATACAGCAAATGGTATCCACAGGCGAATTCAGGCAGGATTTATTATACCGCATCAATACCATTCAGATACATGTTCCGTCACTCAGGCAACGTCACGACGATATTTCCGAACTAAGTAACCATTTTCTGAAAGTTTACGGACGAAAATATGGTAAAAGCAATCTGAAATTTTCACCAGATGTATTGCAAAAGTTTAAAACCAATGCATGGATGGGAAATATACGAGAGCTTCAGCATACAATTGAAAAAGCAGTAATCCTTTCCGAAGGACCGGAATTAAGAACTACAGATTTTCAGTTCGGGGCCGAAGCTGTTCTTTCTGACCGGATGCCAGAAACTCTTGACCAGATGGAAGAAAAAATGATTCGGGAAGCTTTGGATAAATATAAGGGAAATTATTCGGTTATTGCCACTAAGCTGGGAATTACCCGACCCACTTTATATAACAAAATTAAAAAATATGGCCTTTAGGTTTTCACGGCGTTATATAGGTTTCCTGTTCTTTAGTGCCGCTTTTCTGTTGGTCGGAAGCGGTGTTTTATTCGCATTTTCTTTTTTTACCTATGGTGGAGTTGTATTAACCTTCGGAATTTTGGCGTTGTTAAGAATCTGGCAATTGTACAAGCATACCAATCGCAGTATTGCCTACTTTTTCGATGCTGTTCGTAATAATGACACTACCCTTGTTTTTTCGGGAGAAACAAAGAATCCGACCCTTGATCAGCTTCACAGTAGTCTGAATGACATGAGCAAACATATTCAGCAGGTGAAACTTGAAGCTGAAATTCGGGAAAAATATTTTACCGCCATAATTAAGCAGTCGGCCACAGGCTTTGTAGTGATGAACAGGGAGAATAGCATCGAGCTAATCAACGAGGCGGCTTGCATGCTTGCTGGACTTTCTGCCGGCTCGTCCAATCCCAATCTGTTAAAAATTAAGAATAACCGGTTGTTTCAAACATTATGTTCAATGAAGGCGGGCGATAATGTTACTTTTAAGAATTATGACAGATTTTCTGTCCGGCAGTTGCTTTTAAAAGCTACCGCAATAAAAACAGAATCGCGCAACCTGATGTTATTTTCACTTCAGGATATCAGGCCCGAGTTGAGCGAAAAGGAAATTGAATCGTATCAGAAACTTATCAGTATTCTTACCCACGAGATTATGAATTCTCTTGCTCCGCTTACCTCTATTTCGCGAACACTGAACAAAATCTTCCTGAAAGAAAAAGCAGAATCTGGTACGTTGACCGGTATTGAGCTTTCTACCACAATTCAGGGACTAAGGGCTATTGAAGAGCAATCCGAAGGTTTGCTCAGTTTTGTTGGTAATTACCGAAAGCTGATTAAAATTCCGCCTCCGGAAATCCGTGAGATTAATGTGCAGGAGTGGATTCAGCAATTATATATTTTGTACAGCGAAATTTGCCGTCAAAAAAACATTCGCCTTGAAATAGTGAGGGAAGGTAAAAGTGAGTTTTTAAATGGAGATAAAAACCTGTTGAATCAGGTGATGATAAATCTTATCAGGAATGCACTTGATGCCTTGGAAGAAGTTGAAGAAAATAAGCAGATCAGAATCGTATTTTCTGCTGATAACGAAAATTTCTACATTCAGGTTGGTAATAACGGCCCTGCAATTTCACCCGATTTGCAGGAAAAAATATTCGTACCCTTTTTTACTACGAAGCCAAATGGCTCAGGAATCGGGCTGAGTATATCCAGTCAGATTGTTAAACTTCACAATGGTACTCTCGATGTTTTTTCTGACGAATTGGTCGGTACTATATTTACAATAAAGATTTGATAGTTAACATGTAAGTTGGCTTATAATTATGTTTAGCTTTAATTGTATTTTAGTCTATCCTGCAGCCCTGTTCGATTTAACATTTATTAATAAATATCGCATGAAGTTATGATTAAATAATTTTCAAAATTTCGTTTAATTTTTTATATTTAACAGCTATAATTAAGTACTAACCTTATAAAAGTATCGCGATATGAATATTACATTCAATGAGCTGAGGAAGATTAAAGACAATCTTCCGGTAGGAAGTATTAAACTGATTGCACAACGTTTAAATCTTTCCGAAGATACTGTTCGAAATTATTTTGGTGGTGGTCATTACAAAACTGGTGATTGTGTTGGATTCCATTT
This sequence comes from Bacteroidota bacterium, assembly GCA_023429135.1. Taxonomy (GTDB): domain Bacteria; phylum Bacteroidota; class Bacteroidia; order Bacteroidales; family JAAUTT01; genus JAAUTT01. Next base: position 155,374 of record JAEYWD010000102.1, on the reverse strand, counting down.
GGAACAGGGACCGGGCGGCGGTATTGTTTCACTAGACGACACCACTATTTATGACATGGCAATATCTATCCTTGAGGGCCAAAAAGAGTATAATTAGAAAAGAGTAGAAGAAAATTTGAGGAGCAGAAAAGGTAATAATTAAATACTTTTTCTGCTTTTTTGTTTTAATATGTTTCTGTATATGTTATTTTTTGTTTCTTGCAACGTTAATATTCATGAGGAATAATTTTTGTTGTTCCATGAGATTACTACGATGTTGATATTGCAAGAAATGAAATTAAAAATTTCTCTTTTACCTTTTTTGTTTTTTTTCATTCAAACTTTTGGACAATCCACTTCCGAAAGTGATCTGATTACAGCCATCCAAAACCAAAATCTTGAAGTTCTGAGTTCCCGGATAAATTCCACCAATGTTAACAATGCTTTAACCGGAAATATTAATCCGTTGCTGCTTGCCATCGAAAATAATGCACCGAAAAGTGTTCATTATCTTTTAAACATCAATGCTAATCCCGACGCAACTATCAGTACCCGCACTGCTCTTATGTTAGCTGCCCAAAAGCAGAATTCCGAAATTGTAAAATTGCTTTTAAAACATGGAGCCAGCATTAATGCTACCGATTCAGTTGGGAGTACTGCTTTAATGATTGCTTCAACCGGTTCAAAGCTTAATATTGTAAAAGTTTTGATCCGACATGGGGCTTCGCTGAATCACCGGAATAAAAAGGGATTGAATGCACGCGATTTCGCCATCCGTTCACATAATAAAGCTATTGCTGTTTATTTGAAAAATGTATTCGAGAAGAAACTTCCTAACTATTTCGACGGTCCATACATGAGTTTTATTGGCCGGACGAAGGTTAAAGTTACTTACCTTAAGCACGACTCCCTGCGAAAACGGAGCGATGATATATACCAGTTTTTTAGACTTAAAGCCATCGATAATCAAATACACGGTTTTGCAGGCGATCGAAATGAATATGTTATAAAAACAAATTTTCAGAGACCGGCCACCGAGATGAAAATTCCTGGCAAACTTTTAATTATTGGTGACGTTCATGGACAGTACGATACTTTGCGTTTGTTTCTTGTCAACAACAAGGTAATCGATCAGAATCTCAGGTGGTCGTTTGGTAATGGAACGGTTGTATTTATGGGCGATATTTTCGATCGGGGCGAGAAGGTGACCGAAATTTTGTGGTTGATATACCGTCTCGAAAAAGAAGCTGCTGAAAATGGCGGATCGGTCCAGTTAATTTTAGGTAATCACGAAATGATGGTTCTTCAGGAGGACGAAAGATTTATTTCGGAAAAATACTTCTATCTCTTTCGTAATTTAAAGCTCAATTATTCCAAACAATACAGCACCAAGACCCTATTGGGGCGATGGCTTCGCAGTAAAAACACTTTTTTGAAAATCGACAGTTTACTGTTTGCTCATGGCGGTGTTCATCCCAATATTCTTAATTATAAAATTTCGCTGGATTCGGCAAATATTCTTATTTATAAATATTTAAATCTTAAAAGAAAAAATAAAATATTGGAGAATCCTTCACTGCTTTTTTTACTTAGCTACAATGGTCCTTTCTGGTACAGGGGTATGGTAGAGGAGTCGGATGAAAAGCAATTAACCGATGAAGAAATAAACCAAATATTTAGCGAATATAAAGTAAACCATATTTTTGTTGGCCACACTTTTAAGCCTGAAGTTAAAACATTTAACAGCGGAAAAGTTATTTCTACCGATGTTCCTTTTTATCTTGCGGATGGATTTCCGATGCAGGCTTTATTGTTAGAAGATCAGAAATTTGTACTTTTGAATTCGGGAGGTGAAAGAAAGGATTTTAACCTCAATAAGTAAATCAGTTATATATTGTTTATGGAAGGTGCACCTGTTACTGCTCCTAATTGGGAAGGGAAAACGATTTTAATCGGTGAGGACGAACTTGTTAACTTGAAATTGCTTGAGATGATTCTTGTTAAAACCAAAGCCAGAATTATTCATGGCAGTTCCGGATTGGAGGTTTTAAATCATTTTAAAAATAATCCTGATGTTGCAATTATACTCATGGACATAAAAATGCCCGAAATGGATGGTATTGAAGCTGCACAGGAGATTCGTAAATTGAACTCTGTGATCCCCATAATTGCTCAAACAGCCTACGCTCTCGAAGATGAAAAAAAGCGTTGTGTAGAGGCTGGTTTTAGCGGATACGTTACCAAGCCTATTAACCGAAAAGAACTTTTGGCTTTGATTCAGAGTTTTTTCTAAAATATTCATAAAAACTCACATTCATCAGAAAGAGCAGTAATCCATAAAATGTGTCTTCAAGGGGGATAGTACCCATCCGTATGCCCAAATTTTCGTAGTTGTTATAATAAACCACCGGCTCTTCAGTAAACATTCCTGTGAGATAACCATTAACAATAAAAAAAGGAATCAATAAAATTATATATGAAAAAATGGCAACATTCCAATATTTTATTTTAAGTAATAGTTTACTTATTAATAAATATATTGCTAATAAATAAAATGTTGTGAATGTATATATCCTTCTCCAATTTAAAGTTGCCGTTATTATGAGAAATGCTAAGAGCAAAAACAGGATTATCTGAGCAAGTATTTGGAATTTTTCGGGTTTCAAAACTAAATTCACAGCTTCATATGTGAAAATGCACGCATATGGAATTGTGATAAAAAATAGAACTTCTTCCAAAGGTAAATTCCCAATTTTAATTCCTGTGGTCAGCGATGGATTAAAATACCATACACCCCAATGCGTAAAAAGCATATCCCATGCGATAAAGAATGCCGCCACTATTATTAGTCCGGGGAAAAGATATTTCCATTTACGGTAAAACCTGATACGTGGATGAAAACTGAAAATGAGAGGGAAAATTATTGTTAAAATATTTATCCACAAATACGTATATTCCGGTTTCATTTCTCCTTAAAGTATTTCCACGGAAACATAAATAGAAACCCATAATTCTTTTTTCCTTTGTGATGATCTCCATGTGCCCTTACAACTGCTCTGAAGTAGGCATTTTTGTTTTGCCTCAACAGGTTTAACCGTTGGTGAAATAAAATATCATGAAAAAGGAAATACGAAATTCCATATAGCAAAATTCCCAAGCCTATAAAGAATTTGAAATCAATTCCGTTTTTTACTCCGGTATAAAGTAGTAAAATACTTGGAATGGCGAACATCAGTGCAAAAATATCGTTCCGCTCAAAACGCTTTTTGTGGGGAGCATGGTGATCTTTATGCAAAACCCACAGAAACCCGTGCATTACATACTTGTGTGTAAACCATGCAACAAATTCCATAAACATAAAGGCTCCAAGAGTAATTAAAAAAGGTATCATAGCTTTATTAATTTTGCCATTCAATTAAATTGAGCTTATTCCTTAAATATGATTTAAATAACAACATAGCCTTATAAGAGTTTCCTATACGTACCCTTTCCTTCAACATTTTTGATGTGGGCTGAAACCGGATCTTATGAAGTAATGTGAAAAAATACACATACGAAAGATATACTCCGAAACGACAGCTCTTTGGAAGTTTCAGTATTCCTCTGAATCCATTCTTAAAATCTTCTTCAATATCGAGAATGATCTTGAATTTAGTTTCTTCGTTGAATTCCGACATGTCTACATTAGGGAAATAGACGCGTCCCAGTTCACGGTAATCGTGGCTTAAGTCCCTGAGGAAATTTATTTTCTGAAATGCAGATCCGAGACTTTCGGCATAAGATTTCAGCGTGTTATACAATTTATCGTTACCGTTGCAGAAAACACGGAGGCACATTAATCCTACAACCTCGGCCGATCCGATGATGTATTGTTTGTAATCCTTTTGGTTGTAAGTACTCTTGAATAAATCGGTTTCCATACTTTGAAGGAAAAGATCAATGGTTTCCATGTCAATATGGTATTTATTCACCACATGCTGAAATGCATTTAGAATTGGGTTCAGGCTAATGCCTTTCTCAATGGCTTCGTATGTGTCGTTTTTAAATTTATAGAAAAGCTCCTGCTGATTATACCCGTTGAAGGTATCAACAATTTCATCGGCAAATCTTACAAAGCCGTAAATGCCATAAATCGGATTACGGATTTCTTTTCTGAAGAATTTTATTCCCAGCGAAAAGGATGTGCTGTACCTGTGTGTGGTAATTTTACTTGTTTCAAACGAAACATCATCGAAAATGTCTTTCATACCTTTAAGTTTTTGATTACTAATCGTGCTGCTATCTCTCCCGAAATTATCGATGGAGGTACTCCTGGTCCGGGTACCGTTAACTGGCCGCAGTAAAACAGATTTGACAATTTACTGCTTCTCATTTTTGGTTTCAGAAAGGCGGTTTGAAGAAGGGTATTGGAAAGACCGTATGCATTACCCTTGAAAGAATTATAATCGTTTATAAAATTTGATGCACCGTATAATCTTTTATAGATTGTGTGTTTAGATATGGATTCCTTCAACAAATACTCCAATCGTGTAATTACCATTTTGAAATATTGTTCTTTAATAGTTTCTGAATCTTCCAGACCCGACGCTACCGGAATCAGAATAATTAAATTTTCTCCTCCCTGTGGGGCTGAACTTTTATCGGTCTTGGAACTAACCGATACGTAAAACGCGGGATTTGACGGCCATTTAGGCGATTTGTATATTTCGCCGGCATGCTTTTCAAAATCAGTATCGAAGAATAAATTATGGTGCTCCAGTCCATCGACTGATTTATCGAGTCCAATGTAAAATAGCAAAGCCGATGGGGCCATTTTACGGGAGTTCCAATATTGGGGTGAGTATTCACTGTAATCTGGATCTATCACCTGTTGATCAATAAACTGATAATCGGCTCCAGCTATTACAGCCTGTGTTTTGTGAGCTTTTGCTGAGGTGATTACTTCGTTTATTTTGTGATTGTGATAGGTAAATTCGGTTACAGGTTCGTTGAGGTTTATTTTTACACCCAACTCTTCGTTGAGTTTTACTAGTGCATTTATTACTTCGTACATTCCTCCTTCCGGATACCAGGTTCCCAGTGTCAGATCCGCGTGATTCATCATGCTGTAAAGTGATGGAGTATTGGCAGGAGCAGCTCCCAGGAAGATCACCGGAAATTCAAGAATGCGTATTATTTTTTCATTCCTGAAAAGTGACCGGATGTATTTGCTGATCGGCTTAAAAAAGTTAACGCTTAAAACTCCCGAAATAATAGCCCAATTTAAATACTCCCTGAAACTGAGACTTGGCATATAAATGATTTCCTTCATGGCCAGGTTGTATTTGAATGCAGCCTCCGATAAAAATTTCCTCAGATTTTTTGATGATCCTGGCTCCAGTTTTTCGAATAGGGAATAAAGTTCTTCATTTTCAGAGGGAACATCAATATAGTCATCTTTACCAAAGAACATCCTGTATGATGGGTCCAGTCGGTAGAGCTTGTAATAATCGCCCGGAGTCTTTCCAAAGTGACTGAAGAATTTCTCAAAAACATCGGGTAACCAGTACCAGGTGGGTCCCATGTCGAAAGTAAATCCTTTTTCGGTGAATTTACGTGCACGCCCTCCAGGCTGAGAATTCTTTTCGAATACTTCAACCTGGTATCCTGCCTTTGCCAGAACTGCTGAAGCGGACAACCCGGAGAACCCTGAACCGATTACAGAAACTTTCATGCTTTCTTTTTTTGTATCAACAACATTTTTTTTAAAATGTTTAATAAATATTAAGAATTATGAAACAAATGCTTATTTCATTTTTTATATCCTAATCGATCTGAATGCACATTTTTGACAGGTGGTTGTTTTACAAAATAGGGTATTTATTTTTTTGTAGGATATTAAGATTGTTGGCCATGATCCTCTGGGGGGATTACTAAAATTCTTTAGAATTCTGTGAAGCGAAAAATTTTAAAGTCTCATTAATGGAAGAGTAATTAAAAATATGACGGTAAAATATATTGTTTAATGATTGATTCAAAAATTAATATAAATGTTAAACAGAAATGATGAATAGGTATTTTATTTTAATCGTTTGCGGGATTTTTCTAATATCTCCGGGTATTTTGTCGCAAAAAAAAATCGTATTCACTGAGTTTACTTTAAAGAATGGGTTACACGTTATTTTGCATCAAAATAACAGTACTCCCATTGTAGCTATAAATGTGCTTTATCATGTAGGTTCAAAAAATGAAAAACCTGATCGTACTGGTTTCGCACATTTTTTCGAACACTTGATGTTCGAAGGATCCAAAAACATCAAAAGGGGTGAATTCGATAAATACACCCAAAATGCAGGAGGTAATAACAATGCTTTTACATCTTTCGATAAAACCAGCTATTTTGAACAACTGCCTTCCAATCAGCTTGAATTGGGTCTATGGCTGGAGTCGGAGAGGATGCTTCATTTGCTCATTGATAGCATTGGCGTGGAAACCCAGCGTAAAGTTGTGAAAGAAGAAAGAAAGCAGAGTTACGAAAATCAACCTTATGGTTCATTATATCAGGAGCTGTTTTCGAATTCCTATACGGTACATCCATACCGGTGGGTTCCCATTGGAGAAGCGCAATATATTGATCAGGCAACACTCAAAGAGTTTATGGATTTTCATGCTGAATTTTACGTTCCGAACAACGCGGTTCTGGTTGTTGCAGGCGACATACAGATTCCTCAGGCAAAACTGCTGGTTGAAAAATATTTCGCTGGTATTCCACAGGGGACAAAGGCGATATACCGACCTGATATTGATGAACCTGAACAAACTCAGGAAAGGAGAAAAGTTGTTTACGACAATGTTCAACTGCCGGCTGTAATTCTGTCGTTTCATATGCCAGCTCAGGGAACACCCGATTATTATGCTTTAAGTCTGTTACAGAATTTATTGTCGGTCGGTAAAAGTTCCAGGTTGTATAAGTCGCTTGTAGATGAACAGCAACTTGCAGTTCAAACCGGTGCGTTTCCGGTGGCTTTGGAAGATCCGGGATTATTTGTTGCTTACGCTTTTGCCAATCTGGGCAAATCAGCCGAGGAGGTTGAAAAGGCTATGATCAGCGAAATTGATAAAGTTAAGTCGGCTGAAATATCCGACCGAGAATTTCAAAAGTTGCAAAACCAATTCGAAACCGAATTTTATACCAGGAATGCCACTATGGAAGGTATTGCGCTGAGTCTGGCCGATTATCATACCTTTTTCGGAAGTGCTTCGGTGATCAATTCGGAATTTGACAAATACAAAGCAGTTACCAAAGCTGATCTGACCCGGGTTGCCCGGTTATATCTCAAACCGGAAAACCGGCTGGTTCTTTACTATTTGTCAAAAAGCCAACAAAAATGAGGAGGAACATATCATGAAAAAGCTCATATATATTTTTACAGTTTGGTCGATTTCCTTTTTTCAGGTTTTTGGTCAGGTCGACCGCACCAAAGCTCCTAAACCGGGTCCTGCCCCAGAAATAAAAATCGGAGAATTCAAATCGTTTGTTCTTCCTAACGGGCTTAAAGTTTTTGTTGTGGAAAACAACCGTTTACCTGTGGTTACTTACTCCATTACTTTTGTTAATACGCCTGTGCTTGAAAAGGATTTTGCCGGCTATTCCCAATTTACCGGCGAATTGCTTGGTACGGCTACAAAGACCAAAACCAAAGAACAGATTAATGAAGAAATCGATTTTATCGGAGCTTCCTTCAATGCGGCTGCAGGCGGTATTTCTGCTTCATCTTTAAAAAAGCATACATCCCGTTTGCTCGAAATTGTTTCCGATATTCTGCTTAACCCGGTCTTTAAAGCTGAAGAGCTGGAGAAAATACGTACACAGACGCTTTCGGCCATTGCTGCCAATAAAACCGATCCTGAAGCCATTGCCGGAGATGTAATAAATGTTTTAAATTTTGGAAAGAATCATCCTTATGGTGAAATTGTGACGGAGACTTCCGTTAAAAATATCACCCTTAACAAATGTGAGGAATACTACAAAACATTTTTCAGGCCCAATGTGGCTTGCATGTCTATTGTTGGTGATATTAAACTTGAAGAGGCAAAAGTTCTGGTTGATAAGTACTTTAAGGACTGGAAAAAGCAGCCTGTGCCCGACTACGCCTACAGTAAGCCAGTGCCTCCCATAAAACGGCAGATTGCGATTGTAAATCGTGATGAATCTGTTCAGTCGGTTATTAATATTGGTTATGCTGCCGATGTAACGCTTTCAAATCCCGATTATATTAAAATACGAGTAGCAAATACTATTCTCGGAGGAGGCACTTACCGGCTGTATAATAATCTTCGCGAAAAGCATGGGTATACGTACGGAGCTTATTCCTCCATTCGCTCGCAACCTTTGGTTGGCAGTTTTGTTGCCTGGGCCAATGTGCGTAACGAGGTAACCGACAGTTCCATTTATCAGATTCTTTATGAAATGGAGAACCTTAGAAATGAACCTGTTTCTGCCGAAGAGCTTACACGTGTAAAAAACTATATGACCGGAAATTTTGCTTTGTCACTGGAGGATCCCCAAACAATCGCGGGTTTTGCCATCAACACCGAACGCTACAAACTTCCGAAAGATTTTTACAGGAACTATCTGAAGAATCTTGCAACTGTTACTTCCGCAGATGTAAAGGCTGTAGCGGCAAGATATATTTTACCCCGCAACTGCAATATTCTTGTGGTGGGTAAAGCCTCCGAAATTGTGTCAAAGTTAAAACAGTTTGGAAGCGATATTAAATATTATACTGATGAAGGGGATCTTTACGACCCGGTGCAGGGGGTTCCAATACTTCCCGATACCTTGAAGGCGCATCATGTCTTTAGTAAATATATCAGGGCAATGGGTGGAGCCGACCTGCTTTCGCAGGTGAGAGATGTGGAACAGAAAGGCTCACTTACTGTTCAGGGGATGAATATATCTGTTCATACAGTTCAGAAATATCCCGATAAGATTTTTGCTGAAATGTTGATGCACAATGGATTGCTGAATAGAACCGTAATGTTTCGCGAAAAGGCTGTTACCACCGGTGTGGAAGGCGATCGCGATGTTACCGGAGCAACTCTGGATTTGTTAAAACTACAAGCACTCATTTTTCCTGAATTGCGGCTGGATCAGTTTGGTTATAACGCCATACTGAAAGGCGTGGAAAAGATTGACGGGAGTCCAAATTACGTGATTGATCTTAATACTCCTTCGGGTGGGATAATAACAGAATATTATGATATGGAAACCGGCTTAAAATCAAAAACGTTGGTTATCACGGAAGGCCCTGAAGGAAAAGTTCGCCAGGAAACAAGGTACCTCGAGTATTTTACCGTCGACGGCATAAAATTTCCGAGGAAGTTTAGGCAGACAACCGGACCGCAAAGTTTTGATATTAATATTGAATCTGTTTTACTCAACATTAATCCTGCTGATGATATTTTCCGGTAGGAAATTTTTGGCTGTTAGCCGTGGTCTGAGGTCAGTGGACTGTTGACCAAAATCTTTTTGCAAATTTTTAAATTACCCTGTAACTTTCCGAAACTTCAATCGTCATACGATTGGTTTAAAACAGAGAATGACTGCCGAACAATATAACGAAAGCGTTGAATTATATGCTGACGGGCTTTACCGGTTTATCCTGAAAAGTATTAAGGATTCCGATAAGGCTAAGGATATTATTCAGGACAGTTTCGAAAAACTCTGGACGCGCATTGAAGAGGTAAATCACGAAAAAGTTAAGTCGTATTTGTTTTCAACGGCTTATCATACCATGATTGATCTGATAAGAAGAGAAAAGCGATTAACAACCATGGACGGATTAAACCATGAATCATATTCCGATGTGCAGCAAACACCCGATCTTCAGCAGGTACTTCACGATGCAGTGAACCGGCTTCCGGAAATTCAACGCACCGTTGTTTTACTCCGCGATTACGAAGGTTACTCGTACGAAGAAATTGGTGAAATTACCGGGTTGAACGAATCGCAGGTTAAAGTTTATATTTTTCGTGCCCGTGCATTTTTGAAGAATTATATTGGAAGTCTGGAAAAGGTAATATAAAAGGGAAAGCTATGAAAATTGACATCCATAATTATGAAGCATTTTTCCTCGATTTTGTCGAAGGAAGGCTTGACGATGCTTCCACGCTTGAGATGCTGGCTTTTTTAAGGAAACATCCCGACCTGAAAGCTGAATTGGAGAGTTTCTCCGATATTCGGCTCGAATCCTCCGACGTTATTTTTAAAGAAAAGAATCAACTCAGGAAATTTGATTTTCAAAATTCTCATGTCACCCTGAATAATTTTGAAGATTACTGTATTGCTCATTACGAAAGACTTCTGAGTTCCACCGAGAGCGAAAAGCTTTTTAATTTCCTTGCATTAAATCCTGAGAGGCAAATAGATTTTCAGCTTTACGGAAAAACCTATTTAAAGGCTGATGCTTCTGTTGTTTTCGAGGCAAAACCTTTTTTGAAGAAACGGCCTAAAGGTGTTATCCGAACTGTTATTTTGAAATGGACCGCAGTTGCTGCCGGAATTGTTCTTATTGTCTCCGTCTTTTATAATGCTCCGGATAAGCAACCAGTTAGTATGTCTCAGAATGTTGCATTAACTCAAATTGAGAAGGTAGTTCAATCTGAGAAGGTAGAAGAAAAAGCAACTGTTTTGAAGTCCGAAAATGAGGCTCAGGTCAAGACTGATCAGGTTAGCGTTGCTTCTGTTTCTTCCACGCCCTCTATTTCCGGACAGGAAGAAATTATCAGGGAAGACAATTTACCATTTTTGGAGCCTTTGGCCACCCCTAAGATTCAATCTTCCGAGGAAGTTTCTGCACCTGAGTATGTTCTCGCAAGTGCATCAATAAAAACTTCAGATATTGATAGCGAAGAATTTGAGGTTTTGGATTATGCAGAAAGGGTAATACGCGAAAAAGTTTTGAAAAATTCTGGCAAGGAACCATCGCAACGTAGATTTTCTCTATGGGATTTGGCCGATATTACAATTAAGGGATACAATCATCTTTCGGAAAAGGATATTATTCTGCACCGCAAAACCAACGAAAATGGTAAACTCACAGTATTTGCCATCGAAACAGAAAATAAAACTTACGGTTTCGAATCGAAAAATTAACCTATAAAATTTTCCTACCAGTGGTTGTGTCTATTACCGGAGGTTGAGCCTGTATAAATCTCATTGACAGAACATTCGACAATAGCCTGGGTTGTACATCTCAATTTTTCTATAAACATTCGATACCTCTGGTATCATTCAAAACCCTTCAACCCGTATTATTGCAATATATTCAATGCTCGAACTCAAATTACTTTTTGAGCTTATTAGCTAAGCACCTTTTTCAAAAAAAATAATTTTCCCCTGTAACATTTCCGAAAGCTGTTTCGTCACACCTGTAAATTAACAATTTTAAAGAAATATTATGAATTTAAATTTTAAACATATGAAATCGATAATTATAATTTTAGCCGCATTTATGATAAGTTTTTCTTTAAATGGTCAGGCAATAGACTCCACAAAAGATCAAAAGAAATCAGATACTACCAATCTGATACTTGGTAAGAAGGAAATAAGTATAATAGATAAGAATGGAGAAACTGACATCAAAGTTAAAAACAGAGAGAAGGATAGTGAAAAAGAAAATGAAAAGGAAGAAGAGGAAATTTCAGAGGATGTAACCGAAAATGACAATCACAATGATGACTGGTGGAACGATGACAAAAGAAATAAAAGAAGTAACCGTCATTTTAAAGGACATTGGGATGCCTTCCAAATAGGTATAAACTCCTATTTAGGAGAGAATAATAGTACTCCACTTCCATCGGAAATTGACTACATGTCTCTAAATACTAATAAATCAATAAATATTAATATTAATATGCTTCAACAAAGCTTTGGACTAATTGGCCGGAATTTTGGTGTTGTTTCTGGCCTGGGTTTGGAATTTACCAATTATGTTTTTGACGGGAATAATACAATTATAAAGAATGCATCGGGTGTAATAGAGGCAGATGTTAAACCATATAAACTCGATAAGAGCAAATTAACCACCAGTTACCTGACAGTTCCTTTATTGCTTGAGTTTCAGTTTCCAGGAGAACGTCGTTCAAATAGGTTATTTATTAATGGAGGAGTTATTGGCGGTGTAAAACTTGGCTCACATACAAAAATCAAGTACAAAGAAAATGGCGATAAGCAAGATAAGAAGGATAGAAATGACTTTAATCTTAATGCACTGCGTTATGGATTTACCGGAAGAATTGGTATAAAGCACTTCAGTCTTTACGGAACCTATTATCCTGTTAAAATGTTTGAAAAGGGAAAAGGTCCTGAACTTTACCCCTATATGCTTGGATTTTCATTTGATGGATTTTAATAGTTTTTGATTTTGGCACGAAAGCCCTGCTGGTTTACCAGTGGGGTTTTTTATTTTGTTTTAATAGTTACAGAGTTTTTTATCTGATAAGTATTTAATATTTTAGTGCAGAAATCAATAAGTTAACTGGAAAAGGAAAAACAATGACTCACGAAAGTTCTTCTAAAATACTTACAGCTCCCGAGTTACGGAGATTTCAGCACCAGATAGAGCATAAGCAGATTGGACTGAGAGGTCAGGAAAAAATAAAAGCGGCCAATGTGATTGTAATTGGCGCCGGTGGTATGGGAGCCCAGGTGCTTCAGTTTCTTGCTGCCACTGGCGTTGGAAATATCACCATTGTTGACGATGGTTTGGTAACCGAAAATGCTATTCAGGTACAAACGCTGTACGGCGGAAATGATCTTGGCAAGCTTAAAACCATCATTTCGCGCCAGCAACTTCAAAATCTTTATCCGTTAACTAACTTTAATATTCTTAATTTGAGAATTTCCAGCGAAAATGCTGAAAGATTTCTCACTGGCTGCGATTTAATAGTTGATGCTACTAACAGTTCAGTTTCAAACTATATTATAAACGATGCCTGCATTAAATTAAAGAAAAGCTGGATTTATGGCCGGACCTCCGGGACCTATGCAGAAACAACTGTTTTTAATTATCTCAATGGGCCATCTTACCGTTGCTTATATCCCGATTCATCCGGCACCGAAAAGAAAGAACCGGCATTGGCTCTTGTTTACGGAACTCTCGGCTGTGTAATGGCTGCCGAATGCATTAAACTTCTTCTGGGGTCAAAGGATGTGTTATCTGGCAAAGTTCTTAATATTGATTTATTTTCAAATATTTTCGTGCAACAGAACCTCACCCGTGTTGACGAGAATTTTAATATTTAGAGATAAATCATTTCAGGCAATATCAAAAAACATACTTTTGTATATGTTTTGACTTTTGGATGTGGTAATCCGGTGGTCGGGACTTTATAACTAAATCAATTCTTATGAATCTGCTGTTGTTAAGTAATTCAACCAATTACGGTCAAAAGTATTTTGAATTTCCCGTTCCGTACATCAGCGATTTTTTATCGCATGGCGGTCGTAAAAACTGTTTATTTTTTCCATATGCAGGAGTAACTGTTTCGTGGGGAGATTATGAACAAAGAGTACGCGACAAATTCGAAGAAATGGGGCATACCCTCGTTTCAGTGCATCATTCGGATAATATCCTGAAAGCGGTTGAAGAAGCCGAGGTAATAGTTGTAGGTGGGGGCAATACATTTAACCTGATTCATCATTTACACAAATTTGACGTTATAGAACCTATCCGTAAAAAGGTTCTTTCGGGTACTCCGTTTATCGGATGGAGTGCAGGTTCAAATGTGGCTTGTCCTACTATTTGTACTACCAATGATATGCCTATTATTCAGCCTGTTTCTTTTGATGCGCTAAATCTTATCCCTTTTCAGATTAACCCGCATTATACAGATGCTGTTATTCCCAACCATGGAGGTGAAACCCGCGAAGCCCGAATTCATGAATATCTTGAAATAAATCGCTCTAAAAAAGTACTAGGCTTGAGGGAAGGAGCGTTAATTCAATACTCTAAACATAAGGCAGAACTTCTTGGCACAGGAGCAAAATTGTTTGAATATAATACAGCACCTGTAGAGTTTAAGTCGGGAGATTCGCTGACCTTTTTATTTTAAAACTTTTTGGTGAATGGGTTTTTCAGGGAGAACTAAGAAGATTCTGGTTATCTCCGGAGTTATTTTAGGCGTATTTCTTGCAGCAATGATTACGGTATCTGTTCTTTTTGGTGACAGTATTACCGCTTTTGTTATTAAAAAAATAAACGAGAATCTCAATACGGAAGTCTCGGTTAAAAAGGCCGAATTTTCTATTTTCAAACGATTCCCCAATGCAGCCGTAGTTTTTAACGATGTGGTAATTAAGCAGAACAAGGATTTTCCTGCTAAACTTGAAATCAACGAAAAAAACCTGATTACCTGTAAAAACATCTATGTTGAAATCAATATTCTCAAGCTGCTTTTTAAGGATTATTCCATACGTCGAATAGTTGCTCAAGATGGAGAGCTTAACCTGGTTGTTGATAAAAATGGTGTTCAGAACTTCGATGTCTTTAAGAAAGGCGGGGAGGGTGGTAAAACGTCTGCTATTAATCTTTCTGCTATTTTGTTGAAGAATTTTAAATATAATTATTCGGATCTGAAACATGATATTAAGCTTGGCGGCTTTGCCAGTGAAATTAAGCTAAAAGGTCTTATTGAAGCTGATGTTTACGATTTCGAAATTGGATTTGATGTTGTCTCAAATCATCTTTTAGTACATCAGATTGAGTATCTTCAAAACAGAAAATTAAAATCAGTTTTAACATTAAAACGAAAAGGAGATATTTACCGGATCGAATCTTCATTATTGGATATCGAAGGAATTGACCTTGATTTTAAAATGGTTTTCTCCAATAACGACAAATCCGAAATGGATCTTCTAGCGAAAGCTAATGATGCAAGTCTGGCTGGTTTTCAGCGCCTTGTACCCGATGAATACCAGAAGTATATCAGCGACTTCGACAGTAAAGGTAAAACAAGTCTGGTGTTATCAATCACAGGGAAAACTTATGGAAAAAATTTGCCTCATGTGGAACTTAACTTTACGCTGCGGAATGGGTCCATAAGGCAAACCAAAACCAATATCCGGTTAACGGGTGTGAATTGTTCAGGTAATTATACCAATGGTTCTCAAAATAGCAGTTCTACAAGTTCTTTTAGTGTAACCAGCTTCCGGTCGTCACTTGAAAGCGGGCAGATAAACGGCAGTTTCTCATACGCAAATTTTGAAAGTCCTTTAGTTAGCCTCGATCTTAAAACTACTATTGATCTTGGGAAAGTGCGAAAGTTTCTTTCGGTGGATACAATTGAAAATCTCGAGGGACAGCTTAAAGGAGAAGTTAATCTGCAGGCCGGATTCAAAAATGCTTCTAATTTTAAGCGCGAGAATATAAGAAGTTTCAGAATCGCTGGCAGTGCAAATATTAACAATGCAAGGCTCAAACTTAAAAATTCCAATTATCTCTACAATGAAATTAACAGCGAGATCACGTTTGGCGACGATTTTCAGTTTGAATATCTTTCATTGAAAATTGATCACAACGATTTCTTTATCAAAGGTCGCTTAACAAATGTGGTTCCTTATCTTCTCAAACAAAACACTTCGCTGAGTCTCAGGGCAGAGCTACGATCCCAGAATCTCGATTTATCGAAGTATTTCGAGAAGGATACTAAAAAGGTCTCCACCGGTAAATACGATGCCCGTATGTTGTTCCCTGAAAATTTAATGGCGGAACTAAATGTGAGCGTCAGCAATTTTACCCTGAAGAAGTTTAAAGCAAAAAATGCTCTTGCAAAGGTTAATTATAAGCCGGGCATGTATGTGATGAATTCTGTTTTTTTCGAAACCATGAACGGAAAGGTCTCAGGTAACGGAGGGGTTATGCTCGATGGAAACTCTAACCTCCTGGTAAAGGGGCATACGTCGCTGAAGAAAATCGATATTAAGCAATTGTTTTATGTTTTCGATAATTTTGGTCAGAATATTTTGCGTGACAATCATTTAAAAGGGAATCTAAATGGTGATATCCTTGTTTCGTGTGAATGGGACAATCAAATGAATCTCAATAAAAATACTGTTCTTGTTGAAAGTAACATTGAAATTGCTAATGGAGAACTTATTAATTTTGAGCCATTAATGGGATTATCGAAATTCATTGCGTTATCCGAATTAAAGGATATCAAATTCTCAAACTTAAAAAATCAGGTATTTATTCGTCATTCCCAGATCATTATTCCACAGATGGATATAAATTCTTCTGCTTTTAACATCACCGGCAGTGGAGTTCACGATTTCGATAATCATTATACTTATCGTATCAATGTGTTGCTTTCGGAAGTACTTGCCCGTAAGGCCAAACAAAATAAAAAGGAAAATAGTGAGTTTGGTATAGTGGAGGATGATGGTCTTGGAAAGACAAAAATTCCACTAATCATAGTCGGATATAACAGCGATTATAAAATCAGTTACGATACAAAGGGTTTGAAGGATATCATCAAAGAAAGCATGCAGGGACAGAGACGCGAACTAAAAAGTATTTTTAAGGAAGAGTTTGGAATGTATAAAAGTGATTCAACAGTTACTAAATCTAAGACTACTCAAAAATTTAATTTAGAATGGGATGAAAAACCTGCTCAGGACAAAACCCAGACTGAACAACCTGCAAAAAAGAAGAAAAAAACCTTTGAGGAAAAAGAAGGGTTTCAGGTAGAATTTGAATGAAAATGGGAGGATTAAATATTTACGTCAAAAAGCAGCGATGGAAAATGGTTCTTTTCCTGTTGGCCATACTTATTGGCATCGGCTCGCTTTTTTACACCAATAACTTAATTGAAACGCTTTCGAAGGAGGAACAAAAAAAAGTTCAGCTCTGGGCAGAAGCAACTTCTCTCATTGCTCAGGAAGAAACTGCCAGTCCGGCGTTGAACCTTTATCTTACTCAGGTAATTCAGAATAACACTACTGTTCCGGTAATTTTGATTGACAGTGAGGGAAACATGCTTTCACGTAATTTGGATAGTATTAAAAGCCTAAAACCCGGTTATCTGGAAAAGCAGCTCAGCATTATGAAAGAACAGAACCCTCCCATACAGGTTCTGCTGAACAACGGGAAAAAGAATTTTATTTATTACAAAGAATCCACTATCCTCACTATGCTTACCTGGTATCCCTATGTCCAGTTAGCATTGATAATTATGTTTATTCTTGTAGCTTATTTTGCTTTCAGCCAGTCGCGACATGCCGAGCAGAATCAGGTTTGGGTTGGTCTGTCGAAGGAAACGGCGCATCAGTTGGGAACACCGGCATCATCACTAAGTGCATGGGTTGAGGTTTTGCGTTATCATGTGAAGGATGAAGCCATCATTGCAGAGCTGGAGAAGGATGTGAACAGGTTGAAAATTATAACCGACAGGTTTTCCAAAATTGGGTCACAGCCAAAGATGGGCCCTGTAAATCTCCGGTTGGTGCTCGAAAATGTGATCGACTATATCAAAAACCGGAGCTCGTATAAATCGCAGATTCAACTTAAGCTTAGTAACGATAATATCATTCTTCCGCTGAATATTTCCTTGTTTGAATGGGTGATTGAGAATCTGTTAAAAAATTCGCTCGATGCCATGCACGGGGAGGGGCTCCTGCGAATCAGCGTTCAGGAGGTGAAAGATGAAGTTTTTATTGATATTGCTGATTCAGGTAAAGGTATTCCCAAAAAGCTATTCAAAACAGTTTTTAAACCAGGTTATACAACCAAGTCACGTGGGTGGGGTCTTGGTCTGTCTTTGGCAAAGCGGATTATTGAAATGTATCATAAAGGAAGGATCTTTGTCCTGCAATCGGAAATTGACAAAGGAACTACTTTTAGGATTATATTGAAGAAATCACTTTAATTTATTAGACAGTGTTCAAATATCTAACTTATATTTTTTCTTTTCGTATACACTTCTGTTTCAATAGGCTATTTTTAATTATTATACCAAGTTAATGGAAAGGAAAAAATTTGAAATTATGGCACCAGTTGGTTCCTGGGAATCACTTATGGCTGCCGTTCAAGCTGGTGCTGATTCAATTTATTTCGGGATCGATAAACTGAATATGCGCTCCCAATCCACTGTAAATTTCACTTTCGACGATCTGGCTAAAATCACTTCTATTTGTCGCGAAGCTGACATAAAAACTTATATAACGGTTAACTCAGTACTTTACGATCAGGATATTCCGGTGATGCACGACATCATCAATGCTGCAAAGCACTACAATGTCGATGCAGTGATCGCTTCTGATATTTCTGCAATTCAGTATGCCCGTTCCAAAGGGGTTGAGGTACATATTTCGACCCAGCAAAATGTAAGCAATTTTGAAGCCGTAAAATTCTTTGCTCAATTTGCCGATGTTGTTGTTCTGGCTCGTGAACTTAGTTTGCTGCAGGTGGCAAGAATTGCAAAATCTATTGCGAAGGAAAACATAACAGGGCCTTCAGGAAAACTTGTGCGCCTCGAAATGTTTGTGCATGGGGCCTTATGTATGGCTGTTTCGGGAAAATGTTACCTGAGTCTTCATGAATACAACCGGTCTGCAAATAAAGGATCGTGTCTTCAACTTTGTCGCAGAGCCTATACTGTTAAGGACAAGGAAACGGAACGCGAACTTGAAGTAGATAATCAATACATAATGTCTCCCAAAGATTTATGTACAATCGACTTTTTTAATATGTTAATCGATGCCGGTTTAACTGTATTTAAAATTGAAGGAAGGGCCCGGTCGGCCGAATATGTTAAAACGGTAGTAGAATGTTATCGCGAAGCTTTGGAAAGTTGTCTCGATAATACTTATTCGGTTGAAAAGATCAATCATTGGAGGACCCGCCTCTCGACTGTTTTCAATCGTGGATTCTGGGACGGTTATTATCTGGGGCGTAAGCTCGGCGAGTGGAGCAGTGCATATGGTTCCAAGGCTACCAAGCGGAAAGTGTATGTTGGAAAAGGGATGAATTATTTTTCGAATCTGAAAGTAGCCGAATTTTTAAACGAAACCGGGTTACTGAAGGTAGGGGATGAGATCGTCATTTCAGGACCTACAACCGGCATAATTGAAACGAAAGTTGCAGAAATCAGGGTGGATATGGCAAGTGTTCCCGAAACAAAAAAAGGAGAGCGTTTTTCGATTCCTGTTGAACATGCCGTGCGCCGTTCCGATAAACTCTACAAAATAATCGAAGTAGGCGAAAAGGAATAAGCTTAGCGGACCTAAGAAACCATTATTGCATCAAAATTTCGTAATTTTGGTTGAAACATTCCAATCATTATGGTCATTCCTATTTTCCAGGTCGATGCTTTTACAAATAAACTATTTGGCGGTAATCCTGCTGCTGTTTGTCCCCTCGACGAATGGCTTCCCGACGCTTTGATGCAGCAAATCGCTGCTGAGAATAATCTTGCTGAAACGGCCTTTATTGTTGAAGAAACTAGAGGATTTCGTATCCGGTGGTTTACCCCTGCTGTGGAGGTGGATTTATGCGGACACGCTACGTTGGCATCGGCTCATGTTTACTTTAATCATCTGGCTCATACCGGAAATATCATTGAATTTAACTCCCGAAGTGGCAAGTTAATGGTAACCAAATCCGAACGGCTACTCACTCTGGATTTTCCTGCCGATGAAATCATTAAAGTTGAAAACCTTAAAGTATTTACCGAAGTATTTGGAACTGATATTCATGAGATTTGGAAAGGCAAAACTGATTATATGGTTGTTTTAGAATCTCAACATGATATTGAAAACCTCCATCCTGATTTTCGCCTGCTTAATTCTGTAAATGCCCGGGGAGTTATTGTAACCGCCCCTGGTACCGAAAGTGACTTTGTTTCCAGGTTTTTTGCGCCACAATCGGGAATCGATGAGGATCCGGTGACCGGTTCTGCGCATACCACCCTTGCGGTTTACTGGTCGCAAAGGTTAAAAAGACAATCTCTCTCTGCAATTCAGTTGTCCTCCCGTAAAGGATTTTTGAATTGCAAGATGAATGGGAAGCGGGTAGAAATTTCAGGGGAGTGCAAAACTTTTATGGTTGGCGAAATCTATCTCCCTGAAGACTCAAATACTTAATTAAAGTCAGTTCATTTTAATATTTTTTACTATATGCCAGGTAATAAGGTTTAGTTTGGTGTGTGGTAATTTTTTCTATTAAGGTTAAGCGGATTGTAAATAAGGTTTCTTTTCTGAAAACCTTATTTTTATTAATGTTTTCAACCTTAGTACAATGGAGACCAGATGAAATTTAACCTTATTACCTTATTTTTGTGTAATTTCTTACATCGAGCACAGGTTAATCAGCGCGTCCGATTATGGATTTTTTTAATTGCAATCGTTTGCAACTAAAAATTTATTTATCTTTATGCCTCATTGAAACAGTATTAACTAACTCATCTTTTTATGAATAAAGCGAATCTTCTGTGCATAGCTTTGGCATTTTCCGGTTTCCTCAAACTTCATTCACAGGAAACAATTAAATTAAATGATAAGGAATATTTTGAAAAAGCGGGTCTGAATGTGATGGTGTTTCAGGATATATATCCCGAAGGTCACCAGGGAGGTGTTGGTATCATCCAAAATGGAGTTCGTGTGGCTACCAATGGCGATATTCGCCTTGAACCCACTCCCGGACAATGGGCTCCAATTCCAAAGCAGCAATCGCGCGTTGTGGATAAAGCCAAAAACGAAATCAGGGTTACATTGACTTTTCCCGACTCCTCCCGTCATCGTAAAGGTTTTAATCCGATTACTTATCCCGATTTGTATTTTAATTATACCGTTAGAGTAACCACTCAGGGAAATTCCGTGATTGTTTCGGTAGATCTTGACCGGGCACTTCCCAAAGAATGGATTGGTAAGGTCGGATTTAACTTTGAGCTTTTTCCGGTAAGTTATTTCGGTAAATCGTGGCTATTGGGTGGGAAGTCCGGAATTTTTCCCCGTCAGGCAAATGGCCCGGTGCAGGTAGACGATAAACAGGAAGTTCAGCCTGTGGCTTATGGAAATGGTAAAAAGCTGGTTGTGGCTCCTGAAAGCGATGAATTGCGCATGGCTATAGAAAGTTTAACAGGCGATCTACAGTTACTCGATGGCCGCAATAAACATAATAACGGTTGGTTTGTGGTTCGGTCGCTTGTACCTGCGGGTGCTACTAAAGAAGCTATTAAATGGGTGATTACTCCTAACACCATTCCCGGATGGAAGTATAAGCCGGTGGTTCAGGTTTCACAAATTGGGTATCACCCTGCCCAGCAAAAAATTGCCATCATCGAAACTGATAAAAATGATAAGGTTGGGGCTCAGGCTGTTTTGTACAAACTCTTGGAGAATGGCACTCCCCAAAAAGTTATTGCTTCTAGTCCTGTCCAGTGGGGCGATTTTCTTCGCTACCGTTATTACAGGTTCGAATTTACTTCTGTTAAGGACGAAGGAATGTATTATGTAAGCTATGGCAATTATAAAACAAATGCATTTCGTATTTCACCTGAGGTTTTTAAGCGTCATGTGTGGCAACCAGTTCTGGAGTACTTTTTACCCATTCAGATGTGTCACATGCGGGTAAACGAAAAATACAGGGTATGGCACGGACTCTGTCATATGGACGATGCCCTGATGGCTCCCGTTGATACGAATCATTTCGATGGGTATGTACAAGGTCCTTCCACACTCACAAAATATAAGCCTTTGGAACCGGTACCCGGTCTGAATGTAGGTGGCTGGCACGACGCCGGTGACGACGATCTAAGGGTTGAATCGCAGGCAGGAGAAGTTTATATTCTCAGTCTGGCTTACGAGGCTTTTAAAATGGATCATGATAACACATTGATCGATCAGGATAATCATTTGGTTGAGATTCACCAACCAGATGGCAAACAGGATATTCTTCAGCAAATTGAGCATGGTGCATTGACGGTTGTTGCCGGGTATAAAAACCTCGGACGTTCATACCGGGGTATAATTTGTCCTTTGCTAAGTCAGTATGTTCTGATGGGCGACGTTTCAACCCAAACCGATAATCTGATCTATAATCCGAAGCTTAAAGGTAAAGAGCGAACTGCAAATGAATCTGCAATACCGGACGATCGTCTTGTTTTTACGGAAAGTAATCCTACCAGGGAGTTATCAACATGCGCAAATCTAGCTGCTGCCTCCAGGGCCCTGAAAGGGTATAACGACGGTCTTGCCTCGGAATGCCTGAGAATTTCTGAAGAACTTTTCCGGATTACTTCTTCAACTGATAGAAGAAGTGAAGTAGAGAAAGTACATGCTGCCATTGAGTTATTGATATCAACAAAGAAGAATGAATATAAAGATTATATTGTTGCCAACGAAAAAACGGTTACTTCGAATATCGCTTCTCTTGGGTGGATTATTGGACGGGCCTTGTCATTCATCAATAATCAGGCTTTCGAAAGTTCGGTGAAAAGTTCCGTAGCAGAATTAGCTAAAAAGATCGCCCTGGAGGAAAAGGAAACTCCTTATGGTGTTCCATACAGGCCACATATATGGGGTGCCGGCTGGAATATCCAGGAATTTGGTGTGAGGCAGTATTTCCTTCATAACTCTTTCCCTGATATCATTCCCAAGGAATATATGCTGAACGCTTTAAATTTCATTTTGGGTTGTCACCCAGGCGACAATACCGCTTCATTTGCTTCTGGTGTAGGATCAAGGTCTCAGACAGTAGCTTATGGGTACAATCGTGCCGATTACTCCTATATCCCAGGCGGTGTTGTTTCGGGTACTGCCTTAATACGTCCTGATTATCCGGAGCTGAAAGAATTTCCATACTTGTGGCAACAGGGAGAATATGTTCTGGGAGGAGGCTCTTCGAATTTTATGTTTCTGGTGTTAGCGGCGGATAAGGAACTGAATAAATAAAGATTGTACTGGCTGTGCAATTAGTCTATAGCCGGAGGTTGAGCCTGTCGAAGCGACAATGAGGTTTCGACAGGCTCAACCTCCGGTACTTTTAAAGGCTCAGTGTCTGGAACTTTTCACACACCTACTACAATTTTTATCTTTCAAACAATCCTCCCAGCAAGCCTCCGCTTTCTTTATTTTCGTTTCTGCCTGATGGAGCAAGCGCCTGAATGAGTTTACGGATAGGCATGCTCTGCAACCATACTTTGCCTGTTCCGCTCAGAGTAGCCAAAAATAGACCTTCACCGCCAAAAACCATCGATTTAAGACTTCCTGTGCTTTCAATGCTGAAGTTAATCTGAGGTTCGAAAGCGACAATACATCCTGTGTCTACTCTCAGCGTTTCTCCGTTCAACTGACGTTCGATAACTGTTCCGCCGGCATGGACGAAAGCAAGGCCATCGCCTTCCAACTTTTGAAGAATAAACCCTTCACCTCCGAACAGCCCCGATCCTAATCTTTGGTTAAAATGCAGGCTCAGTTTGGTTCCAAAGGCAGCACATAAAAATCCATCCTTCTGGACAATGAGGTGGCTGTTGATCTTTGCAAGGTCAATTGGAATAATTGTACCAGGGTATGGCGCCGAGAAAGCGACTCTTTGTTTTCCATAACCACGGTTTGTAAAATGGGTGATAAACAACGACTCACCAGTTAAAAGACGAGCACCGGCCTGGAATAATTTACCCATAAATCCCTGGTTAGGGTTGGAACCATCGCCCATTTTAACTTCAAATGAAATTCCCTGTTCCATGTAAAGCATGGCACCGGCCTCTGCAATCACAGTCTCCTGTGGGTCGAGTTCAATCTCAACAAGTTGGATATCGTCTCCAACAATTTTGTAATCTATTTCGTGCGATCTCATATATTTAGTTTTAGTATTAAGTCGTAAAACCTTTTAAATAGTCGATAGTCCATGGTCCATGGTCGATGGCAAATATAGAATAACCCGCAACTCGGATCCCGGAACTCATCTAAACCTCACTTATGCTTTCCGAAAAGTATTTAATCAATACTTTTTTGATGGCTTCCATTTTGGTAGGTTTAGTAATATAACCATCCATACCAAAAGATATTGCCTGGTTTTTCCCTTCTTTAGTGGCGTTGGCCGTCATTGCAATAATCGGGTTGTTATAACCTTTTTTGCGTAAATCCTTTGTAGCTTGTACTCCGTCTTTTTCAGGCATCATCATATCCATAAAAACGATGTCGAAATTTTTCCCCAGAGCCATGTCCACCGCTTCAACACCATTTTTAGCAATGGCGATTTCGTAACCGAGATTTTTAAATATCGTTTTTGCAACTTTTTGGTTGATAAGGTTATCTTCAGCAACCAATATTGAGATATCTTTTTTAATCTTATTAAGTTTAGGGCCGACTTTTAAATCGCTCTTGATTGAAGTGAAATTATCTTGCATAATATCAAATACTTCCGACGATTCATAAGGTTTAATCAGGTAGTAATCCATTCCCAGTCTTTTTGCCTTTATAAAGTTCCCTGAGTTATCATTACTTGAAATAAGAATAAATAAATGCTTGAATGTGATGCCTTTTTCAAAAAGAAGTTTTGCAATTTTAAAACCATCTATCGAAAGGGAATCCTTAATAAATATCATATGATATTTCTGATATTCTATCAGCAGTTTATTGATTAATAGTTCCGGAGTCTCGGAATGAAATGTATAAATTTCAAAATTAGACCCAAAATTTGAAAGATAGTTGTATATGGGTTCACCGTCACTACTGTTATCCGTAATAACTAAACTGTTTATTTCATCATATTTAGTTATATTGCTGAAATTAAAATTTTTATGAATTTTTTCATTTGAATACGCTTCTATGGTGAAGCTGAATTTGGTTCCAGGGAAAGAAGGGTTGGTTGAAATGGAAGATGGACTTTCCACCCAAATTTCTCCACTCATCAATTCGACCAATTGTTTACTGATGGTAGTTCCTAAACCGGAGCCGCCGTATTTACGGGTTGTATATCCTTGGGCCTGAGTATATGATGAAAAAATAGTATCGAGTTTTTCCTTTGGTATCCCTATCCCTGTATCTTCAACGCTAAAGGTTAAGGTTATGTTACCTCCGTATTCTTCTGTAAGATCGACCGTTATCAGAATTTCACCCTCATGAGTAAATTTAACAGCATTGCTTAACAAGTTGGATAATACCTGACGCAACCTGAATGGATCGCCAATTATGTGGTTGGGGACGTTAGAAGCTATTTGTGAAAGAATTTTAATTTTCTTTTCTTCTGCCAATGGCCGGAAAAGCTCTCGTGCAAAAGCAATCTCATCTGATATTTTGAAGGGAATTTCTTCCAGGACCATTTTGCCGGCTTCAATTTTCGAGTAGTCGAGTACATCGTTTATGATTGTCAGCAGCAAATCGGACGACTTCTTTATTATCTCTGCAAATTCCTGTTGTTCAGTTGTGAGCTTTTGTTGAATCAAAGCGTCAGCCATGCCTACAATACCATTCAAAGGAGTACGGATCTCGTGACTCATTTTTGCAAGGAAGTCCGATTTGGCTAAATTGGCTGCAGCTTCAAGTTTACGGGCTTTTTCAATAGGCGAAATATCTATAAAAGCTTCAATTACCAAATTTTCGTTATCCAGTACAAATGGAATGTCTCTTTTATAAATTACAACTTCGGCGCCATCTTTTTCATAATAGTAGAAGTGGTTTGTATCAAACGCTGAATCGCCATTATTTTTTTCGCTAAAATATTTAGGAAGAATCATGTCGGCAATGTTGCGCCCTACAATATTATGGACCTCTTTTCCGTAAAGCATGTCGGATGCAGTGCGATTAATATAACGAATGGTTTTATCGTTTGTGAGAATCAGAACACCAATGGGAATCGAATCGAATATCTGTAACAAATGTTTTTCCGATTTCTTCCTTTCCTTGTCCTGCTTTTCTATTGCCGATAAAACATTTTTTAATAATGCAAAAACAATAACTATTAAAACAATACTGAATATAACAATAATTATAGCCTTGAATTGTATTTCTTTAAGTATATCGTCGAGGTTAAAGGAAAATATGATACCGAATTCGTTTTTCAGGAATTTGGCAGGAAAATAGGTAGATAAAACTGCTTGCTTTTTATCTGCAATTTTAATTTCATGAATAACAAACCCTTCCAGATCTTTATTTATTTTGTCAGTTATCTCACCTAAACTGGCAATGCTTTCAACAGAAGCCTGGTTGTTGTAAACAATATTTCCTTTTTTGCCAATTACCCATTGCCAAAGAAGATCTTTTATAAGATAATTCTGAAAACTTAACTCGAGGTAAGAGTTGTAATCAATTGTTAAAACCAGGTTTGCATAAAGAGCTTTATCCTTGAAAATAGGGAAAATGTAGTTGAAAATATTCTGGTCTACCGTTAAGGTGTCTGTTTTGTAAAGAACTTCCTGAGAGTGTGTTGTGTATTTTCCTTCAATAAATATATCTTTCTTATCCCGGTATAGGTTGTAAGCATTATTATTCTGGTCGAAGACAGAAATATTCGTTATAAGTTTCGGATATTTTGAATAGAATACCTTAAGCTTTTGGATCAATTCGTTATTATCTGCCTTTGGATCGACAAGAGTGCTGAGGTCGTTTGAAAAGAGCAATGAGTTTATATCATTTTCAAGTTCCATCCCGGTGTTTTCGATTTTTGCCACACAGGTGGATCCCTGTTCAGTTACATATTTTTTTTGAAATGTTATTTGTTGTTTTTTAAGATCCAGGTAATAAATTACGCTGAGTAAGATTATTACAAGTACAACCGATGAGAAGATCAGGTATATTTTTTTCATTTTTGATGAAGTAAGCTCTGCAAGTTAATTTGTCAAAAATAATTAAATGAAGAAATTAGCTTATATATTTTTGATAAAATATTTTATCGATTCTCCATTCTTAACGGTATTTTGATTTACTATCTTCGAGAATGCTCAGGTAACTTTTATACCGGCTCCAATGAATAGAACCTTCATCTACAGCTTTAATTATTGCGCATTTAGGTTCGTTTACATGAAGGCAGTTATCAAACTGACATTCGGAAGATTTTTTAAAAATTTCAGGGAAGAAATGCGATATCTCGTACTTGTCAGCATCGTACAAACCAAATCCCTTAATTCCCGGAGTATCTATGATAGACCCTCCAAAAGGGAGTTCAAACATTTCGGCAAATGTAGTAGTATGTTTTCCTGATAAATGGTAATCACTCAAAGCCCCAACCCTTACCTGACTTTCAGGAATAAGTTCCTGGATAAGCGATGATTTTCCAACACCAGAGTTCCCGGCGATCAGCGTAACTTTATTGGTCAGCATTTCTTTTACATAGTCCATATTTAAACCTGTCTTGACCGAAACATCAATTATCTGGTAATTTGTTGTTTGGTAAACCGATTTCCAGAAATCGAGCATGCCCGTAAACTCTTCTGAATAAAGATCGTACTTGTTGAGAATAATTTTTGCAGGAATGTTATAAGCTTCGGTCACTGCCAGAAACCGGTCGACAAATTCCATGGCAGTTTCGGGAAGCACCAGCGTTACCATGATAAAAGCCTGATCGAGATTGGCAGAAAGAATATGTGTCTGCTTGGATAAATTCGTAGATTTACGGATAATATAATTTTTACGATCAAGTAATTCTGTTATAACGGAAGCATTTTCAATGTTATCAATCAGAACCTTATCGCCGACAGCAATGGGGTTAGTGCTTTTAAAACCCTCAATTCGGAGTTTCCCTTTAATTTTGCATGGAACAATACATCCGGACACAGTTTTAACAGTATACCAGCTACCGGTCGATTTAAAAACAATTCCTTCCTCAATAGGCATAACTTATGCTTTTTCAGGCGAAATGTAATGAAAATCCAGTTAAGATGGCCACGAATGCACAAATGAATTTGTTTTTATTGGATTATGGCCACGAATGCGCGAATGGTTTTGTTAATTGATCGGAACTACTTTCGTGCATTCGTGGCATAATTATTTAACGAACTACTCTTCTCGTGATTAGTTTCATTTCTCCAAAATTTGCAATAATTGCAAGTTTATTACCGGAGACTTTCAAGTAGTTTATAGCAAGTGCAATAAACTGGTCATGAATTGTTGATACTGCCTTTACTTCAAGAATGATAGAATTGAATACTACGAAGTCAGCATAAAACTTATGTGGAAGAATAATTCCTTTATAATCTACTTTATATTCTTTTTCTCTTTCATAAGGGATGTTAATATTTTTAAATTCAATTTCCAAAGCATCCTTATAAACTCTCCAAAAATCCAGGTCCGAGATTATTATGTACCTCCATGCATAACCCTGTTATTTTATAGCTTTCTTCCGCATAAATCAAGTTGTTCATGGGCTGGTTAATTAATTTTAGCTCACTAATATAAATTTGTGTCGGCTTTTATTTGTGCATTCGTGGCTATTCTAAAATCAATAATTACTAAGAATTTTCGTTAAAGAAATTGTGGCCAAAGATTTTGAGAATTTAAACTCCGACTTTTTTCTTTCAGGATCGGCTTTGAAGAAATTTTCGTTTACTCTGTTGGCCAGCTCATTTGATAATTCGATTAAAACCTCATTTTTCCAAATCTCAAGCTCGGTGTTTGGTCGAGGTTCGATTGATTCAATGGTTCTGATGGCATCCTGCAATAGTTCGATGTAATACCTTGCATTATCATCGCTGTATATAAGAATGCTGTGAATTGCATCCTGGATTTCTTTTAAGTGTTCTTTCATAATCAACACTTTTAAAATAGGAATATCAGTTAGAAACTTAATAATCTTTAAACTTGTTTTTAGTCTTACGACTTAGTACTTACGACTTACTACTAAAACCGTGGGTTGTACTGGAATCGAACCAGTGACCCCTACCCTGTCAAGGTAAT
Organism: Bacteroidota bacterium; assembly: GCA_023429135.1. Taxonomy (GTDB): domain Bacteria; phylum Bacteroidota; class Bacteroidia; order Bacteroidales; family JAAUTT01; genus JAAUTT01. Next base: position 126,525 of record JAEYWD010000102.1, on the reverse strand, counting down.
GCTCTAAACCAACTGAGCTAACAACCCGAAAACATGCCCCTGAGTCAGAGCAAGCCTTAAATTTTGGTAAAAATAGGATAATAAATGCAATTAATAAAGACCAAAATCAGTTTTATAGTATTTATCCGTGATACTATGAAGGAACGAAAATTAAAAAGAATTGATTTTTTGTTGCTATTAAATTCAAAACATTTATTTTCGCACAACTTTAATAAGTGTAAAATATAGCCCATTTAAATTTAATGAAAGCAATCCGGTTAATATTACTTTTAGTTTTTATAGCATTTCCCCTTTTTATTCAGGCGCAGACCCCGGATTTATCCGGCACTGATTTATCAACAGTCAACGTAGATCAAATAACCGACGACCAGATTCGTCAGCTCATCACCCGCATGGAAGAGGGAGGTTATACACTCGATCAGTTACAGGCAGGTGCCATTTCAAGAGGAATGTCTCCTTCTGAATTTCAAAAACTGAGAACCAGAATTGAAAAAGTAAGAAGTGAAAGCGGGTCGAAGTCTGAAAAGGAATCTTTTCAAAGCAGAAGCAGAAAGAGCAAATATGTAAATGAGAGCGACCTTGATAAAAAAGGTCAGGTAAGCCGAAGAATGGATCAGGGTGAAGAAGAAACCGAGCAACAAACAGGTGATGAGGATTTATTCGGAACAATTTCAACTACAAAAAAGAAAAAAGAAGTCCATCCCGAAGATCAAATATTTGGAGCTAATCTCTTTAAAAATAAAGAGCTGTCCTTTGAACCCAGCCTCAATATTCCAACACCATCGAATTATGTTTTAGCTGCAGGTGATGAATTGATCATCGATATCTGGGGAGCTTCAGAGCAAACCTATAACCCGGAAATTACACCAGAAGGAGCTGTTGTAATTCGCAATCTTGGACCTGTTTATCTTAACGGACTTACCATCGAAGAAGCAACCAAAAGATTAAAGAGAGAGCTCAGTAAAATATATTCAGGATTAAACGGAGGCAACACCTATCTAAAAGTTAGTCTGGGAGCCGTTCGATCTATCAAAGTCAATATCGTTGGCGAAGCATTCAATCCCGGTACTTACACGCTTCCTTCCCTTGCCACAGTTTTCAATGCGTTGTATGCTGCCGGAGGACCATCTCTGAACGGTACTCTTCGTGATATTCGAATTATAAGGAATAGCGTTACCATTGATACCCTCGATTTATATAATTTTTTGTTGAAAGGTGAGCAAAAGGAAAACATCCGGTTACAGGACCAGGATGTAATTTTTATTTCCCCTTACATTGCCCGTGCCGAGGTGAAGGGAGAAGTTAAGAGGCCTTTGATGTATGAAGTTAAAAAAGAAGAAACTTTAGCTGATCTTTTAAAATTTACCGGTGGCTATACCGGTAAAGCTTATTCTTCACTGGTTAAACTTTACAGGAAAAATGGAAGAGAACATCAAATATTAGATGTTCAGAACGAAGTATTCGACACTGTTAAAATTTTCAACGGCGATTTGGTAATGATTGATTCGGTGTTGACTCGTTTCGAAAACTTGGTTGAAATCAAAGGAGCCGTATATCGTCCAGGTCAGTTTGCTATCAAAGGAAAACTTAGTTTAAAAGAACTCATAAAAAAAGCTGAAGGTTTAAGAGGCGATGCGTTTATGAATCGCGCCGTGATTTACCGTACCAAAGAAGATTATACCATGGATGTTATTCCAGTAGATCTCAAGGCTTTATTACAAAGTGAAAATGATATTGAACTTTTACGTGAAGATATTATTATAATTCCTTCTATCTTTGACATTCGGGAAAATTATACTATTCAGGTGGAAGGAGAAGTACGAAATCCTGGCACCTATACGTTTGTTAATAACACGACGATAGAGGATGTAATTATCCAGGCCGGAGGCTTGCTCGAAAGTGCCTCATTCGCGCGGTTGGAAGTTGCCCGTCGCATTCGTAACAACGTGGCAACCACTTCAGGTAATCAAATTGCTGAGGTATTTCAATTCCCTATTACTCAGGATTTGAAGCTGGAAGCTTCAGCAAATAAGTTTGTCCTTCAACCTTTTGATCAGGTATTTATTAGAAGGTCTCCCGGGTATGAAGTTCAATCTTTAGTGAGAGTGGAAGGAGAAGTTGCCTTTCCCGGAAGTTACAGCATAGTCAATAAGAGTGAGCGCATTTCCGATTTAATTAAGAGAACCGGAGGCTTAACTGCCGAAGCATATCCTTTAGGAGCAAGATTAATAAGAAAGCTGCCAGTAGATGCCAAAGATCGCCAGAAAGCCCTGGAAGCAATAAAAGCTCAAGCACGCGATTCTGCCAGGTTTGTTGTGGAGATGGATTCGGTTTCAGCCATTGGAATAAATCTGGACAAGATTCTCTCCGAACCAAAATCAAAATATGATTTGTTTTTGGAGAAAGATGATATTTTAAGAGTGCCAAAAGAACTTCAGACAGTACGTTTGTCAGGTTCTGTTTTGTCTCCCGTATTGGTTAGATACGACAGTAAAAGTTTCAAAAGATATATTTCCCATGCAGGAGGTTTTGCCCCGGATGCTAAGAAAAGCAAATCCTATATAATTTATGCCAATGGCACTATTGATAGGACCAGGAAAGTTTTTTTCTTTAATAATTTTCCAAATGTGGAGCCTGGAGCGGAGATAATTGTGCCGAAGAAGCCTGAGAGGAAGAATATGACGACGGGAGAAGTGGTTGGAGTTGCATCAGCATTTTCTTCAATGGCATTAATAATTGTAACATTGATAAATAATTTATAAGAAACGTTTTGTTCATGAGTGAAATACCTCAAAATGCGCAGCAACCTGCAACAGACGAAATAGACCTTATCGAAGTTTTTCGCAAAATATGGGATGGTCGCAAAACCATTATTAAATGGATGGGGATATTTTTCGTTATCGGAATCATCATAATTATATTCAGTCCGAAGGAATATAAATCGGAAGTTACTTTGCTGGTCGAGACTGGTTCAGGAACTTCAGGAATGTCTGGATTACTGCAGCAGTTTGGAGGTTTGGCTGGAATAAACTTGGGTACCGGAGGAGGAGAGGATGCTTTAACGCCGGAGCTTTATCCTGATATTATTAAAAGTACGCCGTTTTTGCTTGAAGTAATGGATCAGAAAGTTACCGAGTCAAAATACGATTCGACACTAAAGGTTTCTGAATTTATCCAACGCCACACACGACCTTCGTTTGGAGGTTTGGTGTTGGGGTATACGGTTGGACTGCCCGAGAAGATTGTTGGCTGGATCAAAGGAAATCCAAAAAATCTGCAACCAGCAACTCTTAACCCGAATGGACCATTAAAATTAACCCCTGAACAGTCGGGAGTAGCACGAGAACTTGCGAAGCGAATAAAAGCGAATCAGGGCGAGTCTTCAACCACACTGAACATAAGTGTCGAATTGCAGGATCCTTTAGTTGCCGCACAGTTGGTTGATTCAGTTGTTTCCAGTCTTACTAGATATATTGTTGATTATCGCACTCAAAAAGCTAAAACGGATTTAAGGTTTGTGGAGGAACGGCATAAAGAAGCTGAAGAGAAGTATAGAATTGCTCAAAGAAATCTTGCTGGTTATAAAGACCGAAATAAAAATGTAATTTTGGCTTTAGCATTAACTTCTGAACAAAACCTACAGGCTGAATACAATTTGGCTTTTAATCTTTATAATACTCTATCTCAGCAATTAGAACAAGCCAAAATGAAGGTCCAGGAGAAGACGCCAGTGTTTAAGGTGGTGGAGCCGGCTAAGGTAGCTCTCAAGAATTCTAAACCAAAATTATTTGTCGTCCTTTTTTTCATGTTGTTTTTTGGCGGAAGTACTGGGCTTTTAATGGTTTTTGGGAAAAATTTATGGAGAAATTTTAAATTACAGTTCCACATTAATAAATCAACTAACTAAATATATGGCTTTTAATATACAAATGGTTGATTTGAAAACTCAATATCAAAAAATAAAATCTGGAATTGATGAAGCTGTTTTTTCAGTTTTAGAGTCTTCTTCCTTTATTAAGGGTGATGAAGTTAAAGTTTTTGAATCTCGGTTAGCTGAATTTTTGGGGGTTAAACATGTTATTACATGCGCTAATGGTACAGACGCGTTACAAATTGCCTTAATGTCTCTTGATCTAAAGCCTGGAGATGAAATAATTACAACAAGCTTTACTTTTATAGCAACAGCTGAAGTTATAGCTCTACTAAAGTTAAAGCCTGTTTTTGTTGATGTTCATCCTGATAATTTCTTAATTGATGAAGAAAAGATAGAGGCAAAGATTACCTCAAAAACAAAAGCCATGATACCTGTGCATTTATTTGGACAATGTGTTAATATTGAGAGGTTAGTTAGCTTAGCTCAAAAGCATAATTTGTATATAATTGAAGATTCAGCACAAGCATTAGGTGCTGATTTTTCTTTTTTTGATAGCAGGAAATCAAAAGCTGGCACTATTGGTAATATCGGTACTACGTCTTTCTTTCCTTCCAAAAATTTAGGTTGTTTTGGTGATGGTGGAGCATTATTCACTAATGATGATATATTAGCTGAAAAGATTCGATCAATTTCAAATCATGGAATGAAGATTAGGTATTATCACGATATGATTGGAATTAATTCTCGTTTAGATACACTTCAAGCGGCAATATTAAATGTTAAACTTAAATATCTGGATGATTATAACAAAGAAAGACAGAGGGCAGCAGATTTTTATGATCAAAGGTTCAAAGAATGTAGGAACCTATCAATACCAAAGCGAAATTTAAATTCAACTCATATTTTTCATCAGTATACCCTAATTATGGATAGGGATGAAAATGAAAAGATAGTAGAATTTTTAAAAGTGAAAGATATACCTGCGATGATTTATTATCCAGTTCCAATCCATTTACAGAAAGCTTATCAATATTTAGGCTATAAGGAGGGGGATTTGCCAATTACAGAAGCTTTATGTAAAAAGGTTTTCTCATTACCAATGCATACTGAATTAACTATAGAACAGCAAAATATTATAATTGAAAACGTTTTAAACTATTTTAGATAATGTCAAAGAATTTTGGATTAATTGGAGCTGCTGGTTTCATTGCGGTTAGGCATTTAAAGGCTATTAAAGATACAGGTAATAATCTGGTAGCCGCATTGGATAAATTTGATAGCGTAGGAATCATTGACAGTTATTTCCCTAATACGGATTTTTTTATAGAATTCGAACGTTTTGATCGTCATTTTGACAAATTAAAAAGGCAAGGAATCAAAATAGACTTTGTTAGTATTTGTACTCCGAATTACTTGCATGATTCACATATCCGCTTTGCTTTGCGTCATCATGCTGATGCTATATGTGAAAAACCTCTTGTTTTAAATCCATGGAATATTGATGCATTAGCCGAAATTGAAAAGGAAACGGGGAAAAAAGTTTATAATATTTTTCAGCTACGATTGCATCCGGTAATTAAACAGCTAAAAGAAGATATTGAAAAAGGGCCAAAGGATAAGATGTACGATATTGATCTGACTTATATTACAAGTCGTGGTCACTGGTATGATACGTCCTGGAAAGGTGATATTCAGAAGTCTGGTGGAGTTGCAACAAATATTGGTGTTCATTTTTTTGACATGTTGACTTGGATTTTTGGTGATGTTAGAGAAAACCAAGTTCATATTTCTGAACCACACAAGGCGGCTGGTTACTTAGAACTTCAACGAGCAAGAGTACGGTGGTTTTTAAGTATTGATTTTAATGATATCCCTCAAAAAGTAAAAGAATCAGGAAAAAGAACCTATAGATCTATAACAATAGATAACAACGAATTGGAGTTTAGTGAAGGTTTTACAGAATTACATACAATGAGTTATCAAGAAATTTTAAATGAAAATGGTTTTACTCTTAAAGAAGCTAAAAAATCAATTGAAACTGTGCATTCCATTAGGAATTCACCTCTAGTAGGAAGGAATTCATTTAGTCACTCTTTTGTTTCATTACTTTAATAAATAATATCATGACTATAAATTTGATTACTTGCCTGGGACTTGGTTACATTGGTTTACCAACTGCGGCTGTTGTTGCAGATAGTGGTTTTAAAGTTACAGGAGTTGATATAAATGAAGAGGTTGTAAAGACTATTAATGCTGGTAATATTCATATTATAGAACCTGGGTTAGAAACAATTGTTAAAAAAAACGTTCTTGGTGGAAAGTTGAAAGCAGCTTTAAAACCGACAGAAAGTAATGTTTATTTAATAATGGTTCCTACTCCGTTCAAAGGAAATCATGAACCTGATATTTCTTTTGTAGAAGCAGCAACTAATTCAATAATTCCTTTCTTGAAAGAAGGAGATCTGTATATTATTGAATCCACTTCTCCCGTTGGAACTACCGAACTTATGGCAAAAAAAATTTACAACAAGCGTTCAGAGCTAACAAATAAGATATATATTGCTTATTGTCCAGAACGAGTATTACCTGGTAATGTATTATATGAATTGATCAATAATGATCGAGTTATTGGTGGAATCAATGAAGAATCTACTAATATGGCGTGCAAGTTTTATAGTAAATTTGTTAAAGGTGAATTACATAAGACGAATTCCAGGACAGCGGAAATGTGTAAGTTAACTGAAAATTCTTCTCGTGACGTGCAAATTGCTTTTGCAAATGAGCTCTCAATGATTTGTGATAAGGCAGGAATAGACGTGATGGAATTAATATATTTAGCTAACAAACATCCTCGTGTAAATATTTTACAACCTGGGGCAGGAGTTGGTGGTCATTGTATTGCCGTAGATCCATATTTTATAACTGCAGATTACCCGAGAGAATCACGCTTAATTAGTATGGCAAGAGAAATTAACAATTATAAAGCTTTTTGGTGTGCCGAAAAAGTAAAGAATAAAATACTTGAATTTGAATTAAAGAACGGAAAAAAGCCTCTGGTGGCTCTTATGGGATTAGCCTTTAAACCTAATATAGATGATCTTCGTGAGAGTCCAGCTAAATACATAGTGCAAAAAGTAATGCAAAGTGAACAAGATGGTTTTTTAATCGTGGAGCCTAATATAAAAAGTCACAGCGTTTTTAATCTAACAAATCCTGAAGAAGCTTTTGAAAAGGCTGATATTATCGTTTATCTTGTAGCACATAATGAATTTAAGAAACTGCCCAAAAATCCAAAAAAGGATGTACTGGACTTTTGTGGAGTTTTAAAACAAACTTATATTTAATGACTGGGAAAAAAAAAATATTAATCATTTTTGGTACTAGACCAGAAGCGATCAAGATGGCTCCTGTTGTTTATTCTTTTAAGGAAGACACACATAATTTTGAAACAAGAGTTTGTGTAACTGCTCAGCATCGTGAGATGTTAGATCAAGTTCTTAAGATTTTCGATATTCAACCTGATTATGATCTTAATATAATGAAGAAAGGTCAGGATTTATATGATATATCAGCTAAAGTACTTCTTCAGATAAAGGAGGTGTTTTCTCAATTTCAACCGGATTTAGTGCTTGTACATGGAGATACAACCACTTCAACAATTGCAGCACTTGCAGCATTCTATATGCAAATTTCTATTGGTCATGTTGAGGCTGGCTTACGAACAAACAATAAATACTCCCCATGGCCCGAAGAAATGAATAGACAAATTACGGGTAGACTTGCAAACTATCACTTTTCCCCAACACAAAAATCAAGAGAAAATTTGTTAAAAGAAAATGTTGATGAGAAAAGTATAGTTATTACAGGAAATACTGTGATCGACGCTTTATATTTAGCTTTAGAAAAAATACGAAATAATGAATTGTTAAAGATTTCGATAACAGAGCAACTTAATACTTTACTTTTTAATAGGATTGATCTTGATAAATCTAAAATAATTCTGGTGACCGGACATCGTCGAGAAAATTTTGGACAAGGTTTCTTGGATATTTGTGAATCTTTAAAGGAAATAGCTTTGAAATATTCTAATATCGAGATTATATACCCTGTTCACATGAATCCTAACATAAAGGAGCCAGTACATAAGCTATTAGATGGAATATCTAACATTCATTTAATTGATCCTTTAGAGTATCTGCCTTTTATTTACTTGATGAGTAAATCTTTTATAATATTAACAGATAGTGGAGGGATTCAAGAAGAAGCGCCAAGCCTTGGGAAACCCGTTTTAGTTATGCGCGAAGTTACGGAACGCCCTGAAGCTGTTGAAGCAGGCACCATTGAATTGGTAGGAACAGATAAGAATTTAATTATTGAAAGAGTGTCAAAGCTAATAACTGATAATTCTCATTATAAAAAAATGTCTAAAGCACATAATCCTTACGGTGATGGATATGCGAGTAAAAGAATAGTTGATTTCATTCGAAACAGTTACTCGTTCTGAAGTATGGATCAGGATAAACTTGGATTAAAAAAAATTGATAAGAATATCAGTTTAGTAATAAGTATTTGATGGGTACTGAAAGTTTTGAAATACAAAAATCTATAGATCATTATTTAAATTCTTTAAATAACTGGTTAGAGAATAATGGTTGGTCAGGCTGGGATCCTTATGACATTTGGGATAATAAATTTGGGATTTGGTTATCAAAAGATGAAAATATTATCCAACGAGGAGCAAATGTTTTAGTAACGTATGCAGAGGAGATATTTCCTATTATGTTGCGGAAAATTTTAAGAGTTGAACCCAGAATAAATGCCAAAGCCATGGGACTTTATGCTGCAGGATTTTTAAATCTGGAGGCATTGGAAGGTAAACCACATTATATTAAAGGAGAACCAGCATATGAATATTGCTTTCGTTGGTTGGAAGATAATAAAGTAGATCGGTTTGGAGGATGGGGTTGGGGCTATCCGTTTGATTGGAGAACACGAACACTTATACCTAAAGGCACTCCAACTGTCGTGAATTCTTCAATTATTGGAGATGCATTCTGGCTAAAGTATAAATATCATGGTGATAAAAAAGCTTTATGGGTATGTGAGCAAATATGTTTATTCTTTTTGAATGGGCTAAATAGAACAGGATATAATAAAGATAAGAGTTTATTTTGCTTTTCCTATACACCTGTAGATACATTTCAAGTGCACAATGCGAATCTTTTTGGTGCTGAATTTTTAGTACGCATTGGAAAAGAGACAGGTCACGATGACTGGGTTAGGACTGGTCTTGAAGCTGCTAGCTTCTCTTTAGCTGAAGTACGTGAGGATGGTACATTGAATTATTGGTCAAATGGGCAAGCATCTGAATTACAGCAAGATACTTACCATAGTGGCTTTGAAATTCGAGCAATTGATAGTATTGCTTCTTTAACAGGCTTGAAAGAGTATCGGGAAGCAGCAAATAAATATTTTTCTACTTGGTTGAAGGATTTCTTTTCCGAAAAAGGGGCCCCATATTTTGTTAGAAATAATAAAAATTCATTAGAGGTACATAGTTGTGCAGAAGGTTTGTTATGTGCAGTTAAACTTTATAGTTCAGGAAATTATTCAAAAGGATTATTTCTTGATCACATAAGAAAAGTTTTAATGGCTATTTCGAAGCTATGGGTAAATACCAAAGGAAATGAAGGATATTTTATTTCTAAAACTCAAAAAAGATATGGGATTGAATTTAAAGTAGATATTCCATACATTCGATGGGGAGAAGCTTGGATGTTTAATGCTCTTACCATGATTAAAGCAGTTGATAAGTTTCAGGAATAAAAAGATAAATTGTCATGAAGCAAGTTTTTTTTAATTCATCTCAGCTTCCAGAAATAAATGAAGTTGATATTCCTAAATATGGAGAGAAGGAAGTTCTAATATCTGTTAAAGCTTCATTAATAAGTACTGGTACAGAAACTGCGGGATACGGCTCCGGCAGTTTGATTTCACGTAATTTACGTAATTCCTCAGCAATAGAAAGGGTTGTTAAATCTGTACAAGAAAAGGGGTTTGTAGATACATACAAACTTATAAAAGCTAAAAATAAGGAGTTAACATCAAGAGGATATAGCGGTTCCGGCATTGTGATTGGCATTGGAAAAAATGTACAAGGAATTACAGTTGGCGATAGAGTTGCTTATGCAGGAGCTCCTCATGCTGAATTTGTAAATGTGAATGAAAATCTCATAGCTCGTGTTCCTGAGGGTGTTGATTTTTCAGAAGCTGCCTTTGGTGCGCTTGGTTGTATAGCGATGCATGGTGTGAGATTAGGAGAACCAACTTTAGGAGAAACCTGTGCGGTTGTTGGACTCGGACTAGTTGGTTTGTTAGTTGCTCAGATAGCTCGTGCTTCTGGACTAAATGTCTTATGTGTCGAACCCAATCAAAATCGGAGAGACTTGGCAATGAAACTTGGTTTTAAAGATATTATAGATCCTAACGAGGAAGATAATCTTAATACATTGTTATCTTTTTTTACCAAAGGTTATGGAGTAGATATAATGTATTTATGCGCTGGTATTAAAGATAGTGCCATTACAAATGAAGCTTTATCATGTTGTCGAGACAGAGGTCGGGTTGTCATGATTGGAGATATGGGGCTTGATCTTGATAGAACATCTCTCTTCCAAAAGGAACTGAATTTTAAGGTTAGCAGGTCATATGGTCCCGGGAGATATGACATGAATTATGAAAAAAAGGGATTGGATTATCCAATTGGTTATGTTAGGTGGACAGAACAAAGAAATTTGTCCTTATTTTTAGAGATGATTCAGAAGGGAACTATTTGTTTAAATGATATGATTTCCTCTGCATTCCCCATTGAAAATGCAGAGGAAGCTTATCGTTTACTTGTTCAAGAAGGCTCCAAAACACTTGCTGTTATACTGACATACTCCAGAGCAGAATACAAGCAAGAGACAGTAATATCAATTCCGTTGGTTTCTTCAAAAGCAAAATCTGATGAATTAAAAATAGGAATCATTGGGTGTGGTTCATTTGTTCAAGCTAACTTATTGCCTCATTTTAATTCTTTGGGCGTTAGGTTATATGGCGTTGCTAACAGGTCAAACAATGAATTTTCAAAAATTCGTGCATTATATTCACCTGATGTTCTTACAACTGATATTGAACGATTGATTAAAAATCCAAGTATTGATGCATTTATTATTGGAACTCATCATAATACTCATGCTTCATTAGCTAAAGCAATTTTAGAGCAAGATAAGCCTGTTTATGTAGAAAAGCCTCTAGCATTAACATTATCCGAATCAAAAAACATAGCCGACATGGTTAGACAGAGAAATGGATTGCTTTCAATCGGATTTAATCGTCGTTGTGCTGCTTCTGTTGTCGAATTGAAAAAATTTCTTTCGAATTCACCTGGTCCGCGACAGTTTTTGTATAGAATAAATGCCCCAGTACTTCCTGCAAATCATTGGCTTATTGATTCAGAAGTTGGAGGAGGTAGGTTAATTGGGGAAGGCTGTCATTTTATTGATCTTGTTTGTTATTTAGCAAATAGTAAAGTTATCAATGTTACAGGAGGCTTTCTTGGAAGTGAATCAAAAATTTCATTGGCACGTGATAATTTTTCTATAATTATTTGTTTTGAGAATGGCGATGTTGGTACTATTATGTATTCGGGGCAGGGGAATTCTAAATTAACTAAAGAGTTATTAGAAGTATATGTCGCAGGCCGTGTATTTGTAATTAATGATTTTGCGGGTTTCCAAGTGTATGGTAGTACCAATAAAAAAATGTTTAATCAACAAATTCAAGATAAAGGGTTTAAACAACATTTAAATTCATTTTTCAATGCTGTTCGTGGAAAATCAAATTTAATAACAACAGTTAATGATGGAGTTAGAGTAGCTGAAATTATTGAGTGTATTATTACTAATACACAAGTCAATTAGTTTTGAATGAAAAAAAAGATTCCAGATACTTTTTATTATTATTTTAGCTACGCTTTAATTCCTGTTTTTGGTTTGTTACAAACTAAGATTTTAACTAGTGTTTTGTCGAACAATGATTTTGGAAAAATACAATTAATAACTCCATTAATAGATTGGTTAGTACTTATCGTCGGACTAGGGGCTCCACAGTACGTCATTAGATTTTATAGTAGAGATGGTATCGAAATATATCGTAAAGCATTATTTAGTTCTATTGTAACTTTTTTAATATTAGGCTTATTAGGATCGGTATTCACGATAATTTTTGGTATTCATTATGGGGATCTGACAATAAATGTATGGATTTTTTTCCTTTTTCTGTTTGCCGTATTAGGGCAGCAGATTATGGCACTGATAATTGCCCTTTTAAGAGGGCAGGAACATCATATTTTTTATAATTCCACTTCAGTTATTTCGAAATTATTTTTTGTTGGAGGTGCTATTATAGGGATATTGTATTTTTCAGTAAATCCAGTTGAAGGATATCTACTGGGTACATCAATAGCCACTTTCATGTTGTTGTTGTTTTTGTCTTTGTTTTTCAAATTGAATCAATTCTGGAAAATGAAGCTTCCATCATGGGAAAATATAAAAAGTATGGTTAGTTACGGCCTGCCAATTATAGGCATTATGTTAATGGGTAACTTACTGCCTAATTTCAATCGGTATGTTATTTTTTCAGATTTGGGAACTTTAGATGTTGGAAAATATGTTATTGGAACTATGATGGCTATGCTTTGTTTGCAAATTTTATATGAACCATTAATCACCGTTTTGCATCCTCGTGTCTTCAGATTATGGGAAAATGAAAACAAAGAAGAAGTTAGAAGAATTATTTCGAACTATTTGAATATATATATTATTATTGGATTGCTCGTATGTGGTTTGTCTGCAAGACATGAAGAGTTCCTAATTAAAATTTTGGCAAATTCTAGCTATTTTATGCCAATTGGCTGTTTCATAATGCTGTTACTTGCAAATTTTACTCTCGGAATTTACAGGTTAGTATCTATACATTTCTATTTGGTAAAAAGTACGTTAGAACTTTGTGTATGCTTTGCTATATCAATATTAGCAAGTATTTTATCAGCTTTTTTACTTGTAGGTAGGGCTGGTTTATTAGGTGCTGCATTTTCAGTTCTTATAGGTTCTATTCTATTAACGGCGACGGTCTGGTTTCGTGGCAGGGAAAATCTTAAGATTAGATTAATTCCTAAATATCACATAATTGCTTTTTTAATTGTTATAATTTATATTTTATCTCCCTTGATTTTCTCCAGTGAAAGTCCTTTTATTTTTGGATTGATCGATGCAAGTATTTCTCTTGTAATTACTGCTGGGTTAGGATATTTATTGATTAACCTTTATAATAAAGAATATACATTAGGAAAAAACAAATGGAGATCTTAATTTATCTTATATTGTTACTACTTCCATTACCTTTAATGGTTTTTCTCATTAAACGGAAGCACTACCTATATTATCTTCCTCCTTTTATGGCATTTATTGGAATATACATTTTCGATATTATTGGTTCTATTGCTGTAATAAGTAACGAATCATTATTTAGCTGGATGTACTATTTTACTCTATTGCTGGTTGTTGTTTTTTTTTATATTTTTTATATTATCATTTTTTATACTAAACGTAAGCTGTTTATTGAATGGAATGCAGTAAAAGATACTAATAATTACTTTATACCTCTTTTATTATGGGTGTATCCTATTTTTATGTTTTCATTGTATTCTGAAAGACATGGATTGCCCCCTTTGTTTAAAGTTAATTTTCTTGCTTATACAGATATGTATGCGCTTCGAGCTAAAGGATCTACAAATCTTTCTGAAGGTATACAATGGTATTTATTAGCTTTTAATACAATCCCTGCATTTATACTTATCTATAGCTACATTTTAAAAAGTTTAAATCCCTCTTCTAAAACCAAGCTTATTTTTTTTATAAATTTATTTCTAACCTTGTTCTTTTCTTCATTATTCACACAAAAATCTCCTTACGTTTATATAATAATATATATGTTTGTAGCCAATTTATTATTGGGTGGCAAAGCTATAAAATTAAAAAAAGTATTCGGTTACTTTTTTTTGGTTATTGGTGTTATGATCGGGATGATTAGGCTTTATTTAATGGATAGAGGTTTCGTTGAAGTTCTAAAAGTTGTTCCTAATTATATTTTTGACAGGATCTTTGTAACATATACGGAAGCACACGCTTATATCATAAAAATTTTTCCGGATCAACATGATTTTTTTTATGGTTCAGCTTTTTCAAATCCGGGCCACATTTTTCCATTTGAACCTGTTGATTTGTCTCAATTTTTGGGATTTTGGGTTAACAGTAGACTTGAGAACTACGCAAGTCCTTCATTTTCTCATGGATATGCCAATTTTGGGTTGATAGGTTTTTTACTGATATTATTTATAATGTTTTTTCAATTAGGGTTACTTCAAATTTTGATTAAAAAGTGCCCAAGAAATTCTCTTTTTTTATCTCTTTATGTATTAATAATACCAAATATGTTAGGTTATGGAAATACTGGAATACAGGAAATAATAACGGAGATATATGTATTACTTTTTATTACTTTGGTTTTTGTTTTTTATTTTTTTAGAGATATTATTATTCGATTTGGATTTCAAGCTAAAACAAAAACTTAATATAAATCTGTACAAATGAAAAAGAAAAACACTTTTCAACAAGGATTGCTATGAAAATATGTATGATCACAACCCGGCATACTTTAGATGATGCCAGGATAATACATAAAGAAGCTTTAAGTTTAGCAAATGCAGGACATGAAGTTTGTCTTTTATATTCGTGTAATGATCGTTATGAATACCTGAGGAATGATGGCAAACTAATAGTTAAAGGTGAAGCTCCGCATGGGAAAACTACTTATCGAGGACTCAATGTATATGGACTTCCAAAACGGAATGGATTAATTGGGAAAGTAAAAATGTGTTTAGAGCTAGGTAAATTGGCAGCTAAATTAAATGCAGATGTTTACCACGCACATGAACCAGACCTTTCTCTTGTGATTGCTATTCGCGCAAAAAAGATATTGGCCAAACACGGTTTTAAATCTTTGGTTGTACATGATATGCATGAGTATCCTCCAGGGGAACCTGCTGATAAGGGTCCTAAATTTTTTAAGTCGGTTATTTTGTATAGTTTTATTTTATGGGACAAGTTATTAGTGAGGAATGTTGATCATGTATTTACTGCTAATAATATCGTAAGGGGATATATTTTATCGTTACAATATAAGTTAAGTGTAGATGTACTTTTTAATGGTCCAATATTGAAGTTGTTTCCACAACCAGCGTTTAAAACATGGCCGCGAAATGAAGAGAAGCTCTTGCTTTGTCACGAGGGATCATTGCCTTTTGATCGAGGATTAAAAGAAATGATCCAAGCGGTTAATCATCTCCGAGATAGAGTTTGCCTTCGTATTGTTGGAGACGTGTTTGGAGAAGAACGAACTTGGCTTATGAAAGAAATTGAGGATAAAGGATTGCATGATAACATAACAATTACAGGGTGGCTTCCTTATGAAAAAGTTAGTGAAGCGGTAAATAGTTGTCATGTTGGATTAATTCTTTTTAGAGATTGTATTGAAAATCGTTTGGCGGGACCTCCTAATAAACTTTTTAATTATATGAACTCTGGGTTGCCTGTTTTAAGCGTGGATTTTCCTGAAATGAGGCAAATTATTCAGGAGGAAGAATGCGGGATGTTAATTCGTGATCAGAGCATAGAAGCAATTACTGAATCTATAGAAGCGCTTTTATTGAATATAGAAGTGTTAGAGAGAATGAGCAAGAATGGACAAAAAGCTATAAATGAGCGATACGCATGGGAAGTGATAGAAAAGAAACTTATTAGTAGTTACGAGAGATTTGCAAAACAATTATCTAATTAAATTCCATAAAAAAACTTTATGTGTGGAATCGCTGGAATTTTAAATTTTGAAGACAATCCAGTTAATCAGAAATCGTTGTTTAAAATGATATCTATCATTAACCATCGAGGTCCTGATGATCAGGGTGTTGTTTTATTTGATACTTCAAGTATTGATAGAAAGGGCATATTTGAAAGTAAAGAACCTTTTCCTAGAGAGGAAAATTCGCATAATTATCGAGTTGGATTAGGTCATAGACGTTTAAGTATAATCGATCTTTCAGAGCGAGGCCATCAACCGATGAGTAACATTGATGGTTCAATGTGGATTGTATATAATGGAGAGGTATATAATTATGTTGAGCTTAAAGTAGAATTATCAAACAAGGGATATAACTTTAAATCTGATACTGATACCGAAGTTATATTATACGCTTATCAAGAATGGGGTGTAAATTGTTTGAATCGCTTCAATGGAATGTGGTCTTTTGCCATTTGGGATTGCAAAAAGAGAGAATTGTTTTGTGCCAGAGACAGATTTGGGGTAAAACCATTTTATTATTATTATGATAATGATACATTTATTTTTGCATCTGAGATAAAGCAGATTTTGGAATGTGAAAATTATCGAAGAGCTATAAATGAGAAAATTATATATGATTATTTAGTAATTGGGCTTTTAGATCACACGAATGAAACTTTTTTTAAAAATATAAAACAATTGAGAGGTGGTGAATATGCAATAGTTGATATTTATGAAAAAACGTTTAAAATAAATAAATTTTACAGTTTATCCAACATTTCTTTGACAGCTCCGAATAAAAGTGACTATTATGACGAGTTTAAGGAGTTATTTTTAGATTCAGTAAATCTTAGACTGAGGAGTGATGTTCCTGTAGGAAGTTGTCTTTCTGGAGGATTAGATTCTTCTGCAGTTGTTTCCACAGGCTCTATGTTATTGAAGAAGAAAAATAATGGTGTATTTAATACCTTTACAGCATGCTGGATTGATGAAAGAATCAATGAAAGGAGATTTGCTGAAATGGTTATTAATTCATCTGGAGCGAATAGTAACTTTGTTTATCCAACAAGTAATGAACTTATTCAAGATCTTTCTAGACTTGTTTGGCATCAAGAGGAACCTTTTGGTAGCCTATCTATGTTTGCTCAATGGTCTGTAATGAAAGCTGCTCGTCTTAGTAACGTACCTGTTTTACTCGATGGTCAGGGAGGCGACGAAGTCTGTCTTGGTTATGGAAGATACTATGCATGGTTTTTAATGGAATTACTCAAGCAAGCAAAATTGAGTAAATTTTTCAGAGAATTTTTAAAATCATCTGAAAATTCTAAGCTTTCGATGACAGAAGTAGCATTGTATTATTTCTATTTTAATTTTAATAGAATTCGTGCTTCGTTGCTTAAAAGAAAAGTAAAGACGTTTTTCCTTAAGGATTATCTTGATTCTCATAATCTTTTAGATAGGCTTGGCGTTTATAAAGGAATAAATTCTATAAATAACCTTCAAATAAACGAAATTCATAGTATTGAACTTCCTCACCTTCTTAAATATGCGGATAGAAACTCCATGGCCTTTTCTATCGAAAGTAGGTTGCCTTTTTTAGATTATAGGTTAGTTGAATTTTCTCTGAAGGTACCTTCAGAGTATAAGATTCGTGATGGCTGGTCGAAAAATCTTATTCGAGAGGGAATGAAAGGAATAATTCCTGAGGAAATAAGATTAAGGAAAAATAAATTAGGTTTTGATGTTCCACAATCAGATTTGGTTCAATCAATTTTGCCATATGTGATAAGAAATTTAAATAAAGGATCAATACTTGAAAATTATTGTGATATTAATGTGCTATTAGATAAGATGAAGCAAAAAGATCTCGGCAACCTGACTATATGGAAAGCTCTTTGTTTGGATTTGTGGTATAGAGAATTTTTTACCCATGAAAAGTATATAGATTAAATAATATTTAATTTTTTAAGAATATATTTTGAAGAAGATTGTAACAATTGTTGGGGCACGACCTCAGTTTATTAAAGCAGCAGTTTTAAGCCGATTAATAAGGCAGAATGAATGGAGTCAAAATTTTAAAGAAATTATTATTCATACTGGCCAACATTATGATTCAAATATGTCTGATATCTTTTTTGAAGAGATGGATATTCCAAAACCAGATTACAATTTAAATATTGGGTCTGGGCCTCATGGCAGAATGACTGGTGAAATGTTAATTAAAATTGAAGATGTACTGGTATCAGCTAAACCTGATATTGTTCTTGTTTATGGTGATACAAATTCTACTTTAGCAGGCGCTTTAGCGGCTGCTAAACTTAATATACCTATCGCACATGTTGAAGCAGGATTAAGAAGCTTTTGGAAAGTCATGCCTGAAGAACAAAATAGGATATTAACAGACCATCTCTCTAAATGGCTATTTTGTCCAACGAATGCCGCTTGTGAAAATTTAAAAAAGGAAGGAATTACAGAAGGTGTGTCTTTAACAGGCGATATTATGTATGATGCGTCTATGTTTTATAAAAAGCGAATAGCAGGTAATGAATTATATTCTAAGGCTCGAATTGCTGATCGCCTGAGGATTTCTGAAGCAATCCTAAACAAAGGGTTTTTTCTATTAACAATTCATAGGGCAGAAAATACAGATAGTAAAGAAGCTTTATTGAGTATCATTGAGGCCATAAATGAATGCAAAATTGAAGCCATTTTTCCTATACATCCCAGGACGAGAAAAATTCTCAAAAATTTTGGCGTTTCATTTGGTAAGCATGTTCATTTAGTTAGTCCAATTGGTTATTTAGACATGTTAACACTAGAAATGGAGTCAAATTTTATTGTTACTGATTCGGGAGGTGTGCAAAAGGAAGCATATTTCGTTAAAAAACCTTGTATCACACTTCGCGATCAAACGGAATGGGTTGAAACAGTTGATATTAAATGGAATCAACTCGTGGGGACAAATAAGGAGCGAATATTAAATGCTATAAATAATATTCAGGTTCCTAAACAACATTTTAATTTCTATGGAGATGGGAATTGTGCAGATAAAATATTAACGTTATTAGATTAATTTTATGATTTTTTGAAACTTCAATTATTTAATCAAGTATTAAATTTAAAATGATGCATACTAGAATATGTCACCTAACTTCAGTTCATCCTAGGCACGATACCCGTATTTTTATTAAAGAAATTCCAAGTTTAATGAAAGCTGGATTTTCTGTTTGTGCTGTTGTAGCTGACGGGAAGGGAAATGACAGCAGTAAAGGTTTCCAGATTTTTGATATTGGTGTTCCAAAAAATCGATTACATCGTATTTTTTGGAACAGCCAGAAGGTATTTAAAAAGGCTTTAGAGATTAATGCAGAAATCTACCATTTTCATGATCCTGAACTTATCTCTGTTGGTGTTAAGTTAATAAAAGTCGGTAAAAAGGTTATATATGATATTCACGAAGATGTTCCACGAGATATTTTGACTAAGTATTGGATTCCTACAATTATTTTAAAAAGACTAATAGCTTACTTCTATGAAATGTATGAAAACAAGTCTGCTAAGAAGTTTTCATATTTATTTACAGCAACCCCTTTTATAAAAGAAAGATTCCTGAAGATTAACAAGAGGTGTATCGACATAAATAATTATCCACTTTTGGATGAGCTTGATTCTAGTAGTAATATTCACAGGAGGGGAAATAAAGTTTGTTATATCGGGGGAATTTCAGAAGTGAGAGGGATAGAAAATATTATAGATGCAATTGATAAAGCAGATATAAAATTAATTCTTGCGGGTGAATTTGAAAGTCAACCTTTACGTGATAATCTTATAAGAAAAAAAGGATGGATAAATGTTGATGAACGAGGTTTCGTTAACAGAAAAGAAGCTGCACTAATAATGGCGAATAGCATAGCAGGATTTGTTTTGTTTCATCCAGTACCTAATCATTTTGATGCACTTCCTAATAAAATTTTTGAATATATGTCTGCTCGACTTCCTGTAATTGCTTCCAATTTTCCTCAATGGAAGGAAATAATAGAAGAAAGCGATTGTGGTATATGTGTGAACCCATTAGATTCGTCAGCGATTTCAAAAGCTATTGAATTCTTAAAGAAAAATCCTGAAGTAGCTGAAAAAATGGGTAAAAATGGACGAGATGCAGTTCTTAAGAAGTACAACTGGGGTTCTGAAGAAAAAAAATTAATTGATTATTATAGAAAGCTACTTTAAAGCAGAACGATTTAATAATAGTAAATTTATGGCAAATAAAAATATTGAAATCTCAATTATTATACCCTGTCGAAACGAAGAGAAATTCATAGAAACGTGCATTAATAGTGCTCTTGCTTTTGATTTATTGAAAAGTAAAACATTCGAAATTTTAGTAATTGATGGTATGTCCAATGACAAAACAAGGCATATTGTAGAATCTATATCATCAAAAAGCGACACGATTAAAATTATTGATAACCCAGGAATAGTTCAGGTTGTTGGATTAAATATCGGGATCAAAAATGCAAAAGGAAGTTATATTTTGAGACTTGATGCTCATTCTTCATATCCATCCAACTATTTAACATTGATGTACGAAACATATTCAAAAGTGGAGGCTGATAATGTTGGTGGCGTTGTTATTTCCAAACTTTCTAGCAACAATTATCAAGCATATTTAGTTCAAGCCCTTACAACACATCCTTTTGGGGTAGGGAACTCAGAATTTCGTCTTCAAGGGAAGGCTGCTTATGTTGATACTGTTCCATATGGATTTTTCAGAAAAGAAACTTTTACTAAGTATGGTTATTATGATGAACGTCTTGAAAGAAATGAAGATTATGAATTTAATCGAAGGGTAATTCGTTATGGAGGAAATATTTATATGAATCCCGAAATTCAGGTATCATATTATAATCAAACAAAATTATACAATTTTATAAAAAAGCAATTTGTTAAAGAAGGGCCCGCTAATGCTTACACTTGGTATTTAGCCCCATATAGCTTTGCTTACCGTCATTGTATTCCAGGAGTTTTTGCATTAGGCGTTATTATTGGAATCATATCGTTATTTTTTAGTACAATACTCAGTCCATTATTTTTAATAGCCATTTCCATATACTTTTTCATTGCGATAATTTCTAGTATTCAGCAAGCAATGCGGTATAAAAAGTCTATGCATATGGTTACATTACCTTTAAGTTTTTTTTCATTTCACTTTTTTTATGGATTAGGAATACTCATAGGGCTTTTTAGATTAATACTAAATATTTCACCAGTTCAAAAGCATAAAGAACCTTGGGAAGGAGCCGGATACTATAGGGTAAGTTCTGTAATGGAAATAAAATACGGGTTGAAAAAAATAGCATAAAGCAACATTTCTTTAATTATGAATACCACCGACTACAAAAAGACAGAACAAGATCATTACGATTCTCGAGCAGTAAATAAAGCCAATGAGAGTGTCTTTAAAGACATTGTTAATCGAGCATCTCACGTTTTTTATGAAAAGAAGTGTTTAGAATTATGTCAGATCAAAGGGAAATGCATAATACTTGATTATGGGTGTGGAAAAGGAAATAAACATTTTAAATATTCAAATGGCTCTTTTAAGATCATTGGTATTGATATATCACCCAAATCCATTGAGTTTGCATCTGAATATAGTAAAGAAAACAAGCTAAATGCAGAATATCAGGTAATGGATTGTGAAAACATGTCTTTCCCAGATGGTTATTTTGATATTATTTTTGATTACGGCTCTTTTTCAAGTCTTGACATGAATAAGGCTTTACCGGAATTAACAAGAGTATTAAATAAAGACGGAATAATTCTTTCTATAGAAACTTTTGGACACAATCCCTTTACAAATTTTAAAAGAATTATTAACGTAATCTCTGGCAAAAGAACCCGGTGGGCGGCATCACATATCATGCGAAAAGATGATTGGAAAAAAATTCAGAGTTCTTTTGAATTTTTTGAGATGTACTATTTTGGCTTTTTTACTCTTTTTATTTTCCCATTTTATAGGATATTACCGAAGAAGACAGCCGATGCAATCCTTCGTATGCTAGAGAAAATTGATAAATTCTTTCTAAATATTAGTATATTTAAAACACTTGCATTTAAAACCGTTGTTGTTTTAAAATATCCAAAAAAATTTCAATGAAAAAAGTAACTTTTTTACCCTGCTTATTATTTTTTACTTACGGATTATTTTTTGGTTGTCAAAAAGAAACTTTTTTAATTGGTGATTTTGATGGTTCTATCATGGAAACGAATCCCGGGATTTCTCTAACTTTTGATGATAATTATTTTAATGATTGGAATAAAATGCTTCCTATATTAAAAGAATATGGTGCTAAAGCGACTTTTTTTATTTCAAGCATTGACCCAAACGACACATTACAACAATCCTTAATCCTTAATATTGTATCCGAAGGTCATGAAATTGGCTGTCATACTATGCATCATGTTGATGTTGTTAAATATTTAGAAACTCATACTACAGAAGAATTTCTGAAAAATGAAATAATTCCGGTTTTGCAATATTTTCGAAATCTTAGTATTCCTTGTTATTCTTTTGCGTACCCCTATAATTCTCGAAATTCAAAAACTGATTCAATATTATTAAGGTATTTTAAAAAATTAAGGTGTACATCAAAAGATTCTGATGATGCATTTCTATTACATAGTAATCAATTTATAGTAAAAGGTATGTGTATAGATAATAGCTCAGATATCAAGATTAATAATATTGATGGCCTTATTACCAAAATCGAGAAAAGGCAAAGTGTATTAATTACTATTTCTCATAAAATTTCTTATGATATTGGTAGATATACTACCTCTCCTGTTTTGATTGATTCTTTATGCGCAAAAAGTTCTCGAGAAAAATTGAAATTTTATACAATATCAGAAATTTATTAAAAAATATGAAACGGTTATTTGATTTAATTTTTAGTTTATTGGGATTACTTTTGCTTTCTCCCTTTTTTGTAGTCATATCGCTTATTATCAGATTGTATGATAATGGTGCAGTTTTTTATAAAGCTCCACGGATTGGTCGAAATGGGAAAACCTTCAAAATGTTAAAATTTAGGTCTATGGTGTTAAACGCAGATAAGATTGGACCCTCTTCAACAACATCAAGTGATCCTCGTATTACACCAATAGGTCGATTTCTTAGGAAAACAAAATTAGATGAACTGCCTCAGCTCATTAATGTATTAAAGGGAGAAATGAGTATTGTAGGCCCACGCCCTGAAGTTAAATATTTTACTGATATGTTTACGGAGGAAGAAAAGGCTATATTATCTGTAAAACCTGGTATAACTGATTATGCATCAATTTGGAATTCGGATGAAGGTAAAATTTTGGAAGGGGCCGAAGATCCTGATAAAGCATATATGGAATTAATTCGACCAGAAAAAATAAGATTACAACTAAAATATGTTTATGAAAGATCAACATGGGTTGATTTTAAAATAATTTTCCTTACTTTGGCCGCTATTATAAAAAAGTAAATTTATAAAATAATTCTTCTAAATGGGATATACAAAGGAGTTTTGTTCAGAAATATATAAACAAATGCTGAGGATTCGTCTATGTGAGGAAGCATTTGTTGAACCTATCGTTAATAGAGAAATACATTGTCCTGTACATTTGTACTCAGGTCAAGAAGCAGTAGCTGTAGGAGTTTGTTCTAATCTAACCAAAGAAGATTATATTTTGGGTTGTCATAGATCTCATGGTCATTTCCTTGCTAAAGGAGGGTCAATGAAGGAGTTAATGGCAGAGGTATTCTGTCGTGAAACCGGGTGCTCACGAGGAAGAGGAGGATCTATGCATTTGATTGATCCAGAAATTGGATTTCTTGGTTCAGCACCTATTGTTGGAGGAACTATATCTTTAGCCCTTGGAGCTTCATTAACCAGTAGAATAAGAAAAAATAACAGGGTAACTGTTAGTTTTTTTGGCGATGGTGCGACTGGTGAAGGTGTGCTAGTAGAATCACTAAATTTTGCTGCAATAAAGAATCTGCCCATTATTTTTGTTTGTGAGAACAATTTTTATTCCACTCACATGCCTATTCAGGAAATAAGAGCTAATAATAACATTTATGAATTACCAAAACCTTTAGGAATAAAATCATTTAGAATTGACGGAAATAATTTTTTGGAGGTTTTTGAAACGATTAAATCTGCCGTTGAATTTTGTAAGAATGGACAAGGCCCGGTTTTTATTGAAGCTTTAACATATCGCTTTAGAGGGCACGTTGGTCCTAATGATAATGTACAGGGTACTCAGACTGATATTAGGCCAAAGGAAGAAATTGAATCCTGGTTTAAAAGAGATCCATTAAATTTGTTTAAAGAATTTGTTTTTTCAAAAGAATTATTGAATCAATCTGATTTGAATAATATTAAAATTCAAGTTGAAAAAGAGGTATCTGAATCATTAAATTTTGCAAAAAGTAGTATAAAACCAGACTCAAAAGATTTAAACTTATATGTCTTCCAATCGAAAACTCAAATTTAGTTTAGCCATCAATGAAGCACTCCATCAAAGCATGGAACGGGATAGTAATGTGTTTCTTATTGGTCAAGGTGTAAAAAGCCCATGGTATGTTGGTAATACTTGTAACGGACTTTTGGATAAGTTTGGAGAAGAGCGTGTTATTGATACTCCAGTCTCTGAAAATTCAATAACTGGTGCTGCTGTTGGAGCTGCCTTAGCGGGCATGAAAGCAATAGTTGTACATCCCAGAATTGATTTTTCTTTATATGGGTTTGATCCAATAATAAATCAGGCAGCAAATTGGTACTATATGAATGGTGGGAAATTAAATGTACCTGTTGTTTTTTGGGTTATTATCAATCGAGGGGGTGAACAAGCTGCTCAGCATTCTCAAGCATTGCAAGCTCTATTTGCCCATATTCCCGGATTAAAGGTTGTCATGCCATCAACGCCTTATGATGCAAAGGGATTATTAAACGCTTCAATAAATGATCCTAATCCGGTTGTTTTTATTGATGATCGCTGGCTTTATAATAATGAAGAAGAAGTCCCTGAGTCATATTATGAAATACCCATTGGAAAGGGAATTGTTAGACGGGAAGGGAAGGATATTAGCTTAATTGCATCCTCCTACATGGCAGCAGAAGCTATTATTGCGGCTGATGAACTTGCAAGATCTGGCATAAGCGCTGAAGTGATAGACATAAGAACTGTAAAACCTCTTGATGAAGAATTAATACTTTCGTCTGTTAAAAAGACTGGCAGGGCTGCTATAATTGATGGTAGTTGGAAAAGTTTTGGTGTATCTGCAGAAATTAGTTCGATTATTGCCGAGAAAGGATTTGATTATCTAAAATCCGGGATTGTCAGAATCGCATTACCAGACGTTCCTGCTCCAGCAAGTATTGAATTAGAAAAAGTTTATTACAAAAATCATATTGATATTATAGAAAAAGTTCAAGAATCATTTTACAAAAAATAAATGTTATGAATAGAAAAGTTAGATTTGTTGAACCTGCAAAACTTTATAAAACCCTAAAGCAGGAACTCGATAATGCCTATTTTGATGTTATGTCAACTGGTCAGTTGATAGATCGGGAACATTTAAAAAAATTTGAAGAAAATCTTGCAAGTTTTGTAGGAACAAAATATGCTATTGGCGTCAATAGTGGATATGATGCCTTGCATGTCTCATTAAGAGCTGCGGGGATCGGCCCAGGAGATGAGGTAATTGTTCCAGCTCATACTTTTGTGGCTTCTTGTTCCGCTATTGTGAATGTTGGTGCAACGCCTGTCTTAGTTGATGTTAATAAAGATTTTAATATTAATGTTGATTTAATTGAGCCGGCAATTACAAAGAAAACAAAAGCTATTATGCCTGTTCATTTAAGTGGGTGGATGGCTGATATGCCCCGCATAATGGAAATAGCTGATAAGTATAAGCTTGTTATAGTTGAAGATGCATGTCAAAGCCTTGGATCAACTATAAATGACAAAGGCGCAGGAGCTTGGGGATTAACAGGTTGTTTTAGTTTTTATCCTTTTAAAATATTAGGAGGTTATGGCGATGGTGGAGCAATAACAACTAATAGCGAAGAAGTTGCCATATTTGCCAGGAGAATGAGGTTTAATGGAGAAGACAGAGAAACAGGAGAGTATTTTGGTCATGGATTTACTTGCTTGTTAGATAATCTTCAGGCTGCGTTTCTCGATATAAAACTTCGGTATATGCCTGAATGGATCAGAAGAAGAAAACAAATCGCGCAAAAATATTATAATGCATTGAAAGATATTCCAGATTTATTACTACCTCATTATAATAAGCCTGGGTTCGATCATGTTTATCAAAATTACACTTTACGGTCAAAACAAGGAAATGATTTTTCTGAGTATTTAAAGGCTAATGGTATTGAGGTTTTAACTCAATTCAGAAAGCCTTATTATAAACATGAAGCTTTAAAGCTTGAAGATAAGGGATTCCCTGAAGTTGAAGTGATAAGTAGAGAAGTTTGTTCTTTACCTATGAATGTTGAAATTGATGACGACGAATTAGATTATGTTATAAAAGTAGTTCGTTCGTTTTATGGACTCGATAAATTATAAAATTAGTTAATTAATGAAAGAGCTAGCAAGAATTACTGAAACCTTTACAGAATCAATTATTCGGGAAATGACCAGGATTAGTGATTCGGTGGGAGGATATAATTTATCTCAGGGATTTCCTGATTTTGAAAGTCCTAAGGAAATTAAAGAAGCTGCAATTAAGGCCATAAATAATGAATTTAATCAGTATCCCGTGACCTTTGGCGAACCTGAGTTACGTGAAGCTATAAGTCAAAAAGCCAAGAGATACAATAAAATTGATTGTAACCCCAATACTGATATTACTGTTACATGTGGGGCTACTGAGGCTATGATGGCTACTTTAAGGGCCATTATTAATCCTGGAGATGAAATGATTATCTTTGAGCCATTTTATGAAAATTATGGACCTGACGGTATTTTATCCGGAGCTACCCCTAAATATGTAACTTTAAGACTCCCAAATTGGGATTTTGATAGGGATGAACTGGCAAAAGCGTTTAATAATAATACCAAAGCAATTATTATTAATACACCTAATAATCCTACTGGAAAGGTTTTTTCACGCGATGAATTAACATTCATTTCCGAATTATGTCAAAAGTGGGATGTTTATGCTGTTACTGATGAAATTTATGAACACATACTTTATGATGGGACTCAGCATATTTCAATAGCGTCCTTGCCAGGTATGGCTGATAGAACAATCACAATTAATTCAATCTCTAAAACTTATTCTGTAACAGGTTGGAGGGTCGGTTGGGCAATAGCAAATAAAAGTATAACTCAGAGAATACGAAAAGTGCATGATTTCCTTACCGTCGGTGCACCAACACCATTACAGCATGCTGCTGTTGAAGCTCTCGGTTTCTCAGATGATTATTACACTGGTTTGCAGAAATTATATTTGAAGAAAAGATCTATTTTATTTAATGTTTTACAAGAATCAGGTTTTAATCCAACTTTACCAAAAGGAGCTTATTATATTATTGCTGATATCAAACCTTTAATGACGAAGCTTGGAGCTACGGATGATTTTGATTTTAGCAGGAAATTAATTGAAAAGTACAAGGTTGCTACTGTGCCTGGTTTTTCATTCTTTTCCAATAAAAATCCTAATACCGGAATAGTTCGATTTACATTTTGTAAGAAAGAAGAAACCTTAATAACTGTTGAAAAACTGTTAAAGTCTTTGTAAATTTGGATAAATTATATTAAAGACAAGATCAGAATTATTACAAAAGAGTTAATTGAAATTAGTTTCATTTAACTCTTTTGTATTTATGTTATAGAGGTAAAGAAATGTGGAGTAGGACTGCTGGATGCTGGACATATATTTGAGAAAAGTAATATTTTGGTAAGTGCCAGACATTTTCGTCAGGTTTAAATATAGAATTCAAAATAAATTTGTTGCTCTGTACTTTCGTACTGTTAGGAAAATTTAGTAGTTTTACTAAAACTAAAATTTGTATTTATTTTGTTTATTTTTGTATATCAGTTATATAGATCCTATTCTTTCTTGCTAATTATTATATCTTTTACATATAACTGACATTATACATCAAATGATTTAAAACATTCGAGATTATAAAACCAAAGTAATATGCTTAATGAAAAGAGCGGTTATTTTTTTTCTTCTAGCAATTATTCAATGGGTCCTGTTCGGACAGTCTCCAAATAGCTTTAATTATCAAGCCGTGTTGCGTGATACAAATGGGAATATCAAAAATAATGCAAACGTTATAATAAGGATTGAGATTATTCAAGGCAATACTGCAGGCACGTCAGTTTATAGTGAAACACACTCCACCAAAACGAATGCTTTTGGATTAATAAACCTTGAAATTGGAGCAAAGGATTCTTCAATGTTTTCTTCGATCGATTGGTTTCGGGGACCTTACTTTATAAAAATAAATGTTGACAGTGTTGAAATGGGAATATCTCAACTTCTCAGCGTCCCATATGCCAAATTCGCTGATAAAGCTGGTAATGGCTTTAGTGGTAATTATAGCGATTTAATCAATAAACCAGTCAACATTTCCAGCTTTAAACTCGATGCTAATAATCAGAGAATAGTTAATGTTGCTAGCCCTTCAAACAATAAAGATGTTGCAACAAAGTCATATGTGGATTCTGTTTTGGAGGCTAGAATAAAATCAATTAATACAATAGCAGCTGGAGGATCTGTGAAAGATGCCGCCGGGAATATTTATAATACCGTAAAAATCGGTTCTCAAGTATGGATGGCTGAAAATTTAAGGCAAGGATCGTCTTGTAATTTCTATATTTCCGATCGAATTGGAGATCCTTATTTTAATTATGATTGGATTGTATATAATCCTATGCTTATAGATGATGAGCATCATGCAATATTGCATAGTTGTTGCTATAATAATGATTTTTCCAATACTGTTACTTATGGCACCTTATATAATTACACTTATGTTTTAAACAACAATGTTTGTCCTGTTGGTTGGCATATTCCTTCAAATGCAGAATGGGATACTCTAATTACTTACCTAGGTGGATATTCAATTGCTGGAAATAAATTAAAAGAAACCGGATCAAATCATTGGGCAAACTCAAATACTGCGGACAATAGTAGTGGTTTTTCGGCGTTACCAGGAGGGGGGCTTTATGAATATTTTTTTCAAGAAAATGATAGGTGGAAGACCGGTGTAAAATTTCAAGATATAAATATCCGAGCTAGTTTCTGGTCAAGCACAAAGACTACAAGAGGTTGGTTTGGTTACCCGGAAAATTGTTTCTATAGATATGATATATATAGTACTGGTGTAATAAAAGTGACTATGGCACGCCATGATGGACTAAATATTCGTTGTATAAAAAATTGAGAAAAGAAGATTGTATTATCATCTTCACAAAATTGGGACGCTGAAGCTGAAAGAATTATGTGGGATCATTTTGTGGTTATTTTTAATTACACGTCAAATTCGTCTTTCGGTTTGCGAAAATGCCTCGTTCAACATTGCCTCCAATAAGCGTATGCAAGCAATGCCTTTATCGGAGGCTAATTTTGGCCCAAAGCTTTATTGAAGCTTAATTATTTTTTTGGAGAAAATTTCATTTTCTAAATAAATTCTTAATATATATAAACCCTCTTGATATTTACTCATATCAACTAAAACTTTGGTTTCATCTTTACCTTTAGTTACTTGATTTAAAACATCACCTTTTAGATCAACAATTTCTATGACATAGTTGCTTTCTAAATGGAATTTGAAGCTAATTTCAATCCTATTATTGGTAGGATTTGGATAAAATATAATACCTTTTGAGGAGGAAAATTCTTCAGACCCTTTCATTTGAGGCAATACGCCATTATATTCAAAGGATCCTATATCGGGAAGTTCATTCCTTAAGTAACCTCTTGCGTCAAAATCTGGAGCCCCATTTCCAGTAATAATTGCATTAATAGCTGGACTATTGCTAAAAAGTAAACAGGTTTTTATAAAGCCGCCATTATTCCTAGCACTATCAATGCAAGGATTAATACCAATCAAATTATAATCTGTACTTCCTTTAATAACAGCACTGTCAACATTAATGATTATATTAAAATTTTTGGAGAAAAAAGGACCATAAATTGTATCATTTATAATTGAATTTCGGATTATTATTTCTTTAGTTGAATAAATTCCATCTCCCAATCCCTTTTTCCCGTTTTTTCCATTACTTCCTGAAGATCCAGTGCGTCCATTAACAACAAAACCCCATGTCCAAGGAGTTCCATCGTAAATAAATAATGGTGGACATTGTCCACCACTTCCACCCTTACCGCCGTTTCCACCTTTACCAGTAGAGTTAGAACTAAAAGTGCAGTTAGTTATTATACAGCTTCCTGTGTTAAAAATAGCTCCGCCATCTCCGCCGTTAGCTCCATCACCTCCGTTTCCGCCATTTCCTCCATCATTTCCGGGACCACCAAAACAAATGCCCATAGCTCCATCTTTTCCATCCCCACCATTCGAAGTTGAGTTGTTCCAAAAAGTACAGTTAGTTAAAATCAAGTTTCCCTCATTATAAATAGCGCCACCATTTACACCATGACCTCCTAATAGTGAATACATATTATGAGTTTTATTGTTAATAAATGAGGTCCTTTCAATTATTAGATTACCTGAGTTAAATATGGCACCTCCTCCTTTACCTCCTAACGCCCCTAAAATATTTTCAAATGAACAATTAAATAACTTAATCGTCGCTTTTGAAAAATTGCGTATAGATTGTCCACGACCAACAAAGGCAATATTTTGAATATATATTTGAGAAGTATCATTATTAAAAACAAAAGTAGCGCAAAGCAAATCGTTACTTTGGCTTTTAATGACAACTATTTTATTAGAAATAATACTTATGCTTTTTCTAATAACAATATGACAATTTGTGAAAATAGAATCGATAGAGTTATCAAAGGTTATAGTATCATCAAAGTTTGCATCTATTGCTGCTTGGTGCAGTGTACCTGAGCCACTATTACCATTATTGGTAACTACTAATTTTTCTCCATATACTTTCATTGTAAATTGAATGAAAATTATAGAAAAACATACTATTTTTTTCATCTTCTATTTTTTTAAATATCGTTTTAGCAATTATTAAAAATTATGCCAAGAATGCTATTAAAAAATACATTGTAAATTATAACAAGACAATTTTTTTGTTTATTAGTACCGATCCAATTTGATCTAAACTCCTTGAAAGTAATGTCAAGCAGTTAAGTAAACTCCTTCTTTGGGACATAGACTCTCGCTATTATTAACATACATGCCCCCATAGCCTCCAAAAATTAATACGTAATCAACTATTCTGGCATCGCCATAAATTACACCACCATTGTAAAAATGAAAAATACAATTATTAATTGCATTTAAATTATTTACTATGTAAATTTAAGTGAAATATAATTATTGTCCAATAATATAGAGAAGCTAATTAGTAATAGGAAGATTTATTAAATACATACGAGCATGAAAACAAAATTTATCTTAGTTTTTATTTCAATTTTGTTTTTGATTTCGTGCAACAAAGAAATCGAAAATAGAAAAATTCACAAGGCGATTCTGTCTGGTTATGCTCAAAAGGGACCTTTTTTGAGCGGAGGTTTAGTTAGTGTGTTTGAATTGTCCGAGAACTTTATTCAATCAGGTAAAACATTTATTACTAAAATAAACGATAATATAGGATCTTTTACGTTTTCTAATCTAGATTTAGCTTCTCAATACATATTGTTAAAAGTTGATGGATATTATTACAATGAAGTTAAAGGTGAAAATGAAAATACTCCTTTGACATTATTTTCAATTTGCGATATTAGTGAATTATATACATTCAATGTTAATATTTTAACCACTCTTGAAGTAGATAGAGTTTATTACTTGGTAAAGCAAGGAATTCCTTTTGAAACAGCAAAGGACTCTGCAAAAGGGGAGGTTCTTCGGGTGTTTGGAATTATTGATAGTAATATAAAATCGGAATACTTAGACATTACTAAAGGTGGTGAAGAAAATGCTGCATTATTAGCCATATCTCTAATAATGCAATCGAATCGGGCACCTGTCGAATTAAGTGAATTACTTGCAAATTTTATCAATGATTTTGAAAAAGATGGTCAAATAAATGATCCTGCAATTATATCAAAGTTATATCAATCTGCTAATACACTCAATTTATCTGCAATAAGGCTCAACCTTGAAAAGAGATTTGAAGAATTAGGGTTGAAAGCAACTATCAATAGTTTTGAAGAGAAAGTAAACGATTTTATTCAACAACAGCAAATCCTTAATATTAAAGTTAGTAAAAACATAAGCTGTAATGGCTCTCCATTTTCCTCAATAAACTTAATGGTTACGGGAGGGCAACCTCCTTATAGCTATGTTTGGGCAAATGGTATGACTACAGAGAGTATAAGTAATATTGGTCCTGGGAATTATACTGTTACAGTAACTGATGTATATAATCAAAAAATTGAAACGGAAATTTCGATACCGGATAAAATTAATATAGCCCATCAAAATGTGCATTTAAGTGAGCTAAACATTAGCGGATCTGCAAGTATTGCAGTAGCTGGTGGTGAGCCTCCTTATACATATTCATGGTCTAACGGATCTTATTCGGAAATTTTGTCGAATTTACAAGTAGGAAATTATAGGGTTACTGTTACTGATAGTAATTTATGTAAGGATTCTCTTCAAATTATTATAGGAGATAATCGTGAGAAAGTTGCAGATATAGATGGGAATGTTTATAATGTTATTTATATAGGAAATCAATGTTGGTTTAGAGAAAATCTTAAAGTTGGTAAATCAAATGCAAATTTATCCTTTTGTAATCCAGATAGTCTTCATAAGGAGGTATATGGGATGTTTTATCCCTATTATATGATTAATGATGTATGTCCAGATGGTTGGCACCTTCCTTCTTTAGATGAATGGGATATTCTGATAAAATATCTTGGTGGAGCAAGTGTTGCTTGTGATAAATTGAGGGAAGCTGGTCCTGTACATTGGTCCCACCCCAATAGTGCAACAAACGAAAGTGGTTTTACAGCTCTTCCTGCGGGATGTTTCATAAGACAAGATCATGGATCGATGCCAGGAAAATATTTTTATACAGGAGATCATGCTATTTTCTGGAATGCAGACATGCTACGCACACCCACACGTGAAAGAATTATACTTGATAATTCTAAATGTTATTTTTCTGAGTCTACAACACTAGATGTATATTATAGCTATTATCCAATAAGATGTATAAAGGATTAAAACGTGCTGGAAATTAACTATTATAATGCAGAGATGAGGATTTAGCTTTGAAGAGCGCAAAGCCCTTCGTAAGGAGAAAGCCGCAATTTATTGAAAAGCAGTTTTTTTTATCTCCGTAGCTGCAAGTAGGGTTAGCTTGTCTTAAAAAAGCAGCCTAGTACCAGGGTTTGTTCTACTTAAATAAGACATTTTAAATTATTCAATTAAAAGCAAACTTGAAAAAGTTCTAATAACCAGTCGCTTATGAATAAAAGCATGAGATGCATATATTTTTTCGTCAAGTTTGTTAATTGATTCTTCAGCAAGGCTGTGTTCTTTTATTTCAAAGACATAGGTTTGTCCTTCTAAATCTGTCGCATATAAATATTTACCAGCTCTTACTAACGAAGAATAATAATAACCGGGTATTTTTTTTCTATATATTATTTTACCATTTTTTTTATTTAAACAACTTATAAATCCGTTGTCGCTTAACGTAAACAAGAATTCCTTATATAAAATTGGAGAAGCACAATTTGCTCCTATTAATTTTGTCTTCCATGCAATAAAATTCTTATCGTATATTTTCCTCAAATTTAAAGCCATAGAATAAGATCTCCCGGATACATAAATTATGTCATTGTCTTCTATATCAGGAATTATCGAAGAAACTGGATCTCCACCTAAATCTCCTATTTCCAATGAAATTCTCATTTTTCCATCGATAGCATTAAATACAAAAGCATTTTTTTCTGAAATACATATAATATAATAATTATTGCCAATTTTTTTTACCAATGGGGGTCTATATATTATTTCATTAGCTTTAAATTTTTCTTGCCAATTAATATTACCATTTTGACAATTAATTGAGGTAATTAACTGCTCACTTATATCACCATGAAGCAAATAAATATTGCCCTTATAAATCACTGGAGATGTTCCGACTCCATAGTAAGAATTAAATTGAAGATTTTTATTAATCCATACAGTTTTACCAGATATCTTATTTATGCACACTAATCCACAGTTACCGAAATATGAAACTATGTAATTATCTAAAATAATTGGAGTTGATGTCGCTAAAGTATTTTGATCATGTATTTCGTATTTTAAATCTTTGATCATATTGTTTTTCCATATTACCTCTCCAGTCTTTATGTCATAACACAATACATTCCTATCATATATTACTTTATTATTGATTATAAAATGCTGAATTATAAATAATGAAATTAGAACTATTGGAATTATTAAGTTTGCCTTAACTATATTAAATTTTCTAATAAAGACGTATCCAAAAATAAATAAACTAATTATAAATATGACGTATCCAATATTAAAATTAATATCATCGTTTATTAATTCAATCCTTTGATTACTCAAATGATATCGTAAATACTCAAATTTAGAAAATAATCTTTCCACAAAACTAAATAGAATTAAATTCAATAGAATAATAATGATTGTTAAGGTTACAAATTTATTACTTGAAGTATGTTTATAAATTGTAATTAATAGCAGAGTTAATACTATTAGGACAATTGACCATGTTGTTGGAATAAATATGTTATATTTTACATTCTCAGATTCGGCGACAGTTGATGTAAAATAAACAATCAAGATGGAAATGGCAAATAAAACAAAAAATAATACTAAAAAAAATCGTATTCTTTTTAATACTTTTTGATTTAACAATGAGGTGACCTTACTCACTAAGTAAAATTTAAGTTTACTTTGCAAGTATAAAAAAAGATGAATAAAAAAGGGAGTTGCTAATGCTAAAATTGTAGTCAATGTCGAAGTGGTAAATAATCCAGCTCGAAAAACGTGAGATTTGCTAGGCATTATTAAGAATAGGAATATCGGGAACGTGATTATTAAAAATAATAGATAGTACCTGCTTTTCAATCCATTTCTGAGCAAATTTAAGAATAGGAATATAACAAGTAAAGTATAAATTAGAATTGTAACAAACCAAACTCGTAAATTACTTCTACCATAATTAAAATATCCATCCCCCAGAATCAAAATGAAGGTGATCCAGATCAATATTGACAATGAAGCTCCCCAAAACACAGTATTAATTTTATTCTCTTTTATTTTATATTTATAGCCTTTAATAGTAAAGTAGATTAAAATGAGAACAAAATATATTTCTAAAAGAATAAATACATTTTCTACTATTTCTGCAGTAATATTTTTTGATGAAGAAGTTATATAGATATAATTTCCATCTGTAATTGGAGAAGAATGCCCCTCACCTTCTAGTGAAATTCTCCAGGTTATATTATCGTGATTACTCCACCGGATTGGAGGAGATATTAATTCAATTGAACCATAATTTGAACCTCTCCATCCAGGCCAACTATCGTTAATATTATCCTGGGCATTAAGATCATTATAGCATTGAATGTTAAATAATAAAATTAAATAAATAATTCTGTAATAAAACATAATTAATTTTTCTATTGAAACAATAGCTATACCGTGACGCGGGCTTTAATTCCACGACTTACAATAAGACAATTTTTTTGTTTATTATATTACTTCCACATCTAACAGTTAAAATATATAATCCTTGGTTTAGGTTAGATACATTTATTTTTAAAGTTGAATTAGAGTTCATTTGACTCTTTTTATTAAATACTATTGAACCTTTAATGGTGGTGAGTTGAATATTTAAATCTCCATCATAATATTCTAATTCTAAACATAATTCTTTACTTGTTTGATTAAAATATACTTCTACAAGAGGACTGTCATTATTTTTGAATGGATTATTACTTGAAAGTTTTTGATCCGAAGCCAATAAATAATTATATATAAATAGGTAAGAGAAGGTATCATTTATTGCTCCTTGGAACAATACTTTCAAAGTTCCTTTAGCGTCGATAACAGCTTTAGGAAACATAGCTTTGGTTTCATGGTTGGGCAAAGGTTGTATTACTTGCTTATTAACTATTTGAAATAAGGAATCCAACACTAGCATTTCAAGGAAACGTTGAGTATTTTCAAAAAAAATTAGAGTGTTCTTGGAAATAGTGTCTTGAAAGACAATCCCACCTGAGTATCCATTCCATGTAGTTGATATATCTCTAATTTCCCATGAATTACTTTTTTTTATAGCTAGCTTTACTTTTGGAAATTCTTCATTCTCTAATTTAGAGTTGAAAAGTATAATAGGTCTTCCATTAAATTGTGTATTTATATTAATACCATATGTTGTTTCATTATCATTATAATATACAGTTTCACTGTTTTTTTGCGATATAGGTAATGATAATACCGAATCAGTACTATTCATCCATGTATTCCCAAAATCATTTGATTTTGTGTAAAAAAGACCACGATGTTTTCCCTGTTCAATAAACCATACTGACCAACACAAATGTATTGTTTCTATGTTAGAATCAAACTTAATACCCGCATCTGGATATATACAAAAATTTGGTCCCCAATCTATGATTATGTTTTCCTTTCCCCACGATTTTCCATTATTGTCTGATTTAATATATCTATAATCTTTTATAGGGCGATAGAAAACTATTATTTCCTTTTTTGGAAAAGCTAAAACATTAGGATATGTTGCTGAATTAGTTACATCTTGATATTGGATCCATGATGAAATATCGGCAGGGTTTCCAGAAACAACGTGTTTTAGTGGAGAAGAATGGGCACCGAAGAAAACATGTAAATATCCTTCATTATCCATACAAAGTGCAGGATGACCATGTTGATCTGAATTTAAAGGATTACTCCCAACTATTTCAGGTGGAGTCCACTTTTTTTCTTTATAAGAATAACTTATTATCTCGGGGTCTAAATTTAGATTCTGATAAACGGCAAATAGATTGTCATCTAAATAAGGAGAATATATGATTTGGGGTGATGTTCTATAT
Organism: Bacteroidota bacterium; assembly: GCA_023429135.1. GTDB lineage: Bacteria > Bacteroidota > Bacteroidia > Bacteroidales > JAAUTT01 > JAAUTT01. The sequence goes on along the minus strand of JAEYWD010000102.1, from coordinate 89,452 downwards.
ACTGTTGTAGCATGAAGGTAAGTGCCATTGCCTGAAACAAATTCTATGCCCTTTGAGACATCATTAAGGAAAGTAGAAGAAAAATATGCAGTACTTGTATCTGGGTTAGATTCATTATCCCAAACTGTAATCTTAGTGTTTAAGGTTGAGCTCTTTATTGTACCTTCAATAAATCCAGTCAGGGAATCTAAAGTAAGTCCAGAAGGCAATCCAACAGCAAACCACTTGTATGGAGGTTGACCTCCGAAAGCTTCTAGTTTGAATTTATATGGATTATTTATTATCCCACCTGGTAAATACTTAGAAGATATTGATAGTGGAAGCATTTCAGAGTATCCAATTTCAATATTGTCTACAATTGCATTTAAAAAACAACTATTTCCTTTCTGTGAGCCAATGTAGAGATCTTGAGTTGATAAATACGATATTTTGCCATTAAATGATTTCCAATCTTGTAATCGCCCATTAAGGTATAGAGCCATATAATTCCCATTATAAATTGCATATACCTTATATCTTTTGTTTGGTTGTATAGTGGTTGTTAAATATTCTGAGGTAATTCCATTACCAACATAAAATTGGAGTTCATTAGTACCATCTAAAGTTCTTAAAAGGTAACCATTTTTATAATCAGGACTCATTTTATCGATGATCCAATTTGATCTAATCTCGTTGAAAGTAATGTCTAGCTGCAAGTAAACTCCTTCTTTGGGACATAGACTCTCGCTATTATTAACATTCATGCCCCCATTGCCTCCCAAAATTAATTCGTAATCAACTATTCTGGCATCGCCATAAATTACACCATCATTCTTGTATCCCGAGTTATCTGTAGGTAAGAGGTTATTAAATGTCCATACCCCAGTTACAATGGCAGCAGAAAGGGAAGATAATTTTATAAATAAAATGAAAAATACAATTGCTAATTTCATTTTACTAAATTTATTTAATTGTAAATTTATAAAAATAGAATTATTTGTCCAATAAATTTTGTTCTTTCTTAAGACCTTATTTGGTAAACAGAAAAGTAATTATATAAAATTCGAAGAATAAAGTGCAAAACGTAGAATTCTATCAGGAATATTACTTTGAAAAGTGAATTAAATTTTTGGGATTATTTGTAATTATTATCGTAGGATTACCATTATAAAATACATTTGCATTTGTTTCGAATTCAACAATCAGTTGATTTTTAACATTCACATATATTGATTGTAAACTGCGCTGTAGTATATAACAAGTATCGGATTTCAGACTATCAGCAATTATTTTTGAAGTCCCCCTGGGATAAAAATCTGAATAATTACATTTTCCTTTTATTTTACAATATCCAAAATTATCTGAGGTAGCTGAAATCAAGCAATATCTGGCATTTATGTTTAAATCCATGTATGTATATTTTCACCAGTCATCTATGTAAAACGAATCGCTATTAAAGACCTCTTTTGTAGTTAGTGAAATCGGTTTTCGAATGTTAATTTTATGCATATCTTTTAAATGCAATTCGAGAATTATTTTTTTGTATTTTCTTGACCAGTTGGTTCTGACAATATGATTCAGATATAGGGTTCGTTGGTTAATTGAAATTTTAATAAATTTTTGGAGGTTAGCACCACAGATTACTTGAATGAAATTACAAGTATCTTTAATTAAAATAACATCAAATGTGTTTTCTATTTCAATTAAATCAAATGGTTCATTAATGATTATATCTTTTTTTATACTATCTCCAGAATTGAATAGTGCGCCATCTTCGCATGAAATAATTATAGAAATTGATACAAATAAAAAGAAAAGAATTTGAAATTTCTTCATCAGAATATGGGGTTTAAAATATCTCCTTTTTCAACTTTAAAGTAATTCCAACATTATTCCCGTACATCTTTCCATAATCTGTACTAAAACTGATCCCCAATTTTGTATTCCACTTAATTAAATTTATGAAAGTTGTTACTATATTGACAGATAATTGTTCTTTTATTTTTGAAAATGGAACGTAATTGGTTCCCCAATTCTGGTTATAATTAATTAAAATTGTAAAGAATAAATTCTTGTAATCACCTTCAATCCCAAGAAAGTGAGCACGAACTTTATTATTTAGGATAAAATTATTAATATCACCATTTAAAATTTCTGGTGAAGTAATTAATGGCGTACCTAAAGTCATTTTCTTGAATGTAAATCCGAATGGATAAACCCAATGATTGAAATAATTATCATTTCCTCCAGCTTCATGATACTCTCCTCCAGGAGTAGATGAAAAAAATTTCTCACCATTTAATGTCCAATAGTCATTATAGTCTCCACTTTGGTTGGTACTATTAAAAAACTCATAACTTATTTTTGATATTATGCTTCCTTTATTAATCATAAAACACATCCCCCATAGACCATCTTTAATGTTTCTGTAGGCCTTACCGCTACCATCCTCAAAGATTGTTTGCCAGTATATTGATACTTTATAATTTTTGAATTCTCCTTCTAAGCCAAAATTTCGGGATCCAATGTGATTGCCTAATTTGTTCATAGATTCATCTAACGGCGATCTATTGTCTCCTCCTTTTGCCGTAAAGATATTTTTAAAAGCTGGTAGGTCTTTTGGAAGATCCTTGCCTTTTAATGTCCCCCCCCATTGCGCAAAGTGATGTACCCCATATGAAACATGAACCGGCAATTTTCCTCCTAATCGTAAATAAAAATATTTATGGTGCATCCAAACGTTTTTGTTGTATTCGTTATCATCAAACCAACCATGCGCCATACCGCCTTTAAATTCGAGGTATCTCCATGTAAATGGAACCGGAGTATAGTTGGGGACTTCCAACTTCAATTTTGGCATAGGACGTGCATTTTTCGACCAGATAATACAGCCCGATGAAAGTGTCGAATCCTGGTTGCCATAAAATTCTTCTTTGGCACCTGCTGTAAAGTGAATGAAATGGAACTTCACTTCTCCATACCATTGGTGCATATAAGATCTTCCTAAACCATCGTACCTCAAAAGAGGAGAGAGATTATAGCTGTAATCTAGTTTGCTTCCTTCTTTAAAATTCCTGTAAATGGATGGCAGGAGATAAATGCTGTTATTTTTAGTGGAGATTTTACCATACTGATTGGAGTAGAACCAAAAAGGGGCGTGTTTACCGGTGGAAACTACTGCGCCCGATTCAACGGATACTGAAGGGACATGGGATTGGGAATGGCAACGAATTTGATTTGTTGTCAGTAAAAAGACGATGATTATAGACTTATTTAAACTGGACATTGGGTTTCTTTCTTTGGTATTATTGAAAATTGTTCCGGGCATTTAACACTAAGTTTGCTATATCTGCAAATGATTTATTGCAAAAGTATAATATTCCCGGATTAGCCCAATATTTTTCATAATCATAAATGCTCGAATTTTTTATTGGTTCTGAACCATACATTAACAAAACTAAAGCTTTGCAATATGGCAAGGCAAACGTATTTAGCATTTAACAGCCAATTGTCACTTTTTTACTCACTACCGTTCGTGAGATCGGCTGCGCCTAAGTTGTGACAAAAAAAGTACCAAAAAAGTCTTTAACGGCGCGAACGCGTTCCGGCTCGTGCCTCGCGTTGACTTCGTCGATTGCTTCGCAATTCACTTGAACGGCGCGCCGTCAATATGGAATTAGTATTTGAGGCTTCGCCGCGCTCCGATTTTAGATTATGGAAAACTCCCAAAGTTAAGGTTGGGAGCTTTTAAATTCGTCTACCCTTGCAAATATGGAATCATATTCCATATTTGCAAAATAAATCTTACTTTTGTACTATGATTCAAAGGCATCTCACAAATAAAATACAGGAAATGGCAACTAAAATGCCTGTCATTTCAATAACAGGTCCGCGTCAGTCGGGTAAAACAACACTGGCAAAAGCGTGCTTTCCCCATTATTGGTATGTTAACCTGGAAAATCCCGATACCTATCAGGCGGCAATCTCGGACCCCCGCTTGTTTCTAACTCAGTTTCAAAACGGACTGATCATCGATGAGGCACAACGTTTGCCCGAATTATTTTCTTATATACAAACTATTAGTGATGAACGCAATATCCCCGGAGAATATATCCTTACCGGTTCTCAGAATTTTCTGCTTGCGGCAAATATATCGCAAAGCCTGGCGGGCAGGGTATTTGTTACACATTTGTTACCTTTCAGCATCGCCGAATTAAAACAGACGCCTTACGATTCCCAAAACTTTGAAATTTCCCTTTTAAAAGGATTTTATCCGCGGTTGTATGATAAAAACATTGAGCCGTCTATGTTTTATCCGTCATATATTCAAACATATATTGAACGAGATGTGCGGCAGATCGTCAATGTATCGAACTTGTTTTTGTTTCAGCGGTTTATGCGTCTTTCTGCGAGCCGTGTGGGTCAATTGCTTAACTACAACAGCATCGCAAACGAATTAGGTATTGATCTGAAAACCGTAAAATCATGGTTTTCGATCCTGGAAAGCAGTTTTATTGTTTTTTTCCTGCAACCTCACTATTTGAATTTTTCAAAACGGATTGTAAAAACACCAAAACTTTATTTCTACGATACTGGCTTAGTGTGCAGCTTACTGGGAATAAAAAAAGCTGACGAATTAGAGTCGCACTGGGTAAGAGGAGCATTGTTCGAAAACTTGATTATGTCCGATCTGGCAAAGAATTATTATAACAGGGCGGAAAAATTGCCCCTCTATTTTTGGCGCGACAGCACTGGTAATGAAATTGATTGTTTGATCGACGAGGGTAATACAACTAAAATTGCTGAAATTAAATCGTCCACAACCATTTCTCCCGATTTTTTCAAAGGACTCAATTATTACCGGCAACTCAACCCATTGGTAAAACCATATTTGTTTTATGGAGGTATTCAGGATAGTGACAGAAAGGAGTCGCAGGTGTTGAGTTGGAAAAGTACGAATGAAATATCCATGATCCGAAAAGATCACCAATAGGTGATGAACAAGAGGGTGTGTGAAAAGGTTGGAAAGACTTCGACTACACTCAGTCTGACGATTGACAATCAGTTGTTTGTCATATTGAGCGGAGTCGAAATATGACCAGAAGTTGACTTTTCGCACAGCCTCATCATGGATATTCCATATGACCACTTAAAATAAATTTTGTACATATGAATTGCTGAAATAAATAAAAGGCTTAAGCTCTTCAGGAAGTCACTAACCTGCCCACCGTTGTTTTGGCCGGAGGGTGCACGAATGACCTGATTAAACTTTTTCTCTCCTCCCTTGCTTGACGGGACTATAAATTTTAGCTTAATTCTTTTCCAACATTTCTATTTCTCTTCAAAACTTAACTCTTTTGATTACAAAGAGACGTGTATTGCTAATAAACAGTTTGACTCAGGAAATTTTTCTCAAATATTTGATGCTAGTCTGGAAAAAAATGGAACGTGACGTATTGCTTGTCACAATATACGAGCGCTGGAAGGAAGATTACGTGAAAATTTTGTTACAAGAATTCATCCCGCAGAATACAGGTTTTATTTAAGCATCCATTCCCAAGCGGGGATTATTTGGATATTTTCGGTTTCGTCTTTCTGGTCAAGGGTCAGGATTATTCCATTCGAACATTTTGATTCCTGCATAGCTGCTTTTAGCCCCTGGACTTCCCGTTTCAGGTTGTCAGGAGTCAGTTTTGCACAAACCTGAACGGCCAGGATTATTTCGTCTTTTTCTTTAATTAGGAAATCGCACTCGTTTTTACCATCGTTGAAATAGCAAATGTCTTGGTACTTTCTTCTTAAAGCTAAAAAAACTGTATTTTCCAGCATGCGACCCATATCTTTACTAAACGACAGACTATTTGCGGCTGCCATGGCTGTGTCGATGCAATACGCTTTTTTAGGATTGGCCTGTTGTTTGTGAATGGAGTACGAAAACTTAGGAAGCAAATCAATCAAATAACTTTCTTTTAAATAATCACAAAAGTCGATGGTAGTCCTTACCGATTTTATTTCGAGTGTTTTTGTGAGATTGTTATAGCTGAATTCTTTACCAATATTGCTCAATAAATTTACGGCAAGTCGCAACAGATAATGTTCATTTTTTATGTCTCGTCTAACAGCAATATCGCGCATAACAATATCGCGAAGCAAGGTTCTGAGGTAATCAGGTTCTTTTGTCGCCAGATATTCCGGAAAGCCCCCATGATCGATATATTTCTTTAACGATTCAGAACCAGCGGTTTCACTGGTATATAGGAGGAATTCACCAAAGCTGAACGGGAAAAGCTCAATTTGCTGGTAGCGCCCGGTTAATTTTGTCCCTAACTCCCTGCTGAGCATGCTTGCATTGGAGCCGGTTATCTGGAGCTGAACACCTCTTTCGTTTGCTGAGCGGACGTATTTTTCCCATTCGGGGATATTTTGTACCTCATCTAAGATAATGAGTTCCTTATTGGTATTTCTAGCTATTGTTTCTACCCGGTTAAAATCTGCCTGGGTAAATCCTTCGAGCCGGTTATCTTCAAGGTTTAAGGACAGAACATTCTTATCTTTGTTAATTTGTTTCAAAAAAGTGCTTTTTCCACACCTCCGGACTCCGGAGACGACTATAACTCTTTTTGAGTTCTGATGAACAGATTTTTCGCGCGGTATTGTATGCTCAGTTGATATGGAATTCTCCTGATCTTTAATAACGAGGGATATTAATTCGGTTGTAAGCATAAGCAATTTTTTCCCAAATTTATATCCTTGTATCTACAATACAAAAAAATATGTATTGCAAATACAAATTTACGGGAAAGTAGATGATCGGTTTTGAAGATTTTGGAATTGACAATTTTCTCTTGATAAAGGTTTTTTTCAGCAGCGGCAATCTTTTGCTATCCTCCCATATAAAATATATCAGCATAACTGAATTTTTCAGGATGTGACCTTGGAATATCCATGTTTTTATGAGAAAGTTACAAATTCTAATAGTTAGCCTGTATTCTGATTTTAACCTATCTTTGGGTTTTTGACCTTTCATATGCTGAATAATACCTTACCAAAGAGTCATGAAACCTGGGAGAAGTATTCCTCCCTTACCGGGGAAACCAAAATGTTTGCCGATATTTTGATTCTGATATTCGAACCTGTAAATTATTTCCAGTGCGAGACTTTTATTAACCGGCTTAAACTTGGGAAAAACAGTATAAATTATTTTAAGCAACAGGCCTTGTTAAGCAAACTTGGTATTTTGTGCTTTGAAGGTACCAGCTATTTTTATGTGCACCCATATGTGGCTGTGAATGCCTTTCCCGTTCTTGCCAGAGACAAGTCCTACAAGGATGTGATTGATAAAATCAGGATATCATTCTCTTCAGCCGATAATTTCTATTACAATTACAGGCCGGTTTCTTATCTGCTGTAATGCGGCACTGGTAGACGATACCGTTCCTATTTCATCCTCAAAGCTCGATGCTTTTATGGAAATAGTGGCCGAACTGCTTGAAAATAAGCATCTAGCCCTTGTTTTCAGTCAGTTTGTCGGGCATCTAACACTCGTAAGGAAAGTGCTCGACAAACAAGGTATCAGCTACAAGTACCTCGACGGGTCCACTTCTATTCCCGAAAGGGGAAAAATTGTAAACCAATTCCAGAAAGGCGAAGGCGAGTTATTCCTTATAAGCCTTAAAGCCGGGGGATTAGGGTTAAACCTTACTGCCGCCGACTATGTGATCCACCTCGATCCCTGGTGGAATCCGGCTATTGAAGATCAGGCATCAGACAGGGCTCATCGTATCGGGCAAAATCGGCCCGTTACCATTTACAGATTGGTGGCAAAAAATACGATTGAGGAAAAAATCATTGCCTTGCATCACTCCAAACGCGATATGGCAGATTCGTTACTCGAAGGTACCGATCAGGCATCGAAACTTACCGCAACCGATTTGCTGAATCTGATAAAAGAGTTTTAATTGAATTAATCAAGTTGGCTATAGGAAGAGTCAATTCCCCTATTTGATTAATCTAAAATGTAGGGATGTTTAGAAACCGAAAATTTCCCTTAGGTTCATTGTAAAGTCTGGGAAAATAGAAACTCCTATATTTTCATCTTCCTGAAAGATAAGACCTGGAGTATATTTTCCAAAGTTATTCAATCTATATACATTTATTTTTTTCGTGGAAGGGTCTGCAATCCAATACTCCCGAACTCCAAACTCCTGGTACAATAAAAGCTTTGTGCCGAAATCATGTTTCAGAGTCGAGGGAGAGGTAATTTCAATAATCCAGTCGGGAGCTCCTTTTATGCCTCGTTCGTCAATTTTGGATTGATCGCAAATCACCAGAATATCTGGCTGAACAATATTTATAGTCTCCTCATCTGTTTTGCTCTTTTCAGCTAACCTTACATCAAAGGGCGCAGAAAAAACTGAGCATAATTTTCCTTCCAAAAACTTACCTATTGCAATAGAAAGGCGCATGGATATTCTCTGATGTTCCGTATTTGGAGCGGGAGTCATGTCATAAGCAATCCCATTGATTATCTCCCAACGTTTTGCATCGTCCCAAGATGAATAATCGGCATAATTGAAACGGTCATATCTGGTTTTTGGAATACCCATAATGAAGTTATTTACTGTAAAATTACAACTTATTTCAATCTGTGGATTTGTTTGAATCTATTTCAGGTGTATTTTACCCAAAATTGTTAATTCAATAATGTAAGCAATTTCTCAAACTGCTGTTTTGCATTAAACTTTTCAGAAATATGATGATAAGCTTTTTCGCCTATCTTTTTTCTTAGTTCAATGTCTTCCACCAGTTTGCAAACGTAATCGGTAAGTTGCTGAACGTTGCCAAATTCGGCCAGGAAGCCTGTTTCACCGTGCATTACAATTTCGGGGATGCTGCTGATGTTAAAAGCAACCACTGGTTTGGCTTTCGCCATGGCTTCGATTAAAATATTCGCGGAGCCTTCGTGGAGGGAAGGCAGAACAAAAATGTCGATTTTTTCCAGGAAAGAATCGATGTTTTCCACAAAGTCCAGAAACGATATTTTGTCTTTTACCTGGTTCAAAGTGGCATATTCTTCAAGCGATTTCCTGAGGGGACCTTTTCCAGCTATCAGCACTTTAAAATTGATGGATTTATTATTTAATTCACGGGCGAGATCTATCAAAAATCGTTGACCTTTTTGTTCAACCAGTCGGCCTGCGTTACCGATAAGCACTTCCTGATCAGAATCTTTCCTGTTAAAGCTTAAGCCATTTATTTTTACTCCGTTGTAAAGAACGTTAATTCTTTCTTCATCCATGAGTAATGGATTATTTTCAAGAAATCTCTTTTTTATTTCCCCTGAGTTGGCAAGTACTCTTGTAATCACTCTGCGGAAGAGAAATCGGTTTAAAAAGGTATTGTGAACAGGTAAAGCTGTCCCTCTCCGGTAAATAATGTTTTTTACACCGGCAATTTTTGAAGCAAGTCCAACTGCTTTTACATCCGACGGCAATCCTAAAATAACGGTATGAATCTGATGTCTTTTAAAAAAAAGTGCCAGCTTGAGTAATAAAAAAGGATTCAGAAAGCTTAAGTTGTGAATTCTGAATTTAAAAGCAGGTATCCGGGAATCCTTTATCCGGCTATAGATTTCGCTGCCGGGTTGACAGCATATAATTACATTATATTTTCTTTCGGTCAGCCGAAACGCAGTTTCGTAATGCCATTTTTCTCCTCCTCCCCAGCTTTTACAACTGTTGAAAAGGCAGATATTTTTTGTTTCGGCTCTCATTCGTTCCGGGTCTATTCTCTTAATTAACAGAAATAGAAGATGCTTGAGGCTTAATAGTATCTAAAACCTCATAAACTGAATTCTGGCTTTTGAATTCCGGTACCATTTTCTTCATTAATTTAACAATTTCGAGATTGTTCTGGTTCTTGATCAGTTTCTCAAATTGATTGATGCAATTTGAAACGGTGTCGAAATCCATACAAACTACTTTAGCAATCATAATTTTAGGATGATAGGTCGGTTGCGTATTCTCCGTTGTACAAAGGAGTTCTTCGTACAGCTTTTCTCCCGGGCGTAGTCCGGTATATTTAATCTCGATGTCTTTTCCGACTTCTAGTCCCGATAACCGAATCATATTTCGAGCTACATCGGCAATTTTTATCGATTTACCCATATCGAAAATAAAGACTTCACCGCCTTTACCCATGGCACTTGCTTCGAGTACGAGCTGACAGGCTTCGGGGATGGTCATAAAAAAACGTGTAACTTCCGGATGGGTAACAGTAACTGGTCCGCCCTGATCGATTTGTTTTTTGAACAAAGGAATAGCTGAACCGTTGGATCCCAAAACATTTCCAAAACGTGTTGTTATGAATGAGGTATTGGAAACATTATCCAAAGCCTGACAATATAATTCAGCGATCCTTTTGGAAGTACCCATGATATTGGTAGGGTTCACAGCTTTGTCGGTCGAGATCATTATAAATTTACCGACATTATATTTTACTGCAAGGTCAGCAACAGTACGTGTTCCAACTACATTGTTATGAATTGCTTCAGCCGGATTGCTTTCCATCATTGGTACGTGCTTGTAGGCAGCAGCATGATAAATGATATCAATATGATGTTTTTCAAAAATGCGCGTCATTCTTGAAACATTGCAAATGTCCCCAATAATAATTTCATAATCGTTGAACAGACATTTTTCGGATAACTCGAGTTCCAGGCTGTGAAGTGGAGTTTCTGCCTGATCAAGCAGCAACACCTTTTTGGGTTCGTAAGCTGAAATCTGACGTACTATTTCACTGCCAATCGATCCGGCAGCACCTGTTACCAGAACTGTTTTATTTTTTAACTGTTGACGTACAACCGAACTATCAAGCGAAATTGGCTCACGTTCCAGTAAATCTTCAATATTTATCTGTTTTAGCTGGCGGGCACTGAATTCGCTGTTAATCCACGATTTAATCCTTGGAACGGTTAAGACTTTAATATGATGATTTAAGCAGATTTCTACAATTTCCGATTTCTTAGCTGGGATAAGATAGTTTTTGGCGATAATTAATATATCTACTTCAAACTTTTCGGAGATGAATGCTAGTTTTTGTAAAGGATAAATTTTAACTCCTTCAATATTTTTTCTCTGGTTTTGCTTTTTATCATCAATAAAGCCAACCACACGATAGCTTGTATCCACGTCCAGGTCCAGGGCTCTTTTGGTAGCAACGGCCAGTTCGTCTACCCCATAGATAAGAACATTGGTACGGTTCTTCGATTTGCTCCTGAATTCGATGTACAAAAATTTTATTATCAGTCGGGAGGCTGTCATCAGATAGGCGGTAATAAAAAATTCCATGATGATGATGGATAGCGGTATGAACAATTTCCCGTAAAATTGGTAATAAACAAGGTCGATAACCGAGATGATTGCACTTCCTGCAACAAGTACCAGAATCATTTTTGTTAGATCGCTGATTCCGGTATGACGGATAATCATGGCATAGGTTTTACCAAAAAAGAAGGTAATGATTCTTGCTCCCAATATGACCAGAATGGAGTAGGTCAACAAATAATCGTTGGGAACTTTGAAATTAAACCTGAGCAGATAGGCTAACGCTACGGAGATAATGCAGATTAAAGCATCAAAATTAAAGATAATCCAGGATGGTAAGCTGGATCGCGAGTAACGAATAATTCGATAAAAGAAGGAATGAATTCTATTCATAGTTGCTAGATACAAATATTCATTAATCAAAATTGGTAAAGTAAGTAATCACTTATATATGAAAAATTCAAGAAAAAATTCATTTAGCTTTCTAAGTTAAATTAATTTTCAGCATAGACCAAAGTTCTTGCCATTAAAAATCACTATGTACGAAAAAAATTCAATAGGGTTGTATTTATTGTTCAACTTGCATTTAGATGTCAAATATTTTTAATGGTTGCGTCATTTTAAAAAAAATAAATAACTTTGATAACACTTATTAATTCTATATCCTGATAAATAATGAATCTTGTGATCCAGAAGACCCAGAATACCCCTTACATCAAATTTGAAGATGGTGTTTTGGTTATTGCTGGCCGATCTATTCCAGAAAACGCACTTACATTTTTTGAACCCATATTCAAAGCTATTGCCGAATATTCACAAAAGCCTTTTCCGGTTACGGAAATTAATGTCTTGCTTGAATATGCAAACAGTAGCTCCAACAGGTCTTTAATGACCATTTTTACTCTTTTTGAAAATTTATATGAAAATGGGAATAATGTATACATAAACTGGTTTTATGAAGCAGGAGATGATTTAATGTACGATCTGGGTCATGATTATAAAGCTATAATGAGGCTGCCTTTTATGGTACTAGAGAGAAGTTCTTTAAATTTATAAATAAGCAAACCTTCCTTCATTTTTAATAATCGTCTTGATTTTGTTACTTTTTAAATTGTACGACAAAGATAAAAGAAATAACTGAGAATCTGTATTTTTATAATCTACCTTTGAACCAAAGTCATTCCCGGAAAACTCTTTGTTAAGAAAATCAGTAAGATATATCCTGAATTTAAAGCAATATCCGTCCGAAAATTGGATCCCGGCAAAGAGGGAAGGCAGTATAATATTTACCCGACTGTCGAAAAAAGCATTATATTTTTCTTTATGATTTTCAACCATTTTCTTCTGCTTATAATGAAACGGAAGCTCAATTTCGCCGCCTGCAAAAAGAAAATTGTTGTTTTCAAGCTTTCCAAATTTTAGCGCTAATGGAATACCTAACGTATAAGCACGTTTTTTATAAATTGTGTCTCCTGTTTTATATGCAAATCCAATATTGGAAACCGATATTCCGGAATAAAATCCTACAGATTTTGAAAAGTTAAAATGATAATTATTGTTGAAATGAAAAAAAGCGCTGAATCGTAATCGGGCAGAGGTATTTTCGAATGAGGAATTATTTACAGGTCTTGAGAAAATTAATTCACCCCCTGAGGTCCGGTAAAACTTTTGTGCAGAAATTATGCCAGTTTGAAAAATCAATAGACATAAGAGAATTAAACGCATTTTATTCAGTTTGTTGATCATCTGTCAATGCAATGATGATTTGGTGTTTGAAATGATAAAAATAGCTAATATTTAAAAATGAAGTGGTCTTTATGAAGTTTTCTTTGTTTTTTGATGCATTTTTAAGTAATCGGCAATGAGTTTATCGTACATTTCCATTAAATCTGTTATTATTGGGTGTGGCAATCTAAATTCCAACTCATCAATTTGCTTCACCGGTAAAACTTTTGGCGATGTGCCTGTAATAAAAGCGGCGTCCATTTTGTTTAGGTCAGTATAACTAACAGGGGTGAAGTCTAAATTATAGTTATTGAGATTACAAAGTTCAATTACATTTTCACGAGTAATTCCTGAAAGGACCAGATTGTCGGGAGCTGTAAATATTTTATTTCCCATGATAAAGAATAAGTTGGACCGGCTTCCTTCTGTTATATAACCATCAGGGTGAACTAGAATAGCTTCATATGCTTTTTCTGAGCGTATAAAATCGTTTAATTCATTGCGGAGTTTGGTATTTTGAACTTTAGCGCCGGGATTTAGTCTTTGCTTAATGCTCGAAACGGTTTTCACCCCAAATTCGTAGTCCTGCTCCGAAGGATAAGCATGAGAAATAAATCCTATAACCGAATCAACGGGAGTCGCATTTTCTTCAAAAAAAACAGAAATTTTTATATTTCCTATAAAAACCTTGTTTTCAGTTATCAGGGTATCAATTAAATTTTTAAATTCAGAAACTGAAAACGGGAGTGTTTTATTTAGCAACGAAGCAGAATTGTTGAGTCTACTTAGGTGTTTTTCTATGAAAAGAGGAATTCCGTTCACAATTCTTAAAACTTCGTAAATCACCGTTTTATCTACTGGTGTGATATTGATTTTAGTTACTGATTTGCCATTTGCGATAATGGTTTTATGAATATATTCCATTTTAAAAATGTAAGATGAAGTAAAAATATCAAACAAAAATGCAGTACGATCCGTATAACAAAAATACCGAAAAAGTGCAGGGATTTCCTGAAGATGTAAAGATTTTATTATGAGAGCTAAACTAATATTTGTAGTTGACGACGACAGAATTATTCAAAATCTTCTGGAATATACGTTTAATAGTCGTGAAGGCTATGATGTTATGGTATTTTCCAATGGTGAAGAATGTATTCATAATCTCACGCTTAAGCCCGACCTTATTGTTTTGGATCATCTTTTTCTGAATAACGGGGCAAGCATGATGAACGGACTGGATGTTTTGGAAGAAATCAGGAAAAAGAACAAAAAAGTTCCTGTTTTGGTCCTTTCAAGCCAACCAAGTAAAGAGTTGATTGAAGACTTCTATAAAAAAGGAGCTACAAGCTATATTAGCAAAGAAGATTACTTTATCGATACCTTAATTGATTCAATCGAGAATATTCTTTCAAAATAACCGCACTCATTTCAAACCAAAGAATCACAATAGCTTATTTCTTCTTACAGAAATTTATAGCGAAGGTTCGACTCTGGATTCTCATTAAATAATCTGGGAAACAAGGAATTTACTTTCCTAATTGTTCCCCTGTCTCTTTCTTTCGTTCTCGTCGAGTATTATTTTTCTTAACCGGATGGTTTTTGGTGTAATTTCTACATATTCATCTTCCTGAATATATTCCAGGGCTTCTTCCAACGAGAATTTAATGGCCGGAGCGATTCTCATTTTCTCGTCCGACCCGCTGGCACGCATGTTGGTGAGCTTTTTGGTCTTGGTAATATTCAATCCCAAATCGCCCGAGCGGGTATTTTCACCTACTACTTGTCCGGTGTAGATTTCTTCAAATGGATCGACAAAGAATTTTCCGCGGTCCTGCAGTTTATCCAAAGCATAAGCAATGGCCTGACCGGTTTCGATGGAAATCAGCGAGCCATTGATCCGTTTTTCAATTTCGCCTTTTATTGGTGCAAATTCCTTAAAACGGTGGGTCATCACCGCCTCGCCGGATGTTGCAGTAAGAAGCATATTTCTTAACCCGATAATTCCGCGTGAAGGAATGATAAATTCCAGATGGATACGGTCCATCTTACGTTCCATTTTAACCATATCGCCTTTGCGACGGTTCACCATTTCGATGGCTTTTCCGGCCGATTCTTCCGGTAAGTCAATATTCAAAATTTCGAATGGTTCGTGTTTTTCACCATCCACGTTCTTGATAATTACCTGAGGTTGGCCAACCTGAAGTTCATAACCCTCGCGGCGCATGGTTTCAATAAGAATAGACAAATGCAGAATACCACGTCCGTAGACAATAAAGGCATCCGACGACTGAGCAGGTTCAACGCGAAGGGCAATGTTTTTTTCTAGTTCCCGGTCCAAACGGTCCTTTAAATGTCTGGATGTAACAAATTTGCCATCGCGACCAAAAAACGGTGAGTTGTTGATGGTAAAAAGCATGCTCATGGTTGGCTCATCAACAGCAATGGTTGCAAGGGCTTCGGGATTTTCATAATCGGCAATGGTGTCTCCAATACCAAAACCCTCAATTCCCACCAGGGCGCAAATATCTCCGCATTCAACTTTTTCAACTTTTCGTTTCGATAATCCTTCGAATATCAATAATTCCTTGATACGGGTCCGTACAATTGTCTGATCGCGTTTTACTAACGACACCATCTGATTTTCCCGAAGCTCACCTCTTTGAAGTTTCCCGATAGCTATTCGCCCAACATAGGATGAATATTCGAGTGAAGAGATTAACATCTGAGGTGTTCCCTGAACTACTTTAGGAGCTGGAATATTTTTTATGATACAATCGAGTAATGGAGTAATATCGTTCGAAGGAGTTTTCCAGCTTTCGGCCATCCAGCCTTGCTTTGCAGAACCGTAAATGGTTGGAAAGTTAAGCTGATCTTCGTTAGCCTCCAGGTTAAACATCAATTCGAAAACTTCTTCATGAACTTCCTCTGGACGGCAATTTGGTTTATCTACTTTATTAATAACCACAATGGGTTTTTTCCCGAGCTGAAGCGCTTTTTGCAATACAAAACGGGTCTGAGGCATGGTGCCTTCAAACGCATCGACAAGCAATAAAACTCCGTCGGACATATTGAGAACACGCTCTACTTCACCACCGAAATCAGCATGACCGGGAGTATCAATAATGTTAATTTTTACACCTTTATATTCTACCGAAACATTTTTGGACAAAATTGTAATACCACGCTCTCTTTCGAGTTCGTTGCTGTCCATGATAAGTTCGCCAGGGGTTTCATGATCTTTAAATAAGTTTCCGCTTAACAGGAGTTTATCTACTAGGGTGGTTTTGCCATGGTCAACATGGGCAATTATTGCTATATTTCTCAGCTCTTTCATTCTCTACACTATTTCAAAAAATGGGTTGCAAAAGTAGTCTATATTTCTGTAACAAGTATCATAACATGTTGTTTTATTTTTACTTTTGCACTTTTTTATAGAAGGATATGAGGTTACAAAGGCCTGAAATTAACAGCGATAAACTTTTTTCTTTTTTTATTAAAATATTAATTTATACTTTTGCACGTTGAAAATTTTTGAAGGTGAAGCGTCAAAGTCAGTATGTTATAGCATATAAAGGGTTAAAAGATGGGCTTCATCTTTTTGATTTCAAGGTTGATGACTTGTTCTTTGAATCGTTTGAGGAAAGTGAGATTGAAAAGGGAGACGTAAATATTCACGTAACTTTAAATAAGAAACCTACTATTTTGGAGTTCTTATTTGAAATCGACGGAAAAGTTACTGTTTCGTGCGACAGATGTCTGGATCCGGTTGAACTGGAAATAGAGTATGAAGCTCCTCTGTACGTAAAGTTTGGAGATGAAACTCACGAAGAGACAGATGAATTGTATGTTATATCGGAGCAGGAAACAGAAATAGATCTTGCCCAGTTTATATATGAATTTATACATTTGAGTTTGCCTTACCGCAGGGTTCACCCTGATGATAAGAACGGCAATTCGACTTGTAACAAAGAGATGTTGAAACGTCTGGAGGAATTATCTGTGAATGAAGAAAAACCAGATACCGACCCCCGGTGGAATAATTTAAAGGATCTTTTTAATAACAATTAAATAATTAAGTAAAATGCCAAATCCGAAACGAAAGCATTCGAAGCAGAGAAGGGATAAAAGAAGAACGCACGACAAGGCCGTAGTTCCAACCACAGCTAAGTGCAGCAACTGTAATGCTACAGTTTTGTACCACAGAGTATGTCCCGAGTGTGGATACTACAGAGGTAAGCTTGCTATTGAAAAAACAGCAGCGGCTTAATTTTTCCTTAACCTATTTTTCGTAATATGAGGTTAGGCCTGGATGTTATGGGTGGCGATTATGCTCCTGACGAAACCGTTAAAGGAGCAATTTTAGCCCATAAACAATTACCCTCTGATGTAGAACTTGTACTTTTTGGCGATGAAAAGGTGATTGGCGACATGTGTGCTAAATATGGCGCCGATTCCAAAAGGTTCACCATTGTACATTCTTCTGAAGTAATAGAGATGGGTGACCATCCGGCAAAAGCTTTTCAGCAAAAAACCAAATCGAGTATTTTCTTAGGGTTTAAGGAACTCGAAGCAGGTAATATTGATGCTTTTGCCAGTGCTGGTAGCACCGGAGCCATGATGGTTGGTGCAATGTACACCGTGAAAACTATTCCCGGAGTTATTCGCCCTGTTATTACTGCAGCTATTCCGCGCATGGACGGGAGTTATACCATTCTTCTTGATGTTGGACTGAATGCCGATTGCAAACCTGACGTTCTTTATCAATATGCCATTCTTGGTTCGTTGTATACTGAATTCGTTTACAAAGTCGCAAACCCGCGCGTTGGACTGATGAATATCGGTTCCGAAGAAGAAAAGGGAAATCTTTTAACCAAAGCAACTTTCCCGCTGATGCATAATAGCAAAGAATTTAACTTTATCGGTAATGTTGAAGGAAACGATTTATTCGACTATAAAAAAGTGGATGTAATTGTTTGCGACGGGTTTGTGGGGAATGCTCTTCTGAAAGCTGCCGAATCGTTTTATAAACTGATCAGAAAACGTAAGATTCAGGACGAGTACTTCGAGACCTTCAATTATGAGAATTACGGGGGAACACCTGTTTTGGGTGTAAACTCAAATGTCATCATAGGGCATGGAATCTCAAACGATATTGCCATTAAAAATATGATTCTTCATACTTTTGATGTAACAAAAGCCAATTTACCTGCTAAAATCAAGGAAGTATTTAAATAATGGATAATTTAAGAGCTGCTATTACCGGTATCGAAGCTTTCTTACCGGAATACCGCCTGACAAACGATGAGCTGAGCCGATTGGTAGATACGTCGGATGAATGGATCATGCAGCGCGTTGGGATCAAGGAAAGAAGAATTTTAAAGGGTGAGGGTCTGGCAACTTCAGACATGGGTGCTGAAGCTGTAAAAAAACTTCTCACAAAAACCGGAGTTTCTGCCGATGATATCGATCTGATACTTTGTGCTACGGTTACACCCGACATGTTTTTCCCATCAACTGCCTGTATTATTGCTGATAAAGCCGGAATTAAAAACGCGTGGGGATTCGACATAAGTGCTGCCTGTTCCTCTTTCCTTTTTATTCTGGAAACAGCTAACAAGTTTATAGAATCGGGTAAGTACAAGAAAATAATTGTTGTTGCCGGCGATAAAATGTCGTCGATAACCAATTATGCCGATCGTACTACATGCCCTTTATTTGGCGATGCTGCAGTTGCATTGTTAATTGAACCCACGACCGAAGAAGTAGGGGTTATGGACAGCATTCTGAAAATAGATGGTTCAGGTCGACATTTTCTTTATATGAAAGCAGGCGGTTCGTACAAACCTGCTTCGCATGAAACAGTTGAGCTGGGAGAACATTATATTCATCAGGAAGGACAGACAGTTTTTAAGGTTGCTGTTTCTAAGATGGCTGATGTGGCTGTTGAAATGATGGAAAGAAATAGCATTGCACCTGAAGAACTTGCGTGGCTTGTTCCACATCAGGCCAACCTGCGAATAATTGAAGCCACCGGAAGAAGAATGGGACTCAGCAAAGAAAAAGTGATGATCAATATTGAAAGATATGGTAACACTACAGCCGCGACCATCCCGCTATGTTTATGGGAATGGGAAAAGCAACTTAAAAAGGGCGATAAGTTAATTCTTGCCGCTTTTGGAGGTGGCTTTACATGGGGATCCATTTATCTGAAATGGGCCTATAATTCCTGATTAGCTGTTTAGGATTAGGTTCTTAGGCTATAGAAATACAAGAGAGGTTGTCCCGAAGGGCAGCCTCTTTTTGTTTTAGTATTAGACCTTTCAGGTTTTTATAACCTGAAGGTTTTGCAAAAAAATATTTAACTCACCGAAATAGAATAATAATTTTTTGTAAATTGAAGTTCTAAAACCCTGAACCTCGAAGCCCTGATTACCTTTTTTGTTAGATATTTTTATTTTATAGTCAACTGGTTATTCTGCTTCACTTTTTATATATTTGTTAAAGCACATGTTTAAAAGTAATAAAATAAAACCTGAAACTATGGGAAAGTTTGTTGAAAACGAACCGAATTCGCATAACACTATTACTACTGGTACCGAAATTACCGGTGATATTAATTCTACCGGCGATATCAGACTGGATGGTTTCCTGAATGGAAATGTAAATTCAAAAGGGAAACTTGTAATTGGGGAATCTGGTAAGGTCACTGGAACCATCAATTGTAAAAATGCCGATATTTATGGTATTGTAGATGGTAAAGTAAATGTATCCGAACTTCTGTCGTTAAAAGCGACTGCAAAAGTTACGGGCGATATTCTCACAAACCGGTTGGCCATTGAGCCAGGATGTAATTTTACGGGAAACTGTAAGATGATGATGGAAGCACAAAGTAATAATGACCTCTGAAAAAGATAAACTCCCGGACAAAGATCAGATAAATAACTATGCCAAGTATTCGGCCCTGGCGTTTCAGATGGCCGTCATTATTGGTTTGGGAACCTTTGGTGGGTATAAACTTGACCAATTATTAGGGTTAGAATTCAAAATCTTCACTATTGTTTTATCTTTGTTGTCAGTAGTAATGGCTATTTATTTTGCCGTTAAGGATTTTCTTAAGCCTAAAAAGTAAATTATGCGAAAAGCTATTCTTGGGTACATTTTTCAATCACTGGTTATTTCTCTTGTACTCGCACTTTCTTATTTTTCATTTTACACCTACGGTTATCCACAGTTTTATACACCCGCTGTTTATATTTTAATAGCCGTTGTTTTTGCTGTTAACGTTTTATTCCATAGTTTTCTGATTTATACAGCTCAGAAAAACAATCAGGCTTTTGTACGACGGTTTTTGGCATCGACCATGCTTAAACTTTTGGTTTATCTCATGGTTATGTTAGTTATGATTTTAATTGGGAACCCCCAAATGAAGATCGTTCTAATCAGTTTTCTTTTAATGTATATTGTTTTTACTGTGCATGAGGTTTACTCCATTATGGAATTTCTAAAAAAAAATGGATCACAGCAGATTAAAAGCAAATAGTTTTTATTAACTTTAGTTTTATTTTATTGTGAGCGATGAATTTTAACTGTAAAGGATTTTTTCTTAGCATAACACTCTTCATATTCAGTTCTTTAGTAATTCAAACTAATTTAACTGCATCAGAGCCTGAAAATACAAACAAGGCTGAAGCCACAGAAAAAGCCGGTTTTAATGCCGGAGATTTTATTTTCGATCACATCAAGGATGCTTACGAGTGGCATATTATTACCTGGAAAGGTCATCATGTTTCTATTCCACTACCTGTAATTGTTTATAGCAAACAAAGCGGTTTAAATGTTTTCAGTTCATCTAAATTTCACCACGGGCACGAGAGTTATAATGGTTTTTCAATAGCGCAAGAGGGTAAATATAAAGGCAAGGTAGTTGAAGAAATGACCAACGGAGAAGTTGTTCGCCCAATTGATATTTCTATTACCAAAAATATTTTATCGTTATTAATTGGGGTAACCATAATGTTATGGTTATTTATAGCTATTGCCCGTCGTTACAAAAGCAATCCGAATAAAGCACCCAAGGGAGTTCAGGCTTTTGTTGAACCACTTATTCTTTTTGTCCGCGACGATATTGCAAAACCAGCCATTGGCGAACACAAATACGAAAAATACATGCCTTTTCTTCTCACTGTATTTTTCTTTATCTGGATAAATAATATGCTTGGGTTAATTCCGCTTTTCCCTGGTGGCGCAAATCTCACAGGTAATATCTCCATTACACTGGTATTGGCTGTTTTAACTTTTATTATCACAACCGTTAGCGGAACCAAAGATTACTGGATGCACATTATTAATATGCCCGGTGTTCCCTGGTGGTTAAAGTTTCCGGTACCCCTTATGCCTTTTATCGAAATTATGGGCGTTTTCCTGAAGCCTTTCGTATTGATGATCCGTCTCTTTGCGAATATTACCGCTGGTCACTTAATTATATTAGGGTTTATCAGTCTGATTTTTATTTTCGGGGCGATGAATCCGGCCGCTGGATACGGAATATCGGTGCTCTCATTGGCATTTTCAATTTTTATGATGTTCATTGAGGTTTTGGTAGCGTTTATCCAGGCATACGTATTTACATTATTATCGGCCATGTATTTTGGGATGGCCCTTGAAAAAGCACATCATTAATCATTATTAAAATAAGAGTCTATATGTTAACATTATCTATCATTTTACAGGTGGCTGCAGATACTGCCATCGCAAAAGCAGGTGCTGGTATCGGTGCTGGATTAGCTGCTATAGGAGCCGGTGTTGGTATTGGTAAAATCGGAGGATCTTCGGTTGAAGCTATAGCCCGTCAGCCAGAGGCTATCAACGACATCCGTTCAAACATGATTCTTACCGCTGCGTTGGTTGAAGGTGCTGCCTTCTTTGCAATGGTTATTTGTTTGTTAATTCTTTTTATCTAAAAAATAGGGAAAACAGCAGATTGGGTTTCCAGTCTGCTTTATTTTCTTTTATCATTAATTCAAGGGTGTTATGGAACTGATTACCCCGGATGTTGGTACGATGTTTTGGATGTTAGTGGTATTTCTAACGGTATTGTTTGTTTTAACAAAGTTTGCCTGGAAACCTACCCTTAAAGCTATTCAAAACAGGAGCAAAACTATTGAAGATGCATTGAAATCTGCCGAGAAGGCCAAAGAAGAAATGGAAAAACTTCAGGCCAATAACGAGAAGATTCTTGCAGAGGCGCGTGTCGAAAGGGATCAATTGCTGAAAGAAGCCCGTTCGATGAAAGACAAAATTATTAACGATGCCAAAGATATTGCTGCTACTGAAGCCAAAGGTATTATAGAAGCTGCCAAAGTTTCGATTAACAACGAAAAGGCCGCTGCAATCAACGAAATAAAGAATCAGGTTGCTACCTTATCGGTTCAGATTGCAGAAAAAATATTAAGGCAGAAACTTCAGGACGATAAGAATCAGCAAGCTCTTATCGACAACCTGATGAAAGATATGAAATTAAATTAGGGCTGATATAATGGATTTAAGTAAAATCTCCGTCCGGTATGCTAAAGCATTATATTTGCTGGGTAAGGAAAAAGGTTTGCTGGACCGCATTAAAGATGATGTATCGTTAATTGCGGGAACTCTCAAAGCTAATACCGATTTCAAAACTGTAATAGAAAGTCCGGTTATTAAACCTTCGCAAAAAACTAAGGCTGTAGTTGCTGTTTTTAAAGGTAGAATCCAGGAGATCACTTTGAATTTTCTGGATATTCTGGTTAAAAACAAGCGTGAAAGCAGCCTTGCTGGAATTTGTAGAAGGTTTTTGGATATCTATGCCCAGGAAAAGGGTATCAAAACTGCTTTAATTACCACAGCTTCTCCTTTGGATGCCCAGGTGAATAAGATGCTTGCCGAGATTTTAGCTAAAGAATTCAATGCTAAAATTGAAATTGAACACAAGCAGAATCCTGAAATTCTGGGAGGTTATATTTTAAAGGTTGGCGATCAGCAATACGATGCCAGTGTTGCCAACAGTTTAAGGAAGATGAAGCAAGCCCTGGTTAAAACTGACTTTTCGAAGAATTAATTTATTAAATTTTTTATCTACATATGGCAGATATTAAACCTGCAGAAGTTTCGGCAATTTTAAAACAACAGATAGAGGGTTTTAAATCGGAAGCTGCATTTGAAGAAGTAGGTACTGTTTTACAGGTAGGTGATGGTATTGCCCGCATTTACGGTTTATCCA
The DNA here is from genome assembly GCA_023429135.1 of Bacteroidota bacterium. GTDB lineage: Bacteria > Bacteroidota > Bacteroidia > Bacteroidales > JAAUTT01 > JAAUTT01. Next base: position 66,172 of record JAEYWD010000102.1, on the reverse strand, counting down.
ATGTTCAGGCTAACGAAATGGTTGAGTTTGAAAATGGACTGAAAGGTATTGTATTAAACCTTGAAGAAGATAACGTAGGTGTGGTATTACTGGGACCAACCGAATCCATCCGCGAAGGAGACAGCGTGAAACGTACACGTCGTATTGCTTCAATTATGGTTGGAGAAGGTTTGCTAGGCCGTGTTGTGAACACAATTGGTGAACCAGTTGATGGTCGCGGCCCTGTTACCGGCGAATTATACGAAATGCCTCTCGAAAGAAAAGCTCCCGGGGTTATTTTCCGTCAACCTGTAAAGGAACCATTACAAACTGGTTTAAAGGCGATTGATGCTATGATTCCCATTGGCCGCGGTCAACGTGAGTTGATTATCGGCGACCGTCAGACCGGGAAAACAGCAATTGCTATCGATACCATTCTGAATCAGAAAGAATTTTACGATCGTGGTGAACCTGTTTACTGTATCTATGTTGCCGTAGGTCAGAAGGGTTCAACAGTTGCCAATATACAACGTACGCTGGAACAATACGGGGCGATGGCTTACACAACCATTGTAATGGCTACCGCATCTGACCCTGCAGCTTTACAGTTCTATGCTCCGTTTGCCGGTGCTGCTATTGGAGAGTTTTTCCGTGATACCGGCCGTCCGGCACTTGTTGTTTACGACGACCTTTCGAAACAGGCCGTTTCGTACCGCGAAGTTTCGTTGTTGCTCCGTCGTCCGCCGGGCCGTGAAGCTTATCCTGGTGACGTGTTTTATCTGCACTCCCGCTTACTCGAGCGTGCTGCCAAGGTAATTGAATCCGACGAAATTGCCCGTAAGATGAACGACCTTCCTCCTTCAATCAAACATATTGTTAAAGGTGGTGGTTCATTAACTGCACTTCCGATTATCGAAACCCAGGCTGGTGACGTTTCCGCATATATTCCTACAAACGTAATCTCCATTACCGACGGTCAGATCTTCCTGGAATCGAACCTGTTTAACTCTGGTATCCGTCCGGCAATCAACGTAGGTATTTCGGTATCGCGCGTAGGTGGTAATGCTCAGATCAAATCGATGAAACGTGTTGCCGGTACCTTGAAAATCGACCAGGCGCAGTATCGCGAACTTGAAGCATTCTCAAAATTTGGTTCCGACCTTGATGCTGCTACTCTTGCAGTACTTGATAAAGGTGCCAAAAATGTTGAAATTCTGAAACAAGGTCAATTTTCGCCAGTTCCTGTAGAAAAGCAGATTGCTATTATTTATTGCGGAACAAAGGGTTTGTTGAGAGATGTTCCTGTGAACAAGGTAAGGGATTTCGAATTTGAACTGATTGAATTCCTCGAACTGAAGCATAAAGATCTCCTGAAATCTCTCAAGTCCGGAAATTTAAATGATGAAATTACCGGTACTCTCGAGAAAGTAGCAAAAGATCTTGCAGCTAAATACAAAAAGTAAAAGGCATAGCTTATTATGGCCAGTACAAAAGAAATACGCACCCGTTTAGCTTCTGTAACCACCACACGGCAGATTACCAGTGCCATGAAGATGGTTTCGGCGGCCAAACTGAAAAAAGCGCAGGATTCCGTTCTTCAGCTTCGTCCTTATGTTCAGAAAATGCAGGACATTCTTGGAAGTATATCGAGCAGCGACAGTGAAGGTACAAGCGAATATACCAAAGCAAGACCTGAAGAAAAGGTTTTGATAATTGCAATTACTTCCAATCGTGGTTTGTGCGGAGCCTTTAATACCAATGTGATAAAGCAAGCCATACTGCTTGTTCAGGAACAATATACAGCTCAATTATCGGCCAGAAAACTTTCTTTTATTGCTATCGGTAAAAAGGGTGCCGACTTGCTGAAACGCAGAAATCTTCCTATCGCCGAAATCAATACTGAATTAGTCGATAAGGTAAACTTCGATAAAGTTGCAGCTTATGCCGAATCGCTTATGAAGGATTATTCGGAAGGCAAATACGACAAGATTGTGATTATTTACAATCAGTTTAAAAATGCAGCCATCCAGATTCTTACTACCGAGCAGTTTTTACCGGTACCTAAAGCTGTGGTAAAGAAAGAAAAGGGCAAAGGAGCAATCTCTACCAATTACGATTTTATCTACGAGCCATCGAAAGAGCAAATTGTAAAGGATTTGATTCCTAAAACGCTCAAAGTGCAATTGTTCAAGGCTATTCTGGATAGTATTGCCTCAGAGCATGGTGCCCGAATGACTGCCATGCACAAAGCCACCGATAATGCAACTGAGCTTCTTAAAAATTACCGTATCCAGTATAACAAAGCCCGTCAGGCGACCATTACAAACGAAATTCTCGAAATTGTTGGTGGTGCCGAGGCATTGAAAGGATAATAGGGCCTATAGGTATTAGGAATTCAGGCTATAGAAAATACAAAATAAAAAATCCCGCTGGTTGGCGGGATTTTTTATTTATACACGTGTAATATTTATTAATCGCGATTTCCTAAATATTGCATCAGGTAATACAGCAGCATTGCCAGTGAGCCTAATGCAGCAACCACGTAGGTGTAAGCGGCCCAACGTAGAGCATCGGTTGCTTTCGGATGGGTTTCGTACGAGGTAATTCCGGCGTTGTTTAACCAAACCAAAGCCCTGCTGCTGGCGTTTATTTCAACCGGTAGTGTTATGAAGGCAAATAAAGTAAACACACCGTAACAAACGATAATAATCGGCAGTGCAACGTTAAACGAAATTAGCGATGGGAGAAACATCGCTCCAAAGAACATCATCATAAAGATGGCATTCAGAATGGTGGCGCTTACATTCTGAATAGGTACGAGCGCCGAACGAAGTTTAAGGAATGAGTAAGCAGTGGCATGCTGCACAGCGTGACCACACTCGTGGGCTGCAACAGCAGCGGCCGAAATGTGATTTCCGTAGTAAACGTCGCGGCTCAGATTTACTGTTTTATTGGCAGGATTGTAATGGTCGGTCAAACTGCCTTCCACTGCTAAAACTGATACATCGTAAATTCCGTTATCGCGCAACATTTTTTCTGCTACATCCTTTCCTGTCATTCCATGGTTCATGCGAACCTGGGAATACTTTTTAAATTTAGATTTAAGCGTCTGGCTAATGATTAGACTCACTAACATAACTGCCACAAAAATTATAATCGCTCCAAAGTCCATATCTCAATTAATTTTAAGTTAACACTGCTATAATACAAAAAATCAGCCAAAAGGTTACCAGTAGTAAGATATTAGTCGTAAGGCGTATGGTATTCAGTAATTGTGCGCTTTACACGCATCTCTGATATTTTTTATTGTTTTGCCTTCCAACCCAGCATTCCTGACAATTTTCTGTTTTATATTGAAATTTTGTCAGTTTTCGCTTCAAACTGTTAAATTTGAGTGAAAAGTTTTAATTATAACGTATGAAGTTTTGTATATTTTGTGCACTGTCTATTTTCTTTTTCAATTACAGCTACGGTCAGTCTGCCGAAGAACTCAACCTTCGGGGCCAGTTGAATTTTAATACGGGTGATTACATTCACGCTGTTGTCAATTTCGATAAGCTTATCGAAATGACCCCGAAGGACGGCAATGCTCATTATTACCGTGGCATGTCTAAAATTTTCCTGGGCGATAACCGTGGAGGATGCTCTGATTTAGCAGTTGCAAAAGGTCTTGGGGTTAAACCTCCCAACAAACAGTTCTTTGGTTTTCTATGTGATGATGAATACCGCCTGAAATTTTTGAAGGATTTCTTTTATAAGGGAACTGAGATTTATCCTGAAAATGGCTTTCGTCCAAAATATACCAGAAAGGATACTTTGAGAGGAAGTCTGAGACCCGAAAGAACATCCTTTGACGTTACTTTTTACGACCTTCATCTTAAACTCGATCCTAAAAGTAAGTTTATAAGCGGCGGAAATACAATTTATTTCCGGGTAACTGAGAATACAAGTCGTATCCAGGTCGATCTTTTCAGTCAGTATACAATTTCAGAAATAAGGTGGAAAAACACTGCGCTTAAATTTACAAGAGAGTTTGATGCTGTTTTTATTGATTTTCCGGAAGAATTACCCTTGGATTCATATCAGCAAATAACAATAAATTATTCGGGAAAGCCTCAGGAAGCCATTAACCCTCCCTGGTTTGGAGGGTTTGTATGGAAAAAGGATAAGAAGGGCAATCGTTGGGATGGCGTTGCATGCGAACATCTGGGAGCCAGCTCGTGGTGGCCATGCAAAGATCATATGAGCGATGAGCCCGATTCGATGAAAATGACTTACACTGTGCCTGAAGGTTACGATTTGATTTCAAACGGAACGCTTATCGGCAAAAAACCTGCCGGTGACGGATTTACCACGCATACCTGGCTGGTTAAGAATTCAATTGATAATTATAATGCGACCTTTTACATGGGTAAGTTTACACAGTTTGCCGATTCGATCACAAACAGCGAAGGCACTTACCCGCTCGATTATTATGTGCTTCCGTACAATCTCGATAAAGCAAAAGAGACCTTCAAGCAAACCAAAGAAGTGATGATAGTCTTTGAGGAATTGTTCGGGAACTACCCGTTTCCGCAGGACGGTTTTGCAATGGTCGAGTCGCCTTACGAAGGAATGGAGCACCAGGGAGCAATTGCCTATGGAAATGATTACGATAAGAAAGACAACACCTATGTAAATAAAGAATACGATTACATTATTGTGCACGAATCGGCCCACGAGTGGTGGGGTAATTCGGTCTCGGCTGCCGATATGGCCGATATGTGGATACAGGAAGGTTTTGCTACTTATGCCGAGTTGTTGTTTATGGAAAAGCGGTACGGGTACGATACATATTTGAAAGAAGCAGCCGGAAAGATGATCCAGATTTTTAATTTCTGGCCGTTGGTTGGCAATCGCGATGTGAACGAAAATACATTCGCATCGAACGATGTATATACCAAAGGCGCAATGTTGCTGCATAATCTGAGATGCACCATCAACGACGATTCTTTGTTTTTCAGAATTATTAAAGATTTTGCAGTGAAGTACCGGCAGAAGGTGGTTACTTCAAACGATTTTATCCATTTGGTGAATGAATATACACAGAAAGATTTTAACCCGTTTTTCGATAAATTTTTAATGGAAACCGGTTTACCTGTTCTGGAATATAGTTGGGAGCAGAAGGGTAAAAATTTGATATTGGAATTTAAATGGACAGAGGTAAAAGATGGTTTTGAGATGCCTTTTTGTATCCGTTCGGGAAATAAGTCGTTCCGTTTGGTTGGTACAACAAAGAGCCAAAAGGTAGTTTTAAATAATGCCGAAAATTTCAGGTTTTACAATATGTGGTCGGGAAGTGAAGAGGTGGAGCATAATGCATTTACGTATTTCTGGACGAAGATGAGGTAGATGCGTTGCGGGTTACGAGTTGATAAAGGCAATGTTGACAAGTTTGGTCATCGTCGATAGAGGCTCTGTTGTATATTATTGTTGATATTAATAGAATCACAATTGCGGCGATGTTAAGCATATCGCCCTTTTTAACATGTTTTCACGCCGCCCGGAATAATTCTATTTGATTTATCCCAGGGCGCCGCTTCGCTTGCCCTGGGCTGTATTATCCAAGGCCTTCAGCCTTAAAAAACATAAAATCAAATCTACATTTCTGTGCAACATAGCCTCTATAGACTATTGGCTATCGACTTTTTTACTGAGCCACAAAAATATACGTAATCGTACCTTTTTGAGTGACAGGTCCACTAGCATTAAACCTTGTTGAACGGGCGGCTTTTTCGGCCGACTCAAGGTGGCAGTCGGTAATGGTCGATTGGGCTCTGTCAATTTCGGTTTTGGTAATATATCCCTGCTGATTTACTTCTATTTTCATTACAATCTTGCCGTTTCCTTCGCATTTATAAACCGGAATAGGGAGATGTTCGTGATACCGGCCCTCCAGGTAATACGAAACTGTAGTTGGGCCTTTGTAAAAAGTGCGGACTCCTGTTGTACTGCGTTGTACATTTACTTTTTCTTCTTTCTGGTTTTTATCAGGTAAGGCGTTTTCGGAGTTATCAGGTTCGGGAGAATTATTTGCCTGCGATGGTGAAGGGTCTTTAATATTCAGTTCGCCTTTGATTTCGTTCACCATCTGGTTTATATTGTCCGACGCCATCTTCTCAGCTTCGTTGGTACCAATGTTGCGTGCACCTAGATATTCCCTTTCGGCGGGTGTAAATATTTCTTTATTCTGAATCTGATTCTCTTTGTTTTCTTCTGGGTTTAAAAGTTCCTGAATCTGCGCTTCGTCGAGCATATTTACAACCATAGCCGATTCCCTGTTTTGCAGCGAATTAATTTTCATAACCAGAATCACTGTGGCCAGAACCAGGTGAATTACTATGGTTCCCAGAATTCCTTCCTTATGTCTCTCTAAAAAGTCAAGCACTTTGTTTGTCTGAAATATGTAAAACTAATATACGAATAAAGCCGTTCCCCGCACACGGTTTGAATGAAACATGTTCAGGAATTTTTCTGTTCATGTATTTTAAAGTTAGTATACGAGGTTAACCGAAAAAATGGCCTGAGAAAAAAAGCTTTTTTCTTCCGGAAGATAAGCTACGCGGGCACCCACCTGGAATGGAAACATAATCCTCAGAAAATGAACATCGGCTATTATATCCGTCCCTACTGAACGAAGAATATCATGAGTTATTATATTTGGCTTGGATTGATATTTATTGGAGGCTATGTCGTAAAAAAAGTGTGTACGTATCCTCTTCATATAAAGGACAGGACCTAGGTGAAAATCGGGGTAAACCAATGGCAATGCATAAGTAATATTTGCGGCATGCAATTCTTCCGACCGCTGCGAAGTATAACCGGCGGGGAAAGAGATCATGCTTCCGTAAAGATACCGCAAGGGTGATTGCTTTTGAAATGCATACCGTAATTGCAAACTATGGTTATTCAATATACCTGGTAAATACAACCTGGCACTTGCGGCATAAATTTCGTTAAAAAGTTTGTTTTCGAAAGGTGTGGTTTGTGCTTTGAAGAACGAACTGACTCCAAATCTTGGAAAAATATCGCGGATGGCCATTTTGGTGTATCTGTAAAAACTTACACCGTAATTGATGTAATGCAATCCCTGATAATAGTTGTTTTCCGTTTTTATGTAATAGGCATTCCGGTTTAATTTCCATTCTACCCAGGGTGTAATTCCCGAAGCATATTTTCCCCGCGATAAATTTAAGGGAAGACTTATATTTACTGTCGACTGAATATTGCGGTTAAAACTCAAAGGCAATGAGTTTGTACTTCCGGCGTATTGAATCGGTCCTCCTACATCGAGATTCCAGCTAATAACCGGTAACAAAGCCTTGTAACTTATGTTTGCATGGAAATGAGAAAACCCCTCGCGATAAGAATATCCTGCCGAAGAGACCAGCGTTCCGAGAACATCCTGCGAAAGCAGCATTAATCCGGGATAAAGCCCTGGATTTGAGAAGTCGGATACCGAATAATTGAAATACGCCGGCAGCCAGCTATGTATATTTATAAGGTGAGGAAGTCTCGGATATTTCTTAGACGAGTAATTTGAATAGGAAGATGAGTCCTTCGCAATGTTTTGAATGTTAAATCCCGTATTTTCAAGGGTTACAGCGGTGGGAGCGCTGAGGTTATATGCTGGTTTTTTGAGGTAAGCATCTGGGCTCCATATGGTATAGCCAATACGGTACCCATCCGAAGTATATTCGGTAAAGTATAAATGATTGTTGTTCGTATCCATAAAAGGTTCGAAAGCTCCAAAGCGGGAATTTGTCACTTGGGAATAAGAATTTTCGGAAGGGCTGTAAATGAAAATATTATTAATGCCACTGTCTTCGCCAGCGAAAATGATATTTTTATCCGAAAGGCAGAAAGTGCTTATATTCCTGAAAGAAGAGGGCATAACTTCCTCCCATAATTGAGATGCTGTTAATTTAATAATTGATTTACCGCTCTTTTGGACAGATAAACAGTAAACCTCTTCGAGATCCCATACAGGATATTGTAAATGATTTCCTGCAGGAGCTGCAGTTCTTTGTAGAACTTCTCCTGTTGATGCGTCCAGAATTACAAGAAAGCTTTTGTATTGCGGGGTTTCCTCAATTACTGCTATCTGTTTTCCATCGTGTGAGAAAGCAGGAGAGAAATACCATGTTTTTCTGGTAAGAACTTTTTTGCCTTTACTATCAAGATCGTAAATCATGATCTCCGAATAGGTGCGGTTTGTCCAGCGCAAATCGGTTTTATTTTCGCTCCAGGTAATTTTGTTACCGGAAAAGGAAATTTTGTCGGAATTGTTTGAACCCACGGTGAACAGTTTCTTTTCCCTTCCTTTCTTATCAATTAAAACATAACGTCGCGTTTCTGCCAGACTCCATTTCTGGGCTATTATCACGGAATCGTTAATTTTTACGGGAGTGTTGTAATTTGTAAAAGTTCTGGTTTTTTGAACGGGCCAATTCTGGTAGTTTGAATATTGATGCTGTTCCCACACCTTGCCAAGAGTTTTGTAGGTGAATTCGTAGGAAAAACGGTTATTCAAACCCGAATTTATTTTTAAAGAACGTCCGAACGGGAAAACCAGGTAGGGATTTCGGGCCGTATATTTTAGGCTTTTCCCAAAAATATTCTGATCGAAGGAGTCGCGCATCATTTTTACAATGGGATATCCCATCTGGTAAATGTCGGGAACGAAATTGCGGTACGACCCAAGCAAAGCTTTTTCATAAGGATAAAGCTTATCACTTAAAACCAAAGCTCTGTAAGGCATTTGAAACGCGGCACTGCGTCCTCTTCCGGCGTTCGAAAACATTGTTTCGGAATAAACAGCATCTCCTTCGAGAAACCAGCGGGGAACCAGGCCACTTACGGCTCCTACTGCCTGCTGACCTATCAGAAATGATCCAAATCGGGTAAGACCCTGGTTAAGAGCATCCAGTTGTACTACATGTCTTGTTTCGTGCAGAGCAAGCTGATCCAGCCAATCCTGCGGATAGTTATCCTGCGGAGGAATGGTATACAATTCCATTCTTTTAGGCGCATACACAACCAACCCGTTCGATAGCGATGACTGGGTATGGAAAACTATCGGGATGCGTTTATGATCCTTAAGCAAATATTTGGATGAGACCGGGTAAAACGTGTCGAGGGTGGCCGCAAATTTTTTAGCTGCTGGTTCAAAACTTTCGGGGAAGATGAGTTTATAATGTTTCAGATTGATTTGTTTCCACGAAACGGAGAAGGGATCCTGACCTGTTTCGTAAAACTGGGATTTGGCAGTAAGACTATAAATTAGAATTAAACCTGATAATATTATTATTCTCGTGTAAACCTTAAAGCATATTTTCATAGACACACCCCTCAAATCCCTTTATTTTTTAAATCACCCTCCGGCCTTTTTAGCTTTATAACCTTTTTGAAGGAGCATCTGCAGAATTTTATCGCGAAAATCGCCCTGAATCAGAATTTCGCCATCTTTAGCCGATCCTCCCACACCGCATTTCGATTTCAGTTCTTTTGCCAGTGCTTCCAGATCTTCTTCCAAACCTTTAAAACCAGTAATAAGGGTAACCATTTTACCTCCCCGGTTTTTTTTGTCGAGCATTACACGAAGGTCCTGCTGCTGTGGCGGCAAAGTTTCCGACTGCTCCTCCTGCTGGTACTGATATTGGAAGTCGGGATTGGTGGAATATACAATATCCATCCTTCCCTTATGATTCTTCTTGCTCATGTTCAGATAAAATTTCTTCAAAAATAGCAAAATATGATAATCAAAAGGTGTTTAGGGTTTAGGAGTTTAGGCGAAAACAAATTAACCTGATATCATTGTCGCTCATAATATCTTCCTTATTTTAGCCGAATTAAGTTAGTCTGCATCCATGAACGGTTTTTCGCGCATTAATAATATTACAGGCTGGATCATTTTTACCCTCTCGGCTGCTTTGTATTTTTTTACAATGGAACCAACTGTTAGTTTGTGGGATTGCGGTGAATTTATTTCGGCAGCCTATAAACTCGAAGTCGGACACCCTCCCGGAGCTCCTTTATATCTGATGCTGGCCCGGATCTTTGCCTTGGTTGCTCCCGGAAAGAGCCATGTTGCTTTATGTATCAATTCTCTTTCGGCTCTGGCCAGTGCTTTTACTGTGCTTTTTCTTTTCTGGACTATTACGCATTTGGTTCGCAGAATTGTAACCATAAACCAAAATGATAACTGGTATAAGGTTAAAATTATCGGAAGTGGCGTAGCTGGAGCTCTGGCATTTTGTTTTTCCGACTCATTCTGGTTTTCGGCCACCGAGGCGGAGGTTTATGCGCTGTCGTCATTATTTACATCTCTTGTTTTCTGGTGTGTATTGAAGTGGGAAGAAGATAAGGGTAATTATGCAAACCGGTGGTTAGTATTGATTGCTTATCTGATGGGTTTATCCATTGGGATTCATTTGTTGAATCTGCTTGCAATTCCGGCAATTGTTATGATTTTTTATTTCCGGAAGTATGATTCCGGTTGGAGAAGGGCCGCTCTTGCATTGCTGGTTTCTTTTATTTTATTGTTGGCGGTATTGTATTTGTTAATTCCGGGAACGGTAAAGCTGGCATCGGTTGCGGAATTAATTTTTGTGAACCGGTTACATTTACCTGTAAACTCAGGATTGGCTTTTTTTGTAGTTTTTGCTGTTCTTTCACTTATTTTCCTGTCGTGGGTTGCTCATATCAAGGGTAAAGTTGTAATTAATGCCATATTGCTTGGTATTGCTGTTATGCTTATAGGCTATTCTTCCTATGCCATGATTGTCATCCGCGCCAATGCTAATACGCCCATCAATACGGGCAATCCGTTCAATGTTTTTTCTTTACTGTCGTATCTGAACCGCGACCAATACGGCAACAAACCCCTGTTATATGGTCCCGGTTTTAATACTCCGGTCACAAGTTCGAAAGCGCTTACCATTCATTATGTTGAGGAGAAAGGCAATTACATAAAAAGAGCCGAAGAAAGCTATTGCTACGACAGGAATTATTACACCCTGTTCCCTCGGATGTACAGCTCCAACGAAAATCATATTGAAGTTTATAAGAACTGGGGTTCTGTTAAAGCAATTGAGACAAAGAAAGCAGATGGCTCGTCAGTAAAGGTTTTAAATCCAACTTTTGGCGATAATCTCGAATTTTTCTTTTCGTATCAGGTGGGATATATGTATCTGCGTTATTTCCTATGGAATTTTGCCGGAAAGCAAAACGACATGCAGGGAAATGGCGGAATTATGAAAGGAAACTGGATTTCGGGATTCGATTTTATCGACAGGTGGATGATTGGCCCTCAGCGGTGGTTACCCGATTACATGAAAAACAATCCGGGACGGAACCGCTATTTTCTTTTGCCTTTGATTTTGGGAATAGGAGGGATGATTTATCATTTTACCCGAAGCCGCAGATACTTTTTTGCGGTAATGCTTTTATTTGTCTTTACTGGACTGGCCATTGTTGTTTATACAAACCAAACACCACTTCAGCCCCGCGAACGCGATTATGTGTATGTTGGTTCTTTTTATGCATTTTGTATCTGGATTGGTTTTGGCACTTTGTGGATTATTGATTTTTTAAGCAAAAAATTGAAAAAGGCTCTTGCTATAACTGCAGGGCTTTTAATTTCCTTAAGCATTCCGGTATTAATGTTTTCACAGAATTTTGACGATCACAACCGAAACGGACGGTTTATAGTGAAAGACATTGCACGCAATTATCTCAGCAGTTGCGAAAAAAATGCAATATTGTTTACAGCCGGCGATAATGATACTTATCCGCTCTGGTATTTACAAGAAGTCGAAGGTGTACGAACCGATGTACGGGTAGTAAATCTGATGCTGCTTTATGCCCCATGGTATATCCATCAGCAACGGAGCCGTGCTTATTTGTCGGATCCCATTTTGCTTACTCTTTCACCCGAAACATATATGAGCCAAACCCGGGTAAGGGTTTTAAAAAGCCCATTCCGGGTTTCCGCCAAAGAAGCTGTTAAAAGTATTGAAGCTGCGAGTTACGTCCCTTCCCGGCAATTGTCCTTACCTGTAAATAATGACACTATAGATATTACCCTTCCGGGAAACCTTAGCCGTAACGAATTGATGGTGCTTGATTTTATTTCCACATCAGCAGGCAATCGACCGGTTTATTTTGTTGCACCGGGTATCAAAGGAACTTTAGGTCTTGATAACTACCTGCGTTTGGATGGATATGCCTATAAGCTGGTTTCAACCTCTAATGATGAACAATCTGATAATACCGGTACCAAACAATTGTCGCAGGTACTTTTGGCAACATGGACTGATATAGATGATGAATCCCGTTTAATGGATGATCATGTTCGGAACTCGTTATCAATTATGAAAGTGCGGCAAAACCATGCAACGTTGGCTGCCGCTTTGATAATGGCAGGGAAAAAAGAGAAGGCTTCTGAAGTTCTCGACTTGGTTATGAATATCATGCCTCCGTCGAAGGTACCACATGATCATTATTGTATTGAAATAGCCGAGGCTTATCTGGCATGTGGTTCTTTGGAGAAAGCCAACCGGATTATTTTGGATTATGAAAAACAGCTTCAACAGGAACTGGTTTTTTATTCCAAATTACCTGCCTGGATGAAAAATTGGATTGCCCGTGAGAAAGGACAAACACTTTATTACCTCGAAAAATTAAAAAATGTTAAAAGCGCTTTGCAGGAATAAAGAAACTAATCTTTTTAATTCCAAATTCGTATATCGTTTTGTAAATTAGGTATGTATTAAAATAAATGCCGAAAAACATATTTTAAGCAAATTATTGTTTCAAATTATCTATTTTTGCCCTAATGCACTTTTTTGTAAGTTTTATGGAAAAGATCAGTAAAATCAAGTCTTTTGGAAATCATTTCCTTTCAGGAAAATACATTTTGGTATTTGCTTTTTTGATTTCCCAGTTTTCATTTGCATATGCCCAAGGCTATGAAATCAAGCTTAAAATTGCAGATTTAAAAGGATCCCAGATTATTCTGGGTCACCATTTCGGTGGAATGTTTTATCCCGACGATACTGCCAAGCTTGATGCAAAAGGTTTGGGTACCTTCAAAAAATCAAAGTTGCTCCCTCATGGTATGTATTTTATATACCTCCCAACCAAAAAGTATTTTGATATTTTGATGGGACAGGACCAGACATTTTCCCTTGAGGTAGACACGGTCGATTTTGTGAAGTCGGCGAAAATAAGCGGATCCCTCGAGAACGAACTTTATTTTAACTACATGCGTACTTTGGCTGTAAATCAGGAAAAAGCCAATGCACTTGTTGAGCGGAAAAAGAATGTCACTAGCGATGCGCAGAAAGATTCAGCGACTAAAGCTCTCGATAAGATTAACAAGGAAGTACTTACTTACATCGATAAAGTTATTAACGACAATAAAGGTCTTTTCTTCTCGAAATTTCTTGTCGCTTTAAAAGAGGTTGAGGTTCCCGATGCTCCGCGTGATGCCAGCGGTAAAATAACCGATTCTACTTTCCAGTACAGATACTATAAAAATCATTACTTCGACAATTTTGATTATACCGACCCAAGTCTTTTAAGAACACCTGTTTACGAGCGAAAAGTTAAAGATTTTATAGAAAAGGTTATTCCCCAGATTCCCGACAGTATTAACAAAGAACTTGATATCATTCTTACAAAAGCAAAACCTAATGATGAAGTTTTCAGGTATTTGCTTGTCACATTTTTTAATCATTTCGCTCAGAGCCAGATAATGGGTTTTGATGCAGTATTTGTTCATATTAGTGAGAAGTACTATATCCCTTATGCCACCTGGAACGATAAGGACTATATTGAGAAGCTGAAGAAAGAAGTCGCCAAGCGTAAACCAACCCTTATCGGGAAAATTGCTCCCAACCTGAAACTGGTTACTTTACCTGCTGATCACTTTTATGCTGCAAAAACCGATACTGCATTAAAAAGTAATCCTTACGTCGGTGGCAATCTGAACATTCATGATGTAAAAGCACCGTTTACAGTACTGGCCTTCTGGGAAGCGGATTGTGGCCATTGCAAAAAAGCTATTCCTGAGTTGCACAAAGTTTACGAAGGTTTAAAAAATAAAGGAGTTCAGGTTTTGGCAATTCATACAATGTCGAGTGTTGAAGGAAAACGGAAATGGATTGACTTTGTGAATGAACATAAACTTTACGACTGGATTAATGCTTGGAGTCCATACAGTTTGGAATTTAAAGATATTTACGATGTTTATACCACACCGGTAATTCTGGTGTTGGATGCCAATAAACGTATCATTGCAAAAAAGATCAGTCCTGAACAAATTCAGGAAATTATTGAATTTGAGTTAAAGAGAGAAAAGAAGTAAATAATAGCAAATGAAGAATAGTCAGTCAATTAAATTAGTATTGGAAGATGGAACTGAGGTTTCGGGCCACAGTTTTGGGTACGAAGGTTCGGTAAATGGAGAAGTTGTTTTTAACACGGCTATGACAGGTTATCCTGAGAGCCTCACTGATCCTTCTTATAAGGGTCAGATTTTGGTTTTAACTTATCCTTTGGTGGGGAATTATGGTGTCCCTGGAGAAGCGATCGAAAATGACCTCTTAAGCTTTTTTGAATCGAACAGTTTACATATATCAGCTCTTGTAATTTCCGATTACTCTTTTGAATACAGTCACTGGAATGCTCACAAGAGCTTATCGAAGTGGCTAAAAGATAATAAAGTTCCTGGAATTTACGGTGTTGATACCCGTCAGTTAACAAAAAAGTTGAGGGAAAAAGGAACCATGCTTGGCAAAGTAATCTTTAACAACCAGGATGTGGAATGGTATAATCCCGATCTTGATCATCTTGTTGCAAAAGTGAGCATACCTGAGAGACAGGTTTACGGAAATGGTAAATATAAAATTGTACTGATCGATTGTGGCGTAAAATATAACATCATCCGCTACCTTTTGGAGAAGGATGCAACGGTTATTCGTGTGCCACACGATTACGATATTTCGAAAGAAGAGTATGATGGTCTGTTCATTTCGAATGGTCCGGGCGACCCTAAAAAGTGTGAAACCACTATAAGTAACCTTGCAAAAGCCTTTGAAAAAGATGTTCCTATCATGGGAATCTGTCTTGGAAATCAACTTATGGCATTAGCTTCGGGGGCAAATACTTACAAACTAAAATACGGTCACCGCAGTCATAACCAGCCTGTTTTGAAAGTGGGAACTCAAAAGGCCTACATTACATCTCAGAATCATGGTTTTGCAATCGACAATAATACGCTCAACAAAGACTGGGAACCCTATTTTATCAACCTGAACGATGATACTAACGAAGGGATGCGTCATAAGACCAAACCTTTCTTTTCTTCACAATTCCATCCAGAGGCATCGGGTGGTCCGACTGATACTGATTTCCTCTTTGGGGACTTTATCAGTGAGGTGAAAAAGTATAAGGGAGAATAGCGGGTTACAGATTACGTGATTCGGGTTGCGTGTGAAAGGAGGTCAAGCAGAAAAAGCTTGACCTCCTTTTTTATTTTTTTATTTCAGGAATGGCACTATATTTGTTAACTAAATATTTAGTTCAAAAACTAATTCATTAGGTAATGGCCAAAAAGGAACTTTATCTTACCCGTGCTGAAGAAGAAATAATGCAGATACTCTGGCAACTCGAACGAGGTGTTGTGAAAGACATCATCGAAAAAATGCCCGACCCCAAACCTGCTTATAACACAGTTTCAACTATTATCAGAATTCTTGAGTCGAAGGGATTTGTAGATCATAAAGCCTATGGGAAAACACATGAGTATTTCCCATTAATTTCAAAAGATGATTATTCAAAGCGCTTTATGAAAGGATTTATGAAGGGATACTTTAATAATTCCTTTCATAAAATGGTATCTTTTTTCTCCTCCAGCGAAGATATAGATATCAAAGAACTAGAAGCTACCATGAATTTAATGAAACAGCAATTGGAAAACCGTAAAAACAAGAAGTCATGAACTATCTAATTTACCAGGTAAAGGTTGCGGTAATACTGTCAGGATTTTACCTTATTTATATTCTTTTTTTGAAGAAAAGTTCGTTGTTTTCGTACAGGAGACTTTTCCTTCTTGCTGGCTTGGTATTATCTTTCATCATTCCATTTGTTGAAATCCGATTTAACTCACCAGGTTTATATCAGTATTATCAACTTCTTCCTGAAGTTACGGTTGGTAATGGTTCTCAAGTATCAAGCTTTAATTTTCAGAGTTTGTTCTATCCGGCTCTTTCTTTAATAACACTAATTATTCTGATCAGTTTTGTAAAGCAACTTATCAACATCCTTTATTTAATTAAGAGTTCAACAGTATATCAAAAGGATGGCTACAAACTTGTTTTAACAGAAGGGAACGTAGCTTTCAGTTTTTTCAGGTATATTTTTCTGGGTAAAGACATTGCTCCCAGAGAGGCTGATGTTATTCTGGCACATGAACAGGTTCATACAGTTTTACGACATAGCTTTGATTTATTATTAATTAATGCAGTTTTATTAATTCAATGGTTTAACCCTATTGTTTGGTTCTTGCGCAAAGAAATGAAAGAAAACCATGAATTCGAGGCGGACAGGCTTCTGTTAGAAAGTGGCATTTCTTCGGACCAGTATCAGCAATTGCTCCTGAACCAAATGTTTCAGACAAGTGGTGTTCGATTTTCTTCCTTTAATTATAATTCATTCATTAAAAACCGAATTAAAATGATGACAACTATTCCACGTGCCGGGAAAACAAGGTTTTTGCTGGCAACAATTATGAGTTTAATGGTAGTTCTGATGTTTTCCTTTAAAGCGGAAAGAATTTCTATAAACCCCGTTTCAATTTCTCAGCCTGATACTATAAAGCAAAAGGCAAATAAAGATGTGGCTTATTTAACACCCGAAAAACTGGCTGAATTTAATGGAAAAGGTTTAGAGGCTTTTAATTTGTACGTTGCTGAAAATGTAAAATATCCACAGGAAGCCGTCAAGGCTGGTATCCAAGGTAAAATCTACGTCCAATTTGTAGTTGATGTTGATGGACAGATTCGTGAAGCAAAAGTCTTAAGAGGTGTATCGCCAATGTTGGATGAGGAAGCTGTTCGCGTGATAAAAAGTTCCCCAGCCTGGACACCGGCTCAGGATAAAGGAGTGAATGTGAAACAAATATTTACTCTTCCGGTAATTTTTAAACTTCAAAAATAATTTTTTTATTCAGTATAACTAAAAATTTAGTTATATACCTAGTAATTTAGGAGGAAGAAAATAGTCCCGCTGATAATGCGGGACTTGCTTTTATATATTTATAGACTTACTTTAACCAACTTATTTTAACGATTTTTAATTCAGATGAATTTGTTCCTAAGAATATGTTAAACTCTCCCGGCTCCCAATCATATTTTAAATCGGAATTGTAGAATTTTAAATCTTCGGGAGTAATGTTAAAACTTACCTCCTTGTTTTCTCCAGGTTGAAGAAATACTTTCTTAAAACCTTTTAACTCTTTTACGGGACGTGAGATACTTGCAACCGGATCGTTGATGTACAATTGTACAGTTTCTTCTCCGGAAAATTTCCCGGTGTTTGTAATCGTCACAGTTGCAGTGAGAACATCGGTACCTTTTAGTTGCGATTTATTTACGGAAATATCACTGTATTCAAATTTGGTATAGCTTAGGCCAAAACCGAACGGATATAATGGATCGTTTGAAATATCAAGGTATTTCGAAGTAAATTTATCCTTTGGGTTCATGGGTCGTCCCGTATTCAGGTGGTTGTAATACAATGGAATCTGGCCGACACTTTGAGGAAATGTTGAGGTAAGTTTTCCTGAGGGGTTGTAATCGCCAAATAAGACATCAGCAACGGCATTTCCGGCCTGGGTTCCGCCATGCCAGGCTTCTATAATTGCTGGTACATTCGCATTTTCCCAGGGAATAGTTAATGGTCGCCCGCTCATTAGAACCAAAACCACTGGTTTATTTGTTGAGAGTAGCGATTTCAGAAGATTTTTCTGACATTCAGGAAGGCCAATATCGGCTCGACTGGCAGCTTCGCCCGACCAGGTTGCTTGTTCCCCCAGAACGGCTATTATTACATCTGCTTTACCGGCACTATCGAGAGCCGATTTTAAGAGAACCGGATTTGAAGTTGTATCTGCCTGAGTCCTTGGGCCAAAACCAAAACCAGCAGAGTTTTTTAACAGGTAAGGATCATCAGTAAATGATGATCCTTTTGCGTAAATTACCCGACCCTTGTTACCAAGTGCATTTCCTATACCTTCCACAGCGGTTATAACTTTATTTACATCGCCCATAAAAGCCCAGGTTCCCAGCATATCTACCTTGCTATTGGCCAAAGGACCTATTACAGCCATTGTTCCCGCTTTCTTTAAAGGTAAAAGTTGATTGTTGTTCTTCAAAAGAACTATTGATTTTCTGGAGATGTCCCTCGCCGTTTCCATATTTTCCGGAGTAAGAACATTAGTTTTGATACGCTCTTCATTAATATAACGATAAGGATCTTCAAATAATCCTAATTTGTATTTAGCTTCCAATACTCTCCTGCAAGCCAAATCAATATCCTTTTGGGTTGCTTTTCCTTCCTGCAATAATTTCTTCAGATGCGTTATGTAACCATTAGTTGCCATATCCATATCCAGACCCGCTTTTAATGCTCTTGCCGACACTGAAGGGATATCACCTAAACCATGTTGATTCATTTCGCCAATTGAATTGTAATCGGATACCACAAAACCTTTGAATCCCCATTGATTTCTCAGCACGTCGGTTAGAAGCCATTTATTTCCGGTGGCTGGTACATAGTCAATTACATTGAACGATGACATGGCACTCCCTGCACCTGCATCAAATGCTGCCTTATAAGGGGGAAGATAAAACTGAAGCATTGTGAGACGGCTCATATCAACTGTATTATAATCTCTGCCTGCTTCTGCGGCACCATAAAGACCAAAATGCTTTACGCATGCTAATATGGTGTTGTTTTTCGTTAAATCATCTCCCTGATACCCTTTTACCATAGCCGAAGCAATTTGGGATGCCAGATAAGGATCCTCACCCGATCCTTCAGCAATTCTTCCCCAGCGCGGATCTCGGGCTATGTCAACCATGGGCGAATAAGTCCAGGAAATACCGTTGGCACTTGCTTCTGTTGCTGCAATGCGAGCACTTTTTTCTATCAGTTCCGGGTTCCATGTGCAGGATAAACCTAAGGGAATAGGAAATACAGTTTTATAGCCGTGAATTACATCCATACCGAACAGGAGTGGAATTTTTAGGCGGGATTTAAGCGCAGCATCCTGTGTTTTTTGGATTGCCTGAATTGTAAATCCTCCGGTGGCGCCAACCATACCTTTGGCAAGCATGGAATCCATTGCTGATGGTCCGCCTGCAATTCCGCCTCCACCCGATGAAAGGTTAAGCTGTCCGATTTTTTCTTCCAGCGTCATTTTACTCATCAGACTGCTGATGAAAGCATCCATTTTGGAATTTTGAGAACTTTGCTGGCAATAAGTTTTGCCCGTTATTACAAATGCAAATAATAGCAATATTATTTTTTTCATTACTTTATTATTAACTATTAAACTTTGATGAAAAATAAAAGCCTGAAATGAAAAATCATTTCAGGCTTTATAAAACAAATAATTTTTACAGACTCAGATTTCCTTTTTCGAAAATTGCAGGATCAATATTTTTATTATACTCAACTTTTTTAGTTTTGAGTGTAATATTGAACTGACCTCCATAATCCACATCTGTTGAAAAAGGAACTACAATGCCCGCATCGGTTTTACGATAATCACTGAAACTGGTCGTCATATTCATTGGTTGACCACCCGCATCAACTGACATAGTTGCCTGGACTGGATAATAGGTTGAAGGATCGATAAAATAAAAAACTGTAACATTTTCAGGGCTAACTACTTTTATTTTGAAAGCTTCAACAGCTCCTACTTTTTCCTTACCTACAAGTTCTGCCTTGTAACCTCTTTCTGACCAGAATGATAATGGATCGGCAGCATAAATGGAGCTTTTACCGGCATTAAACTGTTCAGCAGGCATGTCACTGGCTTCACTGCTACCCATCATTGGATTGATCATCCAACCCGATTTATCGGTGTAGCACTGTACCATTTTCTGACCCATAACGTCCGAAACGGTTTTAGAACCTTTTCCATTGAGAATAATGGTAGTACTTGAGCTTTCCTGTCCCATTACCTGAAGGGTGTTTTCCATGTACACGGAATTAATTTTTTGCATGTTTTCCTTGCCGCCAATTGCTGCAACATATTTAGCAACAATTTCGTCCAAAGTTTGAGCATTGGAAATGGTGGCCGAAACAAAGAGTCCGATTGCCAGTAGGCATAAATTCAAATATTTCATCTTTTTAAATTTAAAATAGTTAATTAATAAGTGAGAAATATACGTTATTTTTTTAATTCTGAAATAACTGTTTGTGGAACCATTACTTTATTTTCTTTTGAAACCAGTAATTCCTTAGGTAAGCTGAAGTTTGCTGTTTGGCTTATGTTTGAAGAGGAAGTGCCAACGCTTATTTTGTATTCACCCGCTTCAGCAATCCATGAGATTTTTTCGGTATTATATGAAGCCAATGATCTTGCATCCAAAGTGAATGAAAGAGTTTGTTTTTTACCTGGTGACAACAAACCGGTTTTGCCAAATGCCTTTAATTCTTTTTGAGGTTTATTCATTGATTGAGAAGGAGCTGACAAATACACCTGAACTACTTCTTTACCCGAAACATTACCCGTATTGGTAACCTCGACTGTCACCGTCACCTTATCTTTAAATTTAGATGAACTGGTTTTAATATTTGTAATTGAAAATGTTGTATATGAAAGACCATATCCAAATTCGAAAGCAGGCTTTACTGCAAAGCTATCGAAATAGCGATACCCGATGTAAATACCTTCTTCGTAAGTCACGTCGGTTGGTTTTTCTACAGGCATACCAGGGAAATTTTTAGAGGAGGCAACATCGGTATAATCCACCGGAAATGTTGTAGCCAGTTTGCCGGAAGGATTTACCTTGCCACTCAGCACATCGGCAATTGCATTTCCGGCTTCCTGCCCTGGCTGCCACGACAGCAGAATTGCGTCGGCATAGTCTCTCCAGGAGTTAATTTCAATAACGCCTCCAATATTTAACACAATTATCACCTTTTTACCCTTAGCGCGGAAGGCGGAAGAGACATTTTTTATAAGCTCTTTTTCGACATCATTCAGATAGAAATCGTTTTCTAGCTTCCTGTCGGCAAATTCGCCCGAATTGCGCCCAATTGTTATTAATGCTAAATCGGCCTCCTCAGCTTTTTTTGAAATTAGAGTGCTCAAAAGTTCCATTTGAGGTAATGGGGGAGGCAGCATGAAACCTCTATTGCGGGGACGTTTTGCATTTTCTGCCTTGATAAAATCCGTATAAAGCGTTTTAAGTTCTTCATCAACTGTATAACCTGCATTTAACAAGCCTGTTACCATCGATATACTGTAGGCTTCGTTTACATCACCACTTCCGGTACCCCCGGTTACAATGTCGTATGAAGTATTTCCGAAGGCCGCTATTTTTTTAGAGGTTTGGGCTATAGGCAGTGCCTTTCCTTCATTTTTAAGAAGTATCATTCCCTCGGCTGCAACCATGCGAGCTATCTGTGCATTAGCAATAAGATCAGGTTTATTCGAATATTTGTAATTTTTGAACGAAGGTGACCTCAGAATAGTATTTAAAATCTTTTCAATGTTCCTATCGAGAACGGCTTCGTTGAGTTTTCCATTCTGAACGGCTTCCATAATTGCTTTGGATTGATTTGGAGTTCCGGGCATCAGCAATTCATTGCCGGCCAGCATTTGTGCAATAGGATCTTTACCGCCAAACCAGTCGGTCATTACCAAACCGTTGTATTTCCATTCGTCGCGAAGAATAGTTGTCAGCAGATCTTTACTTTCGGAAGTGTAAGGCCCGTTAATTTTGTTATAGGAAGACATCACCGTCCATGGGTCAGATTCCTGTATTCCAATGCGAAAACCTTCCAGATAAATTTCTCTGAGAGCTCTTTCACTTACAATGGTGTTAATTGTATTTCGGTTTGTCTCCTGGTTGTTAGCAGCAAAATGTTTTACCGAAGTACCTACGCCTTTGGATTGTATTCCTTTAACGATAGCCGCCGTAAGTTTTCCTGTAAGATAAGGATCTTCGGAAAAATACTCGAAATTGCGTCCTCCAAGCGGATTACGGTGAATATTCAAACCCGGACCGAGGAGAATATCAACGCCATATTCCAATACTTCGTTACCCATTGCCTCGCCTACTTTTTTAACGAGTTCAGTATCCCACGTTGAAGCCAGCAACGTGGCAACCGGAAAGGCAGTGCAATAAAAGGATTGCGTTGAGTCTTTCCCGCGAAAAGGAGCTATTCTTAATCCAGCCGGACCATCGGCAACTACAATGGCTGGTATTCCTAATCTGGGAATTGCATATGTGGTTCCTGCGGCACCGGGAACCCTGTTATCAGTTTCTCCAACTGTTGGACCGCCGCCAAATCTCATACCAGTTCCGGCAACCAGTTTCGACTTCTCTTCCAGAGTCATCGCTGCAATAACTTCTTTCAGTGGATTTTTCCCTAACCGGGGTGCAGGACTCTGTGCCCTTATCCCGGGCAGATTAATAATTAGCACCAGGCTTATGGCCAAATAAACTTTCTCTATTCTCATGATTAATTATGTTAGTTAAACAAAATCTTTTTTATCGAATACGCATTTAAGATAATCAGACGTAATATTTTGAAAAAGAAATGTGTAATATTGGAGTCTGAAACTAATTTAGCAATATATAATGGCAATATTACAACAAAATTCTATAATGTAAAATATACACAATTAAAAATATTAATCAGTTTCATGGACAATAAGTTGGAGATGATAAATTTTATGGAAGAGGGGCCAAAGTGGTTCCTTCCGAACCTGTCGGTTGACTGTGTAATTTTCGGATTTCATAAAAATCAGTTAAAAGTTTTATTAAACCGTTGGAAAACAGTGGAAGGCTGGTGTTTGCCGGGTGGATATGTATTGCGCGATGAATCGGTAGACGAATCGGCCAAACGTATCTTGAAGGAGCGTACCGGTCTGAGTAAAATTTACCTTCAGCAGTTTTATACTTTTGGTGAAACTGATCGTGTGAAAAGTCTTGCCAGCGAGAGAGAGATGTTTTCAAAGATTTTTGAGAAGGAAGTTAAAGCCGATAATTGGATGTTCGACCGTATGGTTTCGGTAGGATATTTTGCACTTGTGGAATATTCAAAAGTTAAACCTAAACCCGATGCGCTTTCCGACAAGTGTGAATGGTGCGACATTGCCTCCGTGCCCCATTTATTTTTCGATCATAATCAGATTCTCCAAAGAGCCTTGAAAGAATTGCGGTTTCAAACGTTTCATCATCCTGTCGGTTTCAATTTGTTACCCGAAAAATTTACCCTTCCTGAACTTTTAGGGCTTTACGAAACCATACTTGGCCGTAAACTCGACAGAAGAAATTTTCAAAAGAAAATACTTTCGTTCAATATTTTGAAAAAACTTGATGAACGGCGCAACATTGGTCCACACAGAGCTCCAACCCTCTATTCGTTCGACAGGCAGAGGTATAACCAGGCTATGAAGGAAGGACTTAGTTTCATGTTTTAGCTCTTTTTTTTGAACACACCGAAATTGTTATTACTATTGCAGAATAGCCTTAATAATTTTAAATGGAGTATATCGATATTGCCAGGATAATTCGTGGAAGCGACAGTAAAGCTTTGCGTACACTTCCGGGATTTGTAATCAGTTTGCTGAAAAAAATTATCCGGGAGAAGGAAATGAATCGTATTCTCGAAAAATACAAGGATACTGAAGGTTTAAGTTTCCTGGAGAAAATGCTTGGAGAATTCAGGATCACACTCGATATTCACGGAAAAGAAAACCTTCCTGAAACCAGTAAATGTATTTTCGTTGCAAACCATCCTTTCGGTGTAGTCGACGGATTAATCATTACCCATACTGTAGCAAGTAAATATGACGCTTTGAAAGCTATTGGCAACGATGCCTTTATGTTTGTGCCTCCCCTAAGGCCCTTTATTTTTGCAGTGAATGTTTTTGGTATCAACACAAAGGAACGTATTGCAGCACTTGACGAGTTATATGCCTCACAAACAGCTATAACTCATTTCCCGGCGGGAGAGGTATCGAGGAAATATCATTGGAAAGTTCAGGATTGTGCCTGGCAGAAAAGCTTTGTAAGCAAAGCCATTACTCATAAGCGGGATATTGTTCCCATTCACTTTATTGGCACAAATTCACTGTTATTCTATGCTGTGAGCAGCATCAGAAAGTTTTTTGGTATAAAACTTACTTTGGAGCTAATCTTATTACCACACGAAATGTTTAATAAGAAAGGTAAAACTATCAAAGTAATCATCGGTAAACCAATTGCACACGAAATGCTAGATAAAAGCCATACGCACCAGCAATGGGCCGA
This sequence comes from Bacteroidota bacterium, assembly GCA_023429135.1. Classification (GTDB taxonomy): domain Bacteria; phylum Bacteroidota; class Bacteroidia; order Bacteroidales; family JAAUTT01; genus JAAUTT01. Next base: position 41,591 of record JAEYWD010000102.1, on the reverse strand, counting down.
TAAGATCCGTGAGTTTACCTATTCACTTGCCGCTGATAGCAATAGATTATTCAAAGCTGTTTGATATTTCTCAAGATAGTTGCGAATTTTACATATCCTAAAACGAATTTCATTGTATGATTGTCAAAAAAGCTGTTATTACTGCCGGTGCACGCGGTGAAAGATTGTACCCGGTTGCCGACACGGTTCAGAAATCCATGTTACCCATGGTGGATATCGATGGGATAAACAAACCCATTATTCAGATTATTGCCGAAGAAGCGCTGTCGAGCGGGGTGGAGGAAATATGCATTGTTTGTGCTCCCGACGATGAAATCAAGTATGTTGAAAATTTCCGCAGTTTGCAGAAAACGCTTGAAACATCTTTCAAAGGTGCCGGGTGGGCGCAACAGCAGGCGGCAAATATTAAAAACCTGATGGACCGCTTATCGTTTTCGGTCCAGGCTGAACCCCGCGGGTATGGTCATGCCGTTTACCAGGCCAGGCAATTTGTAAACAACGAACCTTTTTTGTTGCTGTTAGGCGATTACCTGTATGTTTCCGATATTAAAGGAAAGCGCTGTGCCCGTCAGTTGATCGAACTTGCAGTTCAGGAAGAATGTTCTGTTTCGGCGGTGAATCCAACTATTGAGCATCAGATTGGGAAATACGGTACCCTTACCGGAAAAGCTTTGCTCAACTATAATGGCATTTATCAGATTGAAAAGATCATCGAAAAACCGTCAGTGAGTCAGGCTGAACTGGAGCTGCAAACACCCGGTTTACGCGCTGGCTATTATCTTTGCTTTTTTGGCATGCATGTATTCAAGCCCTCGGTATTCGATATTTTAAAAGAAACTGTTGAGAAACAACCTGCCAATGTTTTACTAACTCCGGCTCTTGAAGAAATGGCCCGGACCGATAAATACCTGGCACTGGAAATGAAAGGCAACCGCTACGATACAAGTAAAAAACTGGGGTTGATGTTGTCGCAGATTGCATTGGGACTCGCCAGCGATATGCGCGATGAGGTTCTTACCCAAATGGTTCAGATTTTAGCCGAAACAGGTAAAAAGGTTGAACTTTAACAACTGAAAGATGAACCCTTTTATACAAACCATTATATCTCAGGATTCTGCAATTCGGAACAGATCGTTTTCGAATATTTGCAGGGATTATTCGCCCAAAGAACTTTTACAGGCTTTTGCAGAACTTGATACTTTCAGAAAACAGACTTCCAATCTTTACGAAAGGGTGAGAGCCTGCATATTTCTTTATTCAGGCTACCGGTTTTTTCTGATGGAGTCGGGTAGTTTTCCGCCCATTGGAACTATACCTCCTGAAGGATTCGAAAATCTGTTGAAGCGTAACTTTGAAAAGGCCATTAGCATCTTTCTCAACGAAGCTGCTGTCTCTGGCCCAAATGCCAATCTTTTCTCCTGTTTAGCTGAAAGCTATCATCATCTCACATTTCAGATTCTTGCCGACCAGGTACGGAAAAGTGTGCGCTCAAGCCGCGGCAACCAATGGATGTTCCGGGTAGGAAGGTACGATGAACATCCGCTGAAAATTCATCCTAAAATGTTAGTCCGCAACGACGGTTCGTTGCTGTACCCTATACTTCGCGAAGTTACTGCAGTGCGAATGGATTTGACCCATAGCGGCTGGTCGGATATTTTCTTCCTGGGTATGGATTATCCTGAAGGTGCCAGGGTGATCAATGTTTCTATCGATTTGGGCGTTTATGGCCGCGACAAGGACATCAAACCTCCGCTCGAAACTTATGTGCGTGTTATAAACGAACCTGTACTCCGTGTAACTGCACTCGACCTGAAAGACAGCAAAGACATCACACAGCTTCACGATCTTTTCAATTTCGGAAACGATTACCTGAGCCTTTTAAAAGCGGCGGTAATTGCATCGGGTATTATTCCTCCGTCATTCGAAGGTACCAATCAAACCATTGCAGAAATTTTGGGGAGTTTGATCTCTCCCGGAATGGGACTGGAGCTTGTAACCAAAGTTAACGATATTCCAAAGGGTTCACGACTGGCAGTGTCGACAAACCTGCTGGCATCCATGATCAGTTGTTTGATGCGCGCCACCCAGCAAACACAAAAACTCGAAGGGGAACTTAACGAGCAGGAGCGCCGGTTAATTGCTTCAAGAGCTATTCTGGGCGAATGGCTCGGCGGTTCGGGCGGTGGCTGGCAGGATTCGGGAGGTATATGGACAGGCGTAAAAGCCATTGAAGGCACTCTCGCTGCTGAAGGCGATCCGGAATTCAATATCAGTCGCGGTTGTTTGCTTCCAAAACACAGGGTTCTGAAGGATTCATATCTTCATCCACAGTTTGAAGAAAAACTGACGAAGTCGCTCGTGCTGATGCACGGAGGAATGGCATCTAATGTCGGTCCGATTCTCGAAATGGTGACTGAGAAATATCTGCTTCGCCAAAATCAGGAATGGATTGGCCGCCAGAAAGCCAATATTATTTACGATCAGATTCTGGAGATATTAAAAGAAGGCAATATCCGGCAGTTGGCTGCGTATACAAGTCAGAACTTCGATGGACCGATAAAAACCATTATCCCCTGGGCAACCACACATTTTACCGAAACCATCATAAAAAAAGCTTCTCAGGCTTTCGGGCCGCAATACTGGGGCTTTTTGATGCTTGGGGGGATGTCGGGAGGCGGCATGGGGATGTATGTCGATCCCACTGTTTACGATAAGGCCAAAGAAGATATTCTCAACATTCTCAAAACAACAAAAAAGGAGATGTCGGCTGCGCTTCCGTTTGCCATGGAGCCGGTTGTTTATAATTTCAGCATCAACAAAAACGGATCGGTTTCTAAGTTATTGGAAGGCAACCACGCTTTGATGCCTGCCGCCTATTATGCTTTTCATATTCCAAAGATCGTTCGGGGCAACCTGGAAACTTTTCCTGAAATCCGAAAGGTTGAAATTGACAGGATTACCGCTCATAGTTCGTCGAACGATGAAGCTTTCCCGATGCTACGGTCCATTGTTACCAATCTCTTCAAATTTTCATCCAACATTGAATCGAAAGACCGGATAAAACAGAACGAAGAAACCGACAGGATCAAAAAGGAAAATGGTTTCGACTTTATCCAGCATGAGCAGATCAGAAACGACCTTATCAAAGGCCGCATCGGTTTGTCGCGTAATAAGCTTCCCGCTGAAACCATAATTGAAGATGTGAATGAGTCGGAAGTAGTTTTTCTCGAAAAGTTGCAAAGTGAAAAATCAACGGGAGAGAAGGCCCTTCAGAGTGGAAAAGTAGCCGTGATGTGCCTTGCTGCAGGAGTTGGCAGCCGCTGGACAAAAGGAGCAGGAGTTATCAAAGCCATCAACCCGTTTGTGATGCTTCAGGGACGTCATCGGTCTTTCCTGGAAATTCATCTGGCAAAGAATCAGAAAACAGCCAGTCGGTTCAATACTTCCATTCCTTTTCTTGTGGCTACAAGCTATCTAACGCATCATGACATTGACGAAGCTCTGAAACACAATTCTAACTTCAACTATAAAGGAAATATTTATCTGTCGGCAGGGAAGTCGATAGGACAGAGGTTTATTCCTATGGAGCGTGACTTGCGCTTTTTGTGGGAAGAGATGCCGCAGGAACAGCTCGACGAAAACAAGCAGAAAGTGCGCGAGGCAGTTCGTATGTCGATGATTGGCTGGGCAAAGTCGAAAGGTGAAGGCAGCGATTATATCGACAATCTTACGCAGCAACGGTTAACGCCACTTGGGCACTGGTTCGAATTCCCCAATATTCTGAGGAACGGCGTGCTTGCAAAGCTTCTGAAGGAAAATCCCGGTGTTGAGCATATTTTGTTGCATAATGTCGATACTTTAGGTGCCGATGTGGATGCTGCAGCTTTGGGTTATCATATTCAATCGGGCAATGCGCTTACTTTTGAAGTGATACCCCGCCGGATGGACGATCGTGGAGGCGGACTGGCGCGCATCAACGGGAAAGTACGATTACTGGAAGGCCTTGCCCAACCGCATGAAGATGATGAGCTAGCATTGCGTTATTACAGCACACTCACCACCTGGATTCATGTGGATAAGCTGTTGGAACTTTTCGGCATTAAACGCGATGAACTGCTTAGCAAAAACGAGGAGGAACTCTCGGAGGCTGTTCGGAAGATTGCCCGGAAAATTCCATCGTATGTGACCATTAAGGATGTGAAATACCGTTGGGGACATGGTCAGGAAGATATTTACTCCGTTGCACAAATTGAAAAATTGTGGGGCGATATGAGTTCAATGCCCGATTTGCAGTGTGGCTACCTGGTTGTTTCCCGTAAACGCGGTCAGCAGTTGAAAGATCCGGCTCAACTGGATGCCTGGGTGAATGATGGGAGTAGGGATTATATTGAATCGGTTTGTGAGTGGGATATTTAGGTAGTTAGTCTGACGGTCGACAGACCACGGACCACTGACAGATCGGTGTTGCGTCCTGCTACGTTTAGCAGTCTGATAATAAAGTAATTGGACTACCGTCAAGATAAAAGAATAGGCTATTATTTCAAAGCCTCCTCCAGGCTGGACACAAACTTGATTCTGCCTCCTTTGTTGCTTTCGTAAATAAAATCGCGGAGGCTTTTGCTTGTATATTTTGAGAAATCGCCTATGATGGCCATGCACATACGGTAATTGGAAAATTTCTGCAATATATCGCCAGCCAATTTAGTCTTTAAATCGAAAAAGTCCGGGTGGAGGTTCTTTTCATAAAAGATAATTTTCTCTGCACCCTGATAGCTGCAATCGGCCATGATATCCAGGGCGTCCTGGACTTCGGAGATGATGATGTTATTGGCAGTAACTTCTGCAATGGTAGTTGCATCTTTTTTGATGAGTTTTATTTCCATAATTTGAAATTTATGTTTTCGCTCCTATGGAGCTTAAAATAACTTCCTTCCCGCTGCCAATCCCGTTTCAAATATTACCTGAATGGCATCACCGTTTGTGTAGTACCCGCTTTTGTTAGTGGTGTACTGACGGATGACCAGGATTTCCGCATCGTTTTCGCGACTAAAATCAGTAATAATATTTTTGGGCACGGCCATGTTTTTCAATTTGGAACTGAGTAATCCGGAACTTTCTTTTGCTACCAGCACCACATAAAAGTATGGATAATCCTTGCCTTGCACATTGTTTACCGATATTTGAGCGTACATCCCTAAAAAATCTTCAGTTTGATTATTAAATTTGATTTTCATCTTCACATCGGCCGGCATTTTTTTGTCCTTCCCTTTCAAAAACATCAAAAAGCTAATACTGTCATCCTTTAGTTTTTCCCTGAATAATCCGGTAAGATTTTGATAAATATTAATTTTATTTACAAGAGCAGGAACCGTTGTTATGCGACGTACACCTGTAACCCAGTGTGGCACCAGCAGAATAACAATGTTTGCGGTTAAAATAATTACCGGATTGTATGTATGAAAAGGATTGACAGCAAAAATCACCGAAATAGCAACCAATAGCAGGAAGAACAGAAATCCTCCAAGTCCGCTTGTGATGTCCCAGGCGCTGATGTCCCATTTACGCACTTTTTTGTTCAGCTCCACAATTTTATTCAGATGCTCCTGATCGGTGGCCACCCATTCGGTTACATGTTCAAAAGTTCCCAGTTTTATGCGGTTATCGTAGCCCTTTACCAGCAACAGCAGGTTTCCGGCAAAAACCAGGATTATGCCCGGGAAGAAATTCATTGCATAATACTGAAGTGCAATTCCTCCCAATATTAAAATGAAACTCAAAAAAAGCCTGATACGATAGTTGACGTTTTTCCATATATGAAAAACAATGGTTCCCTGTTCACTTTTGGTTAACAATAAACTGCTCATAATGCCTGGTATTGATGTATTTTTAATAATTCTTCGTATCCTGTATTGCGCCAGTAAAGCGGACATGCTCCGTTACAAACAGCAAAGCTGTCGCACTGCTGGCAAATTTCGTGTGCAAATTTTTTATTGCGAAAGAATGATGCTTCTGTTCCTTTCCAGATTTTTGAGAACGAATTTTTCCGAAGGTTTCCTACCGGCTGATCATAAGATGCACACGGCAGTACATCACCGTTGGGCGCAACGGAAATCAAACCATCGCAGGCCGCACATCCTTTATTTCCCAACTCGTGGGTGATGGTGTTGAACATGCACATTGGGATAGGAGAGTACCACATAAATTCAACCCTATGCTTTTTACTTTCCTTCTGAATGCTGAGAACCTTTTCTCCAACTTCGCTGTAAGGTATTACGAGTTCGGAATTCACCACTCCGCTACCTGCCGGTATAATCAGGTTCATGCTGAAACGCTCCAGTTGAAGGGTGTTCTTTACAAATGCGGGCAGGGTAAGGCATTCTTCCGCATTCAGCCGGTTTAAAGTGGTGTTGGTGTGAACATGGATGCCCAACTCCCTGAAGATCTTTACAGCGTTGATGCTTTTCGCGAAAGCTCCCTTCGACTGAACTATTTTATCATGAATTTCCGCAGTTACTCCTTCGATACTGATCTGAACCGAATCCAATCCGGCGGCTATTAACTTTTCTGCAAATTTTTGATCGATTCGTGTACCGTTTGAAATCAGGTTGACCCGCATTCCGAGTTCACGGGCATAGGCAATGCATTCCAGCAATAATTCAGGGCGAAGTGTCGGTTCTCCGCCGGTAAAACTAATCGAAGGGACTTTTGCTTCCTCGTAAATGGCTTTTATGGTGGCTTTGAAATCATGAAGACTCATTTCCTTATCGCTTCTGGCAGGATTAACTGTGCAGTTGCATCCGGCATAGCAAAAACGGCATTTCAGGTTACAGTCGTATGTGAGTGCAAGCTCAGAAAGCACAGGCAGCTTACTAAAACCTGTGGTGAACAATGTTTTCTCAACTGCAGGATTCATGCTGAATTCGTCGAGTTTGCCTTCAAGGAAGCTTTTTACGGCAACAAGGAATGTTTCAATTTCCTCAGCTTTATCGGTTCCTGTTTTTTCCAGAAGTTCGCGGATGGTGCCACCGTTTAAAAGAAATTTCAGCACTCTGGCTCCGGTGGCGTTTATCTGTGTTGCCTGGTTGGGACGCTTGATCAGGATATTGTCTTCAGTCCGCACAAAAATGTATGGGCGGACTTTCGAGATAAACTCATCAATCCAGGCAAGATTTTGAAAGTTGTTTTCCATTAGTGCGATCCTCCGCTTACGCAGGCCGAGTGACAAGCAGAATGACAGGCCGAATGGCACGCAGAATGACAAGCCGAATGGCATGCAGAGTGACAGGCATCGTGACAAACATTGATGTTGTTGATAACATCGAGTGATGGAGCGCTCAGGTGATCGGTGTTTACCGGAATATCGTATTCGTACTCATGCGGGTTGCGGTCGTGGTAAGTATAGTTGTAATAGGGTGTACGTCCGTAATACCAATGATACCAGAGCCAGCCGCGGTTATCGTTCATATATTGTGCCCGCTTGTCTTCGGGGATGTTCTGGTTTTGCCATTCGTCCATCTGAGCCCTGTAAAAAGCTTTGGTAGCTTCTATGTCGCAGTCCCAGGCTTTTTTCTGGATATTTCGCACAATTTTCTGCATCATGTCTTCCAGTTCCTGTTGGGAGAATTCGCCATCGTCCATCAGGGCATAGAAGAGTGCCGACTCGTAATCCCCCAGGTTATTGATCGCCGACGTTCTGTTTGCTTTCACCTTCAAAGGTGAACGGCTTACCACCTCCAGCAGCCCTTCCTTTTCCATGGCAGCCACCATTCCGCTCAGAATACTTTTGAAAGGAATTTCGAGGTAAAAGGCTGCTTCAAGCGGAACCAAATCTTTACAAACCTTTCCGGGAATATGGTAAGTTGCCAGGTTCAGTTTTGGAGGAGTCCAGTCGAGGGTATCCCAGTTCACTTCGTCCAATCCTTCTTTGGCCTTTATCATAGAGCGGTGTTTGCGCATTACGATAAAGAAAAAGATAGCGAATAAAAGAAAAATCCCCGCCAGCAAAGTTTTTTTGTCACTCAGCAAATCGCTGGTTTTAGTCCCGTTCTTTTCGTAAAGTTCTCCCGAGGTAAGCCGAAACCACTCTGCAGGCATATAGAACTGAGTGCGCATGTTAAAACGGTTTCCAGGATTATTTTTATGAAAAACCATCATCAGGTTTCCCCGGGGACTCTGTTGATAATCGATCTTGAATTTTTCGTTTACAAATTTTTCAGTCTGGATGATATTTTTTCCCATAAAATGATCGCGGAGCACTCCCACACCTGCAGGAACCTGATAAGGAATAACCACTTTGAGGGTGTAATGATCCATATTTTCGGCCTCGTCCCATTCAACAGGCGACCAGTTGAAAACCACCAGATTTCGGCCATCATCGGATCTCGTATTAACAAGGAATTCAGCCTGGTTAAAGTTTGTGGTGAAATAAAATACATAGGTGAGATTGCCTGAAGCTACGCCAATACCGTCTGCAAGCACAATATCCCACATTCCGTTTCCCACATCCGAAAAACTGAGTTTGTATTTATTTCCTGCGTCATCCACGGCGTACGATTCGTCGTAAAAACCAAAAACCGGCAGGCGATCGTTTCCCTGGAAATAGAACCCGTGAAACTCAGCCTCTGTTATATTGTATTGAACCGTGTAGGCTACAGTTGCTTCGCCATTGGATTTTAGATCGACGGTGGTTTCAACAAAGTTGATGGTTCCTTTTCCTGCAAACAGACTGTTGAAGCAGGACAAAAAGATAAGAATCAGATAATGTCGCATGAAAATGTTTTGTTGATAATTGGATGATGGAAATTTATGAAAAAAATCCATTAACCCCATCGATTTCTCTTCCGACATTAATTTTTATTCCAGTTTAAATAAACATTCGCAACTGAATGATGCACTTCTTTTTGTAGCATATTGGCAAATTCTTCATCTGTCAAATTTTCCTGGTGTTTTTTCATTGCTATCCATAATTTTCTTAATATGGTTTTGCCTCCTTCATTGTAAATACCCCTTGCTGCGGAATGCAATTTACTTTGATACCAGCCATAATTTTTAGGACCCATTCCCATGGTTACATAAAGTTTTTCAAAGTCTTCCAAACTGGTGAATTTATATTCCTCAGAACCGCCTTCGATTACCATACGTGGAAAGGTTTCCAGTGCTGTCAGTAATTCCGGTTGTTTTTCTGCCACGTATGTATGTAGCATTATGTTTACAAATAACTCACTCATCCAATAACGGTGCATTTTGAGCCTTGCCTGTGCAGTATAGGAGTGTCCCATTTCATGCAGGGCAAGTAAATCAAAGAAGGGCATCATACTGTAACTACCGTCGGGTTTTCCATAGGCTTTTTTAACCAGTGCTGCCGTTGCTGATGGAAGTTGCTCCACAGGCGGTAAAAAGCTGCGCCAGAAATCATTGTCTTCTGCCGCAATGGCAAGGTGGACATCGTCAATATTATGTGGAAATCCATAAACTTCTATCAGGGGTTTTGCGGCAAAATTTTTCCAGTGTTGAGGGGCAAGAATGTAAAGCTTGGTTTTGGGAGTAAACCCAATTTCGTGCTGAAAAAAAATTCCTGCATTTTCCATCAGAATTGCTATAGTTTGAGCTCTCTCTCTATGGCCGGGACTATAATAATAAGTTTGTGAGTACCCTTTTAACTCTTCTAACGGAAATGATTCGGTGATTGGCTTTTCCTGTGAAAAGAAACTATTGCAGAGCAAACAGGACAAGGTGATGAAAATTGTCGTTTTCATATTGGATGTTTTAAGTTTGATTTTTCAGCTAAGTTATGCTGAACATCAGCCTAAAACATAGTATAAAATAGACAACTTTAGCATTGTTGGATTTATGGATAGTTTAGAGATATAATTGGAAAAAGCTGGCGGCTGGATTACTTAATGGCTCAGATCTCTCTGCATCCGAAGAGGTGTGGAAAGAAGTTGTTGTTCGATTACTGAAGGATTAACACCTGCAAAAATTCTGAAATCTTTAATCATATGCATTTGGTCGAAATAACCAGCCTGGTAAGCAATTTTTATCCAGCTCTGCTCAGGATAAGCTTCATGAAGCCGGTATGCTTTTGAAAATCTGAGGATACGAGCATATAGTTTAGGGTTCATTCCAAGTCTTTCGTGACACTTTCTTTCAAATTGTTTTATGCTCAGGCACGAAATCGATGCAGTTTTCTCAATAGCCATATTGCCATTACAATTCAGTAGAATTCGCATGGCGTTATCAAAAGGCAATATTCCCCTTACTCTTGTTACCTTGGTTAATAAAAAGTTTTCAACGATGACTTTGCCTTCTTCAAGGTTAGATATATTTTGTAATTCTTCATCAATACGCTTCATCTCAGTACCCAATAAATCAAGAGCATCAAACCCGCCATCAAGCAAATTATGCATGGGAATACCTAAAATTCTGTACAAGCCTCCTGGGAGAAAGTCCACCCGAATGGCATTTAATTCCCTGTGAACTTTAATATTGACACGTGAATACTGGGGACCAATTACAACAGTGCGTGGTTGCCTGTTAAAACTACTTTCGGTTTTCCCCATCGATACCGGGTTATTACAGTAAAATATGATTGATTGAAATGGAGTAGGAGGATATGGCGTAACAACATCTTTTATTCCCTCCGGCAAGGTAGCGCTTACCGTTGAAATATTGAAGACATATTCCTGCAAAGCTTTATGTGGTATGTAAATTTTTACTTCCACAAATGAAATATTTATTATCAACTAAGAACAATTTGAGGCCGGAATGTTCATTTTTTTCGCCTGAATTTTACCAGGGAAACTTGCCAGGATACAAGCATTGGATTTCTCTTTGGAGGATGCCGACGAGCAAAGCAAACGCTCACCGATGATCTACCAGGGCAATTGCAGAGAACTGGTCACGATTTGTTAATCTGATACAGAAGTTTTAGTTTCGTAGCATTAAAAACTTGAGTCGATGAGCTCTGAATCGCGCCGTAAATTCATAAAAAAAGTAACTGCCGGAAGTATGGCTACCGCTGTAATTCCGCTAATAGTCAGGAATTCTGGTGATAGTTCTGAAAAGGAGAATGGACTGGTATTTTTATTCCAGGGCGATTCGATTACAGATGGAAACCGCGGCAGGAATCTGGATCCAAACCATATTATGGGTCATGGTTATGCGTTTTCTATTGCCAGCAGGCTTGGATATGCTTTTCCTGAAAAGAAGCTTACGTTTATAAACCGTGGAATCAGTGGAAACAAGGTTACCGATCTGGAGAAACGCTGGAAAGAAGATACGCTTGACCTTAAACCCGATGTTCTCAGTATTTTGATTGGCATTAACGATTCGAGTTCGTTTGTTAACTCCCGCCCTGAACCTGTTACTCTTCAGATGTACAACGATATTTACAGGTCGCTGCTCGACAGGGTTGTAAAGCAAAACCCAAATGTTTTACTGGTATTGAATCAGCCTTTTGTTTTTAAAAACAATGCTAATTCACCCGATTGGGAAAAACGGATAGCCGATTTAACAGAACGACAAAGAATAGCTGAAAAGATAGCCCTCGATTATAATGCTGTTTATGTAAAACTTCAGGCCGCTTTTGACGATGCATGTAAAAAAGCGCCGGTTGACTATTGGATTTGGGATGGAATCCACCCCACGGTTGCCGGTCATGAGGTAATCACTCGTGAATGGCTCAAACAGGTAGGTAAGCGGTTGCCGTTTCTCAGGAAATGTTGTTAAGAAGAATTAATAGCCAATCCGGACGTTGAGCTTGTCCGAAACGTCTTTCTAAATTAGAAAGTTGACCTTTCGGCAAGCTCAGTGTCCAATGATCTACTTATTAAATGTCCCGTTACTTACAAAGGCAATTTTTTTGCTGTCGGGCGACCAACTCGGAACATTGATGGTTCCCTGCCCCCCGTACAAATATGCAATTACTTTTATATCGCCACCATTAATGGGCATCAAACGGAGGTAAACCCTTTTATAAAAGGGATGCTGATCGGCAGGGACTTCTTTAGGAAAAGAAACAAAAACCAGCCATTTGTTATCGGGCGACACATGCGGAAACCAGTTATTCAACTCGTCGAAAGTGAGTTGGGTTTGGTTTTTACCATCGGGATCCATCCGCCAAACCTGCATGGTACCGGTGCGTGTGGAGCAAAAATAAACATACTTGCCATCGGGCGAATATTCCGATCCATCGTCAAGTCCTTTGGTATTTGTAAGCTGAATCTCCTTGCCGCCATCCTTCGATATTTTGTAGATGTCGTAATCGCCGTTACGTTCGGCGGTGTAAATCAGGAATTGATTATCGGGCGACCATCCATGGAGATATGACGGACTTTTATCAGTTACTTTTTTTGGGACACCACCTGTAACAGGTAAAGTATAAACAGTTGACTGACCTTTGTTTTCTTCAGCATGGTGACTTATGCCAATCTGTTTTCCGTCGAAAGTAAGCACATGGTCGTTGTTATTTTTATCGGCAAATCCGGTGTTTAAAACCGAGGATTGGCGGGTTGCCAGGTCGAAGTTATAGAGTTTACCATCGGCATTGTAAATAAGGGTTTTTCCGTCGGGAGTCCAGTTGGGAGCTTGCCACGAACCTTCAGCACCAGCCAGAATTTCGCGGTGCCCTGTGGTAATATCCATTATCTCCAGTAAGCTTCCCAGGTAAGCTTTATATTGAACCAGGTCGTCAGGGACTGTATAGAATACACGGGTATTGGAAAACTCAACTTCTTCTGATGTTTTACTGTTGTGCGAACATACAAATAACCCGGCAAGCAAATCAGCTCCCAAATTTGCATTCTCAAGTTTTTCAACCTGGTATTTTTCCCCGAAATGAGCTACCGACATAATGTAGGTATTTCCTTTTTTTTCCAGTTGGAGAACATCAGGCGCTGAGATGGTGAATTTTATTTCTTTCATATCCTCGCCAGCTTTTAAACGATATTGCAGCGATGTCAAACCATCGCCATGAACTGTGCAGGCAATCACAGGCGAATTAACTGCTGTCGACTGGCGGATCAACAAACCTGTTTTGCGATGCAGTTCCTTACCTTCACCAATAAACTTAATACGGGTTTGGATGATAAAGTCGCCGTTCATTTTTTTTGCAAGAAAAGCAAAGCTATCCACTCCGAACCAGATATTCGATCCCGATCCTGTGATACGGTATGTTTGAGAGGGTTCAAAGTAAGCAGCAGTTCCGCCAATTTTTGGAGAACCGACATCCAAAAAATGATCGAACGATCCAATCTTAACACCTGTTACCTGTGCATTCATAGTGTAGAAACTTAACACGCTTAGTAAACTTACAAACCATAAGATTCTTTTCATTAGTAGGATAGTTTAGTAATTGTAAATATACTTTATTTATCAAAATAACTGTATCAGAGAAAAAACCTGATTATTAAGAATTTTCATGTTATCGGGCAATAGTTGATATGGTCATATTTCGAAGATACAATGCGCGCGTTACAATGCTCACCAACTACTATTACTCAACTTTTTTATCCACCAGCTCTATCCCATTGCCGGTTTAGAGGTTGCGGGAATGGTTTTTATTCGCGGAATTTCAAATAATAATGTACATGCTAATAATCTGGTAAATTAAATTCATTAATTTTGCCTAGCACTACCTAGAACTTTGTTTATGAAATCATTTGAACTCAGGTTTGTTTCCGACTCGCATGTTCCTAAATACCGGCAGATAATTGATAGTATCAGCCAGTCGGTAAAAGATGGAATTTTGCTGAAGGGCGATAAAATACCCTCTCTTAACCAGCTTTGCAAGCAGCACAATCTTTCGCAGGATACGGTTCTGATGGCTTACAATGAACTTAAATCGCGCGGCATTATCACATCCAGCATTGGTAAAGGGTATTTTATTGCAAACACAAGGATTGAAGGCCAGCACAAAGTTTTTCTGTTGTTTGACAAACTTACCGCCTACAAGGAAACACTATATGTGAATCTTAAAGATACCTTGAAAGGAAAGGGTTCAGTTCAGATTTTTTTTCACCATAATAACCCAAAAGTTTTTCAATCGCTCATTAACGGAGCCCTTGGCGAATACTCCGAGTTTGTGGTTATGCCTATGGATGATAAAGATTGCCTTGAAGTACTGGAACAACTACCAAAAAACAAAGTGTTTATTCTCGATCAGGGACGTAGTCTTACGCGCAATAAATTCCCATATGTATGCCAGGATTTTGAACGCGATATTTACAGGATTTTCAGAGAGAATGAGGGCCAGATAAAAAAATATAAACGCATGGTGCTGGTAACAAAAAATACCCGTCTTCACCTGAAGGAGATTATCCGTGGTTTCAAAGATTTTTGCAAACAACTTCCTGTAGATTATATGGTGATAAACCAGACGGAGAACTTTGAAATACAGCATGGCGACACATTCATTGTTGTTGACGACCGCGATCTTGTACCTCTGGTGAAACAGGCCCAGGAGAAAAACCTGAAACTGGGAGCTGAAATTGGGATAATATCCTACAACGAAACTCCTCTTAAAGAAATTATTGCCGGAGGACTTACGACCATTTCAACCGACTTCGCAGAAATGGGTCGACGCATGGCCGGTATGATTGTTTCAGGTAAAAAGGAAAAAGTTGACAATCAGTTTGTTATGATACACCGCAACTCGTTCTAACTTAACACTTCAAAGTTAAAATGTAAATATGGGGAACAATAAAATTTTAGATTCATCACTAAAAATTAAGCTCGAAAGCTGGTACCTTCAGGGAGATGGTGTTATCGAATCGGTAAAGCTTTTGAAACAACTCACAGGAGTTTTTGCCGACGAGGAAACTTTTAAAAAACTCAATCCCGACACGCTGGTTTATAATGTCCAGGCTCATCTTCCCGCGAAAGAGGGGACACCAGGAGGCTTGTACTTCGGCACAACTGTAGTTCAACCAGGCAAAGTAGGGAATGAATACTTTATGACCCGAGGCCATTTTCATGCTGCCGCTGATCGTGCAGAATACTACTGGGGCGTCCAGGGCGAAGGCATGCTGATTTTGATGGACGAAAACCGAAATACCTGGGCGGAGAAAATGTTTGCAGGCAGCCTGCATTACATTCCTGGAAAAGTTGCCCACCGGGTGGCTAACACTGGAAAGTCTCCACTTATTTTTGGGGCGAGCTGGCCATCGGATGCCGGGCACAACTATGATGAAATTGACAGGAACGGTTTTTCGGCCAGATTAATTGAACGGGATGGTAAACCTGAATTGGTATAACATGAAAAAATCAATTGCCATAGACCTCGGAGGTACCCGGATCAAAGTTGGAATTGTAAATAACGGAAAAGTGCTCAGCAGCATTTTTGTGGATGCATTTTCCGATAAAGGTTTGCTTGCACGGCTTCCGATTGTGGAAGAAAACATTGACCATCTTTTGAAGCAACTTGATATTCCAAACGACGATATAGCAGGTATTGGCATTTCCATCCCGGGAATTGTGGATTCTCAACGAATGAAACTGCTTTCGGTAAACAAAAAGTTCAACGATGCTGTCGAATTCGATTTTCCAGGATGGGCGCTTCGAAAATGGAATAAGCCCTTGATTATAGAGAATGACGCCCGTTGCGCCACAGTTGGCGAATGGCGGTTTGGCGCCGGTAAAGGTTCGGATAATCTTGTAATGATAACCCTTGGAACAGGTGTTGGCGGCGCTGCCATTATCGAAGGTAAATTGCTCCGGGGTAAACATTTTCAGGCAGGATGTCTGTCCGGACATTTTACTATCAACTACCAGGGCGACACATGTAACTGTGGTAATATAGGTTGTGTTGAATCCGAGGCATCTACCTGGCGTTTGCCCGAAAAAGCCCGCGGTCATATGCTCTTTTCTTCCAGTCAGCTTTCTGCATACGATATAATTGATTATCGTCTTGTTTTTGAACTTGCAAGTGGCGACGAGCTTTCAAAAATTCTTGTAAACCAGAGCCTGGATGCCTGGAGTGCCGGCATTATCAATAGCATTCATGCCTATGATCCTGATAAGGTAATTCTCGGCGGAGGCATTATGAGGAGTCATGAGGTGATACTCCCCTACATCAGGAAAAAAGTGGAGCAACATGCCTGGACGCCATGGGGAAAAGTTGAGATTGTAGCCGCACACTTTCCCGATGAGGCTGCTTTGTATGGACTCGATTACCTTGTGAACAATATTCAGAATACTTAACCTTAGTTTAACTTAACCATTTTTTAAAAATTGTGAAAACTGCATTTAATAATTTGCCGGTCGTCGAAATTACAAATCCGGCATACAAAGTTGAGGAAGGCTGGGAGGCTGTTTGTGGTGAAATCAACAAAGCAGTGGAAAAGCCAGGGAGCCATAAAAAAACTGTTGTAATTGAAACATACCAGGGGGTTATCTATGAGGATTTGTTATCCACTTTCAAAGAAAAGCTTCATTATACCGGCTTTGTGGAGTCGCGCGACTACATGCTTCCTGAAGATGAAATAAAACGGCTGACTTTTCCTGATGTTACCAACGACCGCATTTTCGGGTATCTGACCCGGTTGACCATGGATGCTTTTTTTGATACATCCAAAATAGCAGAATTTCAGAAAAAGTTGAACAGTAGCGACGGCATTACCATTGTTTTCGGTTGCGGCGCTTCGTTACTTTGTCCCGATCCCGATCTGCTGATTTATGCCGATATGGCCCGCTGGGAAATTCAGTTGCGTATGCGCCAACATCTGGTAGACAACTTGGGCGTAAAGAACCGCGATACTTCCGATTGGATGATGCTTTATAAACAGGGCTTCTTTGTCGACTGGAGGGTGTGCGACCGCCTTAAGAAAAAGCTGATGCACCGCTGGGATTATGTGCTCGATACAAATAACAGGGCAGTACCTAAACTTGTTTCCGGAAAAGTAGTTCTGGAAGGGCTTACCGAATGCCTGAAACGTCCGTTCAGCGTGGTTCCTTTTTTCGATCCGGGACCGTGGGGAGGTCAGTGGATGAAGGAACATTGCAACCTCGATCCGTCGAAGCAAAATTATGCATGGTGTTTTAACTGCGTACCCGAAGAGAATAGTCTGCTGTTGAAAGTTGGAGAATCTGTCATTGAAATTCCTTCGATAAATCTGGTATTTTTTGCTCCCGAGCAACTTCTTGGACCATCAGTGCATGGCCGCTTCGGCGATGAATTCCCTATCCGGTTCGATTACCTCGATACCATCAGCGGCGGCCATTTAAGTCTGCAGGTTCATCCCCTTACCGAATATATTCAGGAGAAATTCGGCATGCATTATACGCAGGATGAGAGTTATTATATGATGGAAGCCAAACCCGGCGCCATTGTTTACCTCGGTCTCAAGGAAGGGGTAAACCCCTCCGATATGATCCGTGACCTCGAACTGGCACAGCAAGGCGAGAAACCATTTGACGCTGAAAAACATGTACAAACCTGGCCGGTAAAAAAGCACGATCATTTCCTCATTCCCGGCGGTACAGTGCATTGTTCGGGAAAGGATAGCATGGTGCTGGAAATCAGTGCTACCCCCTATATTTTCACTTTTAAGCTGTGGGACTGGGGACGAGTGGGTATGGATGGCAAACCCCGCCCCATCAACATTGAACATGGCAAAGCCAACATCCAGTGGAACCGCACCACCGAATGGACACGCAAAAATCTGGTGAACCAAGTCGAAAAAGTTGCTGAGAGTGATGGCTGGGTAGAGGAGCGGACTGGTTTACATGAACGGGAATTTATCGAAACCCGCCGCCATTGGTTTACCGGGAAAGTAACCCATCATACAAATGGTGGGGTGAATGTAATTTGTCTGGTAGAAGGTAATCATGTAATTGTTGAAAGTCCTTCGAATGCCTTTGAGCCATTTGTTGTGAATTATGCCGAAACATTTATTGTACCTGCGTGTGTTGGCGAATACACGATAAGACCGTATGGTAAAAGTGAAGGAACGCAATGTGCTACCATGAAGGCTTATGTTAGAAGTTAAGGGGTTAGGCTATAGGCTTTAGATTTAATAGCATTTGATATTCGGCTAAGGCTTCGTTCGTCGGAGGCTCCAGCCTCCGTCGTATATATCACAGCAGGCTCAGCCTGCTAAAATAAGTTTGGCGAAGGCACAGCCTTCGCCAAACAGCCTTAACAAACAAATGAAAACATTGTAATTATTTAAAATAATATGAAAGAAAAAGATTCCTTTTTTTTGATTCTTGCTGCCACGGTAGCGGCATTGGGTGGTCTGCTTTTCGGCTTCGACACGGCAGTGATTTCGGGCACCACCCCTTTTCTTCAGCCTTATTTTGGGCTTAACGACATTGCCCTGGGCTGGACTGTAAGTAGTTTGCTAATAGGCTGCATCATTGGTGTGATTTCATCAGGAAAACCTGGCGATATACTGGGTCGCAGAAAGACTTTACTCATTGCTGCATCACTCTTTCTGGTATCCGCGGTAGGATCAGCTTTATCAACTCACCTGGCTGTTTTTATTTTCTTCCGGGTGATGGGTGGAATTGCCGTGGGAACTGCCTCGATGCTTTCGCCCATGTATATTTCGGAGATTTCGCCTGCAGCAAAGCGGGGAACTTTGGTATCGTTAAACCAATTGGCCATCGTAATCGGAATACTGCTTGCATTTTTCTCCAATTATAAGTTATCGGGTCTGGGGCCCGACTCCTGGCGATGGATGCTTGCTGTAATGGGGGCTCCGGCGCTGCTGTTTTTTGTGGCTTTGCTTTTTGTTCCAGAAAGTCCGCGTTGGCTGGTTCAAAAAAGGAGAAAAGACGAGGCCTTCGAGGTTCTGAAGCGAATCAACGGTGAATATGCTGCGTTCGACGAAATAGAGTCTATTGATAAGTCCATTGCTTCCGAAAAATCAGGCAGCTATAAAGAACTGTTTTCGCCGCAGGTGAAACCAATTCTCTGGATTGGGATTCTTCTGGCAGTATTTTCCCAGGTAACGGGTATCAATTCCATCATGTATTATGCGCCGGTTATTTTTAAGTCGATGGGTTCGGGAACCGATTCGGCGCTCATGCAAACCATCACCATTGGAGGCATAAATTTCCTGTTCACACTGGTAGCCATTAAATGGATCGACAAATGGGGTCGCCGAAAACTCTTGATAGGCGGTGCCGCTGGAATGTTTGTCTCGCTGCTGGTTATTACAATTGCATTCTTCTTCAAAAAGTTCGAGGGATATCTTATTCTTGTATTTATCCTGACCTATATCGCGTCTTTTGCGGCATCTATCGGACCTGTTTCGTGGGTGGTAATTTCCGAAATATTTCCCAATAAACTTCGAAGCAAGGCCATGTCGATTGCCATCGTTGCTTTATGGATTGCCTGCTTTTTGGTTTCACTTACTTTCCCGGTTATGCTGAATCGCCTGGGAGGTGGCGCCTCATTCCTGGTGTTTGGGTTTATGTGCTTTTTGATGCTGTTGTATGTAATCTTCAAGGTGCCCGAAACCAAAGGGAAAACCCTGGAGGAACTGGAGAAAATTCTGATTAAAAAGTAAATTGAAGTAGATAACTTAAGATTTTTCAAACAGCCATTTGTCACTTTTTTGTGACCAAAAAAGTAACCAAAAAAGTCTTCGACGGCGAAAACGCGGTCCGTCTCCTTCGTCGACTTCCCTTGAACGGCTCGCCGTCAGCAAGGAATTTATGTTTGAGGCTTCGCCATGCATTGACCAGATGGTGTTTGGTATATCAAATGCAATGCTCCTTTTTATAATAGGTTTATTGGAATTCTGAGCGTAGCAGTCTCACCCCTGGTAATCTCAACATTTTTACCGGACAACACTGATAGAAATTATTCGAATAAATGAAAATTATGAAATTTAATCCCGGTTTTGGCATTGAACCCACTGTTAATCCAATGGGCTTTCGCTACGGAAAAGATGTTTTTGGGCCGGTGGTGGAGAACCGCACCCTGGATTCCATCCGTAAAAGTCTGCTCGACCCTGATTGTTCCGGTCCTGATCCTGTATATTCCATTGCCATGGATGTTGGTAAAGCCTGCCACAAACAATTCCTTAATGAAAATAATCTGCTTTTTGGCGTGGTTACCTATGCAGCAGGACGACTAGGTAACGAACCCATTCGCAGTCAGGGACATATTCACAAAAAAGCCCGTAACAACCGCTTGTCACCACCTGAGATTTACGAAATATGGGCTGGCAAAGCAATTATTTACATGCAGGAGACTGCCGATGATAATCCCGGACGGTGCTTTGCCGTTGAAGCCGGACCGGGCGAAGTAGTGGTGGTTCCGCCCGATTGGGCACATGCAACCATCAGCGCCGGTCCTGAAGAGCCTTTGACTTTCGGTGCCTGGTGCGACCGCAATTATGGTTTCGAATACGACAAGGTAAGGGCGCATAAAGGGTTGGCGTGGTTTCCCGTTTACGACAACAAAAACGTAATTACCTGGGTAAAAAACCCCAGCTATAATTTGAGTGAACTGATTCGGAAAACACCTTCGCTGCATCCGGAACTTGGTTTGGTTCCCGGGAAATCCATCTATACCACTTTTGATGAATCGCCCGAAACATTCCTCTATGTTGCCAACCCTGAAATTAAACTGGAAGTTTGGGAGGATTTCGTTCCATAATGTTATCTTAGTTAGCTGAAAGAACAAAATAACATGGGCAACTCTTCTAACACTTCCCGCAGGGATTTTATTACCAAAACATCCATGGTGGCCGCAGGATTGACATTAGGGACAAATGCCATACCCCATATTGAAACAAGGAACCTGAGCAATACCCGTAAAATCCATGCTTTTTCAAAAGCCTTGCACTGGATGAATTACAATGATATGTCGGCCTTGCTGGCCGAAGCGGGTTTTGAAGGAATCGATCTTACGGTTCGGCCCGACGGACATGTGCTGCCTGAAAATGTGGAAAGAGATCTCCCGAAAGCTGTTGAAGCTGCCCGGAAAAA
This sequence comes from Bacteroidota bacterium, assembly GCA_023429135.1. GTDB lineage: Bacteria > Bacteroidota > Bacteroidia > Bacteroidales > JAAUTT01 > JAAUTT01. Next base: position 20,651 of record JAEYWD010000102.1, on the reverse strand, counting down.
AGGACTTGCCATCGACATGATTGTTACAGCCATCAACAATGCCGACGATCCTTTATCCGAAAGGATCCTGAAAACAGCTTCGTCAGTGGGTGTAAAATATTACCGCATGGGTTACCTGGATTACAATGAAAAGGACGGGATATGGAATTCACTGCAAAAAATGAAGCCTGGCCTGAAAAAGCTGGAAGCTCTGAACCGTAAATATAAAATTCACGGTGCTTACCAGAATCATTATGGTCGCAGGGTAGGAGGTCCTTCATGGGATTTGTTCGAACTGCTCAAAGATTTAGACCCTGCTTATATTGGTTGCCAGTACGATGTGCGCCATGCTGTTGCTGAAGGAGGAAGCACCTGGATACTGGGCTTGAAATTGCTGGCACCTTGGGTCAAATGCACTGTTCTTAAGGACTTCCATTGGATGAAGGTGAATGAAAAATGGAATCCTGTAACCGTAGCCATGGGGCAGGGGATGGTCAACTTCGACGAGTATTTCAGCGTGGTGAATCAGTATAATATTGCAGGACCAGTATCAGTGCATCTGGAATACCCTCCGTTTGAAAAGGATCCGAAGGAATATCCGGAAGACGAAAAGAGAAAACTCTTTCTGGATGGAATGCGGAAGGATCTGGAATTTATAAGGAATAGTATTACTAAATATAGTTTGTAAAACTATCGGGATTTCAACCTTCAATTTCCTGTTGCTTTTGAAAGCAAAACAACCTAATTTTATTGGCGGAAACCAAAACGTGAATCGCTGAATCTTTGCAATCCGGAGAACTGACGCTTCTCCTTTTTGTCAGTAAATAACCTGTTGTGATAAAAGTTGAAAACCTAAGAAAGAACTTCGGAACCTTTACGGCTGTTGACGGCCTGAATTTCGAAGTACCCCGAACGGGGATCTTTGGCCTGCTTGGTCCTAATGGTGCGGGAAAAACTACCACCATCAGCATGATATGCGGATTACTGCCTCCAACCGGGGGGAAGATTATTCTAGATACCAGTTCAGGAAAGGATTTCAAGGCCCTGATCGGCTATTGTCCGCAGGAAAATATTTTCTACCCGAAGCTTACCTGTCTGGAGCAACTGCTGTTTATCGGTTCCATATACGGCCTGTCGGGAAAAGCTTTAAAGTCCCATGCCATTGAGCTCTTGTCGGTTCTGGGGTTGAAGGATAAAACCCATACACTTGCGGCCAGCCTTTCGGGAGGCATGAAACGAAGGCTGAACATCTGTCTGGCCCTGATTCATAACCCCGAAATTCTGATCCTCGACGAGCCCGAAGCTGGTCTTGACCCTCAGAGTCGTATTTTGGTGCGGGATTTTATAAAATCGTTCGGGAAAGAAAAAACAACTATTCTTACCACCCATAACATGGACGAAGCCGATCGTTTGGCCGACCTTGTCGCTATTATAGATCATGGTAAATTACTTCTGCTCGACACTCCTTCTAACCTGAAACGTAAAGTTGGGGAAGGAGACATCCTCGAAATAGTAACCTCGGGCAGCGATCCTGGTTTGTTGGACCAGTTTGCCGAACATATTAAAAACATTCCGATGGATGTTACAAAAGGAACTGATTCGGTGATGATCAAACATCCGCATATCATCGAAAGCGTGCCCGCCATTAAGAACCTTGCTGAGAAGATTGGATTAGCGATTAGTGAAATCAAATTGCGTGAAAATACCCTCGAAGATGTATTTATCCATTTAACCGGCCGAAACCTGAGACAATGAAATTACTAAGCATTATTACCAAAAGTCTGCGGGAGCAGCTCAGGAGTTATTGGCTCCTTCTGCTTAGCCTTTCCATGGGTCCCTTTTTTATTTTTGTATATTTTCTGATAATCGAGTCGTCGCAGGTACATTACAAAATTCAAATCGTCAATAACGACAAAGGGGTAATAGTTAACAATCAAAACATAAATCACGGCCGGTTAATGGCGTCGTATTTCACTAGCACCCTTGCCGATACAAGTTCTGTTCCTTTCGAAATTGAAGAAGTCTCCAACCGCGAATTATCCGTTGATGCTGTAAAACAAAGAAAAGTCGATGCGCTGATTGTGATACCCGATTCGTTTTCTTCAGCACTGCAAAAACGAATAAATCATTTCAACGATAGCATTTCCGTTCCCGAAGTTGAATTCGTTGGCGACCTTACAAACACCAAATATTTGCTGAGTGCGGTTTATGCAAACGAAATCATTAACGAGTACACCCTTGAGGCAACCCATGCACAGCGTACAGTAATTGTTAAGGAGACGGCCCTGGGAACTTCAGCCAGTATAAACGAGTTCGATATGGTTGTTCCCGGAATACTGATCGTTTCGCTTATCATGCTTATGTTTACTGCCAGCATAGCCTTTGTATCGGAAGTAGAACATAAAACCATCCTTCGTTTGAAACTCTCGAAGCTCACGGCTTTAGAATTTTTAGGGGGAATAAGCATTGTACAACTTATGGTAGGGATTGTATCTGTTCTTCTTACACTGCTTACGGCAATAATGCTGGGGTTTGAATACCAGGGCTCGTTGTTCATCATGACTTTTATAGCAGTCTTAGCAAGCCTTTCGCTTATTGCTTTCAGTCTGATTATAGCAGCCGCCACCCGTTCTGCCAATGAAGTGCTGGTGGTGGGCAACCTCCCCATGTTTTTGTTTATGTTCTTTACCGGAGCAGCATTTCCGTTACATGGTAAAGCGCTTTTTACAATTGCAGGTTATCCTGTCAACGTGCAGGGATTAATGACCCCCACTCATGCAATTTCAGCTTTAAATAAAACCCTGATTATGAATATGAGTTTTCGGGAAATAATTCCTGAAATGGTTGCCCTGCTTTTACTCACAATTGTTTATTTTTTAATAGGAGGGTGCCTCTTTAAAATGCGTCATTTAAAGCTGAATTAGTTATGTTTTATGGTATAGCACAACAGTTTAGAAAACCCAGCGGTCTTTTGGGGAGGTTTATTTCCAATATCATGAGCAAAGGAACCAAACCTGCCTACGACATACTTATCAATGAAATGAATATTCAGCCGGGCGAAAAACTTCTTGAGATTGGATACGGACCGGGAGTTGGAATGCGTGAAATTTTTACAAAAGCAAATCCCGGTTTTTACTATGGTATTGACTATTCGGAGCTGATGTTCGAAAAAGCTTCGCGGCTCAACAAAACTTTAATTGATGCCAGGAAAGCAGAGTTGATTTTAGGAGATTTCCTTTCGGCAGAAATCGGTCAATTGGGTTTCGACAGGGTTTTTTGTTCCAATGTTGTATACTTCTGGAAAGACCTGGTTGTGCCTTTTTCGAAGATCAGATCGCTGCTGAAGGATGGCGGTAAGTTTCACTTTTTTATGGAATCGAAAGAAGACCTGGACCGGCAAAAGTTTACCGACGACGCTGTATTTAACAAGCATTCCATCGAAAAAGCCATGGCCGATCTGAAGCTGGCCGGTTTTTCAGAAGTAAAACAATTTTATAACCGGGGGTATTTTGTGGAGGCAGTGAAGTTGTAAGCTCAAATAATTTTTCAGATATCTGACCTGAATTAAACCTAACTTATTTAAAATGGAAATAACAAGTAATATTCATTTACTAAAGATTGATTTTGCAGTACAAATAACACCTGAAAAAGCCCTTCCGCGTTTTGTAAACTCAATTATAGTTTTCGGAGATTCAATAACTATTATTGATAGTGGTGTTGATGACAGTTATAACCATATTTATGATTACATTGAGAAGAACAACCGGAAAGTCTGTGAAATAAAGACGCTGATCATTTCTCATGCCCATCCCGACCATATTGGCTCGGCAAACAGAATCAAAAAGGACACAGGATGCAAAGTATTTGGTCATACGAACGAAAGGGAATGGATTGAAAATATCGACCTGCAATATAAACTTCGACCTGTACCCGGATTTTATAATCTGGTGAAAGAGCCTGTTAAACTTGACTCAATTTTAAAGGGAGGAGAAGAATTGCCTCTTGACAATAATATTCATATTAAGATAATCAATACTCCCGGACATTCAAAAGGATCCTTCAGTATCTTATTCACAGAAGATAAAATTCTGTTTACAGCCGATTCCCTGCCTGTGGAAAATGACATTCCTACCTACGATAACTTCAGGGAACTAACTCAGTCTGTAAAAGCAATCAGGTCACTGAATAATTATAATACTTTACTGTCGTCGTGGACCGCTCCTTTAAGCAATTCGAATGAAATTCAGTTATTGATAGAGAAAGGAGAGAAGTACCTCGAAAAGCTCGACCTGGCAGTAAAAGAAAATTACTTACAAAAGGAATCAGCTCCGCTTGAAAATTGCAGGAAAGTTATAACTACGCTGGGTTTACCGCCACTTTTTGCGATTCCGTTAGTAGATAAGGCCTTTCGAACGCATCTGTAATAGCGTTTAAGAATACTACTGTCCAATAAGCTCAGCCTCCTTTCGGAGGCTTTAATGCAATAAATATTTAATTCATCTTCTTCGATTCGAATACCATATTTCCATTCATGGATATTTTCATCTTCGAAACCTGGGTTGGGTTCTCGCCAAAGAATTCCAGTTCATAGCCAGTCCCTCTTACAAGTGCGAAAAACTTGTTTTCACCTACCGGGTATAGATAAGTGGGATTGGAATCATCAGCTATTTTCAATAAATCACCTTCTTTTATAATTTGAAAGGTTTTTTGTGGAGGTGGGGCCGTATACAATCCGGTGTATTTATCTACCACTGCACCGGATAATTTAATGAGTGCCGGACATTTTAATTTTTTGGCTGTAAAATCTGCTTTTTTGTTGGCCATCACAACCAAAGAATCGTCGTTTACAAATTCAAACTGGATGTCAAAGTTCTTTAAGTATAAATCATTCTGAACTTGAGTTTTGTCAAGAAAAAACGAGTTCCGGGTTTCGGGGTACAACGTTAATGCCGGGAGACTATTGCTGAAAAATTGCAGGGTATTTACTGACTGGAATATGGCAATGGTTCTTCCGTAACTATCGATGTACAAACCGCTGCGACTCTTCAACTCCTCATCTGTAAGTTTTGCATTTTTATGGTTAATGGTTTTGTAATTGGCTGAATCGGCCGAAGAAAGTAAATGCTCTTTGGTTCCAAAATCTACCAATGGATATCTCCAGCCGGTAAATACGAATTTCAGTCCGTCCCAATATCCCTTATAGCTTACGGTTTCGTGTACTTCGTCGGGATGACTGTCGAATTTCCATGCTAATCCTTTGGGAGCATATTTTTCCAGGATGCTGGCCAGTGAATCTACTCCCATCCCTTTTCCCTCGTTAGCTACCGATATATAAAGTCTGTTGAGGATATTTGGTTTTTTTATCAGAAGGTCCCTGGTTCTGTCGAGTAAAATATTGTTATCCCACCACATACTCGGACTCAGGGAAATATAACCGTTAAAAAACTGAGGATCGCGATGGAAAGCATTCATTACAAATACACCACCGAATGAGGTGCCACCAAGAATACGATAATTGTAGGTTCTGTAGTTTTTATCAACAAACGGGATCAGTTCTTCTTTTATAAACTGATACAATTTGTCGGCTCCGCCGCCGCTTTTATTGTTTTTATCCTGAGTAGGAGTGAGGTCGCGGGTTCGGTTGTCGCCTCCGGTATGCAAACTTACAATGATCATTTCGGGCATCATTCCGTACCGTGTTCTCGATTCCCAGTCTACCATCTGTTTGGTAAAGCTGAAGCACCATTGTCCGTCGAGCAGATAAAAAACAGGATATTTTTTTGTGCTGTTTCCGTAGCCATCGGGTAAACCAATCATGATGTTTCTGTCTTCACCCAGTGTTTTGGAATGGATGTTAAACGAGATGCCTGTGCTTACTTTAACGGTATCGGTTTTAATCCGGCTAATGTCAGGGATTTGCCCCAGAGCGGATACACCAGCAAGAAGCAGAGCTGCTGAAAGCGATAATATTGATTTCATTGATTTCGAATTTTAATGAATGGTTAGGTTTAAAATCTGCGAACCAATTTACGATAATTTTTAATTTACAATTTTTTTTGATGTTGACTTCTTGGTTCTTTCATCAGAAGGTGATGAGTCGGTAACGAATATTTTTTAGCTGGTTATTCAAAAACCTTCGTCTGCGAAAACAACTCAAACATTCCCCCGGTATGTATAAATAAAATGTTTTTACAGTCGCGGTAAAGGCCTTTTTTTATGTCGGTAACCAGGCCATACAGGGCCTTGCCGGTGTAAACGTTATCGAAAATCACGCCTTCGAGCCGGGCAATAGATTTGATAAATTCAATTTCTTCGGGATTATTCAATCCGTAACCTCTGCCAATGTAGGTATCTGTCAACTGTATATTTTCTTTTTCGGGGATAACCTTCCGGTTGAAGTATTCCGAGAATTCTCCAAAAATGTTGTAAATGGCTTCTTCGAAATAGTTGATGCTGCCGCCCACCAGGTAACCGGGAAGTTTTACTTTTGAGCCTGTTAGCATTTTACCAAGTAACAAGCCCGAATAAGTTCCGCCCGAGCCGACAGCTATTGCTACAGCATCGAACTTTAGATTCATGGCTTTTTCCTGCTCCATAATTTCTAACATGGCGTTATAATAGCCAAAGGAACCAATGCCATTCGAAGCTCCTTCGGGAATTATGTAGCATTTATAACCTTCCAGGTCTTTTTGTGCGGCAATTTCCTTCATTATTTCATTCCGCCTTTGGGCATAATCTTCGGGTGTTATAAACCGGATTTCGGCGCCTAATAATTTATCAATAAAAAGGTTGCCTTCCACGGGCGATTCCTCCGATCCCCGCACCACCAAACAGCTTTTCATTCCCAAACGTGCTGCAACCGCTGCTGTAGCCCTGCAATGGTTCGATTGGTTGCCCCCACAGGTAATGAGTAAATTGCAGCCATGGTTCAGCGCTTCCTTTACAGCATATTCAAGTTTACGCACCTTGTTACCGCTCCATTCCAGACCTGTTTCGTCGTCGCGTTTTATGTACAGGTTTACTGTTTCGAGTTCTTCCGAAAGCCTTTCGAGCTTTTCGATACGGGTAGGAATATTTGCCAGACAAATTTTTTCGGGAATTTTATAACCTATCATCGCTTTTGTTGTTAATTAATTTTGAGTTCGACTTAAGAGCTTTGGTAACACAATTAAAAATAAAATAATAAGGTTAAATAACAATTGAAATCTTTTGTACTAAGGTCAAAATACAAAATAGAAATAAGGTTTTCTTAAAAAAAGAACCTTATTTTCATTTATTCTAACCTTAGCAGAAAAACATACAAACAGTATTTTAACCTTTTTAGCTGGTTTTTAGCGAATTTATTAACATCGAACTACCTTAAATTAGGATCCGGGGTATTTTATAAAAATATGTCGGAAAATCCAATTTGATTATTTAAACGGGGAATAATATATGAAGGAATTATACACTTTTTTAATTGCTTTATTTTTCGTCGCCTTATTTCAAAGGATTGAAGCACAAACAAATTCGTCCAATCTGCCATTGATTTCGATCAACACCAACGGCGCTCAAATTGTTAACGAACCTAAAATTACCGCGCAGCTTACGGTTTTCAACAAAGGTAAGGGGGCTACCAATATTTTGTCGGATGTTCCTGTCCTCACTTGCAATATTGGTATCGAAATACGTGGATCAACTTCTCAGGCTTTTCCAAAAAAATCGTATGGATTCGAAACTGTAACCGAGACTGGCGAAAATCTGAATGTTTCCCTGTTAGGTTTACCTGCCGAAAACGACTGGGTTTTATATGCTCCCTATAACGATAAAACTTTTATTCGCGATATTATAGCATATCAGCTTTTCAGGAATATGGGGCATTATGCCTCACGCTATGTTTTATGCGAATTGTATCTGAATAATGAATATTATGGCGTTTATGTGCTTCTGGAAAAAATTAAGCAGGATAAAAACAGAGTAGGTATTACTAAACTTGAACCGACAGATATTACTGGAGTTCCAATAACCGGAGGCTACATTTTTAAAATTGATAAACCTACCGGAAGCGACAATGAAGGATGGACTTCCTCTTATTTATCCAAAATTGAAACCGGGAAAAAGATAAACCTGCTGTATCACGACCCCTCTGCCAGTAAGCTGCATCATGAGCAACAGGAGTATATAAGAAATTTTATGTTCAATTTCGAGAAGGTTCTTGCTTCTGAGAACTATGCGGAGGAGGAAAGTGGATACAGAACTTTGATGGACATTAACTCCTTTGTCGATTATTTTATCTTAAACGAGCTTTCGAAAAATATTGACTCTTACCGTACAAGTGCATTTTTTCATAAGGACAGGGATGATAAAAATAAAAAGCTTGTGGCCGGGCCGCCCTGGGATTACAACCTTGGCTTCGGAAATGCAAATTACTACACCGGAGAAGTTGTTACCGACTGGGTATATCAGGGAATTCCCGAAAGCGATGGCAGGCATATACCTTTCTGGTGGCAAAGATTTTTAAACGATCCGGTTTTTTACAGCACAATGAAACAGCGGTATACAAATTTCAGGGGTAACATTCTTAAAACGGAGAATATCCACAAATTCATCGATTCCCTTGCTCTTGTGCTTAATGAACCTCAGGCCCGCAACTTCGCCGTCTGGAAAATTATGGGCAAATATGTGTGGCCAAATCCTTATTACGGTTCAACTTATCAGCAGGATATTGATTACCTTAAGAAATGGATTGGCGACAGACTTGTTTGGATGGACAGTAATCTTTTGATTTTGAATACACACGGATTAAACCAGGTAGTTAGTAATGGGGCCATAGTTTATCCAAACCCTTTCCAGGAACAGTTTTTTGTTGAATTTTTACCCGACGCGCAAATGAATAATGCTAAACTTGAGCTGTATGATTTAACCGGGAAAAAGCTTTTCCAGGACAATATCAGTCTTAATGCCTCAGGTACGCTTTATTCCTCCGGCGATGTTAAAACAGGATCACTCTCTCGCGGTGTTTATATTCTGAAAATAAAACCTAATACAGGAAAAGAATTTTCAGTTAAAATAATCAAGAAATAGTCTTCGTACTGCGCAATATGTTGTCGAATAGGTTTACTTTTGAATAGCTGTTACAAACATATGCTGCTATGGAACAAAACCTGCCTGAAAAAAATTCGAAGAAGGTAATTAATGCCTGGTGTTCGTACGATATTGCCAATTCGGCTTACAGTTTAAGCATAAGTACGGTGCTATATCCAATTTTTTACCAGGAAATGACAAATCAGGCCTGGGGTTCTTCAGTTGTAAAGTTTGCCGGGCGGGATATTCAAAATACTGTAATTTACGATTATGCTATTGCCTTTGGATATTTGATGATTATTATTCTTACGCCTCTTTTATCGGGCATTGCCGATGCAGGTGGATTGCGAAAAAGGTTCATGCAAATGTTTACTCTTATTGGAGCTCTTTCATGTATAGCGCTTTATTGGTTTAATGGTCATAATATTCTTTGGGGTATTTTGTTTCCTGCTTTGGCTGTGATGGGATTTGCCGGTTCGCTGGTTTATTACAACTCCTTTCTGCCTATGATTGCCACTCCAGATAAACATGATGAAATAAGTGCCCGCGGATTTTCGTGGGGATATGGCGGTAGTATGTTGCTGTTGATATTTAACCTGTTTTGTATCGAGAATTACCAGATGTTTGGCTTTGAGGGAAAGCTCGATGCTGTTCGTTTTGCCTTTATTGAAGTTGGGATATGGTGGTTGCTGATATCGCAGTTTGCATTTTACCATCTTAAGGAATATAAAGGTCAGATTAGTCTCAATAATAACATTTTCGGCAAAGGATTCGGCGAAATTATAAAGGTGTTTAAAGCGATAAGGAAGCAGGTACAAATGCGTTTGTTCCTGCTGGCGTTCTTTCTTTTCAGTGTAGGGGTGCAAACCATCATTCTGGTGGCTACCCTTTTTGGGAGTAAAGAACTCGGAATTACAGGGTCGAAACTTATCATCACCATTTTACTGATTCAGATCCTTGCAATTGTAGGTGCAATTGTTTTCGGAAAAGTTTCGGCAAAAATTGGTAATAAACCTTCGCTTATCATCATGCTTATCATTTGGACAGTGGTTTGCGCTGCCGCTTATTTGATTACCACCGATATTCATTTCTTTATTCTTGCCGGAATGGTAGGATTGGTTATGGGTGGAATTCAGTCTCAGGCACGGTCCACCTATTCCAAAATGATTCCTGAGGGTAGTCTCGACACCTCTTCCTATTTCGGCTTTTACGACATCACCGAAAAGGCTGCCATTGTATTTGGAATGCTGAGCTTTGGCTTTCTGGAACATTTAACAGGCAGCATGCGCAACAGCGCCTTGTTTCTCGGCATTTTATTTCTCCTGAGCCTCATTATTGTTTCTTTCTCGAACTATCAAAAGGTGAAGGATTAAACCTTCTTTTCTTTCAGAAGTTTGCTGATTTTTGCCAAAAGATCGTCCTTTTTTAGCGGTTTACTTATGTATTCGTCGCATCCTGCATGAATGGCTTTCTGCTTGTCGGAAGCCGAAGCATAGGCTGTTTGAGCGATTATTTTTAAATCAGGTTTTTCTTTTTTAATCTGTGTTACCAGATCATAACCTAAAATATCGGGCAGGCGAATATCGAGCAAAACCAGATCAAGCATTTGTTCTCTGATAATTTGAGAAGCACCCCTGCCGTTTTCTGCATAAAACGTTTGCACATCAAAATCTTCAAGGATCTCTTTGATATATTCTGCATTATAACTATCGTCTTCAACAATCAGAATATTTCCTTTTATGAGCATATTATGTTCCGGCCCCGATCCTTTATCTTTTTCTCCACGAAGAGCAACAGGTTTATAAGGGAAAGCAAATGTAAATCTGCTGCCCTTACCAGGTTCCGATTCTACTTTGATATTTCCGTTTAACAGTTCCACCAGTCCTTTCACAATTGACAACCCAAGGCCGGTACCGCCATAGAATTTCGATGGCCCGTGGTAAACCTGTGCAAACCTCTCGAATATTATCTCGTGCTGCTCACGGGGAATGCCAATGCCGGTATCGTTCACATAAAAGGAGAGGTATTGATTGTGATCCGGATTGCAGCCTATTTCAATTCGCCCCGATTCGGTAAATTTAAAAGAGTTACTGATAAGGTTAATGAAAATCTGCTTTAGTTTGACTTTATCGGTTATAATAACGGAATCGACAATGGAGCAGTCGAGATTGGTAACGAAGTTTATATGTTGTTTGTTTATCTTTTTCCGGTACTCCATAAAGAAGTTCTTTATTTCCTCAAACAATGAAGGAAGGTGGCACTCTTCGTTATTCACCGGTAACTGACCCGATTCAATTTTGGCAATGTCCAGTATCTCGTTAATAAGTTCGAGTAAGTCGCTACATCGCTGTTGAATAATCCGGGTATATTGTTCAAGCTTGGGTTTGTTATTGTACTGGTTAACCAAAAGATCCGAGAAGCCCATGATTGCATTCATCGGAGTACGGATTTCGTGACTCATATTTTGGAGGAAAGCCGTTTTTAGACGGTCACTTTCCTGTGCTCTCTCTTTGGCAAGCTGTAATTCCCTGTTGGTCTCATTCAGCTCCTCGTTTATGGCTGCATATTCTTCATTTTGCTGTTTTAAAAGGTTCTCGTTTTCTTCGAGCTGTTTATTTTTCATTTCGAGCTCCTTGGTACGCAATTCCACCATTCTTTCCAGGTTGTGGAACATTTTGGAATTCCGGATAACGATTGCACATAATCCCGATAGCTTTGCAAGAGTTTCGATAATACGGTCGGTGCCATTTTTATCAAAAAGATCGAAAAGGAAGAGTTGTCCTTCCAAAGAATTTCCCGCCATAAGGGGTACTATCATGCAATCGGAGAAGTTGTAGGTATTCAGAATTTCGGTATCTTCCTTATTCCCGGTTTGAATATCAAAATAGACAATTTCCTTATGTTGCGAATAGAAAGTTGACAACCTCGACAGATCGGGGGTGTTTAAAAAATCAAGTTTACGTGTTGGACAAATGCCCAGCAGTTGGGTTTCCTGCGATAATGAATCGAAGCTCACTACAGCAACCACTTTGATTCCAATGATGGATTTTATTTCCTGGCATAGATAAGATGCAAATTTTTTAGGCGAATCAGCATGATATAAAATATTGTCGAGCAAAGAAAACAGTAAAATTGTATAGGCTTTATCGTTAATCATCAGAAAGCTTTTTAACGGTTTTTAAAATTTCATTTAGCAGATTTTTACCTGAACAGGATTCGATATGACACTTTAAACCTGTAAAGCTGCTTATTTGATCAATTTTTTCCAAGGGCACTTCGGTTATTCCTGTATCAATATAAACCAGATTTTTATGAAAATCGTTCATAAATCTTTGTGCAATATGCTCATCTTTAAAACCAAGTTCATCCTGAAAAATTTCGCGCCAGCGTTCCAGCCATTCAGGCAATAGAATAAAAGCGCCTTGTTTTCGTAATTTAAAATATCGTTCGGCGCCAAGAAAAATCTCACAGCAGTTAATTCCATTTACTTTTTTTATATGTTCTGTTTCCGTGTCCATCATGTGCGAATGGCAGTCGCCGTATAATAAAACTATTTTCCGGTCTTTATGCTTTGTCAATGTTTGTTCCAGAAGCTTTCCAAGTTTTTTGGGGTGCATATGGAGCATCGAATTGAGGTAAAGAAGCTCTGAATCGAGAAGGCCGGTTTCTTTTAAATGCTCAAGTTCGCGTTTAAAAATGCTGCATGCAATTATTAAAATCTTTTTCCCCATCCAAACATCTTAATTAACCCGGTTATTTGCTGAATAGTCTTCGGCAGCCCTGCTTACGGCGAGAATGTTCTCCAAAGGAGTTTCGTAAGTAAGATCGGCATTCGAAGAACTAAGGATAAAACGGGTATTACCCTCATTCTCTTTCAAAATCTGTAAACATTTTTTATAAACTGCATCGGCCGATTGTTTATAAACAAACGGTCCGTCGATATTTCCCAGAATGGTTTTGCCATCCACAAGAGGTCGTATATCTTTAATTTTATCATTTGGACTGATTACAAAACCTACTGTTCCGTTAAGGTGCACATATTTTTTTACAAACTCACCAAAAACCGGGCCTCCATGGTGAATTACTTTTATTCCTTCAACTTTTAAAAACATTTCTGTTAGCAGAGGTATAACATAAGCAGAGATGGGAGCAGTGACAATCTGCGGATTCGTGAAATTTACCGTGGTCGCTACCAGATGTGCGCCTTGTTGGTACATTTGCCCCGACATTTCAATAAAATATTCGCCTAGATTATTAATAATGCTTATTGCTTGTTCCCGGTGAAAAAGCAAAGTGTGAAGCCATTTGTCAATTCCAAAAACCATGGCAGGTAAATCGCATGGTGAGCTATTGATAGCTGCAATAATTTTTTCTTTGCCTACTGTTTTTGCCAGTTGCGAAACCGATTCGAGCAGATACTCCGAAGCCGGATGGGAGAGTAGTTTTTTAACATCGAAGCTTATATGTTCTCCTGGGGTGTATGGAATATGTTCTTTTACAACCGGTGCAGCTTTATCTGAAATTGAAACTTTGGCACCGCATGCTTCAGCAAACAGGGAAAAAGCAAACGGAGAAAATATGATGTCGGTATTGCAACGGTTGGTTACCAGCGATTGACCTTCAGCATAAAGATGAGGTTTACGATAATATTCAGTTAACGGACATTTTAATAAAGCGGCTCCATATAACGAAGCAGTTAGTGAAACAGGTGTTCTGTCGGGGACAGCTCCCGTTACTGCTGCAAAAACCCTTTCTATGCTGTTCATCCTCTTTTTATTTATACCGTGCTGATACTTCTTTGAGCTTCATAAATAAATCGTTTGCTTCCAGAGCATTGTCTACAGTTCCATCGCCACCTACCTCGCGACATAACTCAGGTCGCAGCCTGAATATTGCTCCTCCTACGGCAAGCTGAATTTTTCCTGTCAGGTTTCGGGCATCCAGTTCATCACGTATTTTTCGGATATTATTTGCCGTTGTAAACATCATGGCCGAAACTCCAATTACCGATGCATCCGTTTCAACTGCCTTATCAACAAAATCTTTGGCAACAACATCATTTCCTAAATCATGAATTTGCCAGCCTGCCATTTTCAGAAATGTTACAAGCAATTTTCGGCCCAAAGCATGATAATCGTCCTCAGCATTTCCTATAACAGCAACTTTACTTTTATCAACATCTTCTTTTTTGAATTCTCCCGATTCTGAAGCTATCACAAAGACTTCTTCGGCAATAAGACCAGCCACATATCCCTGTGCAAGCGAGATCTCACCTTTAAACCACAATTCCCCAAACCTGTCGAGCACAGGCTGGAACAAACTAATAAGTGTATTTTTAAAGGTATGTATTTGGGCCCATTCCGAAATAATTTCAATTGCCATTTCTTTGTCTGCCTGGATCAGAGCTTCCATTAACTTATTCTGCTGGTGGGTTATGGTCGTCATGGTTAATACTGATTTATTAGTAGTAAGTTAAAGTTAAGCAATTAATTATATATGTTGATGAAACAGGAAGGTATTTTGCAATTATTGTGGGTTAATAAATATCTGAAAGTTACCTCATTTTTGCTAATTCGCGAATCGACCTCAAAACTGCGGCTCTATTTTTTATATTCCAATGGGTCTGTTATATTTGCCTGATCTTTTTGAATAATAAACCGCAATTTCTATATGAATTTTTTTGAAGAGCTTAAATGGAGAGGGATGGTGCACGATTATATGCCCGGCACCGAGGAACAGCTAATGAAAGAAATGACAACGGCTTACGTGGGTATCGATCCAACAGCCGACTCACTGCATATTGGTCACCTGGTTTCGGTAATGTTATTGAAGCATTTACAGATGGCCGGCCACAAACCCATTGTACTTGTTGGTGGGGCAACCGGTATGATTGGCGACCCTTCCGGAAAATCGGAAGAACGTAACCTGCTTACCGCAGAAACAATCGATAATAACCTTCTGGCTATAAAAAAACAACTGGGTCGTTTTCTCGATTTTGGCAATATTCCCAACCAAGCTGAAATTGTAAACAATTACGACTGGATGAAGGAATTTAGTTTCCTGGATTTTATCCGCGACGTTGGCAAGCATATTTCGGTTAATTACATGATGGCCAAGGATTCGGTAAAAAAACGTCTCGAAACGGGTTTGTCGTTTACCGAATTTACCTATCAGTTGGTTCAGGGATACGATTTTCTTCACCTTTACGAACATAAGAACTGTAAGCTCCAGATGGGCGGTTCCGACCAGTGGGGAAACATTGTTACAGGCACCGAACTTATCCGCCGCAAAGCAAATGGAGAGGCCTTCGCCCTTACTTGCCCGCTCATTACCAAATCCGATGGTGGAAAATTTGGCAAAACCGAAAAAGGTAACGTTTGGCTCGATCCTCAAAAAACATCCCCATACCAGTTTTATCAGTTCTGGATGAATGTTTCGGACGACGATGCTTTCAAATACATGAAAATATTTACCCTGCTCCGTCCCGAGAAAATGGAAGGACTCTGGAACGAACATCAGCAAGCTCCTCATCTCCGTTTAATGCAGAAAACCCTTGCCCGTGAACTTACTACCATGGTTCATGGTGAAGAGCAACTGCAGACTGCCGAAGATGCTACCCAGATTCTTTTTGGTGCCGGCACATCCGAAACACTTGCCAAACTCGACGAACAAACTTTTCTCGCTGTTTTCGACGGTGTTCCAATGTTTGAAGTTGAACGGACCGAGATTGAAAAAGGTGTAAACATTCTGGAACTTATCTGTACCCATAGCAAAGTTTTCCCATCAAAAGGCGAAGCTCGCCGGATGGTCGAAGGTGGCGGTTTGGGGTTAAATAAAAATAAAGTAGCCTCCATTGAAGTTACCGTTTCTGCTTCCGATCTGATTAACAGGAAATACCTGCTCGTTCAGAAAGGGAAAAAGAATTATGTATTGATAAAAGTGATATAAGCCTCACCCCCGGCCCCTCTCCTGCAGGAGAGGGGTGTAAAAAATGAAGTCCTTGTCAAGAAACTAAACATATAGCTACTTATGTCGAAAAAGAAAAAAGACCAGTTTAATTTCAACTCCACCGACTTCATTACCTATTTATGGGGTAAACGTGTTCCGCTTATAGCCATAACGCTTGTTGCAGCCCTTGTGTCTGCAATTGTCGCGTTAACCATCACGCCAAAGTTTAAGTCGTCAGTGGTAATGTTTCCTACGAACACAACCGGCGTTTCCAAAGGTTTGCTTTCGAGCTCCAGCCTTTATACCGAAGACATCATGGGTTTTGGAAAAGAAGCCGAATCGGAGCAGTTGATGCAGGTATTGAATTCCGAAGCCATTAAAGCAAGTATCATCCGGAAATTCAATTTATACAAGCATTACGAAATAGATACCACGAGCAAATATGCGAAAACCTCGCTTCAGGGCAATTTCAAAAGCAATATTAAGTTCAGGCGTACCGAGTTTATGTCGGTAGTTATTGAGGTTCTGGATAAAGACCCGGCGATGGCCGCAAATATTGCCAACGAAATTGCCAATCAGGTGGATACGGTTATGAACGCCATGCAGAAAGAACGTGCCCGTAAAGCTCTTGCTATAGTCGAAAAGGAATATCTGGATCTTGAAAAAGATATGCGAAAAATGGAAGATTCGCTCACCTTTATTATGAAAACCGGAGTGATGGATTACGAATCGCAAGCCCAGGTTTTTAACGACGCTTATGCTAAAGCTTTGGCCGATGGCAAACCGGTGAGGTCGCTCGAAAACAAACTGGCTATTCTGGCGAAATATGGCAGCGCTTATGTTTCGCTCCGTAATCTGTTGAAATCGGAAACCGAACGCCTCAGCCTTGTTCGACAGAAGTACATGGAAGCCAGGGTGGATGCCGAACAGAACCTTCCTTACAAATATATTGTGGATAAAGCTTACGAATCGGAACGAAAAGCTTATCCAAAACGGTCGCTTATTGTGCTGATTTCGTCAATATCAGCCTTCTTCCTTGCGTTGCTTGCTTTTGTAATCCGCGACAGTATAAAAAATTAACCCTTGCTGGCCGAAATAAAAAAGGCGTATGCCGAACATAAGGGCATTTTTATCCTGAGCCTGGTATTTATTGCCATCAACGCAATACTGATGGCTTTTGAAATATTCTGGTTTGTGGGCCTGCCTTTTGTCCTTATTTTCGCATATATTGCTATTAAAGCGCTCGACAGGTTTATTCTCTTCATCGTATTTCTTACCCCGCTTTCGGTCCCATTGGAGTATTATTATCCGCAACTGGGTTTTAATCTTCAGTTAATTACGGAACCGCTTCTTATTCTGGTGCTGCTGATTTTCTTTTACAGGATCATTCTCGAGAGGCAATTCGACAGAGATATTCTTACTCATCCCATTTCATGGCTTATTTACATTCAGGTATGCTGGATGTTTATAACAACCATTACAAGCTCTATGCCTCTGGTATCTTTTAAATTTCTGGTATCGAGGCTCTGGTTTCTGGTGGCTTTCTATTTTCTTGCAGCCGCCATGTTCCGTAAAAGGAAAATGATGCGTTGGTACATGTGGGTTTATCTTCCACCTATGCTCATCGTGGTTGCCACTGCCATTATTTATCTTTCGCAGTTCGGACTTTTTAGTCACCAGATGGCCTACCGGGCTGCTCACCCATTTTTCCGCGACCATACATCGTATGGAGCTATTATTGCCATGTTGATTCCGGTAATCGCTGCGCTCGGATCATTTAAGAAATATTCAGTTCCTCTGCGGCTTTTAGCGTGGATTATATTTTCGGTGTTTTGCTTTGCTTTGCTTTTATCCTACACCCGGGCTGCATGGATCAGCATTTTTATCATTGCGGTAATATTCGTGATTGTGAAACTTCGTGTCTCCTGGAAGTTAATTGGATTGGGAGTTTTTCTAATAGCCTCAATTTTATATTTATATCGAAGTGACATATTTTTAAAACTCGAACGGAACCAGCAGGATTCGTCGAAAGACATTACCAAACATATAGAATCTATTTCCAACATCCGCACCGATGCCTCCAACCTCGAGCGCATTAACCGCTGGAATTCAGCATTTCGTATGTTTCACGAACGACCCGTTGTGGGGTGGGGGCCAGGGACCTATATGTTTCAATATGCACCCTTCCAGGCTTCGCGCGAAAAAACAATTATCAGCACCAACCGGGGCGACTGGGGTAATGCGCATAGCGAATATATCGGACCTTTGGCCGAGTCGGGCCTTCCGGGTATGGTAATCATGATTGTGCTGGTAATTGCAAGTATTCTGATTGGCTTCCGCGTTTATTATGCTGCCGAACCATATTCGCAGGAACGGATTTTTTCCCTTGCTCTAGCGCTTGGATTAATTACTTATTACATTCACGGCATCCTGAATAACTTTCTCGATACCGATAAAGCATCTGCTTTGGTTTGGGGATATACTGCCATGCTTGTTGCTATGGACATACGACAAAAAAAGCGCAGCCTTCCGACTGCGCCCTGATTTTATCAGCATTGCTCTTTATTCTTTATGAACTGTCGACCCGCCTTTGGCGTCGATGTTTACAGCCACAGGGTTGCCTGAATAATATACATTTCCTCCACCCGAAATTTGCCCCGTTAGCTCCGAGGTAGCGCTGATATGAACATCAGATCCTCCGTTTGCACGGAAAGCTGCTTTTTCGGCTTTGAAATTACCTGCATTTACATCTCCACCACCATTAACTGCAACATCCAGGAATCTGGTACTTCCGTTTAAAGTTGCATTGCCGCCACCCGAAACAGAACATCTCACCTCATCAGCATTTGTATTTATATCCAGATCGCCGCCACCTGAAATATTGATATCGGCCATTTTAGCGGTGATGCTGTTTTTTAGCTTGAAGTCTCCACCACCGCTCATGGAGCACGAAATTGTCTGCGTGGCCACATCCGATTGAAGATCGCCACCGCCACTCATATTTAAGCGATAATTGGTTATATCGCCTTTAAGGTCGGCATCGCCGCCGCCGCTGATGCGGCAATCGAGTTCACCAGTTTTTAATGTGGTTGCAATATCACCACCACCGCTTAAGTTAATTGCCAACCGGGGAACATCCAGGGTTGTTTCCGCAGTAACGTCGCCGCCACCCGAAACGGATAGAGAATTGATTGATTTCAGATATATCTTCGCTTTCAGTCCTCTGGTCTGAATTACATTCCGCTCCATTCTTATTCTAAGTACGCCATCTTCAACTTTAACCGAAATGTATTCAAACAAATTTTCCTGTGCCGAGATAATAACTTTTTCCGAGTTTCCCTGAACCAGGTTAACATCAAAACCGCTCGAAACATCTACTCCTTCGAAGCCGGTGATGTTATATGTTTTATCAGTTAAATCACCGCTTCCTTTAACCGGAAAGGGCGACTGCGAGGAAATACACGATGTGGACGTTGCAAGCAACATAGTTGCGACAATCATTGCGCTATAAAGAAAGATTTTTTTCATTGGATGGGATTTTTGTGAGTTGTAATTAATAGACGAAGGTTTTTTGATTTGCTGCATGAAATATTAATTCTTTTTGTAATAATTGACCAACATAAGTTAATAATTCAAATTTGTCCTTATCTTGTTCAAATACTATTCTTCGGAAAATGCCATTACAATTCGGATAGCATCTTGCGGAAAGGTTGAGGAGATTTTAAACCACAAAACACTAATATGGGAAGCTTTAGAGAATGGATCTTTAGAACATGGTACTGGTATGTGAATTCTGTTGATAAAAAAGGCGAAGTTCTTTTTATGAATTATGGATATTCCAATGGAGCAGAGGTTGATCTGAATTATGAAGAGAGTGCTAATCGTTATTCGGTTCAATTGTACCATTTACTTGCCGACGCTGTTGATCTAAAAGGTAAAGATATTCTGGAAGTTGGCAGTGGTCGGGGAGGAGGATTAGCGTATGTGAACGGAAGATTTAATCCTCAGTCGGCAACCGGGATGGATTTGGATCATGGAGCAGTTTCATTTTCAAATAAATGCCATAACTCTGCGGGGATGAAGTTTATTCAGGGCGATGCGCAACAAATTCCACTTGACAGCAATGCATTCGATGTTGTAATGAATGTGGAATCGTCGCACCGGTATCCCGATATGAAAATGTTTCTAGCCGAGGTCCACAGAGTACTTCAACCAGGGGGCCATTTTTTGTTTACCGATTTTCGGTATGACTATGAGATTCCTGAATTGCAGGAACAATTAATTAATTCGGGACTTAAGATAATTAAGGAAGAAGATATCACCTCTCAGGTTGTTAATGCACTAAATCTGGACGACACTCGCCGCCGTCAGCTTGTTAAGAAACTTGCTCCCCGGATGCTGCGTAAAGTAGCGCTTAATTTTGCAGGAACCGTAGGGTCTCCCACATATAATCAATTCCTCAACCGCGAATATGTGTACATGAATTATGTTCTGCAGAAAAACTGATAATTGAACTGACTATCTGTTTGATTTCATGTAAACAGTCAGGAACACTTGCTTTTAAAGACTTCTAATAGTCATTTTGTCCGTAAAGCAAACAGATTTTTCACTTCGTTCAGAATGACAATAAATTAATGATATTTGGTGGAGGGGGATTTTGC